>JAJZPN010000003.1 GCA_021811145.1 Pseudomonadota bacterium
GGGTGATGTTACTAACAGTTTGGTGGCAACTTTAGCCGGTACTAGTCAAGTTGCTCCTACTTTTTGGTTAAATCCAAAAAATGGAGTGTCTTATCCTATTGTGATTCAGATGCCACAGTATCGTATCAATACGTTGGATGATTTAGAGAATATTCCTATCAACTCAAAAGCAGCAAAAGATATGCAAGTTCTAGGAGGACTTGGTACGATTACTCGTACTCAATCGAGCTCAGTAATCACTCATTATAATATTAAACCCGCTTTTGATATTTTTGCTTCAACGCAAGGACGCGATTTAGGCAGTGTTGCCTCGGATATTAATAAAGTCATTGAAAAACACAAAACTGATCTACCTAAGGGGGCGAGTATTGATTTAAAAGGACAGGTCCCTATTATGGAAAGCTCTTATATGGGATTAACTCTTGGGTTAATTGCTTCAATCGTATTAATTTATTTCTTGATAGTAATTAATTTTGAATCTTGGCTTGATCCTTTTGTAATTATTACAGCATTGCCTGCTGCATTGGCGGGAATTGTTTGGATGCTTTTTACTACTTACACCACATTATCAGTCCCTGCTTTAACAGGGGCTATTATGTGTATGGGGGTGGCAACGGCGAACAGTATTTTAGTAGTCAGTTTCGCTAGAGAACGTTTGGCCGAATTAAAGAATCCAATGCAAGCTGCTTTAGAGGCAGGTTTCACTCGTTTTCGTCCGGTACTTATGACTGCCGCAGCAATGGTAATTGGTATGATTCCAATGGCTTTAGGATTGGGTGATGGTGGTGAACAGAATGCACCGTTAGGACGCGCTGTCATAGGCGGTTTATTGTTTGCTACGTTGGCAACGTTGTTATTCGTACCAGTGGTATTTAGTTTGGTACACCGTAATGATCGTTTTGATGAAAAAGAAGTTTCTTGGGATGACGAAATACAGGACTTACAAGGTCCAGTTTAATCGTATAACGCGTTAAAGGAGTTGAGGGAATGCATGACAGTCATGAAAATGAATATATAGAGATGAAAGCGATTCCAAATCTCAAGCGTAAGCTGATCATTGCAGGGTCTGTGGTGATTTTAATTGCGCTATGGGGTGGAATTAAGCGCTACATGGATTATCGTAGCGAAGCCACATGGAGTGCAGAGCAAGCAATTGAAAGTGTATCCATTATCCAACCACATGTAGGGGGTAAAGGGAATACGTTGATTTTACCAGGTACTCTGCAACCGTATATCGACGCACCGATTTTGGCTCGTGTAGATGGTTATTTGAAGGTCTGGTATCACGATATAGGCGCAAAAGTTAAAAAAGGCGAATTATTAGCTATCATTGATACTCCTGATTTGGATCAGCAGTTAAGCCAAGCTAAAGCTGACTTGGTGAAAAAACAAGCTGATGAAAGATTGGCTTATGTCACCATGGTTCGTTGGAAAAACCTGCTCAAAACTGATTCTGTATCTAAGCAGGAAACAGATGTACATATCGCAGATTGGGAAGCTAAGAAAGCATCCGTATTATCTGCAAAGGCCAACCTTGGCCGTATTGAAGCATTTGAGACCTTTAAAAAAGTAGTTGCCCCGTTTGATGGTGTTGTGACAGCTAGAAAAACGGACGTGGGTTACTTGATTAGCGCAGGTAAAGGAACAGAAATGTTTAATGTGTCTAATATTGATCCGCTACGCCTCTATGTTCCTGTCCCTCAAGTATACAGCGATCGTATTAAAGAAGGCTTTACTGCTACGTTAACCGTTCCTGAATATCCAAGTCGTAGCTTCCCCGCCAAGGTAATTACAACAGCTGGTGGGATTAGTAATGTAAGTGGCACAATGCTAGTTGAATTGATTGTAACTAATAAAGAAGAGGTATTGAAACCAGGCGATTATGCCCAGGTGAAATTTGATTTACCCGAAAATTTAAGTGTTGTTCGCGTTCCAGCGAGCTGTTTGATTTTTAGATCAGGGGGATTGAAAGTTGCTGTTATGGGGCCGAATAATCGAGTTATTTTAAAACCAATTGTTATCGGACGTGACTTTGGTAATGAAGTGGAAGTAGTGTCTGGCTTAAACGCACAAGATAAAGTGATAGATAGTCCATCTGACTCAATAGAAAATGGCGATCTAGTAAAAGCGCAGTCTACTAGTACTGAGACAAATAATGTAGGAACTCATTAATTATGAAACGTTGGTCTTCTTACGCTTTATTAATCCCGATAGCATTGAGCGCTTGTTCTCTAGCACCTGACTATCATAAACCTGATGCGCCGGTCGCAACTAAGTTTAAGGAAGATGGCGTATGGCGAACAGCAACTCCCATGGATGATAAACCTAAGGGTGAGTGGTGGCATTATTTTAATGATCCAATACTCAGTAATTTAGAATTAAAGGCGGATAAAGCTAACCTACAATTGGGTATTGCTCTTGCTCAGCATGATCAGGCATTAGCCTTAGCTAATGAAAGTGAAGCACAACTCTATCCTGAAGTAGATGCAATGGGGAATTATTTAACCAACCGCCAATCTGCTAATCGGCCATTGAGAAGCTCAAGTTTGAATTATAGTGTTTATGGCGATACGGCTTTTGGGGCTGGGATAAATTACGAGCTTGATTTTTGGGGGCAACTACGTAATCAAGCTAAATCTTCTGCTTATTTAGAGCAAGCTAGTCGCGCTGATATTGAAACGGTACGATTAAGCCAGGAGTCTTTATTAGCATCGATTTATTTCCGGCTAAGAGGGTACGACGCAGAAATTGCAATTTTTAGAGATTCTATTAAGGCTTATCAAAGAGAGTTTACCATTATTCAAAATCGTCACAATGAAGGAGTGGTATCTGGTTTAGATGTGGCTCGTGCAGAAAGTTTATTAGATCAAGTTAAAGGTCAGTTAGAAGGATTGTTGGGACAGAGGGCGGTTTATGAACATGCTATAGCTGTTTTAGTGGGTGAGAATCCAAGCACCTTTAGCATCGCTCCAGTTGCCACTTTCAAAGAAAACTACCCAAATCTACCTTCGGTGTTACCTTCAACGGTATTGCAGCGTCGTCCAGATATAGCGGCTGCAGAACGGCGTGTGGCCTCAGCTAATGCAGATATTGGTGTTGCCAAAGCGGCGTTTTATCCGAATATTAACTTATTTGCCTTTTATGGTTTTCAAAATACCGGTGGTGGCGGACTGTTAACTTTACCCAATAGTTACTGGGCATTAGGACCATTGGCTTTTCTTCCAATTATTGATGAAGGACGTAGACAAAGTCTGGTTGACTTGGCCGAAGCTAAAAATAAAGAGTTAATTGTAAAATATAGACAAACAGTACTAACAGCTTTCAAACAGGTTGAGGATAGTCTTGTTTCATTAAATCATTTAAAAATTCAATTGGTTGACCAGTCAAAAGCTACGGTTGCAGCAAGTACTACTTATGATTTGGCGGTTAATCGTTACCTTGAGGGGGCAAGTAGTTATTTAGAAGTGATCGATGCGGAAAACACAAAGCTGGCAACACAAATTGCAGAAACTAGAATCAAATCCGCTCAGATGGTTGCTGTAGTTGAGTTTGTACAGTCAATAGGCGGTGGATGGTAATGGCTCTTATTATTGAAAAAATAACTTAAGAGTACGGGGCGATAAAGTCAAAAGTTAGACAGTTTAGGAGTGGTTTAATAAAAAAGGTTGTTTCAGTAATTTGCTGAACCAACCTTTTTTTTGTAATAAAACAACACTTAATTAGCTATAAAACCAATTCAAATTCTTATTAAAATCCACAGAACTCAATTAAATCCAACAACTAATAACATTACAATTTGATTACAAAAAATAAAAGCGTAGTATTTTTAAAGGGGGAATGTTGTTTATACGCAACAAATCACAGTTTTATTACAGTTTGATGAATTTTAGTTTAAATTTTTATTAAACAAAGCGTATATTAATCTCATGGTTAGGTTCAGTTGTAAGAACCGATGACTTTTAGAAAAGTCATTCCTCTCTTTTTTTATTAACGGAGTTAACAACATGAAAAAATCTCTAGTTGCTTTAGCTGCTCTAGCGTCAATTGCTGGCGTGGCACAAGCTCAAGACGGTGTAAGTTTGTACGGTGTGTTGGATTTTGGTATCGGTGATATCAATGCAACAAGTGCAAATGGTCAACAACAGGGTAACGTTGGTATTACTAACTCAGCCATGCAATCTTCTTTATGGGGTGTTAAAGGTAGTGAAGACTTGGGTGGTGGTTTAAAAGCAATATTTGATTTTGAAGGTGACTTAACAGCTAATGGAGTAAACTACAGTAGTGCTCCAGGAGCAGGAAGTGGTATTCTCTTCCGTCGTCAAGAAAACGTAGGTTTATCTAGTACGCAGTGGGGTACAGTACAAATTGGTACTGTATATGATTCTTTAGATGCTGACGCCCAGTTATCTATTCTTCCTGTAGCGGGTAACTCAGTTAACTTTACTACACAAGTTGCAGGTGGTACAGGTAACTACTTCCCGACACAAGCTATTAAATACACCTTACCTAAAAATTTAATGGGCGGTAAGTTGTCTGGTGGATTTACTTATTCATCCGGAAACGTACCAAATCAATATACCGTAACTGCTCCTACTAATGGTGCTACCAGTGGTACATATAGTGCAAATAGTATTGCTGGAAGTATGACGGACGGTTACTTGCGTTTTGAACCAATTACCAACTTAAAACTTACTTTAGGTGCTGGCGTATCTCAAGCAGATCCTGGTGGTTATCAGTCTCCTAATTTGGGTGGTCAACCAGTAAGCAATGCTCCCTATTATGCAAAACAGTACGGTTCCCATGAGTATTTAGGTGGTATTCAATATGCTTATCATCGCTATAGCTTAGGTTTGATGTTCACCGAAGCGAATGGAGCAGCTGTTGGACCTGTTCCTGCAATTCCTGGAAGTCCTGCTGCTAATGATATTAGAACAACCAGTTTAGGCTTGGGTTATCAAGCTACAGATCGTATTAAATTGGGTGCGAACTATGTACATAATACTGGAAATACTAACTTGTATAACGTTCAAGCACATTACTCATTTAGTAAGCAAACAGAAGTGTATGCACAATATGCTTACGTAGCTGAAGGTAGCTATGGACAAACATCACCAATTTGGTGGGGTGATAATACCGGAAGTACCTGGGTCAGTAACGGTGCCATTGGTGCAAATTCAACAGCACAGGCATTCTTGGTTGGTATGATTCATCGCTTCTAAGAGTGTATTAAAGCTGTAAAAGCAATTAGTGACTGCTTAAAACCCTGCTGTAGTGACCAGCAGGGTTTTTTTATTAAGTGACTGTAATGATTATTAACATTTATCGTCTTAATTTAAGCTTAGAATTTTTACAATGGTGATAATAAAAGAGGTGAATTATGAATAAATCTCTGTTGGTCCTGTTAAGCATTGCGCTGTTGAATGCCTGCACTACCACAGCGCCTTTAACTCAACAACAACAAGAATCAGATGCAAAGCTTAAAGAAGCCGTTATAAACAAATACAAGTCTGACAAAATGCATTTTTTAGATCACGTGGATATTCAAGTGTATAAAGGAATTGTTAATTTGACAGGTGAGGTGTTTACCTTTGATGATGAGGATGCTGCATATAACGATGCAAGAGAAGTGGCTGGACCAGCTAACGTAACTGGTGCCATAACAGTGTCCTATGTTGGAGGCTAGTTATTGATCATCGAATAAGCTGTAGTACCTGAATAAATAACTGAGTGTTATATCTTTTTGGGTCATATGAAGTAAGGTATGTGTTAGAGTGTGATAACTTACTGAAATAATTAATAAAAATAGATGCTGCAGTCGTTCTAAAATCAAAAAAGCTAAATTTAGGCAGCTTGCGCGTTGTTTTACTCTGGATTTTATTGCCAGCAGTACGGCTCAATTGACAGGAGTTTCTGTAAGATCTGTGAATACAATTTATCTTAAGATGCGTCAGCGATTGGTAGCCTCCTGTGAACAAGCCCTCCATTGCGAGGTGCAGCAGAAGTCGATGAATCTTACTTTGGTGCACACTGCCACAGAGGTAAATGGGGACGAGAGGTATACATGACAAAACCATTGTGTTTGGTTTGCTCAAGCGCTACGGCAAGGTTTATACGGAAATTGCCCCCGATTACTCTAAAGCCACATTACTAGGCATTATCAGAGGTTGTGTAGAGCCGCGACGGTGATTCATTTTGATGGCTGGCGTGGTTTTCGTAGATATTGGTTTTGATAAGCACTTTCGGATTTAGCCCTTTTAGAGTTATGCGAAAAGACGCTTAGCAAAATTCAATGGTAACCTCAAGCATACGTTTTACCTGCATCTGAAAGAAACAGAATTTCGCTTTAACTGTAGGACTGTTAATATGTACCTTGAAATACTCAAACTAATAAGAATTAATCTGCTTTAGCTTCCTAAGCCCCATCTTTTTTATATAAAACTTATTTGATATTGATAAGCAATTAGTAACACGCTTAATTAATTCATATGTTGTATCCGTTTTGCAACACTTTGATGTGTTTGTTGTAATTCAGATACATTTTCTTTTGTTGTCACAAAACTTTCATATTCGCTCTATAGACTCCGCAATTATCGGTTGTCACTAAATCGATTATTTTTAATAATTAGGAGTCACTAATGAAAAAATCACTAATTGCTTTTGCAGCTTTAAGCGCTGTTGCAGGAATGGCGCAAGCGCAAGATGGTGTACAACTCTACGGTGTATTAGACGCGGGTGTTGTACAAGCTACTAATAATGCAGACGTATCACCTACATTTGTCACTGGTGTAGTTCCTACAGGTAACTTAGCTAAGGCACCAAATGTTGGTACTGTTTTGGGTGTCATGAATGGCGGTGAGTCTGCAACACGTTGGGGTATCAAAGGATCAGAAGATTTAGGTCAAGGACGCAAAGCTTTCTTTGTATTAGAGTCAGGCTTTAGTATCGCAAATGGTACGCTAAATAACGCAGGTTTAGCTGGAAGTAGTAATGTTTTCTCTGCTGCTGATACCAGTATGAATGGACAATTATTTGGTCGCCAAGCTTTAGTCGGTTTATCTGATCCTCATTATGGTGAATTACAAATCGGTCGTGTATATAACGTATCAACAGATATTATTACCGGCGGATATGATCCAGTTAACTTCCAAATGTTTTCACCTATTAACTTTTCAGGTGTATATGGTGGTGGTGGTTTAACAGATAACTTCCGTGTTGATAACTCACTAAAATATATCAAATCATTTGGTAATTACAAATTCAAATATCTCCATTCATTCGGTGGTATTTCAAATAGCTATGGTGCTAGAAGCTCAGATCAAGCAAGCTTTGGTTACGAGAACAACCGATTTGGTGTTCAAGCTGCTTATGAGTACACTCATGATGTATCAAGTTTAGGAAATCCAGCTGATTTAGCCGGTACATCAACCCCAATTCCAAATGCCGTTTCAGCACAATTTTTTGATCTACGTTCTTTCTTGTTAGCTGGAAAATATTACATAAATCAAAAGTTTGCAGTAAAAGGTGGATATGAGTTAATGATGTACTCACCAGCTAGTAACTACAACTCTGATAAGCAATTAACGTCTATCTATACTTATACCTTATCTGCAACTTCACAAGGATATAACAAAACTGATAACGTGTTTTGGTTAGGTGCAGACTATGATCTAACATCAAGAATTAAACTATCTGCTGGATATTATTATATCTCCCAATTACCTGGTGCTGTCAATGGTACACAGTTAAATGGTACAGATCGTTATGCTTCATTTGCAGCTGAGTATTATTTAAGCAAACGTACTAACTTTTACGCAGCTATTATGAATGATACGAAATCAGGTGCAATTGCTGCAGGTACCGGATATCCATCAACCTTCGATACCTATGGTGTTGGTATTCGTCATATGTTCTAATAGTTTAGATACATTGTAGTTGGTTTTAATTAACGCCCCTCATTGTAGTAATGCAATGAGGGGCTTTGTTATGACGGTATTACACAATATTATTTGTTTTGTCGCATATAGTTAATCTTTTGATAAAATAATAATCCATGTGAATTTTTACTACAGGATGATCGATAATGGCTTTTTTAGATCAACTCATCGTCGCCTTTGACAGAGGCTTAAGGGTATTAATTACTCCTCCCCAATTTAGAAGGCCTAATCCTGCTAGTCAATATATGAATGTTGAACTCTCTAAAACTGAAAAAATTCACGCTGGACGTTTAATGCGAATTAATCATACAGGTGAAATATGTGCCCAGGCTCTTTATCAAGGGCAAGCACTAACAGCTAGAAGTACGCATACTCGAGATGCATTAAAACATGCTGCATTAGAAGAAATTGATCACCTTGCTTGGTGTGAAGAGAGAATTAAGGAATTAGGGGGGCGTGTGAGTTACCTTAATCCTTTATGGTACTTAGGTGCCTTTAGTATGGGTGTTGTTGCAGGTATTGCTGGGGATGGTTGGAATTTGGCTTTTCTGAAAGAAACTGAAAAACAAGTTGAAAACCATTTAAATAGCCATTTACAGAAGTTGGCTATGGAAGATTTAAAGACCAGAGCTATTGTTCAAGTCATGCGTGATGATGAAAAAAACCATGCAGAACTGGCGCAATCCTTGGGCGCCTATGAGTTTCCACGATGGCTAAAAGAGGCCATGAAATTAAGTTCTTCTGTAATGACTAAAACTGTCTATTGGGTTTAGCGCGTTTTTATCATAAAATGTGCAGAATTTATCCACTTTGAGTGTCTGCCATGACGAGCCTAATCTCCCCGGAATTTAAAACCACCGTTTTAATCGAAGCCCTTCCTTATATTCAACGCTTTCATGGTAAGACCATCGTTATTAAATATGGTGGTAACGCCATGATAGACGTAGCCCTGCAAGAGGGTTTTGCCCGCGATGTGGTGTTATTGAAGCTAATTGGCATGAACCCTGTGGTGGTTCACGGTGGAGGGCCGCAAATTGGCGAGTTATTAAAGCGTGTGGGTAAGCAAAGCGAGTTTATTCAAGGTATGCGTGTCACCGACGAGGAAACCTTGGATGTAGTAGAAATGGTGTTGGGTGGCTTAGTAAACCAAGATATAGTTACGTTAATCAACCGTGCAGGGGGTAACGCTGTTGGCTTAACAGGAAAAGACGGTAACTTTATTCATGCCAGAAAACTGAAGATTCGTAACCCCCAGCAATCTGATGAAGAAATTGATATTGGTCAGGTGGGGGAAGTAGTTAGTATTGATCCTAATATCGTTAATCTGCTGTCTAAACAAAACTTTATTCCAGTGATCGCACCCTTAGGTGTAGGAGAAGAGGGGGAAGCGTATAACATTAACGCGGATTTGGTAGCAGGTAAATTGGCAGTAACCCTTCAAGCAGAAAAACTTCTTCTTCTAACCAATACCTCTGGAGTGTTAGATAAAGAAGGTCAAGTATTAACAGGATTAAATACCTCAACCGTGCAAGCATTAATCGCTGATGGGACTATTTCAGGTGGCATGTTACCCAAAGTAGACTGTGCTCTTGATGCAGTCAAAAATGGTGTTAAAACCTCTCATATCATTGATGGTCGTGTACCCCATGCTCTGTTACTTGAGGTATTAACAGATGAAGGGATTGGCACATTGATTCGTGGGGCAGCGGCCAATCGCGCCCACTCTTAAGCAGGATAGAGTGTACCAAGTACAACGGGATGCTTGGCTCCCGTTGTAGACACTAAATTTCCAGGAATTCTTTGGTCAAAAGCCATAGCAAACCAAGCAAAGGCAGCGGCTTCCACTTGATCCACTGGAATACCTAATTTGTCTGTGATGGTGAGAGTCACATGAGGTAAGTTTGCAGCCAGTCGTTCAACTAATAATTGATTTAACGCCCCGCCGCCACATAACACTACTTCTAAAGGCAAATGACTCTGTAAAGGTAAAATCGCTTTAGTAACACATAAGGCAGTCAACTCAGTCAACGTAGCCTGTACATCCTCTGGTTGTAGCTTCATCGTTAAATCAAAGCTTAATAACCAATTTAAATTAAAAGCTTCTCTTCCTGTGCTTTTAGGAGGGGGCATGGCAAGAAAAGGGTGAGTGAGGAGTTCGTTTAATAAAGTATCATTCACTTTACCCAAGCGCCCCCAAGCGCCATCTTTATCATAGGCGACACCTTTACAATGGCGTATCCATTCATCTAACAGTATATTGGCAGGACCACAATCAAAACCTGTAACAGGTACCTGTGGATCAAGGTTGGTAATATTGGCAATACCACCTAGATTAACTATCACTCTGTGACACTCCTCGGCACTAAACCATGCCTGGTGCACGCGAGGAACGAGAGGGGCACCTTGGCCTCCTGCAGCAATATCTCGTGATCTAAAATCACATACCGTATCTATACCAGTTAACTCAGCAAGAAGTGCACCGTTGACCAATTGAATGGTGAATCCTTTGTTCGGTTGATGACGAATAGTTTGTCCATGACAACCAATGGCTTTAATGGTTAGTTGTTGATCTTTGAGTTGATGCACACATTGAGCGTAAAGATGACTGAGTTCAATAGCTGTTGTCGTTGCCACTTCTAATTCATGGGGTGTTTCACCTGAATAATTCAGCTTGATCAGTGTTTTCTTTAAATCATCATTAAAGGGTAGGTGAGCATGTCGAACAACTCGGGGGAAATGGTCACTAAAATCTACCAACACCCCATCAACCCCATCCATACTAGTCCCCGACATCAACCCGATGTAGAGTGGTGAATGAGGCTTATTCGAAATTGGCTTGAGCGGTGGATGTGCCACGGATGGCGTTAAGTTCTTTGATGAGCGGCGCGGTTGCTGCTAAAAACTGATTTTTAGCGTGGCCTGCAACATTGATTGAGACTCTTAAATAACGACGTACCTCAGGACCTTGTGGGTCGCGCTGAACATTATTAATTTTAAATTCGTAGTGAAGGTGAGGACCAGTTGCCCAACCTGTCATACCCACATAGCCAATTAACTCACCTTGACGAATATGTTCACCTACTCGTAACCCTCTTACAAACCCTGAGAGATGGCCGTATACCGTATCTACCCCATTACTATGACGTAGTTCAATGACATTACCATAACCATTTTTCCAGCCCGCAAACACCACGGTGGCATTAGCTACCGCTTCAACGGGAGTACCCATGGGGGCGGCTAAATCGATACCCTTGTGAGCACGCCACATCTTAAGAATGGGGTGAAAGCGTTCAGTTGTAAACCCTGAGGTGACACGTGAGAAAGGAATGGGAGAGCGTAAGAAAGACGCTTTAATGCCAACCCCTTCAGGTGTAAAGTAGTCTCCCCCATCGGCGTTACTAAAAAATACACGGCGATAGGCTTGTCCCTTATTAACAAATTCAGCAGCCATAATACGACCTGGTTTGATTTGATCAAACTCATCAGTGGCCGCTTCGTAAATTACCGAGAAGGTGTCGCCTCTACGTAAATCATTATGAAAATCAATATCAGTAGAGAAAAGATGCGTTAATTGTCTTGTGACGGTATCAGGAAGCCCTGCATTATCTGCTGCGGCAAAGAGGGAACTATATATAGTGCCGGTAGCCTGTAACAGTTGTTTGGTTTCACTAGCCGGGGCAATCGTGGCTTCAAAATGATCATTAACTCGAGTAATTCTTAATATATCTTTATCATTAAGAGGAAAACGCAAGCTTACTAGGGTACCACTGGTGTTTTTTTGGACACGGATAGGTTTGCCCGGTGCCATACTTTTAAAAATTTCTTTTGCGGTTTTGTCGTCTCTAATAAAAGCAAGAGCTTCTTGGTCAGCGACGCCCATTCTAAACAGAAGAGAGGCTAAAGTATCGCCATTATGCACGCTATCCTGCTGCACATATAAGCCAGGTGTGGCAACACCTGACAATTGAGTACGGGTAATGTCTTCAATAACGGGAGTAACACCATGCCCACCAGTGGAGAGGCCTGGAGTAATACCAAAGGCTGTAGCCACACCGAAACTGAGCATAAGTAGCGAAGCTACCATACCGCTGCGGCGTGAATCTGAGGCCTTTGTTAGTGAATTTTGAGTTAAAATCCAATGTTTAAGATCTTGGATTTTGGTTTTTATAGTTTTCATCTGCCCTAGTTTACCAGAAGCGAGCTTTTTGGACAAACCGGCAAATTGTGTCAATTTTTAACGATTTTCCTGCGGGACTTGCCTAATAAATGAGTATATTGAGTGATTTTGATGAAATTAAACGCGGTAGCGATGAAATCCTACCGCAAGTCCAATTTAAAGAGCGTCTAGCAACCGGTAAGGCGCTTAAAGTCAAGGCAGGGTTTGATCCCACAGCCCCTGATTTACATTTAGGCCATACGGTGTTGATCAATAAAATGAAAACCCTGCAGGACATGGGGCATGACATAGTCTTTCTGATTGGTGACTTTACTGGGTTAATTGGCGACCCCACAGGACGTAATGCTACTCGTCCGCCACTTACTCCTGAACAAGTGGCACAGAATGCTGAAACCTATCAATCCCAGGTATTCAAGATTCTTGACCCTCAACGCACCACCATTGCTTTTAACTCCACTTGGATGAATGAGTTGGGCGCTGCGGGACTCATTAAGCTTGCCGCAACTCATACAGTGGCCCGTATGTTAGAGCGCGATGATTTTGCGAAACGCTTCAAAGCGGAGCAACCCATTGCTATTCATGAGTTTCTCTATCCTTTGGTACAAGGCTATGACTCGGTGGCGCTTAAAGCAGATTTAGAATTGGGTGGCACTGATCAAAAGTTTAATTTACTGATGGGGCGTGAACTACAAAAGCATTTTGGACAAACGCCACAATCCATTCTCACCATGCCATTGTTAGAAGGGACAGACGGTGTTAATAAAATGTCCAAGTCACAAAATAACTATATCGGTATTAATGAAGAGCCTGGCAGTCAGTTTGGTAAATTAATGTCTATCTCCGATGAGTTAATGTGGCGTTATTATGAGTTGTTATCCTTCTCGTCACTCTCAACCATAGCTGGTTACCAAAAAGAGGTCAAAGAAGGACGTAATCCTCGTGATATCAAAGTATTATTAGCTCAAGAGATTGTTGCTCGTTTTCATGGGCAGGCAGCAGCGGTTAAAGCTTTGGAAGATTTTGAATCACGTTTTCGTCATGGTGGCGTACCTGAGGATCTTGAGGAGATAGAGCTTTTAGTGGGAGAAAAGGGGTTGGCATTGCCGCAGGTGATGAAACAGATCAACTTGGTAGAAAGTTCCAGTGAAGGGATACGTTTAATTCAAAATAACGGTGTTAAATTTAATGCTGAAACCATTCGTGATAAGGCTTTCTTAATGCAACCTGGTATGGCAGGCGTGATACAAGTGGGTAAACGTAAATTTGCCAAGGTGAAATGTATCTAACATGTCCTTGCGTCGAGCGCTTTTTCCTCTTTGGTGGACGCAATTTTGTGGCGCCTTTAATGACAATTTATATAAAAACGCGTTAATTGTTATTTTTACTTTTCAAGCGCAAAGCTGGGGCATAGAACAGGGTAGTTGGTGGGTTAATATTATTGCTGCTCTGTTTATTTTGCCTTTTTTACTGTTTTCTCTAATGGCTGGACGAGTGGCCGATCGGTTCAATAAAACTCGATTAATCAGGCTACTTAAAACCATTGAACTTATCCTGATGATGTTTGGCTCTCTGGCTTTGTTAACCCATTCGCTCTGGGGTATTTTAAGTATTATCTTTTTATTAGGTGTTCATTCGACTTTCTTTGGACCGGTGAAATATGCCATTCTGCCTGAGCTTGTTAAGACAGAGGACTTGGCCTTAGCTAATGGTTGGGTGGAGCTCGGTACTTTCATGGCCATTATTCTAGGTACCAATTTAAGTGCGCTACTGATTCCTCAAGGAAATGTAGGTGAATACCTATTAGTAAGTACTGTTCTGGTTGTGGCACTCATGGGACTAATATCAAGTTTTAATATGATGATCACTTCTGTTAAAGATGACTCTTTAAAGCTCAGCATTAACCCCTTTAAAGGAATCGTAGATCAGTTGTCTCTCGCCACTCAAACAAAAGGATTATGGGCAGCCATCATAGGCAACTCTTGGTTTTGGTTTTTTGGTGCGGTGTATCTCACACAATTACCTAACTATTGCAAAGAGGTGTTACACAGCACCCCTTATCTTGTAACATTATTTTGGACTGTGCTTGCGTTTTCAGTGGCAGTGGGATCCTTATTAAGTGGAAGACTGTTAACTACGCGATGTTCGACTTTTTTACTACCCGTCTCATTGATAGGAATGAGTGTATTGTCTTGGCCATTGTCTGTGTTACAGGGTGGCAGTATGAACACAGTCATAGTTGCCTTAATTGACGTTGTGTTATTGGGTTTTTTTGCGGGTCTTTATATTGTGCCAATGTATGTATGGATTCAACGGCGCACAGCCATTCATCAGCGTGCAGCAATACTTGGCTTAACCAATATGCTGAATGCACTCTTCATGATTGTTGCCTCATTGTTGATTTTATTAGGCTTGTCTTTCGGGTTATCAATTAGCCAACTCTTTGGAATGGTTGGTGGTGTGAATGGGGTGTTTTTGTTAGCTCTTATTCTCTTTGCGCGTCCTTTACTGTTGCAAGTTAAAGACAGAGATTTGTTGTCATGACGCGTACACTTCCTGCGCAGCGTATTGATGAACTAGGGCGCCCCCATGTGGATATTAAAGCCATTATCGCTTTGGCTATGCCACTCTTTATCAATAGTAGTTTACAAGTGGTACTTAATTTAACAGATACGTGGTTTATCGGTAAGCTCTCCACTGACGCCATGGCTGCTATGGGGGCGTGCTATTACTTGGTGTTTGTTTTCTTTTTACTCATCGGTGGTGTGGGCATGGGCGTACAAACGCTAGTCGCTCAAGCCTATGGGGCGGGTCGCTATAGCCAAGCAGCACATGCTGCATGGTGCGGTATTTGGGGGTCGCTATTTACCACTCCTCTGTTTTTATGGGTTGCATTTAACGGTCATTGGTTTTTAAGCCCCTTTGGGTTAACCGACTCTATTAAAGAATTAGCAGATCAATTTTGGTTACCCCGTCTTTTGGGTGGCTCAATTTCTGCTGTGCTGTATTCACTCAATTCTTTTTTTAATGGGGTAAGTCGTCCTCGCGTAACCCTATGGATTATGTTGTCTGTGATGCTCATTAATGCGCTTCTCAATCAACTGTTTATTGTTCATTTTGCTATGGGAATCAGAGGGGCTGCGTGGGCGAGCACTCTGGCTTTATTAATTGGTGTAGTGGTTGCCTTACTGTTTTTTATAAGCCCAGTTTTTGTTCGTGAGTTTCATACATTGAGATCATGGCGACCAGAATGGAAGGGGTTAGTACAAGTATTTCGTCTGGGTATCCCCACAGGACTATTCCCTGCCGTAGATGTAATTGGTTTGGCGTTATTTCAATTAATGCAAGTGCGGCTGAGTTCAGTGGACGGAGCGGCCACACAAATTGTCATGATGCTAACCTCAGTTGCCTATATGCCCGCCATTGGTATTGCTCTTGCTGGCACAACCTTAGTGGGGCAATCAATTGGTGCGGGAGATAAAAACTGGGCTATGCAGTGCGCGAAAGTCATCATGATGATGGCTATGATTTATATGGGCCTGATAGGCTTGTTATTGGCACTGAATGGTCAGTGGGTGATGAGTCTATTTGTTTCTGATCCTGATCAACATAGCCACGTGATTCAATTAGGTGAAAAACTGTTATGGATTGCTGCAGCCTACCAGGTATTTGATGGCTTAAATTTATCCAGCTCCTTTTGTTTGAGAGGAGCAGGAGATGTGCGTTTCCCCACTATGATGCTGTTATTATTATCGTGGTTAGTATTTATGCCATTGTGTCATATGCTTACTTTTGCTCCACACCAAGGATGGGTAGATTTTCTGCCACAATGGGGGTGGGGTGCGATGGGTGGTTGGGTTGCTGCCTTGGTATATACTATTGGTTTGGGATTATCTTTATGGTTACGCTGGCAGTCACGGGCGTGGCAAAAAATTAATGTGTTTTCATGATTAAACGATTGGTCTTTCCTTACACATATAAATGGCTAAGAGTCATGGCGTTGATTGCCTTGCTCTGCGCTGTTCAATGGTTGGAAAGTACTCATTATCATCACTCTAGTATTGATCACAATTGTGCCGTATGCCAGTTGGTGTCCCATCAATCGCAGGTTACGGGTGATGATGTAATTCAAACACAAGTACCGCAATGGGTCGTTCTATTTATATTGTGTACGGTGTTATGTGTTAATTCCCTACATGTTGTTTTTTTATTTCCCTATTCAACACGAGCTCCACCTCTTAATTAATTGAAGTAATCAATACCGCTCGTTATAAGTGGTTTTTTTATTATTAATTAGTAGGAGTGAGGCTCATGGAAAAGCCTATTAAGATAAGCGCCTTAGCGTTGTTATGTTTCTGTCCTCTTTGGTCTTTGGCTGAGGATAATCCACCTGTGGTGATGATGAGTCCGGTGATTGTGGATGCCACGCCACCAGAGAATTCAGGGCGCAATCGAGTGAGTCAGGAAGGCGTTTCTCAGTATCATTTTTCTGATACAGATATTCAGTCGCTTCCGCAGGGAGATAACACACCACTGAATGAAGTACTCTTACAGGCTCCTGGTGTAGTACAAGATGGTTTTGGTCAAATCCACGTTAGAGGCAATCATGGTAATTTGCAATATCGTCTAAATGGTATTCTCATCCCTTCAGGGTTAAGTGGTTTTGGTCAGATTTTTGATTCACGCATGATCTCCAGCATGAATCTGTTAACAGGAGCGCTACCGGCTGATTATGGCTATGACACAGCGGGGGTGGTGGATATGCATACCGCAGGAGCTAAATCAGATCCTTATGGTGAAATATCAGTGAGTGCCGGAACCCGTAATTATTTTCAGACTGGGTTAGTAGCCAACGGCACCCGTGGAAAACTAAGTTATAACTTATCAGCCTCATGGCTTACTAATGAAATGGGTATCAATAATCCTCAAGCAGGAATTAACGCACTTCATGATCGAACGCAACAGGGAAACGGTTTTGGTTTTCTTGCCTATGATGTCAATGCAGATGAGCAAATTAGCTTTATGTTTGGACAAGCCAACAATGCTTTTCAGATTCCGAATCGGGTTGGATTAACGCCACTATACAACTCATCAATAACCCCTGCGCCAGCATCAAGCCAATTAAATGATCAGCAGAATGAATTAAATAGCTTTCAAGTGGTGACACTAAAAAGCCATTTGTCTTCATCGCTTGATTCACAATGGTCGTTATATCATCGCCTTAGTCAAATTCAATATCTACCGGATGGTCAGTTAGGTGATTTATTTTATACGGGGGTGAGCAGTAATATTACTCGCCGCAATGAAGCGTTAGGTGTACAAAACGATACCCACTACGTGGTGAATACTGCGCATACGCTATCGTGGGGATTAATGGCTCAGAATGAGCGCTTTCTCACCGACAACACCTCTCAAGTGTATTATTTGAATCAGTTAAATACCAATAATGTTGCCTCAACACTTCCCGCTAATGTGGTCAACAACACCAATTCAAATAGTCGTTATTTAGGTGTTTATGTTTCTGATCAATGGCATTTTATGCCACTGTGGACAATGAATTATGGGTTGCGTTTTGATCAAGTGGCAGGCATTACCAATGCCAATCAATTAAGTCCACGAGTAAATGTGTTATATCAACCTAATCAACGTACCACCTGGCATATAGGTTATGCCAATTATTTCACTCCTCCTGCCAACGAACTCATTAATACTACCACTGTGTCAACCTATGCCAACACCACTAATGCCTCCCCATCCGGAGCTAACTTAACGGTTCAAGCGGAGCGCACTCAGTACTTTGATATGGGTATCGATTATCGGCTGAGTAGTGATTGGAATGTAAGTTGGGATAATTACTACAGTTCTGTAAAAAGCCTACAAGATGAAGGACAGTTTGGTAATGCTTTAATTTATTCTGCTTTTAACTATAATCTTGGTGTTATTTATGGCAGTGAATGGTCAGCCAATTACCATCATAATCGATGGTCGGGTAATGTGAATTTTTCAGTGAATCGAGCTGAAGCCAACGGTGTTCAAACAGGACAATATAATTTTACTGCTAATGAAATCAATTACATTAGCCAAAACTGGGTATATTTAGATCATGATCAGCGCTATACCTTATCAGGATCTCTTCTCTATCGGGGACAGCTTGCCACATATTCCTTAGATGGGTTGTTTGGTAGTGGACTCAGAAGCGGTTTTGCCAATACGCAAACCCTGCCTGCTTATGCCACACTCAATGGCTCAATTAGCCATCGTTTTAAGTCTTACCATGATGTTGAAACACGGTTAACGGTATTAAATATTTTTGATCGTAGTTACTTATTACGTGATGGAACAGGCATTGGCGTAGGGGCACCACAGTATGGATTTAGGCGCACTATTCTGATGACGATGAGTTATCCTTTTTAGCTTTGTTTTTAGCACGCGGATGAGTTTGATCATAGACTTTAGCTAAATGCTGAAAATCCAAATGGGTATACACTTGGGTTGAGACGATGCTGGCATGACCTAACATTTCTTGCACAGCGCGTAGATCCCCACTTGATTGTAAAACATGAGAAGCGAAGGAGTGCCTTAACACATGGGGATGAACATGATCAGGGAGTCCCACTTGTTGGGCTCTTAAGGTGACTCGTTGTTGAATGCTTCTGATACTTAAGCGTTGTCCATCACGACTTAAAAAAAGCGCGTCAGTATTTTTAAATTGAGTATCAGCGACCTCTAGCCAGCGCTTTAGTGCTTCCTTGGCAAAGCGTCCAATGGGAACGATACGGGTTTTCGAACCCTTACCCGTCACTCTCACTGTGTTCTCGTCCCATTGAATATCTTGTCGATTTAATGAGGCGAGTTCTTGTAGACGTAATCCTGATGAATAAAACAACTCTAACAAAGCATGATCACGCACTGCGATAGGGTCACTCCCTAGTTCAGACATTAATAATTGCGCTCGATCAGGAGAGAGAGCGTGGGGTAGATTTTTTTTGGCTTTAGGGGAGCGCACATCATGACAGGGATTCTGCGTCATCACCCGTTGGCGAATTAAAAATTGATAAAATCCGCGCCATGCAGACAACAGACGACTTAAACTTCTTTCGCCTAATCCTTGAGAGTGAAGTTTGGCGATAACTTGACGAATGAGTGGTGGTTTGGCCTCAACCACATTGACTGGACTTAGGTATTGCTCTAACAACAATAAATCACGATGGTAATGCTTGACAGTTAACTCTGACAATCGTCGCTCCTCAGCGAGGTAGCGACAATAGTGATCTATCTGTGGGTCAGTCGACGATGTCTTGCTCATGGGCATGACGCTTAATACTAAAGGCAATCAGTTCAGCAAGGCGCTCTAGATAGAGGGTTCCCATTCCTTTAAAAAACCGTTTATTGTCAGGAGAGGCTAATAACAAAGCACCAAAGCAACGGTGTTGCTTAAGTGGTAATAAAGCAAAAGACTGACAGGCTTCTTCATCATGAGAGAGCCATGCATGAATGTCATGAGGAAGTTCGTTACCACATAGTGGTTCATTTAACTCACTTAATGTGTGTTGAATTTCATGACTCACTGCTAAAAACTCTGTGGCTCCTTCTTCATGGGTTTCATCAGAACTCACCCCCCATAATCTCAAGGTAACATGAGGAACATTAAAATGTTCTGATAAGGTGTGATAGGTGGTTGCCAATACGCCAGAGAGTTGTCGTTGACTGATTAACTCGCAACTAAAGTGATGAATTTTTTTACTGATGTCATCATTTTCTTTGGCATAGCCAATCAGCTCATTTAATTTGTTTTCAAGAGCACGGTTTTTTTCGCGAAAAGCAATCAATTGTCGCTCATTAAGAGACACAGCGTGACTACCGTGAGGATGAGGGATAGACAATTGTGTGAGTAATTGACTATGCTCATTAAAAAAATCAGGATGTAATGTTAACCAGTTTGCTACTTGTTCAGATGAAAAAGACATATTTACCTCGTGTATTCTGGCAGTGTAACACTGCCTTCAAAAACCGTTACTGCATCACCTGTCATTAACACAGGTGATCCTTCGCCAGCCCATTCAATAGTTAAGACCCCGCCTCGTGTTGTGACATCGACACGTCCAGCTAAACGATGTTGACGAATTCCACTCACTACAGCAGCGCAAGCTCCTGTTCCACAAGCTAGTGTCTCTCCCGCTCCTCGTTCATAAACTCGAAGTTGAATGTGATGGTTGTCGATGATTTGCATAAACCCCGCATTAACACGCTGCGGAAAACGGGGATGGCGTTCGATGACAGGTCCATCGGTTAGAACAGGGGCAAGCTTTATATCCTCTACCACTTGAACTGCGTGAGGGTTTCCCATGGATACCACAGCTAGTGTAGTCTCTCGTCCATTCACTTCAATGGGGTAAAGAAGTGATTCACTCTCGGCAATAAAGGGAATCTCTGAGGGATGAAATTTAGGAATACCCATGTTCACAGTAACGCGTCCATCATCAAGGAGAGTAGGGGAGATAATGCCCCCAGCTGTTTCAACCAAGAATTGATGTCGTTGGGTGAGTTGTTTATCAAACACAAAGCGTGCAAAGCAGCGTGCTCCATTGCCACAATTCTCCACTTCGCTCCCATCCGCATTAAGAATTCGATAACGAAAATCATGTTGTGGATCATGTGCTTTCTCGACCAATAAAATCTGATCGCAACCTACACCAAAATGTCTATCTGCAAGCCATTGGCAATCTTGTTCTGTTAACTGAACGCTTTGATTGATGGCATCAATAACAATGAAATCATTGCCTGAACCTTGCATTTTAGTGAACTGAAATTTCATGGTATTCCTGTACTGTTATCTATTGGGATACTGGTTTATTTACTTTGCCCATACATTAATTGTACGGGGAAGGCATCCCATCAGGGCGAGTTTTAAAGCGTTTATGACTCCATAAATAGAGTTCGGGCCGTTCAAGTACCCTCTCTTCAATGAAAGCATTCATGCGCCTTGTGTCTAAATATACATCCTCAGTGGGATAATTGTCCCAGGCTTTGTAGAAGCGAATGGTGAGGGTCCCCTTAGCATAATCTTGGTAAGCGTAACTGGGCACCACTTTTGCGCGAGTGAGTTTACTCAATCGTGATAGCGCAGGAACCGTTGCGGCTTGTTGGGTAAAGAAATCCACGAAAATCGATTCTTTTGCACCAAAATCCAAATCAGGGTGGTAATAAAAAGCCCATCCTGTTTTAAGTTCTTTAACAATGGGGCGAATTCCATCTTGTCTTGAGAACATTTTGCCACGCGCCCAACGTAATCTGTGACGTTGAATTTGTTGATCTATTTTAGGGTTTTTATGGCGAGCGTATAACGACAAAATATTAACATCTGCCGCAAGACAAATTCCTCCCGTATCCATACCAAAAAAGTGTGGAGCCAGAATGATGACGGGTCCTTCTTTGAGTGCCTCTTCAAGGTAGTTAAAGTGTTCATACCGCACCACTTGTTTCATTTTGTGTAGTGGGCTAAACCAGGCCATTCCTTGCGAGAGAATATGGGTGGCAAAGGCTTGAAAATGTTTTTTAGCGATCGACTGACGCTCACTCTCACTCCATTGCGGAAAGCACAGTTGCAGATTAGTTAAGGTTACTAAGCGGCGCTGTTTTGCCACCACATAGGCTAAGCTTCCTAGTAGTGAGCCTAGGTAATTTACCCACTTCATGGGTAGAAAATGAAGTAACCACAAAAATAACAAACCGATACGCATAATAAAAGTCAATAAACCTTGTTGATTTCAATAACGATATTATTTATACTCATCTTTTTGAGAAAAGGCGGGGGTCGCCATATGAGTCAATATCTTTTCACCTCGGAGTCCGTCTCCGAAGGTCATCCGGATAAAGTTGCCGATCAAATCTCTGATGGTGTCTTAGATGCTATTCTAACGCAGGATCCACGTGCTCGTGTAGCCTGTGAAGTACTAACTAGCACGGGACTCATTGTCATATCAGGGGAAATCACTACTTCAGCTAATATTAACTACATCGATGTGGCACGGGATGTGGTAAAACGTATTGGTTACAACAGTTCAGAAATCGGTTTTGATTATCAAACCTGTGCTGTATTAACAGCCTTAAATCGCCAAAGTCCAGATATCGCCATTGGTGTTAATGAGGGATCAGGGCTTGATCTTGATCAGGGAGCGGGGGACCAAGGTTTAATGTTTGGTTACGCCACTGACGAAACGGACACCTTCATGCCCTTAGCCATTCATTTGGCTCATCGCTTGGTGCAGCGTCAGTCAGAGTTAAGAAAAGACGGTCGTTTGCCATTTTTAAGACCAGACGCCAAATCACAGGTCACCATTCGCTATGAAAATGGTCAAGCAGTGGCCATTGATACAGTTGTTTTGTCTACCCAACACAACCCAGAAATCAGCCATGCTGATTTAAAAGAGGCGGTGATTGAGGAAGTTATCAAGCCTGTATTACCAAACAACATGATTAACGCCGATACCAAGTATTTGGTTAATCCCACAGGTCGCTTTGTGGTGGGAGGGCCCATGGGTGATTGTGGATTAACAGGTCGTAAGATCATTGTTGATACCTATGGTGGCGCAGCTCACCATGGTGGTGGGGCATTCTCAGGAAAAGATCCATCTAAAGTGGATCGTTCTGCAGCCTACGCCATGCGCCATGTGGCAAAAAACATTGTGGCAGCGGGACTTGCTAAACGGTGTGAGGTACAAGTGGCCTACGCCATTGGTATTGCTAAACCCGTGAGCCTGATGGTGAACTCTTTTGGTACGGGTAAAGTCTCAGATGAGCGTTTGGCTGAATTGGTGTTGGAACATTTTGATCTTCGTCCTAAAGGGATCATTCAGTCATTGAATTTATTACGCCCGATTTACAGCAAAACTGCCGCCTACGGCCATTTTGGTCGCGAAGAGCCTGAGTTCTCTTGGGAAGCGTTGGATCGTGTTGCTGCCCTAAAACAAGCGATTTAAGGAGTAAATGAAATGAGTGCATTACCTAAAACACAAAACGAAGCTGATTTTAAAGTTGCAGATATTGGTTTGGCTGATTGGGGTCGCAAAGAGATCTTGATCGCTGAACGCGAAATGCCAGGTTTAATGGCCCTAAGAGAAGAATACGCTGGCAGCAAACCCTTAAAAGGGGCACGCATTGCAGGCTGTCTACATATGACGATTCAAACTGCGGTATTAATTGAAACCTTGGTTGATTTGGGTGCTGAAGTACGCTGGAGTTCTTGTAATATTTTCTCAACCCAAGACCAAGCTGCTGCAGCCATTGCTGCTGCTGGTATTCCTGTGTTTGCCTGGAAAGGTGAGACAGAAGAAGAGTTTTGGTGGTGTGTTGAAAAAACCATTTTTGGACCCAATGGTTGGTTACCTAATATGATTTTAGATGATGGTGGTGACTTAACGTTAATTATGCATGACAAGTATCCGCATCTGTTAGAGAACATTCGTGGTATTTCTGAAGAAACCACCACAGGGGTTCACCGTTTAAATGAAATGTTGAAAAAAGGCGAATTAAAATGTCCCGCTTTCAACGTCAATGACTCAGTGACAAAATCCAAGTTTGATAACTTATACGGCTGCCGTGAATCCTTACTTGATGGCATTAAGCGTGCAACAGATGTGATGGTGGCAGGCAAGATTGCGGTAGTGGCTGGTTATGGTGATGTGGGTAAAGGTTGTGCGCAAGCATTCCGCGGCATGGGAGCCACTGTTTGGGTAACAGAAATTGATCCAATTTGTGCGCTACAAGCGGCTATGGAAGGCTTTAGAATCGTGACCATGGATCAAGCAGCTCAATCAGCGGATATTTTTGTAACCGCCACAGGAAACGTGAATGTCATTACCCATGAGCACTTACGTGCCATGAAGCATGACGCTATTGTTTGTAATATTGGTCACTTTGATTCAGAAATTGATATCGCTTCACTGCGTCAATATCAGTGGGAAAACATTAAGCCGCAAGTGGATCATGTGATTTTCCCTGATGGCAAACGCATCATCGTATTGGCTGAAGGACGTCTTGTGAATTTAGGTTGTGCTACAGGCCACCCCAGTTTTGTGATGTCAGCCTCATTTACTAACCAAGTGATGGCGCAAATTGAGTTGTGGAACAACCCCGGAAAATACACAGTAGGTGTGTACATTCTGCCTAAACATCTTGATGAAAAAGTGGCTAGATTACACCTTAAAAAAATTGGAGCACATTTAACTACGCTCACTCAAGAGCAAGCAACTTACTTGAGTATTAGCCCACAGGGCCCCTATAAACCTGCTCATTATCGTTACTAATAGTGGACAGTCAAAAGGGTCACCCTAAGTTATTTAGCTTTGAGTTTTTTCCGCCTAAAACACCGGAAGGCGTGGAGAAGTTGCGTCAAACCCAACGTCAGTTAGCGCAACTTCATCCGGCATTCTTTTCGGTAACTTTTGGTGCTGGTGGTTCAACCCGTGAGCGTACTCTAGGTACGGTACTTGATATTTTGAAAGAAGGGGATCAAGCAGCGCCTCATATTTCTTGTATTGGTACAACCAAAGACACCCTCAAAGATATCTTAGAGCAATATCTGGCTAATGGTATTCGTCATGTGGTGGCGTTACGAGGCGATTTACCCTCAGGCACTTATGGCGGCGGCGAATTTCGTTATGCCAGTGAGTTGGTCCATTTTATTCGTCAAGAAGTCAGTCAAGATTTAATTATTGAAGTGGCAGCCTATCCTGAAACCCATCCTCAAGCACGTTCTGCTCAAGAGGATCTGCTGCACTTTAAAGAAAAAGTCGAAGCAGGAGCCAATGCAGCGATTACCCAATACTTTTATAATCCGGATGCCTATTTCGATTTTATAGAGCGCTGTGAACAACAGCACATAACTATTCCCATCGTACCAGGCATTATGCCGATTGCAAATTTTAGTCAACTGAGTCGTTTTTCTGATGCCTGTGGTGCGGAAATCCCGCGCTGGATTCGCCAAAAAATGGCGGGTTACGGTGATGATACGGCGTCAATTCGTGCTTTTGGTTTGGATGTGGTCACCCATTTGTGTGATACGTTGTTGTCAGCAGGGGCCCCTGGATTACATTTCTATACAATGAATTCAGCCGGTCTAACCAGTGTTATCTGGGACCGGCTGCATTTATCAAGCTACAAAAAAGCTTAAGCTACTTTAATTTTCTTTCTAGCAGCCTCAGCAGCATGCTGTTCAGCATAAGACTGGTGTGCTGCTGCTTCAGGATGACCTAAGTGAATAGGATAACCTAAATCAAGCAATACAGAACCCAATGCTGAGAGACATAGCATCACGTTCTCTGATTTAGCGGAGTAACCCATCAAACCAAAACGCCAAATTTTACCAGCCAACGGACCTAACCCAGCACCAATTTCAAGGTTGAATTCGGTTAACAGGGTTTTTCTCACTTTGGCTTCATCAATGCCTTCAGGTACTTTCACGGCATTCATTTGCGGTAAACGGTACTCTTCTTTTACTAGATACTCTAAGCCCATAGCCTCAATCCCTGCTTTGAACGCTAAGTAATGACGGTTATGTCTAGCCCATGAGTTTTCTAAGCCTTCTTCACGAACCAGTAACAAGGCTTCATGTAAGGCATATAAACCATTAGTTGGAGCGGTGTGGTGGTAGGTGCGGTTGGTATTACCCCAGTAACCTAACACCAGCTCTAAATCCATGAACCAGCTTTGGCTCTTTCTTTTACGGTTTTTAACTAATTCCACCACACGTTCACCAAATGACACGGGGGATAAACCAGGGGTGCAGGATAAACATTTTTGGCTACCCGAGTAGATGGCATCAATATCCCAGGCATCAACAAATAATGGAGCGCCAGTCAATTGGGTTACCGCGTCAACAATCGTTAATGCACCATAGCGATGAGCGACTTCTACTAAAGTTTTGGCATCAGACATACAACCTGTTGAGGTTTCTGCTAACACAAACGCTACCACTTTGGTGTCTGGGTTTTTCTTCAGCGCATCTTCAAGCTTGTTAGGATCAACCGGTTCGCCCCAGTTATCTTCAACAATCACTGGAATCCCGCCGCAACGCTCGACGTTTTCGATCATTCTGCCGCCAAATACACCATTACGGCAGACAATGACTTTGTCTCCAGGAGCGACCATGTTCACAAAACACATTTCCATCCCCACTGAACCAGGACCTGATGCCGGGAAAGTGAGGGCATTATCTGTTTGGTAAACATAACGAAGTAGGGATTTTAGTTCATCCATCATTTCAACAAAGATGGGATCTAAGTAGCCAATACAGGGTAAGGACATGGCAGCCAAAACACGAGGAGCGATCTCTGAGGGACCAGGACCCATCATGGTACGCTGCGGTGGATAAAAAGAATTAATCTTTTTAGGTGGTAAATATGCAATGGTAGGATTCATAACTATCTTTTCCTTAATCTAATCTTTTAGTTTATCAGAATTAGCGACTCTCATAAAATGGATGCGTTTGTCTTGTTGTTCATTTAAACGAAAAGCACCACGTTCTAATTCTTGCTCATCAAAAAGGGTATCGCCGTTTTGATCGGTTTGTCCTGTTGCTTTGAGGGTAGTAAAGTCAAAGAGGTTCCGATCATTCAGGTGTGAGGGGCTAACTTGTTGCAAACCTTGGGTAATACTTTCAATACGTCCAGGAAAATCGCGCTCCATGGTGGTTAACCATTCTTTAATGTGTTGCCTTTTTAAATTCTCCTGCGAACCGCATAAGTTGCAAGGAATAATTGGAAAGTCACGATGCTTGGCATAGCGTGCGATTTCTTTTTCACGACTATAAGCCAGAGGGCGAATTACCACATGGTGTCCATCATCTGAAACCAATTTAGCGGGCATCCCTTTTAAGCGTCCACCATAGAATAGATTCAAGAAAAAGGTATGTAATATATCGTCCTGATGGTGTCCTAGTACGATTTTTGTGGCTTTTAGCTCCTTAGCGCTGCGATAGAGAATTCCGCGACGTAGTCGTGAACATAATGAGCAAGTGGTTTTTCCTGCGGGGATTTTTTCTTTAACAAGCGAATAGGTGTCCGCTTCAATAATACGATAATCCACGCCACGTTGTTCTAAGTAGTGCGGCAAAATTTGCTCAGGGAAACCCGGTTGCTTTTGATCGAGATTGACCGCAATGATGTCAAAATGAACAGGAGCTCTTTTTTTCATCTCCAGTAAGAGATCAAGTAGGGTATGAGAGTCTTTGCCACCACTTAAGCACACCATTAACCGATCGTTATTCTCGATCATCTGATAGTCGCCAATGGCCTTCCCCATTTCGGTGAGAAGGCGTTCTTTGAGGCGCGTCATATTAGCGGACAATGGAACATCTAAAAATGGCATAAAATACTGCTTATGAAAAAGTTAATACCCCCTATTTTACCCGACTCTGTGGCCCCTAACGATATTCAGTTAGCGCACAGTAAAAAATTGCTGAATACCCTTATTGATACAATTCATGAACAAGGTGGCTGGATTGATTTTGCTACTTTTATGAATAGGGTTTTATATGAACCAGGTCTTGGTTACTATGTGGCGGGCTCCACCAAACTTGGTACTGGTGGTGATTTTGTGACTGCTCCGCAGTTGGGTAACCTCTTTGCCAAAACACTAGCTCGAGCGATTACTCCGGTTCTGCATCAATTGTCTCCTAAAGAATCGGTGATCTTAGAGTTAGGTGCAGGCAGTGGCCAGCTTGCCTATGATTTATTGTTAGCTCTCTTTGACTGCGGTCAGTTGCCGCAACGTTATGTCATTCTTGATGTGAGTCCAGAACTTAAAGATCGTCAGCAAGCGCTCTTATCTCGTTTACCTCAACATATCAATACGCATATTGAGTGGATAAGCCGTTGGCCCGCTCAGTTTGATGGGGTATTAATTGCTAATGAAGTATTGGATGCCTTTGCAGTACATCGTGTCGAGCGTCGCTCTGAGGGATGGGTTGAGTGGGGGGTTAGCATTCATGAGAATGAATTGGTGGAGGAGGAGCGAGAGCTTACTAACCAAGAGCTAATGAAATATTTACCACCTATTAATATTGACTATTTGCCTTATATGACTGAGATTAATCTCTCTGCAATGGCCTTGATGAAAAACGTTGCAGACAGTTTAAATGAGGGTAGAGCGTACTTTATTGACTATGGTTTTCCAGAGCGTGAGTTTTATCATCCACAACGCGCCACAGGCACATTGATGTGTCACTACCGCCATTATGCTCACACTAATCCATTGTGTTTATTGGGTTTGCAAGATATCACGAGTCACGTTGATTTCACGGCAGTGGCTAGGGCAGCCAAACAAGAGGGGTTGGTGGTAAAAGACTATGCAACGCAGGCTCAATTTTTACTCAATCATGGTTTAATTGACTGTTTATCGGCACCTACAATTGATATGAATATGGATGGGCTACGTCAGTCGCAAGAAATCAATATGCTGATGAGTCCTGCTGAAATGGGAGAGTTATTTAAAGTATTGGTTTTGGGGAGAGGAGAGGAAGAGAACAGCGCTTTAATACAATTAGGGCTTATTTGAAGCCACAGTCTCTTAATGCTCTTAGACGTAATTCTTTTAAAGCGGCAATTCTCTCGGGAATACTTAGCGTCTCTGGATCGGTTAATTTAATTATGATTAGCTCTTGATGAGCTAAATAAAGAGGATGGTGAGGGACCTCTGTGAGTGGTATGTTATTAAATAACATGACCAACTCTAACGCCTCTTGATAGCGCTCTGGTCGTCTTATGGCATCTGCTTTTTCAATGATTAACAATGCTTGTTCAGCGGATAACGCTTCATTGAAGAGGGGTTCATGGGAGAGCTGAGTGGTTAGTAAAGCCAAGTCGCTACATTCTTTAGGACATTTTAATTGACGACAAATTAAGTTGATCGCCTGACTGGCGTCACTGCCGTTGTTAAACAGAGAGAAGAGCAATCCTGCAAAGCGTTGACGCAGCGGTAAGTTTAGTTGTGCCAAGTGATCGATAAAGGGCAGTGCTAACTCACGGCGTGAGGGATACACGTGAATGAGTTGAGGTAGGATTTTATAGAGCGCACCACATTGATCAAGAACGTGAAATAGTTCTGAGGGAGTGTTTTCCATTAAGCCACGGGCAACCTCTTGCCAAACACGTTCTGCAACTAAGGCATCCACTTCCCCTGTTTCACTCATGTGTTTCATGAGCCCCATGGTTTCAGGTGCCACAGTAAACCCTAAGGGGTTTTTAAAGCGCGCAGCAAAACGCGCCACACGCAGGATGCGTACCGGGTCTTCAATAAATGCGTGACTCACATGACGCAGTAAACGTTCTCTACAATCTCTAAGACCACCATAGGGATCGATAAGACGCCCCTCTTCATCACGTGCCATGGCGTTAATGGTGAGATCGCGACGCTGTAAATCCTCTTCAAGAGTCACCTCACGACTGGCATGAACAACAAATCCCTTATAACCGCGCCCTTGTTTTCTTTCGGTGCGGGCAAGCGCGTACTCTTCGTGAGTTAGGGGATGAAGAAATACCGGAAAGTCATTACCCACAGGAATAAAGCCTTGGTCAATCATCTCCTCAACACTTCCTCCTACCACCACATAATCACGGTCTTGAACTGGCAGATTAAGTATCTCATCTCGTACAGCGCCACCTACTTGATAGATTTTCATGGTTCACCTAGATGGATAGGCTGTAAGTTTCCCACTGCAGGAACAAGACCTATGCGTTTTTTAAGTGGTATATAGGGTTGTTGTAAACGTTTACTGTAGAGTACCGTGTTAGTCATTACGCGTTTTACATAATCACGTGTTTCGTTAAAGGGAATGGTATCAACAAAAATAATACCATCCATAGGTTGGGTACTGAGCCACTGTTTTACTCGTCTTGGACCGGCGTTATATCCTGCTGTAGCGAGTGCTGGCGTATTAAGTTGTTCGAGTAAATGCTGTAAGTAATAGGTACCCAAATTAAGATTGGTTTCAAGTTCTGTGGTTTGATCGGGTAGAAAACGTTTTAACGACAGATGTTTGGCGATCCAACGTGCGGTCATTGGCATAATTTGCATTAATCCTTGTGCACCTGTTCTGGATAACGCTTGGGGAGCGAATTGGCTTTCTTGGCGAATTAAACCATACACCCAGGCTTCATCTAAATGACGTTTTTTAACTGTCTCTTTTAATGTGTTTTCAAATGGCGTGGGGTAACTCAATGCCAAATCTTCATATGGTCCCACTTGGCTTGCACTGTAAATTGAACGATCAAGCCAATTGGCTTCTCTGGCAAGATGGGCTGCGATTAAATGTTGTCTTGCTGTGAGTTTTTGGTTAGCCCAGTTCCACTCTATGCGATCCATCGGTTTAATATTTAAACGATGTAACCTTAGAGCGCGCTCCATATGAGGAAAAAGCTCTTTCATTTCATTATCAGTAACAGGAGTACTCTCTACTTTTACAGTGGGATGAACCCCCAATTCGTCTTGAGCGAGTAAACCATAAAAATCAGATTCATGTGTTAATTCTTGGAGTAATACTAGAGCGGCATCTTTTTTTTCTAAATGCATTAATGCTTGAGCTTTCCAATATTGCCACATTCTCAGCTTTTGCTCTTTAGTGGGCATGGTCTCGATGGTATCTAGCACCTCTTGCCATCTCTCTACTCTTAATGCCATGCGTACGTGCCAAGCACGATAATGATCTTGGTTGATACCATTGTGGGCCTTGTGAAACCAATCAAGACTCATTGGATTAAGATTTAAGGCACCTTGATAAGCAATTTCTGCCCATCCTAGATCACGCCAATGGGGTGGCAGAATACTGGCGTGGTTTTGCCACCATTGCGACGCTTCACCGTCATCGTCTTTGGCAAAGAGCTGAATCGCATGAACTGCCAGTACATAGTGAGCATTATCAATAGGAGGGTGGGTGAGTAGTTGATTTAAAAAACGTTTTGGATGGATATTGGCTTCTTGCCAATCACGTGCACGGATATGTTGTGCACCAGGGAGTGATTGATTAATTAAATCAGCACGGAGATCTTGGTGGTTGTGGAGGGCTAAATTAAGGGCTTGCCATAATTCCTCCGTATCAATAACAGATAAAGAACTGAGTGGTGCGACAAGTTGACTGCACAGATGATTGTCAGGATTATTAAGCCACAGTGATTTGGCTTCGGTTAATAAGTTTTTGGCTGTGTCTTGCTGAATGGTAAGAACAAGTTTGGCGCAGCGTAAACCAAGTGTGTTGTTGTCTTGTGCTTCGAATTCGTTTAAAAAAGTTTCTGCTTGATGACTGTTATAGAGAGCATAGAGTAAATTGTTATGAAGTATGGAATAGAGAGGACTGTGAGGGTACTTATCTTTAAAGCGATGAACTTGATTGATGAGCTCTTGATTGGCGCCTTGATCAATGAGAGAGCTTAAATACCAAAAGTGAGGGTAGTCAGCAAGAATATCATCACCAATCTGGTTGCTAATTGCTTGTAGTACCCTGCTTTGTTGTTTACGGTGTGCATTGTAGGCTTTAACCAATAATGCATCATGATTGGTTTCATTGTCAGCGCTAACCAAGCGCGGTAGTGTCAGTACTAGGGTGATTAAACAAACAAAAAAAACTTTCAAGCCTCGCCTCTTCTTTCTTTTTTATACTTGACCTTAATTCAGGTTGAAATACTAGATTAAAGAGTATCATAGTAGAGTTCTTAAGAATTGTTTTTTTGTGAGGGTGGTTATGGCTGAAGTTGAATCAAGTCAACGTAAATTATTACATCGCAGAACTATCACTATTGAAGGCTATGAACGTGATGATGGACTGTATGATATTGAAGGTCATTTGGTCGATATCAAAGGTTATGATTTTCCAGTAATGAATGGCATCAGAAAAACCGGTGAACCAATTCACAATATGGTGTTAGGGATCACCATTGATGCTGATATGACTATCATAGATGCCTATGCCAAAACACAAGCACGGCCCTATCCTGGGTTTTGCGAGACCATCACCGATCATTATCAATCTTTGACAGGATTAAAAATTGCTCCTGGTTTTACCAAGGCCGTGAAAGAGCGTTTTGGGGGGGTGAGAGGATGCACTCATTTAACGGAAATGATCGGCACTCTTGCTACCGTAGCCTTTCAAACGCGCTACGGCTCAGCCGAATCCCATTCCCCTAATAAGCCGCCGCATTTAGACGGCTGTCATGCGTTGGATACCACAGGCCCTGTGGTTGCCAAATTTTATTCACAGTGGAAAGTGGATAAAAAATAGTTAAAAAATCAATAGAGAATGGGCTTTTTATCAGAATAGTATCTGATAGAATAAAATGGTTTTAGGTAGATTTTTACTTGATTAACTTGTACATCGATAAGGCTAATCCATGAAAATTCATGAGTACCAAGCAAAAGAAATACTGCGCCAGTATGGCGTTCCTACCCCGAGAGGGATTCCTTGTTTTAGCGTTGATGAAGCCATACAAGCTGGCCACACACTGGCCCAACCTGTGGTGGTAGTCAAAGCCCAAATCCACGCTGGTGGACGCGGGAAAGGTGGGGGGGTAAAGGTTGCCAAGTCGGCCGATGAGTTAAAGACTTATGCCAATCAAATATTGGGAATGAATCTAGTGACCCATCAAACTGGCCCTCAGGGTCAGCCTGTACGTCGATTGTTAATTGAGGAAGGCGCTGATATTAAAAAAGAGCTCTATATTGGCATGGTGGTTGATCGTAAATCCCAGCGTGTGGCTCTAATGGCTAGCCCTGAGGGCGGCATGGATATTGAAGAGGTGGCAGCGCATACCCCTGAAAAAATTCTCACTGTATTAATTGATCCAATGACTGGATTAACCACTGCACAGGCGAATCAAGTCTCCGAATTCATTGGTGTTCCTAAAGAGTTGTGGGCTCAAGCTGAGGCGTTATTTCAAGGCTTATACAAAGCCTTTGATGAAAAAGATGCCAGTCTTGCTGAAATCAACCCGATGGTGATCACCGGGGACGCGCGTGTACTTGCTTTAGATGCCAAAATGAATTTTGATAGTAATGCGCTCTATCGTCATCCTGAGATTGTGGCGTTAAGAGATTTGGACGAAGAGGATCCCAGTGAAATTGAAGCCTCACGCTTTGATTTATCCTACATTTCATTAGATGGCAATATCGGCTGCCTAGTGAATGGGGCCGGTCTTGCTATGGCCACCATGGATATTGTTAAACTCTATGGTGGAAACCCGGCTAACTTTCTTGATGTAGGTGGAGGAGCCACCACAGAAAAGGTTACCGAAGCGTTTAAGTTAATGCTTAAAAATCCTGATCTTAAAGCCATTTTAGTTAATATCTTTGGCGGTATTATGAAATGCGATGTGATTGCTACCGGTGTTGTTGAAGCAGCCAAACAGGTAAAGCTTGGGGTGCCGTTAGTTGTTCGTCTTGAGGGGACGAATGTTGAGCTTGGTAAACAAATATTGGCTCAATCAGGTTTACCTATTATTTCTGCTAACAACATGGCTGATGCTGCTGAAAAAGTAGTTCAAGCTGCGCGAGGTTAATATGTCTATACTTATCAATCGCAATACACGTGTACTCACTCAAGGGATCACCGGAAAAACCGGTATGTTTCATACCAAAATGTGTCAAGAATACGCCTTTGGTAGAGAGTGTTTTGTCGCCGGGGTGACCCCTAAAAAGGGTGGCCAGTCCTATGAGGGAATCCCCATTTTTGATAGTGTCAAAGAAGCCAAAGACAATACCGGTGCCAATGTATCAGTTATCTATGTTCCACCCCCCTTTGCCGCTGCCGCAATTGATGAGGCTGTGGAGGCTGAGATGGATTTAGTGATCTGTATCACAGAGGGCATTCCGGTGCGCGATATGATTCGCACGCGTTATAAGATGCAGGGTAAAAAAACCATCTTGATTGGCCCTAATTGTCCTGGGTTGATTACGCCTGATGAAATTAAAATCGGTATCATGCCAGGCCATATTCATAAGAAAGGCCCTATTGGTGTGGTCTCCCGTTCCGGTACGTTAACCTATGAAGCGGTAGGTCAATTACGTGAACTAGGGTTAGGTCAATCCTCGTGTGTGGGGATCGGCGGTGATCCTGTAAATGGCATGAAGCACATCGATGTGTTGAAACTATTTAATGACGACCCTGATACTGAGGCGGTTATCATGGTGGGTGAAATTGGCGGCGACGACGAAGAGACCTGTGCGCGCTGGATTAAAGACAATATGACTAAACCAGTTATTGGCTTTATCGCTGGCGTGACAGCCCCTCCCGGAAAACGCATGGGACACGCAGGAGCGATTATTTCAGGTGGTCATGGTACGGCTCAAGAAAAGCTCGCTGTCATGGAGGAGAGTGGTATCAAGGTAACTCGTAATCCAGCCGAAATGGGTAAAACCCTTAAATCAGTCCTTAAATAGGGTTGAGTAATTTACGCGGACAATTCTCACGAATACAGTCCGCGTAAATTTGTAGTGAATGATCGTGAATAACAAAGCCCCGTTCTTTAGCTACTTTGCTTTGTCTTTTTTCGATTTCAGGGTCATAGAACTCTTCAACGTGTCCGCATTGCATGCATACTAAATGATCGTGATGTTCACCAGCATTGAGTTCATACACCGCTCGATTGCCCTCAAAATGATGACGAACCAAGAGTCCTGCTTGTTCAAATTGGGTGAGGACACGATAGACAGTGGCTAAACCAATTTCCATTCCCTCTTGGAGTAGACGCCGATATACCTCCTCTGCGCTCATGTGGCGAAGGTCAGACTGTTCAAATAAACTCAATACCTTGAGTCGAGGGAGAGTGGCCTTAAGACCGATGTCTTTTAAATTTTGTGGATCGCTCATGAATCGTGTTTTATGATCAAGATAGGGTATTATAGGCAGATTCGTAAAAAACTGTTGATTATCGTTGAGGTTAAAGTTTCTGTGGGTAAAATAAAGTGGTTAAGAAAAGGATGGCTACTGTGTTGGGTATTACTATCGGCCTGTAGCTTTGGTCTTCATCCATACAAAATGGAGATTCAGCAGGGAACAGCTATTGATTCAAAAATGGTTGAGCGACTAAAACCAGGCATGACCAGAACGCAGGTCAGTTTGATTTTAGGTACCCCCTTACTCGCTGATCCTTTCCATGCCAATCAATGGGATTATATTTTCTATACGCGTGAGAAAGGGATATTAAGTAAACCCTATCATTTAACGGTTTATTTTGTGAAAGATCATTTGGATCATTTTACTAATGATTATCCGCCAACCAAGCCAGTTGAATACGAGGGAGTGAACGGCGAGAAATGAGTATTCGTATTGCGATAGCTGGGAGTACCGGCAGAATGGGCAGAACACTCATTGATGAAGTGTTATCTGACAATGATTTAACTTTAAGTGCCGCACTAGAGAGAACTGGTCATCCTTTATTGGGCCGTGATCCAGGAGACTGGGTGGGTGTACCAACAAATGTACTGATTGCTTCTCTTACGCGCGAAAGTCTCGTCAATACTAATGTATTAGTTGATTTTACTCGACCTGAAGCCACACTGGCGCACCTTGAGCTATGTCGTGAGTTGGGTGTTGCTATGGTCATTGGTACCACGGGTTTTAGTGCAGCAGAGCGTGAAGTTATTCATCAGAGCGCTAAAACCATTCCCATTATGATGGCTCCCAATATGAGTGTTGGGGTCAATGTTACCTTATCTTTATTAGATTTAGCTGCCCGTATGTTAAAAGAGGGCTTTGATGTAGAAATCACAGAAGCGCATCACCGCCATAAAGTGGATGCCCCATCAGGTACTGCATTACGCTTAGGGGAAGTGGTTGCGCAAGCGCGTGGCGTCAAACTCTCTGACGTGGCTTTGTATGGTAGAGAGGGGATTATGGGCGAGAGAGACCCTAACACCATTGGTTTTGCAACCATTCGCGGCGGCGATGTGGTGGGGGATCATACTGTATCGTTTTTAGGTGATGGTGAGCGAGTAGAGATTACCCATAAAGCGAGTGGTCGTGATACCTTTGCTAAGGGTGCATTAAGAGCGGCGAAATTCTTGCGTGCTCAGTCCTCAGGGTTTTTCGATATGGAAGATGTGCTGGGATTAAAAGGCATTCGACAACTATTCAAAGATGTTAACGTTTAATGTAACTCAGTCACCACCCATTGCGCAGGTTAGCAACACATCGAATTATTCAGTTCTTTAGCAAATAAAACTGGTGTCTTTCAGGGTGGCTTCCGAACATTGTAAGAGTTGTTCGGCAACACTTACCCTTGCATCCCGCTTGCGATTTCCAGGTTCTGCAGAAACGAAATCAGCCAACAAAAACGATCCCTAGGCGGAAAAAAATACAAGCTGACAATTAAACGGAGGATTGATTGAGCCGCAGCATCAGTGTCATTGCCTGTGCGGGCGATACACAGAACCCGTAGTATTCGTCAAATTGGGCATCACGATCGTTTGGGGTGTGGACAGGCATGGTACGCGCCTTTTGGTAAAATGACTCATTAATGTTGCATTAATTTATGTTATGCTACATTAATGAGGCAATTTAATGGTTAAACCTATCTCGCGTCCCTATTCCCATTACAGCTTAAGTGCACTTGAGCTATTGGGTCAGCTTGTGCGTGAGGCACGTCTGAATAAAGCCATGACTGCCGCAGATTTGGCTGAACGCGCAGGTATTTCGCGTGCTTTAGTTCAACGGATTGAGCGCGGAGACCCGGGCTGTTCTATCGGCGCGGTATTTGAAGTGGCCAGCATCTGTGGGGTACCTTTATTTGATCAAGACCACCGACAGTTAACCGCTCATTTGGCATTGCATCGAGAAAAAATGACTTTGTTACCCAAAGCCGTCCGTGTGCGCATGAAAGGCGTAAAAGATGACTTCTGATGCCAACGCCAAGTACTCTGGGGCTTATGTCTGGGTGTGGTTGCCTCATGAAGTAGAACCTGTTGTAGCAGGTTTACTCTTGAAACAAGGGCCGTCGTTGGTATTTAACTATGGCCGCAGCTATCTCGCTCGCCCTGATGCCATTTCTTTATATTCCCCAGAGCTAGAGCTACAGAGAGGCAGCATCCCTCTTATCCCTGGCTTAAGTATGCCTAGTTGCCTGCGCGATGCATCGCCAGACGCTTGGGGCCGCCGTGTACTGATCAATCAAAAATTAGGAGTCGAGGGTGCCGATACTGCCGATATTGAACTTGATGAGTTGACCTATTTGCTTGAATCTGGCTCGGATAGAATTGGGGCTTTGGATTTTCAGCAATCACCTATTCACTATGTGCCGAGGCAGACTAAGCAGCCTTCGCTGGAAGAATTGCTTACATCTGCTGAAAAGGTAGAACAAGGCATGTCGCTTTCGTCCGAACTAGACCAAGCCTTATTACACGGGACTTCCTTAGGGGGCGCGCGCCCTAAAGTATTACTTGATGATGGTGATCGGAAGTATATTGCCAAATTTTCTGCAAGCAATGATCTCTACAGTGTCGTAAAAGCTGAATTTATTGCTATGCGTTTGGCACGCAAAGTAGGTCTGAACGTGGCGAGCGTACATTTGAGCGCTGCCATGGGAAAAGATGTGTTACTTGTTGAGCGCTTTGATCGGGTCCGGCATGAAGAGCGTTGGTTTAGGCGCGCCATGGTTTCTGCGTTAACTCTATTCGAGTTAGATGAAATGATGGCTGCTTATGCCAGTTATGAAAAACTTGCGGAGATTGTTCGTCATCGATTCGTTAATTCAACGGCTACCTTGCGTGAACTCTTCTCCCGGATGGTCTTCAACATTCTGTGTGGTAATACTGATGATCACGCACGCAACCATGCAGCGTTCTGGGACGGACAGCAGTTGGCTTTAACGCCAGCCTATGACATTTGTCCTCAATCACGAGTGGGTCAGCAAGCTTCGCAGGCCATGCTCATTCATAATAACGATCGTAGTAGTCAGATAGCTACCTGTATTGCAGCCGCTCCCTCCTTTCTGCTTGGTGTAGAAGAAGCGATTGCCATCGTCAACTATCAGGTCAGCATAATCGAAAACGAATGGCAGTCTATTTGTGATGAAGCTAATTTGAGTCAAGTGGATCGACAATTATTTTGGCGTAGGCAGTTCTTGAATCCGTTTGTCTTTTTGAATGCGCCGCAGGGAGTCCTTATTTCTTTTGGTGGCTAAGTGGATATTCCACCACCACTTGGATGCCAGTTCCGCCAATGACACTTGGACGCCGATTCCGTAGGTGTGATCGAACAACCGCATGGCGGAAGCGTGGGCTGATGATGATTGTTGTGAGAACCATTTCTGCAACGACATTGGGAATTATATGGCACTTAGTGATGCAAATGACCGTGCGATGAACTTTCAAAACTCGCTATTTTGCGCGCTGAATGCGTAAAGTAGATATAACCGATACTGCGCTTTGCGCGGCGGTTCAAGAAATGGCAGATGGCCTGATCGATGCCGATCTGGGGAGAGGTGTTGTTAAGAAGCGGGTTGTACTGGCTGGGCGTGGCAAGCGAGGAGGGGTCAGAACTCTGCTGGCATCTAACAAGGGGTCGCGCTGGTTTTTTGTATTCGGCTTTGCCAAGAATGACTGGGCAAACGTAACGGATGCGGAACTTGAAGGTTTGCAGGAATTGGCTCAAGGGTTGCTAGGCAGAACATCCCAAGAGCTTGACCAAACTGTTTTGGATGGTGCGTTAGAGGAGATATGCAATGACGAGCAAAGCCAAGGCTAAGAGCATGATTTTAGAGGCAGTCCACGAAACGGCTGTGGACCTGCATCGTTTGGGGTTTATTGATAAACGTAAGATGCGTAAATTCGATGCATTAGGTTTAGCGCCCATTCCCGAGTATGACAGCGTAAAAATCCGCGCGCTACGTAAACAGTTTCAACTGAGCCAAGCGGTGCTGGCCTGCGTTTTGAACACCAGTCTGTCCACGGTACGCAAATGGGAAATAGGAGAAAAGCATCCGAGCGGACCATCGCTCAAACTGCTCAATCTGTTAGAACGCAAGGGGTTGGAGGCGGTTCTTTAGCGGGCGTTATAAAGCGTTTTAGTGCATATAAACGGAGAAATTGAGCTAATATAGCGCATGACGGTAGAATTAAGCGATTTCGGATGTGTAATATTTCGGGGTAATGTGGCTAGAGTTTTTACCATGGTTGAAATTTGAACAACTCCATTCAACATAATCCCCCCACTAGGCAGTTTTCTACGTTTATAGAAAACTTCAACATTGAATACCCACCGGTCGATTCGCTGGTGCCCTACGTCAACAACGCGCCACCCGCAGCGATGGCTAGGTAGCACAGATTGAACCTATCAAACAAAGCATAACAATTTATGTGCTACAAAAGCGGACAATTCTATTTATTGCTAATACCCGCAGTTCATCGCCTTGATTTGATTGGCTTAATCTGGTAAGATTCCAACAATCGGAAACGGGAAGACGTATAAATTTAAGCGTCCTTCCCGTTTTTCATATCTAATCCCGTCTGGAGTTCATTGTCATGGTCTTGGATAGATCAAATAATACGACCGTGCCTGCTGTTTTGGTTCTAGCAGATGGGTCGGTATTCCAAGGTGTGTCTATTGGTGCAGAAGGTACTAGCGTTGGCGAGGTAGTGTTTAATACTGCCATGACCGGGTACCAGGAAATTCTTACCGATCCATCCTACGCTCAGCAAATGGTGACGTTAACCTACCCGCATATTGGGAATGTTGGTGTAAATGATGAGGATAAGGAGTCTACAGCTGTGTGGGCTGCGGGACTTATTATTCGAGACTTACCCCGTTTATTGTCAAATTTTCGTGCACAACAATCATTACCTCATTATTTGCAAAAAAATAATGTGGTCGCTATAGCAGGAATTGATACCAGAAGATTGACGCGTTTATTGAGAGAAAAAGGCGCTCAATCTGGCTGTATCATGGCAGGAGCGCAAATCAATGAAGAGCAGGCGTTGAGTCAAGCGCGCTCTTTTGGTGGTCTTGCTGGTCTTGATTTGGCAAAGGTGGTAAGTACTAAAAGCGCCTACTCTTGGGCTGATAATGTCTGGCATTTGGCGGCTAACCCGGTTAAAGCGCCTGCCATTGAAAAGACTTTCAAAGTTGTTGCTTACGATTTTGGTGTGAAACACAACATTCTACGAATGCTTGTTGAACGTGGTTGTGAGGTGGTGGTGGTTCCTGCCCAAACCTCAGCTAAAGAAGCGTTGTCCTATCAGCCTGATGGCATATTTTTATCTAATGGCCCAGGAGATCCTGAGCCCTGTGATTATGCGATTGAGGCAATTAAAGAATTTACTGAGAAAAAAATACCATTGTTTGGTATTTGCTTAGGCCACCAATTGCTGGGTTTAGCCTCAGGAGCAAAGACCATGAAAATGAAATTTGGTCACCATGGTGCCAACCATCCTGTGCAAGATTTAGCTACCGGTAGAGTAATGATCACCAGTCAAAACCATGGTTTTGCCGTGGATGCCAGTACTTTACCTGATACCTGTCGTATTACCCATGTATCTTTATTTGATCAAAGCTTACAAGGGATTGAGCGTGTGGATTGTCCTGCATTTAGCTTCCAGGGTCACCCTGAAGCCAGCCCCGGTCCGCATGAAGCATCCCTTCTGTTTGACCATTTTATAGACTTAATAAAAGCCAACTCACGTTGAGATTGTGTTATGCCAAAAAGAACTGATATCCATTCTATTTTAATCATTGGTGCTGGACCGATTGTGATTGGTCAGGCGTGTGAGTTTGATTACTCTGGGGCGCAAGCGTGTAAGGCGTTAAGAGAGGAAGGGTACCGTGTTATTTTGGTGAACTCCAACCCCGCTACCATTATGACTGATCCAGAAATGGCCGATGTGACCTATATTGAGCCCATTAATTGGAAAACCATAGAAAAAATCATTGCTAAAGAGCGTCCTGATGCGCTTCTTCCTACCATGGGTGGTCAAACAGCCCTAAACTGTGCGCTTGATTTGGCGCGTGAGGGGGTCCTTGAGCGTTATTCAGTGGAAATGATCGGTGCCCGTAAAGAAGCCATTGATAAAGCCGAGGATCGTGAGAAATTTAAGGCAGCAATGACTCGTATTGGCTTATCTACCCCACGCTCTGCTATCGCTCACAGCATGGAAGAAGCATTACAAGTTCAAGCGTTGGTGGGTTACCCCGCTATCATTCGCCCTTCCTTTACCATGGGTGGGAGTGGTGGTGGTATTGCTTACAATCATGAAGAGTTCGTGGCAATTTGTGAGCGTGGATTGGATGCTTCTCCTACGCGTGAACTGCTGGTGGAAGAGTCAGTGATTGGCTGGAAAGAATATGAAATGGAAGTGGTACGTGATCGCAAAGACAATTGCATCATTATTTGCTCCATTGAAAACTTAGATGCCATGGGCGTACATACCGGGGACTCTATTACTGTGGCGCCTGCTCAAACATTGACCGATAAAGAATATCAAATTATGCGTGATGCCTCTCTCGCAGTCTTAAGAGAGATTGGTGTGGAGACGGGTGGCTCTAACGTTCAATTCGCAGTTAATCCAAAAGATGGGCGCATGATTGTTATCGAGATGAATCCTCGTGTGTCACGCTCCTCTGCTTTGGCATCCAAAGCCACAGGTTTTCCGATTGCTAAGGTGGCTGCAAAATTAGCGGTGGGGTATACCTTGGATGAATTAAGTAACGATATTACTCAAGGTGCTACGCCGGCCTCTTTTGAGCCGACGATTGATTACGTGGTCACTAAGATCCCACGTTTTGCTTTTGAAAAATTTCCGCAAGCCAATGACCGTTTAACAACACAAATGAAATCGGTTGGTGAAGTAATGGCCATTGGCCGTTCTTTCCAAGAGTCGTTGCAAAAAGCCTTGCGTGGTCTTGAAACCGGAGCTCAAGGTCTTGATGATATGCCGGCTGACCGAGCCAGCATTGAGGCTGAGTTAGCTAATCCTGGACCTTATCGTTTATGGTATGTGGGGCAAGCCTTCCGCGATGGGATGAGTCTTGAGGAAATTTACGCCCTAAGCCATATTGATCCATGGTTCTTGGCAGAAATCGAGGACTTGGTTGCTGAAGAGAAGTGGGTGAAAGACCATCCTGCAGAGACCTTATCTAAAGATCATTTAAGACGATTAAAGCGCAAAGGGTTTTCTGATCGACGTCTCGCAACACTGATGAACAGTAGTGAAGACAACGTTCGTGAAGCAAGACACCAGCACGCCATTCGTCCTGTATATAAACGAGTTGACACCTGTGCTGCTGAGTTTGCGACTGCTACTGCTTATTTGTATTCTTCTTATGATGAAGAGTGTGAAGCGAATCCCAGCGACCGTAAAAAAATCATGGTGTTAGGTGGTGGGCCTAACCGCATTGGACAAGGTATTGAGTTTGATTATTGTTGCGTACATGCTGCTCTTGCCTTACGTGAAGACGGTTATGAAACCATCATGGTCAATTGCAATCCTGAAACCGTTTCGACGGACTATGACACCTCTGACCGACTGTATTTTGAGCCGCTCACTCTTGAAGATGTATTGGAAGTGGTGGCGATTGAAAAACCACATGGGGTGATTGTTCAGTTTGGCGGACAAACCCCTCTTAAATTAGCCCGTGGCCTGGAGAGAATGGGGGTGCCTATTGTGGGGACCCAACCTGATAGTATTGATCGCGCTGAAGACCGTAAGCGTTTTCAGCAATTACTTCATGATTTAGGATTAAAACAACCGGATAACCGTACCGCATTCAATCGTGAATCAACATTGAAGTTGGCGCAAGAATTGGGTTATCCCATTGTTGTTCGCCCCAGTTATGTGTTGGGTGGGCGTGCTATGCAAATTGTCCATACTCAAGCTGATTTGGAAAAATATTTGCGTGAAGTGGTATCCGATACAGATGGCATGAATGGGGTCGCGGTAACTGAAGATGCACCTATTCTTCTTGATCGTTTTTTAAATGATGCACTTGAAGTGGATGTGGATGCGGTGAGCGATGGTGAACAAGTCATTATCGGTGGCATTATGGAGCATATTGAACAAGCTGGCGTTCACTCTGGTGATTCAGCCTGTTCTCTTCCACCCTTTAGTCTTAGTGAGGCACTGCAAAACGAATTACGTCGTCAGACTGTGGCGATGGCCAAGGCATTGAATGTGGTGGGGTTGATGAATGTGCAATTCGCTATTCAAGGCGAGACTGTCTATGTGTTAGAAGTGAACCCACGCGCTTCACGCACAGTGCCTTATGTGGCCAAAGCCACAGGCCGACAATTAGCAAAAGTAGCTGCACGGTGTATGGTAGGGCAAACTTTACCAGAGCAGGGCGTGGTGAGTGAAATTATTCCTCCTCATTTTTCGGTTAAAGAAGCCGTCTTCCCTTTTATTAAGTTTCCAGGAGTGGATACTATCTTGGGGCCTGAGATGAAATCCACTGGTGAAGTAATGGGAGTGGGCTCCACTTTTGCTGAGGCCTTTTTGAAATCGCAAATTGCTGCAGGAGTAAAATACCCCACCTCAGGTAAAGTGTTTTTAAGCGTTAAAAATAACGACAAAGCCCAAGCGGTAGAGGTGGCGAGACAATTGTCTCAATTGGGCTTTACAGTGGTGGCCACCAAAGGAACAGCGCATGCGCTACAAGCTGCTGGTATTGAGGTTATCTCAGTAAATAAAGTGGCTGAAGGACGCCCACATATTGTTGATATGATTAAAAACCGTGAAATCAGTATGATTATTAATACCGTCGAAGAGCAATCTCGTGCGGTCCAGGATTCATGGTCGATTCGTAATGCCGCACTACAAGGACGTATTACGTATTACACAACTATTGCCGGGGCAAAGGCGGCCTGTCTTGGTATGGCGTTAGCCCAAAGCGAAAATTTATCTGTATATGATTTACAGTCGTTACAACAATCTATAGTTAAGTAGGGAGTATTAGTATGAGTACCATTCCACTGACCGTTGTCGGTGCTGAACGTTTAAAGGCGGAATTACATCGCTTAAAACATGTGGAGCGCCCCAACGTCATTCAGGCTATCAGTGAGGCAAGAGCCCAGGGTGATTTGTCTGAGAATGCTGAGTATGATGCTGCTAAAGAGCGTCAATCTTTTATTGAAGGACGTATTGTTGAATTGGAATCTAAATTATCCAATGCGCAAATTATTGATCCTACCTTATTGGATGCTGAGGGACGTTGCGTTTTTGCTTCAACCGTTGAAATTGAAGATTTAGCCAATAGCGAAACATTCACTTACCAGATCGTCGGTGAGGATGAGGCGGATATTAAAGAAGGGAAAGTATCGATTAGCTCTCCCATAGCTCGTGCTTTAATCGGTAAATATGCTGGTGATGTAGTAGAAGTCATCACTCCAGGAGGGGTGAAAGAGTATGAAATCCTCGACGTCAGATACCTATAATGTGATTCCTGAGGGGCTTGTGGCTCCTCAGTTGAATTCTCAGCAACGCGCTCTATTGCGTTCACGAGCCCATGCTCTTAATCCTGTGATTTTATTAGGACAAGCTGGTTTAACAGAAGCGGTACTGCTTGAAACTCACCGCACTCTGTTATCTCATCCCTTAATTAAAATTAAGTTAGCCAGCGATGACAGGCAAGTGCGTGATGAGTGGTCACAAACCATTTGTCAGCGTTTGGGGGCAGCGTGGGTGCAGCAGGTAGGCAAAATTTTAGTTATTTATCGTCCATTGAATGAAGCCAACTCGCACCAGTAAAGCATGGATGCGTGAGCATGTGAATGACCCCTTTGTCAAAAAGGCAAAGTTAGAGGGATACCGTTCACGTGCGTCTTACAAATTAATGGAAATTGACGACCGGGATAAGCTCATAATACCCGGCATATCCGTGGTGGATTTGGGCGCCACCCCAGGTGGTTGGTCGCAGGTAGCCAAAGAGCGTTTAAAAGGCCGTGGTCGAATCGTTGCTATTGATATTTTACCGATGGTTCCTATTCATGGAGTGGATTTCCTAGAGGGTGACTTTAATGACCCGGCCATCAGACAACGATTAAAAGAAAGACTGCCCAGCCCACAAATAGACCTTGTTTTATCAGATTTAGCCCCCAATATAAGTGGTGTAGCCTTATATGATCAAGCGCGCGCCACTGAATTATGGGTTGCCGCCTTGGAATTTGCTGTGCAATGTTTGAAACCAAATGGCCAGTTTTTAGTCAAAGTTTTTCATGGCATTGATTTTGAAGACTTTGTCAGGTTAATGCGTGCTGTATTTGTCACAGTTCAAACGCGCAAGCCCGCTGCGTCCAGGGATCGATCTACGGAAGTGTATTTGTTGGGAAAAACCCTACGGGAGGATGCGCAAAGCGCTCTCGATAGGTATTTAGGGGCTGAATAAATCAGTTATTTAGTAGTACAATGGATTAACGTGGGGTGTTCCACAGTTAAATTTGTAATGTCTTGGAGGTTGCTGTCTTGAACAATATCTTCAAAAATGTGTTGGCTTGGGTCTTCGTTGGGGTCGTCTTAATGTTATTGGTTAGCCAATTTCAAGGTCGAACCAGTTCAGGGGAAGTCCTATCCTATTCCGCATTTATTAATGAAATGAAAGCTGGTCACGTTAGCCGAGTAGTAATCGATGGTCATGCTCTGCGTGGTGAGAAAACAGACGGTAAATCTTTTACCACTTATACCCCATCAGATCCATGGATGGTCAGTGATTTATTAAAGTATGGCGTCAATGTGTCAGCCAAACCTGAGGAAGAGCCCTCAGTGTTCATGAATCTCTTGATGTCATGGTTCCCTATGCTGCTATTGATTGCGGTATGGATTTTCTTTATGCGACAAATGCAAGGTGGTGGACGAGGCGGCGCATTTTCATTTGGTAAAAGCCGAGCGAAAATGCTCGATGAAAACACCAATCCAGTCACTTTTGCTGATGTAGCAGGGGTTGACGAAGCCAAAGAAGAAGTGGGCGAATTGGTTGAGTTTTTACGTGACCCCAGCAAGTTTCAGAAACTAGGCGGTAAGATCCCACGTGGTGTTTTAATGGTGGGGAATCCTGGTACAGGTAAAACTCTGTTAGCTCGTGCTATTGCAGGAGAGGCTAAAGTCCCTTTCTTTAGTATTTCAGGCTCAGACTTTGTGGAAATGTTTGTCGGAGTTGGTGCAGCGCGTGTTCGTGATATGTTTGAACAGGCTAAGAAAAATGCCCCTTGTATCGTTTTTATTGATGAAATTGATGCAGTTGGTCGTCAACGCGGTGCCGGTCTTGGCGGTGGCAATGATGAACGTGAACAGACCTTGAACCAGTTACTGGTTGAAATGGATGGTTTTGAAGGCACTTCAGGTGTTATTGTGATTGCTGCCACTAACCGTCCTGACGTCCTTGACCCAGCGCTTCTTCGTCCCGGTCGATTTGATCGTCAAGTGGTGGTTCCACTGCCTGATATTCGCGGTCGTGAACAAATTCTAATGGTTCATATGCGTAAAGTGCCTATCGCACCTGATGTCAAAGCTGACATCATTGCTCGTGGTACGCCAGGTTTTTCAGGGGCTGACTTAGCCAACCTCGTTAACGAAGCAGCGTTATTTGCAGCACGCTTTAATAAGCGTTTGGTTGATATGGATGATTTTGAGCGAGCCAAAGACAAAATCATCATGGGTGCTGAGCGTCGTTCAATTGTAATGCCTGAAGATGAGCGTCGTAATACTGCTTATCATGAGTCTGGACACGCAGTGGTAGCGCGTTTATTAAGTAGAACTGACCCTGTACATAAAGTGACTATCATTCCTCGTGGACGTGCACTGGGGGTTACTATGCAGTTACCCACTGAAGACCGCTACAGTATGAATCGCGATCAGATTTTACAAAACATCTCAGTGCTTTTTGGTGGTCGTATTGCTGAAGAAGTATTTATGAACCAAATGACCACAGGGGCCAGTAACGATTTTGAACGCGCCACTGATATGGCTCGTCGTATGGTTACCCAATGGGGGATGTCTGATACCTTAGGACCTATGGTTTATGGCGAAAACGAGGGAGAGGTGTTCCTTGGTCGTACTGTAACCACACATAAAAATGTGTCTGAATCCACCATGCAAAAAGTGGATACGGAGATCCGCCGCATTATAGATGAGCAGTATGCCTTAGCTCGTCATTTGATTGAAAGCAATCGCGACAAAATCGAAGCCATGGCGGCAGCGTTGTTGGAGTGGGAAACCATCGATTCAGAGCAAATCGAAGATATTATGGAAGGTCGTCCCCCACGTCCTCCCAAACCCACCGCTACGCAAAAAGCGCCACCAAAAAATCCAACAGGAACTTCTGGGGCAACTATTGGGCATACCACCCGACCTGCTGAAGAAGTGTAATTGTGTCTCACAACAATCCCGGTAATACCGGGATTGTTTTTTCTATTTAGCTAATCATGTTGACTACTCAATGGACCACTCAACCCAAGGTGATGGGTATTATCAATGTCACTCCTGATTCCTTTTCTGATGGAGGACGATTTAATCATATTGATCAAGCCCTAGCTCATGCCTACACGCTCATTGAAGAGGGGGCTGATATGCTTGATATTGGTGGAGAATCAACACGCCCTGGTGCAGATCCCGTCAGTATTGAGGAAGAAATAAACCGTGTATTACCAGTGGTGCAGGCACTCAAAGGCTGCGGCGTCCCTCTATCAATTGATACCAGACATCATGAATTGATGGAAAGAGTACTGGATGTGGGAGTGGAGATGATTAACGATGTGACCGCCTTAATTGATCCTCTCGCAGTTGAATGCTGTCGAAAAGCAGAGGTTAAGGTGTGCATCATGCATATGCAAGGTGAACCTAATACTATGCAACATAAACCGCATTACACGAATGTGGTTGAAGAGATTTATGACTTTTTAACCAAGCGTGTTAATGAGCTTGTTGCAGCAGGAATAAATAGAGATAAAATTTATATTGATCCAGGATTTGGTTTTGGTAAGACAGTGGATCATAATTTGAAATTACTACAACAATTATCACGTTTTAGAGAATTGGGTTGTCCCTTATTAATTGGTGTGTCACGTAAAAGTTTTCTGGGAAAGGTGACCAATACCAACATTAACGAGCGTATGGTTCCTAGCGTTGTTGCTGCTCTCTGGGCAGCACTCTCTGGTGCTGACATATTGCGTGTGCATGATGTTAAACAAACCAAACAAACTCTAACAATGTGGCAAGCGATGGCTGAGGGAGAATTCTGATAATGGCAAGACGCTACTTTGGTACAGATGGTATTCGCGGGCGTGTGGGACAATCTCCTATTACCCCTGATGTTGTTTTACGCTTAGGTTTTGCTGCGGGTAAAGTACTAACGCAGTCCACGCACACTCATAGTTCACGTCCTCGAGTGGTTATCGGTAAAGATACCCGGGTATCGGGTTATATGTTGGAGTCTGCCCTCGAAGCGGGTCTGTCAGCAGCAGGTGTAGATGTATTATTGGTGGGTCCCATGCCAACTCCCGCAGTGGCCTACTTGACCAAAGCGCTACGCTTACAGGCCGGTATTATGATTAGCGCCTCTCATAACCCTTACCATGATAACGGTATTAAATTCTTTTCTGCAGAAGGGGAGAAGCTCCCTGATGCGGTAGAGCAGGCTATAGAAGAAGAGTTAGAGCGTCCCTTAGCGTGTCTTGAGTCCCATTTACTAGGGCGCGTTAAACGTATTGATGATGCTCCCGGTCGCTATATTGAGTTTTGTAAAAGTACATTCCCCAGTCAACTTGATTTAAAAGGAATGAAACTGGTGGTGGATTGTGCTCATGGCGCCACCTATCATGTGGCGCCACTTGTTTTTCATGAGTTGGGTGCTGAAGTGGTCACCATAGGTAACCAACCCAATGGATTAAATATTAATGATGAAGTAGGGGCAACTGCTCCTCAACTATTACAAGATAAAGTAATTGAACACCACGCTGATTTAGGGATTGCTTTGGATGGCGATGGCGATCGTTTGATCATGGTTGATCGAGCAGGTCGTCTTTATGATGGTGATGAGTTGTTGTTTGCTATTGTGAAAGACCGTCAGGCACGTCAACAGTTACAAGGGGGTGTGGTGGGCACACTGATGACTAATCTGGCTGTAGAAAATGCTTTCAAAGAATTAAGTATTCCCTTCTTTAGAGCTAAAGTGGGGGATCGCTATGTGCTTGAAGCGCTCACTCAGCATGGTTGGCTTTATGGCGGTGAAAATTCAGGACATATTCTCTGTTTAGATAAACACACAACAGGCGATGGGATTGTCTCTGCCTTACAAGTGTTAGCAGCCCTTAAATATCAACGTTGCTCCTTATCGGAGTGGTTGGGATCCTTAAGCTTATACCCGCAAATATTAATAAATGTGCCCACTCCACAAGGATTTAAATTAACTGAGAGTGCTCGTGTTTGGTCAGTTGTGAAAGAGGCGGAGCAGGATCTTAAGCATCAAGGTCGAGTATTATTGCGCCCCTCAGGGACCGAACCTGTGGTACGCGTAATGGTTGAAGGGCAAGATGAGGGTAAGGTCAATCACTGGGCGCAATATATCGCGCAACACGTGATGAGTTAAAGGTCTTACACCATATCAGGATTGAGTACAGCACGTAACACCACCTGCGGGTGATGATTACGCTCGCGATAGGTGAGCCACCATATAGCTCCTTTTTTAATACTCCAATTGTCTTTTTTACCAGAAAGTAATAATGAGGCCACTTGGCCTAGAGTAGGTTGATGGCCTACAATCACCACAGGTAAGGGAGAGTGGGGCCACTGTGCGGCACGAATGATGTCTTCTGCGTGACTGCCCACTGCCAGTAGGCGATTGGTTTCAATGGTATGGTTTAGTGCCTTGGCCGTGCTTTGTGTGCGCTTGGCTGGGCTCACTATTAATCTATAGTTATGATCAGATAACGATTGACTGAGCCATTTCGCTACCCGTTGCGCTTGATCTTCACCGCGGCTAGTAAGTGCTCTTAAATGGTCTGGTGAACCCTCTTCTGCTTCAGCGTGACGCCATAAGATTAAATCCATTATCGTCTCCTGGTATTCAACATAAGATATTACGATTTATTCGCATCATAACGATTGAGTAAATAATGATGAACATCAAAGCCCTTACCGCTGCGTGGTTGACGCTGATGATAGGTACCATTGCCATCCATTTGCCAGGCGCGTAGGGTGTCGCGTAAATAAGGTTTTAGCCCCTCATTCACTACTCGTTTTTTAATGGTGTTATCTAGAATAGGAACACATACTTCAATACGTCTAAAGAAATTTCTTTCCATCCAATCGGCACTTGATATATAAACAGTTTCATCGAGATCATGATGAAAATAAAAGATACGATGGTGTTCAAGAAAGCGACCAATAATAGAAAACACGCGGATGTTCTCTGATAAATTTTTTACTCCAGGACGCAGTAAACATACCCCGCGCACAATTAAATCTACTTTTACTCCTGCCTGTGAAGCGTGATACAACTCTTGAATAATCATGGGTTCAGTGAGCGAATTCATTTTTGCAATAATATGCGCAGGGCGTCCTGCTCGAGCAATGCTAATCTCTCTTTGAATGGCATTAATGAGCTCAGGGTGGAGTGTAAAGGGAGATTGAAAGAGATGCTTCAGTGGAGCATGTTTGCCTAACCCAGTGATCTGTAAAAACACCTCATTGACATCACTGGTAATCCCTTCATGGGCAGTGAGTAAGCCAAAGTCAGTATAAATTTTAGTGGTCTTTGAGTGGTAGTTACCCGTTCCTAAGTGAACATAACGTTTCAGCACACCGTTTTCTCGACGAATGACTAAAGCCATTTTGGCGTGTGTTTTAAAACCATACACACCGTACACCACGTGCGCTCCAGCTTCTTCTAATTTAGACGCCCAGTTGATATTAGCCTCTTCATCAAAGCGCGCTAGAAGCTCCACCACCACAGTGACTTCTTTACCTTGGTGTGCGGCATCAATTAACGCTTCAATTAATTCCGAATCAGTCCCTGCTCGATACACCGTTTGTTTAATAGCGAGTACCTGTGGGTCTTGTGCGGCGGCAGCAATAAAATCTACTACCGAAGAGAAGGATTGAAAGGGGTGATGAAGTAGAACATCTTTTTTCCTGAGAGAGGTAAAGATATCACTATTCTTACCACTTAATTCCTTGGGGTTATTTTGATTGAAGCGTGGAAAACGCAGGTCAGGGCGATCCACCATATCCGCCACTTGCATCAAGCGCACCAGATTCACTGGACCATTCACACGATACAAGTCGCGTTCTGACAAGTCGAAGGTATGTAACAAAAAAGAGGCCATACTATCAGAACAGTTTTCTGCTACTTCTAAGCGAACTTCATCACCAAACTGACGGTGACTTAATTCTCCTTCAAGAGCTAAACGTAAATTTTTAGCGTCTTCCTCTTCAAGAAATAATTCACTGTTGCGGGTAACACGAAATTGATAACAGCCATTGACGGTCATCCCTTGAAATAGCTCACCCACATTGGCATGCAAAATTGAGGATAGAAAAATAAAACCATAAGGACAACCGGCGATTTTTTCTGGTAAACGAATAAAACGAGGGAGGCTGCGTGGTGCTTGCACAACAGCATGGGTGGCATTGCGACCAAATGCATCTACACCGCTTAACTCCACGGCAAAATTTAAACTTTTATTGAGAATACGTGGAAATGGATGGGCAGGATCTAATCCAATAGGGGTTAATACGGGGAAAATCTCACGGAAAAAATAGTCTCTAGCCCAGGCTTTTTGCTCCTCAGTCCAGTGTCCACGACGATGAAAACAAATGCCCTCATGAGACAGGCGTGGTAAAATAATATCATTGAGTAGTGCATATTGTTCATCAATGAGTGCATGTGCCTGTTGGCTAACAAGCTCAAATACTTTTTGTGGTGGTAATCCATCAGGACCGGAAGTAGTAATGCCCTGGTTAATCTGTTGTTTTAACCCAGCGACCCGGATTTCAAAAAATTCATCAAGATTACTACTGACAATACATAGGTAACGTAATCGTTCAAGTAGAGGCGTCTCTTCGCTTTGAGCCATATGTAGTACACGGCGATTAAAAGCCAATAAGCCTAATTCTCGATTAAGAAATTGTTTTTGAACGGATTGAGGTGAATTTTTCATAAAAGTTTAATAAAAGCTTCACGCTTTAGTAAAGGCAAGGCTACATATTAACGCCATAATTGTGACAAAAGGACGTCATTAATGTTTCAGCTTGAAAAAAAATTAGAAATAACCAAACAGCCGCGTTTGGTTTTTCAATATGCCCGATCTGACGCAGATATTCGCGCAGCCCAAAAGTTACGTTGGCGAGTGTTTGCTGATGAAATGGGAGCGAGCTTGAATAGCCCTGAGCCTGGTGTTGATATGGATTGCTTTGACGAATTATGCGATCACTTGTTGGCGCGTGATACCAGGACCAATGAAGTGGTGGGGACCTATCGTATTCTTAATGCTAGGCAAGCGGAGAAAGCCGGCGGCTTTTACTCTGATACCGAGTTTGATTTGACTCGTCTTGCGCATGTGAGAGATCACATTATGGAAGTGGGGCGCGCCTGTGTTCATCCCGATTATCGCAGTGGTGCAACCATTGCTGTGTTATGGGCGGGCTTAGCCGATTACATCAAGTCTCATCAAGTTCAGTATTTAATGGGTTGCGCTAGTATCAGTATGATTGATGGTGGGTTTGCTGCGGCGAATATCTATCGACAATTGGCGGCTCATAACTTGGCGCCTATTGATTGGCGCGTGTTCCCTAAATGTCCTTTACCCCTAGAGCGTCTAGAAAATGTCTCAGGGGTGAATGCTGAAGTACCACCGTTAATTAAAGCTTACTTACGTGTGGGTGCTTATGTGTGTGGTGAACCGGCTTGGGATCCTGACTTTAACACCGCGGATTGTTTGCTGTTGTTACCCACAGCCAACATGGATCATCGCTACTCCCGTCATTTTATGAAGCAGTCTGTAACTGAAAAGCTTTTATAATAAGTCTTAAACAATAGAAAAGCCTGGTAAATAATTATTATCAGGCTTTTTATTTGGTAGACTATGGTTTTTATTTTAAGCGAAGTGAGTTATGTCTCATTCGGTCATTGCTGCTATAGATCTGGGTTCAAATAGTTTTAGACTTGAGGTGGCTCGAGTAGTAAATGGTCAGCTATATACACTTGATGCACTAAAAGAAACCATTCGTCTGGCAGCAGGCTTAAAAGAAGACAAAACACTAGATCATCCCTCCCAACAACGCGCACTCAACTGTTTGAAACGTTTTTCTGAGCGTATTCGTGGTTTACCAAGTGGTGCTGTGAGAGTGGTGGGAACCAATACATTAAGGGTAGCCAAAAACGCTGCTCAATTCTTAGCGCAAGCAGAAGCCATATTAGGCGTTCCCATCGAGATTATTGCAGGTCATGAGGAAGCGCGATTAATTTATATTGGGGTCTCTCATTTTCTGCCACGTACCAATGAAAAACGTCTAGTGGTTGATATTGGTGGAGGCTCAACTGAATTTATTATAGGTCAGCGCTATCGTCCTCTCGTGGTGGAAAGTCTCTATATGGGTTGTGTCACCTATTCATCACGTTTTTTTCCTGGGGCGAAAGTCACTCATAAAGCGTTTAAACAAGCTGAGCTCGCAGCGGCCACAGAGTGCCAAGTATTAAAAAAACAATTTAGTGGTCATCAGTGGCAAGTGGCAGTGGGTTCCTCTGGGACCGCTAAAGCGCTGACGGAGCTGTTAGAGCAAAATGGTTTTCCTGCAGGCCTTATTACAAGGTCAGGTCTTGAGTTTCTCAAAGAGTGCTTGATTGCGGCAGGGGATACCTATAATTTAAAGCTTCCAGGTTTAAAAAGTGATCGTATTCCCGTGTTGGCAGGAGGTCTTGCCATTATGCTCAGTATTTTTAAAGAGTTAGCTATTACTGAGATGGTTACCACAGATTGTGGTTTGCGTGAGGGGGTACTCTATGAAATGTTGGGACGCATAGAGCACCAAGAGGATATTCGAGTTGCCACCGTGAATGAATTTGCTCAGCGCTACCATACCGACACCAATCAGGCCATACGCGTTAAACAGTTAGCGTTAAAGTTATTTAAGCAATTGGTGGATAAAGAAAACTATCAGCGCTATTCAATTTATTTAGGTTGGGCTGCTCAATTACATGAAATTGGTTTATCCATTGCCCATGCAGGATACCATCGTCATGCAGCCTACATCATTGATAATGCCGATATGCCAGGTTTTTCTAAGCAAGAACAAGCGATTATTGGTGGCTTGTTACAGGCTCAGAGGGGTAGGTTAACCAAAGTCCAACAACGAGTGACTAATGAGATTGGTTGGTCAATGATTCTAGCCTTACGCTTAGCCGTTCTCATTCATCGTGATCGTCGGCAATTAGCAGAACCCAAAATGAGCTTATCCCATAAAACAAAAGGCTATGCTCTAACCATCAGTTTACGTTGGTTGCAACACAACCCCTTAAGTGCTGCGAATTTAACCATCGAGGCGCAGCATTGGAGCGAGCTAGGCTATAGCCTAGTTATAGGAAATAAGTAGAGGGCATGTTTGTTTGTAATGAAAGTGTAACGATCGAGCTGTAACCTACGCCTGAAACATTTGTTTTCATCTTTGATTGGAGAGTTTTAAATATGACAAAAACTTTATCTAGACTGATTTTTGCTCTAGGATTAGCTTCATTTGCATTGGGTGCTTCTGCCGACAATATTACTGGTGCAGGTGCTACCTTTCCTTACCCCATCTATGCCAAATGGGCTGAAGCCTATAAAGCCAAAACCGGCGTTGGATTAAACTATCAATCGATTGGTTCTGGTGGAGGTATTAAACAAATTGAAGCTAAAACAGTGGATTTTGGTGCGTCTGATAAGCCTTTAGAAAAAGCTGAGTTAGATAAAAATGGTTTAATGCAGTGGCCAATGGTGATTGGTGGTGTTGTACCTGTGGTTCATTTGAGTAGCGTTAAAGCAGGGCAATTAAAGTTAACCGGTGAATTGTTAGCAGATATTTACTTGGGTAATGTTAAAAAATGGAATGATCCAGCCATTGCCGCCTTAAACAAGGGTGTAGCTCTTCCTGATCAAGATATCGTAGTGGTATCTCGTTCTGATGGTTCAGGTACCACATTTAACTTTACCAACTATTTAGTTAAAGTAAGTGATAACTGGAAAACCAAAGTAGGTAGCAGTACCTCTGTTAAGTGGCCTGTTGGGATTAGCGGTAAAGGGAATGAAGGTGTTGCCTCTTACGTAAAACAACAAGATGGTGCAATTGGTTATGTTGAATACGCCTATGCTCTACAAAACAAAATGACATATGTGTTAATGAAAAATAAATCAGGTCACTTTGTCACTCCTGAGAGCAAAACTTTTGCAGCTGCTGCAGCTAACGCACATTGGGTTGCTGAAGAAGGCTTTCATGAAATCTTAACAGATGAGCCTGGTGCTGATTCTTGGCCTATTACTGCAGCAACTTTCATCTTGATGCATAAAGTACAAGAAAAACCTGATAACGCAAAAGCAGCACTTAAATTCTTCAGTTGGGCTTATAATAATGGGTCTAAAGCAGCGCTTGAATTAGATTACATTCCTATGCCTAAGTCTGTTGTAAAACAGGTTGAAGAGTCTTGGAAAAACATTAAAGACGCTTCTGGTAAGTCTGTTTATTAATGGGTGACAAAATCTGAGGCTGAGTGGATTGTTAATCGTGATAAATAATTAATGTAGTTAAGATTTTAGATGAACACACAAGAGCCTCAATTATCTCAAATCAACCGCTCCTCTAAGGAGCGGTTGTATCGCTTAGGGGATGTGTTTTTTGAAAACATAACCCGCTTTTTTGCTTTATTGGTGTTATTAACATTAGTGGCTATTTTGGCATCTTTGGTTATATCCAGTATGCCCTCTATCAAGGCCTTTGGAATTGGTTTTCTTTTTTCTGATGATTGGGATCCTGTACAAGAAAAATTTGGTGCATTAGTCCAAATCTATGGCACGCTTGTCAGCTCATTCATTGCTCTTATTATTGCCTTACCGATTAGTTTTGGCATTTCGATTTTTCTGACAGAAATGTCGCCCAAATGGTTAAGACGTCCTTTGGGAACGGCTATTGAATTGTTAGCGGCTATTCCCAGTATTATTTATGGTATGTGGGGTTTGTTTGTTTTCGCTCCTATCTTCCAGAAAACAGCGCAACCTTTTTTAAAAGAAACGCTTGGCCATATTCCAGGATTATCATTTTTGTTTGCAGGCCCACCAATGGGTATTGGTATGCTGGCTGCAGGAATTATTCTTGCAATTATGATTATTCCCTTTATTACTGCGGTAATGCGTGATGTGTTTGAATTGGTCCCTACGGTATTAAAAGAGTCTGCCTATGGGTTAGGTTCAACCACTTGGGAAGTGGTGTGGCGTGTGGTTCTTCCCTATACCCGAGCAGGCGTAGTGGGAGGGGTTATGTTGGGGCTAGGCCGCGCTCTAGGTGAAACCATGGCAGTGACCTTTGTGATTGGTAACGCACAACGCCTACAGACTTCACTCTTGGCTCCAGGTAACAGTATAGCTTCCTCTCTTGCCAATGAGTTTCAAGAGGCCGTAGGAACGCTTTATACGTCCTCTTTAATAGAGTTGGGATTGATTTTGTTTTTCATCACCACCTTAGTGTTAGCACTGGCTAAATGGATGCTACTGCGCATGAACCGTTTAGAAGGGACGAAGAGCTAATATGCAAAAACACTTAAGTAGAGAATCAAGGGCGATTTATCGTCGGCGACGCTATATCAATAACTTTAATATGATTGGCTCTGCCTTTGGAATGGCCTTTGGTTTGTTTTGGTTGTTTTGGATTTTAGCTACTCTTTTTGTCAAGGGAATTGGTGCCATTGAATGGCAGATGTTTACAGCGTCCACCCCTCCCCCAGGAAGTGATGGTGGATTATTAAACGCCATTGTGGGAAGTGTGCTGATGGCGGGATTAGGTACCTTGGTGGGAACGCCTATTGGTATTCTCGCTGGTACGTACTTAGCAGAGTATGGTCGTAATAACTGGTTATCCTCAGCCACCCGTTTTATCAACGATATTTTATTGAGCGCTCCCTCAATTGTGTTGGGCTTATTTGTTTATTCCGTATATGTTGCAAAAGCAGGTCACTTCTCAGGTTTTGCTGGAGGGCTTGCTTTATCGTTAATCGTTATTCCTGTAGTGGTACGAACCACTGATGATATGTTGAAATTGGTCCCTGATAGTTTACGAGAAGCCGCTATCGCTTTGGGTGCTCCCAAATGGAAAATGGTCACCATGGTGTCTTATCGGGCTGCCAGAGCGGGTATTGCAACAGGCATATTGTTGGCTATTGCGCGTATCAGTGGAGAGACTGCTCCGCTTCTTTTTACAGCACTGAATAATCAGTTTTTCTCTCTCAATATGAATGAGCCCATGGCCAATTTACCTGTGGTGATTTTTCAGTTTGCCATGAGCCCTTATGAGGATTGGCATCGTCTGGCTTGGGGTGGGGCGATTTTGATCACATTTAGCGTGTTATTATTAAACGTTTTGGCGCGTGTATTTTTCCGCCAAAAGAATAATGGATAGTTTTTAAATAGGTGTCACGATGACTGAACAGCATATGGATTCGAAATTACGTATTTCTGTAAGAAATCTCAATTTCTATTACGGTAAATTTCATGCCATAAAAAATGTTTCTATGGATATTCAGTCTAATAAAGTGACTGCATTTATCGGTCCCTCTGGTTGCGGTAAATCGACCCTATTGAGAACCTTTAATCGCTTGCATGAGTTATATCCACAAAATCGTGCCACAGGCGAAATTTTGCTGGATGGGAAAAATGTATTAAATAGCCGCAGTGATCCTACTCTTTTGCGCGCTCGTGTGGGGATGGTATTTCAAAAGCCAACCCCTTTTCCGATGTCGATTTATGACAACATTGCCTTTGGTGTAAAACTCTATGAGAGATTATCCAAAGCTGAAATGGATGAGCGTATCGAGTGGGCTTTAACTAAAGCTGCCTTGTGGAAAGAGGTTAAGGATAAGCTGCATCAAAGTGGTTATGGCTTGTCTGGAGGCCAGCAACAACGTTTATGTATTGCTCGTTGTATTGCCATTAAACCTGAGGTGATTTTACTTGATGAACCTACTTCAGCATTGGATCCCATTTCAACGGCTCATATTGAAGAATTGCTAGATGACCTTAAAACAGATTACACTGTAGTGATTGTGACACACAACATGCAGCAGGCTGCACGGGTGTCCGATTACACTGCTTATATGTATTTGGGCGAGCTCATTGAGTTTGATGAGACCGATAAAATATTTACAAAACCCAATCAAAAAGCGACAGAAGATTACATTACTGGGAAATTTGGATAAATTTTTGGCATAAAGGGGAGAGTATGCGCAAGAAGTTGGTGGCTGGGAATTGGAAAATGAATGGTTCCCTAAAAGAAAATGAAGCGCTACTCAATACCCTAGTCCAGCACCAGAACCAATTCTCTCAGGTACAAGTTGCCGTTATTCCTCCTTATCCTTACCTTAGTCAAACTGCACACCAGTTACATACTAGTTCCATTGTTTGGGGCGCTCAAGATGTGAGTGTTGAGACCAAAGCAGGGGCCTTTACCGGTGAAGTGTCCGCTTCTATGTTGCTTGATTTTGGTTGCCATTACGCTATTGTTGGTCATTCTGAAAGACGTCAACGTCATCATGAAAGCGATCAGATGGTCGCTCTTAAAGCGAAAGTGTGCATCGAAAATGGCTTAAGACCTATTGTGTGTGTTGGTGAAAGTTTAGAAGAGCGCGAAAATGGTGAAACCTTATCGGTTTTGTATCGTCAAATCGATGCAGTGTTAAATGCATTGGATGTTCAGCATATTCAACGCTTGGTTTTGGCCTATGAGCCTATTTGGGCGATTGGTACAGGAAAAAGCGCCACCACAGAACAGGTCCAAGAAGTGCATCAAGCCTTGCGTCAGAGGGTGGCGGCCGTGGATTGGGTGGCGGCGTCTGCATTAAATATTCTCTATGGTGGTAGCGTGAAACCCGCGAACGCGTTAGAATTAATGTCCTTGCCCGATGTTGATGGTGCACTAGTAGGTGGAGCCTCTCTCGTGGCTGATGATTTTATGGCGATTATTGAAGCTGCAGCAGTGAGTGCTGCAGGGTAATAGGAAAAGAGTTATGTTGCATACATTAGTTTGGGTTGTCCATGTCTTAGCAGCAGTGGGCGTCATTGGTTTGGTACTGATTCAGCATGGTAAAGGTGCTGATTTGGGTGCAGCCTTTGGTAGTGGTTCAGCAGGTGGGTTGTTCGGTGCATCAGGCGCTGGCAACTTCTTAAGCCGCACCACAGCTATTTTAGCAGCCGTATTTTTTGCAACAAGTTTGTTGTTAACTTGGTTCTCAGGACAGAGTTCTGGAGCAACCAGTGTTATGCAGCAAACCACGATAACGCAGCCGGTGGCGCCAAAAGTGGCACCTGTTGCGCCGTCAGTTTCGGATTCTAAATCCTCTGAAATTCCGAAATAAGGTAATTTAATCATACGCAAAACGTATGGAATGATAAAAATAATGCCGATGTGGTGAAATTGGTAGACACGCCGTCTTGAGGGGGCGGTGGCGAAAGCCGTAGCAGTTCGAGTCTGCTCATCGGCACCATTACGAGGAGTTAATGTAGGTGATGGTGCAAAATTATTTGCCTGTGTTGTTATTTATTTTAGTTGGCCTCGTAATCGGCGTATTGCCCCCGTTATTGGGTAGGCTATTGGCCCCTAGTCGTCCTGACGAAGCAAAAAACTCTCCGTATGAGTGCGGGTTTGAAGCATTTGAAGATGCACGTATGCGTTTTGACGTCCGCTACTACCTTGTTGCTATTCTTTTTATTCTGTTTGATTTAGAAATCGCTTTTCTGTTTCCTTGGGCAATTGTCGTCAAGGATATTGGTTGGTTTGGTTTTATCGCAATGATGATATTCCTGCTCATTCTGGTAGTGGGTTTTGTTTATGAGTGGGTGAAAGGCGCCCTAGAGTGGGAATAAACGTTCAGTAAATTAGGAGGCGTAAAGTTATGGCTCTAGAAGGGGTATTAAAAGAAGGCTTTGTTACAACCAGCCTTGATACCATTATCAATTGGACTCGTACTGGCTCTTTGTGGCCCATGACCTTTGGTTTGGCTTGTTGCGCTGTAGAAATGATGCATGCGGGTGCATCGCGCTATGACTTGGATCGTTTTGGGGTGGTGTTTAGACCGAGCCCGCGCCAGTCAGATTTAATGATTGTGGCTGGTACTCTGTGTAATAAAATGGCGCCTGCTCTACGTAAAGTCTATGACCAGATGGCGGAACCGCGTTGGGTCTTATCCATGGGATCCTGTGCCAATGGTGGTGGTTATTACCATTATTCATATTCTGTGGTGCGCGGCTGTGACCGCATTGTTCCTGTGGATGTCTATGTTCCTGGTTGTCCTCCCACTGCTGAAGCGTTGCTTTATGGGGTTATCCAGTTACAACAAAAAATCCGTCGTACTACAACTATTGCGCGTGCTGCTTAATTTATGATGAATGAACGTTTAGAACATTTACAAGCGGCACTTCATGAGCGCTTTGGTGATGCCATTGAGCATGCTGTTATTCGTTTGCGTGAATTAACTATTGAAGTGAAGGCTCAAGCGTGGTTTGATGTGGCTCGTGCTCTCAGAGATGAATTTCATTTTGAGCAGCTGATTGATTTATGTGGTGTGGATTACATGACATACCAAGACCGTGAGAGCGGACCACGCTTTGCTGTGGTCAGTCATTTGCTGTCAGTAAAAAACAATCAACGATTACGCGTTCGTGTGTTCGCCGAAGACGATAGTTTACCTGTCTTATCTTCAGTGGAGTCTATTTGGTCTTCGGCCAATTGGATGGAGCGTGAAGCATTTGATTTATTCGGTATTATCTTTGAAGGACACCCAGATTTACGTCGTTTACTCACTGACTATGGTTTTGTGGGACACCCTTTCAGAAAAGATTTTCCAATATCAGGCTATGTCGAAATGCGTTACGACGAACACCAAAAACGTATCGTGTATCAACCGCTGACGCTGGTGCCTCGTGAAGTCGTACCACGCATGACTCGTCCAGAAAATTATGGGGATACAGAACACCATGGCTGAGATTAGAAATTACACCATGAATTTTGGTCCGCAACACCCTGCGGCGCACGGCGTACTCCGTCTTGTATTGGAGCTTGATGGTGAGGTCATTGAACGTGCTGATCCACATATTGGATTGTTGCACCGTGCTACAGAAAAATTAGCGGAAACCAGAACTTACTTACAAACCGTGCCCTATATGGATCGACTCGATTATGTGTCGATGATGTGTAATGAACATGGTTATGTGATGGCGTTAGAAAAGCTATTACAAATTGACGTTCCACTGCGCGCTCAATACATACGAGTGATGTTTGATGAAATCACTCGTATTCTTAATCATTTATTGTGGTTAGGAGCACATGCTTTAGATGTGGGCGCCATGACCGTATTCTTATATGCCTTTCGTGAGCGTGAAGACTTAATGGATTGCTATGAGGCAGTGTCTGGTGCCAGGATGCACGCTGCTTACTATCGTCCCGGTGGTGTGTATCGTGATCTTCCGGATCGTATGCCTCAGCATTTAGCCAATAAAGGAGGGCGCAGTGACTCCAAAGCCCGTTCTTTAAATGCTGGACGCCAAGGTTCTATGCTTGATTTCATTGAGGATTTTACGGTTCGTTTTCCTGCCTTGGTGGATGAGTATGAAACTCTCTTAACTGACAATAGGATTTGGAAGCAAAGGACAGTGGGTATTGGGGTAGTGAGTCCAGAGCGTGCTTTAAATATGGGTTTCACTGGTCCGATGATCAGAGGTTCTGGTATTGCTTGGGACTTACGTAAAAAACAACCCTATGAAGTGTATGCTGATTTAGATTTTGATATTCCGGTTGGAGTAAATGGTGATTGCTATGATCGCTATTTAGTGCGTATTGAAGAGATGCGTCAATCAAATCGAATCATTAAGCAGTGTATTGATTGGCTGCGTAATAACCCTGGAGCTGTTATTACAGACAATCACAAAGTAGCACCACCTAAACGTACTGATATGAAAACCAATATGGAAGAGTTGATTCACCATTTCAAACTCTTTACTGAGGGTATGCATATTCCAGCGGGCGAGGCCTTGGCCAGCGTCGAAGCACCTAAGGGTGAGTTTTCTATTTATATGGTTTCAGATGGAGCTAATAAGCCCTATCGATTAAAAATTCGTGCACCGGGTTACGCGCACTTGTCTGGTTTAGATGAGATGACAAGAGGACATATGATTGCTGATTTGGTAGCTATCATTGGTACACAAGATGTTGTATTTGGGGAGATTGACCGTTGAGTTTATTATCCAAAGAATCCCTAGAGAAAATTGATCACGAGATCAATAAGTATCCAGCAGATCAAAAACAGTCGGCTGTGATGTCAGCACTTCGTATTGCTCAAGAACAGCATGGTTGGCTATCTAATGAGGTCATGGATAGTGTGGCTCAGTATTTAGGTATGCCCTCCGTGGCGGTATATGAAGTAGCTACGTTCTATGAAATGTATAACACCAAGCCTATGGGTAAGTACAAATTGACCTTATGCACTAACTTACCCTGTGCTCTATCTGGTGCTGACACCATTTGTAAAAAATTAAAAGAGCGCTTGGGTATTGATTTTAATGAAGTGACTGAAGACGGCATGTTTAGTCTTAAGGAAGGGCAGTGTTTTGGAGCGTGTGGTGATGCTCCTGTGTTATTGGTTAATAACCATGATATGCGTTCCTTTGTGACAGAAGAAAAATTAGACGAATTGTTGAAGGAGTTAAAGTCATGACCGGTGCGATATTAGGTCAACTTGGTGACAACAAAGAGCAGACCTGGCATTTAGAAGATTACGTTAAGCGTGGTGGCTATGAAGCACTGAAAAAAGTTATCAGTGGCATGAGTCCTGAGGCGGTGATTGATGAAGTAAAAAAATCAGGATTACGCGGCCGTGGTGGAGCGGGTTTTCCTACTGGAACCAAATGGACCTTTATGCCCAAAGAAGTCAGCGGTGAGCGCTATGTGGTTTGTAATTCTGATGAGGGTGAGCCTGGTACCTTTAAAGACCGTGATATCTTGCGCTATAACCCACACGCAGTTATTGAAGGAATGATTATCGCTGGTTTTGCTATGCGAGCAACGCGCGGTTATAACTATATACATGGTGAAATCTGGTCGGTATATGAGCGTTGTGAAGAAGCCATTGCTGAGGCGAGAGCCGCAGGGTTTTTGGGTAAAAATATTTTAGGTAGTGATTTTTCTTTTGAGTTATTTAATCACCATGGCTATGGAGCGTATATTTGTGGCGAGGAAACTGCCTTGTTAGAGTCCTTGGAAGGAAAAAAAGGGCAGCCCCGATACAAGCCTCCTTTCCCAGCGACTTATGGCTTATATGGTCGACCAACAACTATTAATAACACCGAAACATTTGCTAATGTTCCCTGGATTATTCGCCAAGGGGGAGAGGCCTTTTTGGCTCTGGGTCGCCCTAATAATGGCGGTACAAAAATTTTCTCAGTATCAGGTCATGTGAATCGTCCTGGTAATTATGAAGTACCTCTTGGTACTCCCTTTGCAAAGCTGTTAGAAATGGCTGGTGGCATGAGAGGGGGGCGTAAGATTAAGGCTGTTATTCCGGGTGGTTCCTCAATGCCTGTTATCCCGGGCCATATCATGATGGATACTGATATGGATTATGACTCTATCGCTAAGGCGGGTTCAATGTTGGGGTCAGGGGCTGTTATCGTCATGGATGAGACCACTTGTATGGTGCGCGCTTTAGAGCGCTTGTCTTATTTTTATCATGAAGAATCCTGTGGTCAATGTACTCCCTGTCGTGAGGGTACGGGATGGCTTTACCGTGTTGTTCACCGTATTGAAAAAGGTGAGGGACGTGGTGAAGACCTCGATTTACTGTTGTCCTTGTGTAATAACATTCAAGGTAGAACCATTTGCGCTTTGGGTGATGCGGCAGCGATGCCTGTACGTGCATTTATTACCCATTATCGTGATGAGTTTGAATACCACGTCACTCACAAGCGCTGTCTTGTGGGTGCCGATCAAGTTTCTGAGAAGGCGGCATAAACATGGCTTTGGTTACTGTTGAGATTGATGGACAAACAACCCAAGTAGAGAGTGGTCGCACCGTCATGGATGCGGCCCGTAAGCTCGGTATCAAAATCCCTCATTTTTGTTATCACAGAAAACTCTCTATTGCGGCTAATTGCCGTATGTGTCTCGTGCAAGTTGAAAAAGCACCTAAACCTTTACCCGCTTGTGCTACCCCTGCCACTGAAGGAATGAAGGTTTATACCCATTCAGAATTTGCTATTAATGCACAAAAAGCAGTGATGGAGTTTTTACTAATTAACCACCCCTTAGATTGCCCAATTTGTGATCAGGGTGGGGAATGTAAGTTGCAAGATATTAGTGTGGGCTATGGTCCAAGCGCGTCGCGTTTTAAAGAAGAAAAACGCGTGGTAAGCAATAAAAACCTTGGGCCCTTGATTCAAACGGATATGACGCGTTGTATCTTATGCACTCGCTGTGTTCGTTTTGGTCAAGAAATAGCCGGTATTATGGAGCTTGGTGTGGGCGGTAGAGGGGAGCGCTCTGAAGTATTAGCGTTTGTTGATCGCACAGTGAATTCTGAAATCTCTGGTAACGTTATTGATTTGTGTCCTGTTGGGGCATTGACCTCTAAACCTTTTCGTTATCGAGCTCGTACCTGGGAGTTACAACGCTCTCCTAGCGTCAGCGCCCATGATGCCATGGGTAGCCAACTAGTGGTTCAAGTAAAACTGAAAAAAGAAGTTGTTCGTGTACTGCCTGGTAAAAATGACGCCATTAACGAGTGCTGGTTATCAGACAGAGATCGCTTTGGCTTTGAAGCGGTGAACAGTGCTGATCGCTTGTTAAAACCAATGATCAAAGAAGACGGAGAATGGCGCGAAGCAGAGTGGGCTGAAGCGTTGCAAGTGGTGGTTGATGCCTTTGATAAAATTAAGAGTGCACACGGTGCTAACGCCCTAGGTTTATGGGCAAGCCCTCAGTTGTCTCTAGAGGAGTTATGGTTAGCGCAAAAGTTAATGCGTGACTTAGGTTCCTCTAATATTGATCACCGCTTCCGTCAGCGTGATTTTTCAATGGATCATGCAGATGTAAACGTACCATGGCTTGGTATGCCCATTGAACAATGGTCAGAATTAAAAACCACCTTACTAATCGGTTCAAGAATTCGCTCAGAGTTTCCTCTTCTCGCCGTCCGTTTACGTCATGCGGTTAAAGCGGGTGGGGTAGTTCATCTAATTAATTCGTTTGTTGATGATTTAGCGATGCCAACTGGTCAGCAGTTGGTGGCAACACCGAGTGTTATCCCTTCATTATTAGCCCAGGTATTGCAAGCTGCTGCGAGCCTTACTGGTCAGACCGTTAACGCCGCTTACCAACCAATGATGGGAGCGGTGGTCAGTGCAGAAGCTCAGTCTATCGCTCAGAGTTTGATGGGTGAGGGTGCAAAAGCAGTAGTATTGGGTCAGCTTGTAGAACAGCACGCTGATTATGCAACCCTATGGAGCCTTGCTCAAGAATTATGCCGCATAACAGGCGCTACATTGAGCCACTTGCCACAAGGTGCTAATGCTATTGCAGCGCATGCAGTGGGCGTTGTGCCTTATCAAGGAAGCCTTGGGACCCATGCTTATCAAGGACTAAATGCACAACAAATGATGGAGCAACCTCGTCAGGCTCTCATGGTGTTAGGCCTTGAGCCGGAAGTGGATGCGATCGAATCTCAGCGTGCATTAAAGGCATTACAGGCTGCAGATTTTGTGGTCGCTATGCATGCCTTTAAAGGTAACCTTCCTGATTGGGCTGACGTCATTTTACCCATTGCCCCTTTTACAGAAACGCCAGGTACTTTTGTTAACATGGCAGGGCAAGTGCAAACAGTGAAGGCAGCTATCCACACCAAAGGAGAAAGTAGACCGCTGTGGAAAGTACTTCGTGTATTGGCTAATCTATTTGATTTACCTGGATATCAATATGACACGTTGGAAGAGGTATACAAAGAAGGTGAGTCCAATTGGGCTGATGTGATTCAACAAAAATTGAGTAATCATAAACAGCATTTGCCTGCTTTAAAAATGCGTGCTTCATTGAATGTGTTAGAGCGTTTAAGCGAAGTCCCTCCCTATCAAATTGATGCCTTAACACGTCGCTCAGCTCCTCTTCAAGACAGTGCTCTAGGACAATGTCGTTATGTTGCCATGTCTGACAACACAGCCAACAAACTAAAAGTACACGAAGGGCAACAAGTTCGTATCACTCAAGGACCAGGTCAGGCTCAGTTGAGTGTTCGTATCAATAATCAATTGGCAGATCAGGTGTTATGGCTACCAAGTGGTATTGACGAGACAAAAGAGTTAGATGTGAATCAGTTAACGATTACCGTGGAGGCCGTAAGCTAATGCAAGCTGTCATTGATTTCTTCGGTCCTCTCTGGCCATTGGTGTGGACGCTGTTAAAGATTGTTGTCATTGTCCTGCCCTTATTGGGTGCTGTGGCCTATTTGACGTTAGCTGAACGTAAAGTAATTGGTTATATGCAAATTCGTATTGGCCCTAACCGTGTGGGACCAAAAGGATTGCTGCAACCCATTGCTGATGCCATTAAGTTGTTGATGAAAGAAATTGTAGTGCCAACTGGGGCCAATAAATTCTTATTTGTGTTTGCTCCCGTATTAGCCATCATGCCAGCATTGGCTGCTTGGGCTGTGGTTCCTTTTGGTCCTGATATGGTGTTAGCGAACGTCAATGCAGGTTTGCTCTACATTATGGCTATCACTTCTGTGGGGGTATATGGGGTGGTGATCGCAGGATGGGCCTCTAACTCCAAGTATGCGTTTTTAGGTGCACTTCGTTCGGCAGCACAAATCGTCTCCTATGAAATTGCTATGGGCTTTGCTTTGGTGACCGTATTAATGATGTCACACAGTCTTAATTTAACTGACATCGTGCGTGCTCAAGAAGGACCCTATGGGTTACTACAATGGAACTGGGTGCCGCTACTTCCCATGTTTATTATTTATATTATTTCAGGAACCGCGGAAACCAACCGCGCTCCCTTTGATGTGGCTGAGGGCGAGAGTGAGATTGTGGCAGGCTTTCATGTGGAGTATTCCGGCATGGCTTTTGCCATTTTCTTTTTGGCTGAATATGCCAATATGATTTTAATTGCAGCGCTTACCTCAATTATGTTTATGGGTGGATGGTTGTCTCCTGTTTCATTTATTCCCAATAGTATTTTATGGCTATTCGCTAAGATGGCTTTTGTGCTGTTTTTATTCTTGTGGTTTAGAGCCACTTTCCCCCGTTATCGTTATGATCAGATTATGCGTCTTGGTTGGAAGGTGTTCATTCCTTTAACGTTAGTATGGTTGGTAGTGGTTGGCGTCCTTATGCAAGCGCCATTTCGCTCGCTACCCGTATTAAATATTTGGTTCCATGGATAGGAGTTAATAAATGGGTGCCATTACAGAGTTTGTTAAAAGTTTAATGTTAGGTGAGCTCATTAAGGGCATGGGAGTGACGGGTAAGCATTTTTTTGCTCGTAAAATTACCGTTCAGTACCCTGAGGAAAAAACCCCTCAATCACCGCGTTTTCGTGGCCTTCACGCGCTGCGTCGATATCCTAATGGTGAAGAGCGTTGTATTGCCTGTAAATTATGTGAGGCAGTGTGTCCTGCTATGGCGATTACTATTGAATCGGAAGTACGTGCCGATGGATCGCGCCGCACCACCCGATATGATATTGATCTAACAAAATGTATCTTTTGCGGGTTTTGTGAGGAATCCTGTCCTGTTGATTCCATCGTTGAAACACGTATTTTTGAGTACCATGGCGAAGAGCGTGGTGATTTATTAATGACTAAAGAAAAACTCTTGGCTGTGGGTGATCGTTATGAGGCACAAATCGCCGAAGATCGCGCGCAAGACGCTCCCTATCGTTAAAGGAATAGAAAAGTGATGACCTCTGCTGTCATGTTGTTTACGGTATTTGCTGTGATTTTAGTAATCAGTGCCTTGGGCGTGATTACGGCACGAAACCCCGTGCATGCTGCCTTATTTTTAGTGTTGTCTTTTTTTACCGGTTCAGCTTTATGGATGATGCTGGAAGCTGAGTTTTTGGCCATTACTTTAGTGTTGGTGTATGTGGGTGCGGTGATGGTGCTATTTCTTTTCGTGGTGATGATGCTCAATATTGATCTTGATCGTCTGCGCGAAGGGTTTTGGAAACATTTACCACTAGGAGCTGGTGTGGCTCTACTCATGGTAGTGGAAATGATTCTTGTGGTTAGCAGTAAACAGTTTGCCACCATGACGAGTGTTAGTAACACCACGGGAGTGAGTAATACCCAGGAGTTAGGTTTACTGCTTTATAACCAATATGTTTACCCTTTTGAATTGGCTGCGGCCATGCTGTTGTTAGCGATTGTGGCGGCTATTGCGCTGACCCATCGTCGTCGTAAAGATTCGCGTTATGTGGATCCTGCATTCCAGGTGAGTGTGAAGGCATCGCAGCGTATCAAAATTATTAAGATGCCGGCGGAGAAAGACCTGTGACTTTGAATTTAACTGATTATCTAATGTTAGCTGCGGTACTCTTTGCTATTAGTATCGTGGGTATTTTTTTAAACCGTAAGAACGTTATTATTCTGTTGATGTGTATTGAATTGATGTTGCTCGCGGTTAATCTCAATTTTATTGCGTTCTCTCATTATTTAAATGACACGGCAGGCCAGATTTTTGTGTTTTTTATTTTAACGGTAGCAGCGGCAGAGTCTGCTATTGGACTGGCTATTTTAGTGGTGCTATTTAGAAATATTCGCACTATTAACGTTGATGATATTAACCAACTCAAGGAATAAGCTGTGAGCATGACATCGCTTTATCTCATCGTTCCTATGGCCCCTCTTGTGGGGGCTTTATTGGCGGGACTGTTGGGCAAAACATTAGGTAAAACAATCAGTCATACGGTAACAATTATTGGGGTATTGGTCTCCTTTATTGCCTCTCTTGCCATTGCTCAAGATGTCTTTGCAGGGCATCTCTTTAACGGCAACTTATATACCTGGATGACAGCTGGAGACCTCTCCTTTCATGTGGGGTTTTTAATTGATCCTCTGACAGTGACCATGATGTTAGTGGTTACGTTTGTGTCTTTAATGGTACATATTTATACAGTGGGCTATATGCATGATGACCCTGGTTATCAGCGCTTTTTTAGCTATATTTCACTGTTTACTTTTGCCATGCTGATGCTGGTTATGTCGAATAATTTCCTGCAACTCTTTTTTGGCTGGGAAGCAGTGGGATTGGTTTCTTACTTATTAATTGGTTTTTGGTTTCAGCGATCTACGGCGGTATTTGCTAATTTAAAGGCATTTTTAGTCAACCGCGTGGGCGATTTTGGCTTTCTGTTAGGGATTGGTTTAATTCTAGCTAACTTTCATAGTCTTGATTATGCCACTGTGTTTTCCATGGTCCCCCAGGTTATGCATAATGAGATTACTCTGATTAGTGGTCACAGTTGGTCCTTAATGACCGTCATTTGTATTCTTCTGTTTATCGGGGCAATGGGTAAATCAGCACAAATGCCATTACATGTTTGGTTGCCAGATTCAATGGAAGGCCCCACGCCGATTTCCGCGTTGATTCACGCTGCCACCATGGTGACAGCAGGTATTTTTATGGTCTCAAGAATGTCGCCACTTTTTGAAGTGTCTGATACAGCGCGCTCAGTGATTTTAGTCATTGGCGCCTCAACGGCACTCTTTATGGCTTTCTTAGGCGTTATTCAATATGACATTAAGCGGGTAGTGGCTTATTCAACCTTATCCCAATTAGGATATATGACAGTGGCTTTAGGAGCCTCGGCTTATCCCGTAGCGATTTTTCATTTGGGTACCCACGCTTTCTTTAAAGCGTTACTCTTTTTGGCCGCAGGGTCTGTGATTCATGCTATGCATCATGAGCAGGATATGCGTCACATGGGTGGCTTGAGAAAGTATCTACCGATTACCTACATTACGGCGTTAATTGGTTCACTGGCTTTATGTGGTATCCCTCCTTTTGCTGGATTCTTCTCTAAAGATCTCATTATTGATGCTGTCAGTGGTTCGCATTTATATGGGGCTGGGTATGCGCAGTTTGCTGTGACCGCTGGCGTATTTGTGACAGCGTTTTATACCTTCCGTATGTTTTTCATGACCTTTCATGGTAAAGAGCGCATGGATCATCATACTAAAGAGCATTTACATGAGTCCCCCCTTGTTATTACGCTGCCTCTGATCTTATTAGCTATTCCCTCATTGTTAGCGGGATATTTATTAATTGGTCCCATGATTATGGGTGACTACTTTGGTACCTCCATTGTGATTGATCCACAGCACTCTGTTCTTCATCACATTCGTGAGGAATTTACCAATCCAACTGGATTCATGGTGAATGGCTTGATGGCGCTTCCCTTATGGCTTGCTGTGTCGGGCATAGTGTTAGCTGCTGTACTGTATTTGTTTATGCCACGCATCCCAGAAAAAATCAAAGCCCAATCAGGGGTTATCTACACCATACTCAGTAATAACTATTATTTTGATTGGTTCAATGATCGCGTACTGTCACGCGGAACCGTGTCCTTAGGTAAAAAGTTATGGCGCTACGGGGATGTGACGTTGATTGATGGCACCATGGTAATGGGTACGGCTCGAACCATTAGCCGCTTTGCCAATCGCTTGCGTCATTTGCAATCAGGTTATATTTATCACTATGCGTTTATCATGATTTTTGGTGTATTTGTGCTCATGAGTTTATGGTTTATAAGAGGGTAAGGGTGAACTGTTGATATGAATTTTCATGCCTATTTGTCATTTAGTATCTGGTTACCCATTATCATGGGCTGTCTTGTGGCGCTGACTGAGCATGAGGTGCGTCGCCTGACCTTAAGCTTATCTCTATTGGGAGCGGTGTTAAGTTTTCTGGTTACCCTACCTTTATACGCACAGTTTTCCTCCAGTGCCACAGGTATGCAATTTGTGGAAATGGTGCCTTGGATTAAAGCCTACAACATCAATTATTATTTAGGTATTGATGGTATTTCCTTGTGGTTTGTTTTACTTAATAGTTTCGTTACTATTCTTGTGGTGATTGCCGGGTGGGTAGTGATTCGAACTCACTTAGCGCAGTATATGGCAGCCTTTTTGATTTCCTCTGGATTGATTAATGGTATTTTTGAATCACTTGATGCCGTATTATTTTACGTATTCTTTGAAGCCACCTTAATTCCGATGTTTTTGATTATCGGTATGTGGGGTGGTCCGCAACGTGTCTACGCATCGATTAAGTTTTTCTTGTACACCCTCATGGGTTCATTACTCATGTTGGCTGCTTTTATTTACCTCTATTTTGAGGCAGGACGCAGTTTTGACATTCTTAAATTTCAAGCGCTGTCCCTAGCACTCCCAGTACAGATTTTAATTTTCTTGGCTTTCTTTGCTTCCTTTGCCGTAAAAGCGGCAATGTGGCCTTTCCATACTTGGTTGCCCGATGCGCACGTTGAGGCACCTACTGGTGGATCGGTAATTTTGGCTGCTATTACATTAAAGACTGGTGCCTATGGCTTTTTACGCTTTAGTCTACCGATTACCCCTGATGCGTCCCATACTTTGTCAGGATTAATGATTACACTTTCCTTGGTGGCGGTGTTGTATGTGGCATTGGTAGCACTGATACAAAAAGACATGAAGAAACTAATTGCTTACTCATCGGTATCACATATGGGGTTTGTGACCTTGGGTATTTTTATGTTTAATACGTTGGGTATTGAAGGCAGTATTTTACAAATGATTTCTCATGCGTTTGTTTCTATTGCCATGTTCTTATGTATTGGTGTCCTATATGACCGTATGCATACCCGTGATATTAGTGCGTATGGTGGGGTGGCCAATAAGATGCCTGTTTTTGCTGCCTTTTTAATGCTGTTTGCTATGGCCAGTGCAGGTTTACCAGGCACCAGTGGTTTTGTCGGTGAATTTACAGTGATCTTAGGTGCGATTAAGGTGAACTTTTGGTATGCCGTTCTTGCTGCAGCTAACTTAATTTTTGGAGCAGCTTATATTTTATGGATGTATAAGCGCGTTATTTTTGGAGAAGTGGTGAATAGTGAGGTGGCGCAATTAGAAGATGTCACAGCGCGTGAGAAATTTTTCTTGGCGATTATTGTGGTGTTAATTTTTGCCATGGGTTTGTATCCTCAGTTGATTACCAGCACTATCCACACATCAGTGAATCAATTGATTCAGCAATCGTCAGCAATTAAGTATTAATGGAGCATTAATGAACTTTGTCTTTTCAAGTATCGCCCCAGCACTTCCTGAGATAGTTTTACTGATCTCGCTTAGTCTATTGTTGCTGCTCGATTTGTGGATTAATGACGAGAACCGTTTTTATACTTATGTCCTCGCTCAATTAGCATTGATTGCTACAGGCTTTAGTGTGTTGACTGGAGAAAACGGTCAGATCGTGACAGCCTTCAATGGTTTATTTATTAGTGATGCCATGGCCCGTACGTTGAATATCTTTTCTGTCATTACTATGGGTTTTGTGTTTGCTTACTCACGACTCTACTCACAGGATCGTGGCCTCTTTAAGGGTGAGTTTTTTGTACTTATGCTCTTTGCTCTATTGGGCATTATGGTAATGATCTCAGCCAATCATTTCTTGGTGCTTTATTTAGGTCTTGAGATGTTGGCGCTGGCGCAGTGCGCATTGATTGCGCTACAACGTGACTCTAAAAAAGCCACCGAAGCGGCGATGAAGTACTTTGTCCTCTCAGCATTGGCTTCGGGCTTATTACTTTATGGTTTATCCATGCTCTATGGTGCAACGGGTTCACTGTTGATTCCTGAAGTGGCCAACGCTATTGCCGCTAACACCATTGATCCTGCTATATTGGTATTTGGCTTGGTGTTTGTGGTAGCAGGTTTAGGATTTAAATTAGGGGCAGTTCCCTTTCATATGTGGATTCCTGACGTGTATGAAGGCTCCCCCACCTCTGTGACATTATTTGTGGCCTCTGTTCCTAAGATTGCGGCTTTTGCTTTTATCATGCGCTTACTAGTGGGCGCTTTAGGTGCCCTTGTTAACGATTGGCAACCGATGTTAGTGATTATGGCAGTGCTGTCAATTGGTCTTGGTAATATTGTGGCGATTGCTCAAACCAATATTAAAAGAATGTTGGCCTTCTCAACGATCTCTCATATGGGTTATTTAATTCTAGGTATTCTCTCTGCTAATAATGCTGGGTATGCCGCATCTATGTTCTATGTGGCCTCCTACGTCATTATTTCTGTGGCGGCCTTTGGCATTGTGTTACTTCTTTCACGCCATGGTTTTGAGGGCGATCGATTAGATGACTTTAAGGGCTTGAATAACCGTAGTCCTTGGATTGCCTTTATGATGCTGTTGGTTATGGTCTCCATGGCAGGGATTCCGCCATCGGTTGGTTTTTTTGCTAAATTGTCAGTCTTAAGCGCTGTGCTTGATGCAGGATATACCTGGCTTGTGGTCTATGCCGTGATTTTCTCATTAATTGGTGCATTCTATTACTTACGTATTATTAAGCTTATGTATATGGATGATCCTGTGGGTGAGGAGAAGCTCGTGACAGAACCTGATCATTTAATATTGATTGGTTTGAATGGGCTCGTTATCTTCATTTTAGGGATTGTTCCACAATCCTTAATTGATCTTTGTTTTAACTCCATTGCGCATTCTTTTAGATAAGTCCTATGAAAGATATTCTTGATGGCTTTCCGGATTTTACTGAGGCGCAACTCACCACTGAACAACTTTTTAAAGGTCGTTTACTGGATGTCAGACGTGATACCGTCTCTTTGCCTAATGGTGGAGAAGCAGTTAGAGAATACATTGTGCATAGCGGTGCTGCTGCCATTATTCCTTTGTTAGATGATGGTAGTATATTACTTGAATATCAATATCGTTATCCTAATCAACGCCATTATATTGAAATTCCCGCTGGTAAATTAGAGCCCCATGAACCAACACTCGTGGCGGCACAACGTGAATTATTAGAGGAAACCGGTTACCGGGCCGAGCATTGGCTTCATTTGACCACTTTGCATTTATGTATTGCTTATTCCACTGAGAAAATAGAATTTTTCTTGGCTCGCGGCCTCACCTTTGAGGCCCACAATCGGGATGAAGAAGAGTTTCTTGAAACCTTAGCGTTGCCTTTAGAAGAAGCCTTTAAATGGGTGGCAGAGGGACGTATTAATGATGCTAAAACAGTGGCAGGTTTACTGTGGTTAAAGGCCTTTGGCCAACATCTCTTGTAATCTTTGTTAGTGATTCGCTCTTTTTTTCTCGGTTAAGTTTTTCTGCAGAGTTTTTTCCAAGCTCTACGGTTTATCCTACTTTCTTTTTTTATAGCCGATCACTCAAACAATTTCGTCAATAAATAATTAAGAGTACCGATTACGTCACCAAATGGTAGAACGTAATGGTACTCTTTGTGGTTGAAGTATTACAGGTTACAGAATCAGGCTATTTAGACGCTTCACAAATCCCGCGGGATCTTCTAAGACACCACCCTCAGCAATCAACGACTGTTCAAAGAGTAATAAACTCCACTCTTTAATTACCGCTTCATTGGTTTCAAGTTGTAAGCGTGTTACCAGACGGTGATCTGGGTTGATCTCAAGGATGGGTTTAGATTGAGGAACCTCTTGGCCTGCAGCCTTAAGTAAGCGTTCAAGATGACCTGATATGGCTCCTTCTTCCATAACAAGACAGGCAGGAGATTCAGTTAAGCGATGACTGATTTTTACTTCCTTAACACGCTCTCCTAAAGCGTGAGTAATAGCCTCAATCAATGGCTTAAGTTTTTCATTGTCAGCCGTTTCGATTTTAGGTGTATCCACTCCCAAGGCACTTAAATCTAAGTCACCCTTAGCCACAGACTGCAATGATTTGCCTTCAAACTCGTGTAAGTGACTCACTACCCACTCATCAACTCTGTCACTCAATAACAATACTTCAATATCATGGCGTTTGAAAATTTCTAAATGAGGGCTATTTTTAGCAGCCGTCCAACTGTCAGCAGTCACGTAGTAAATGGCTTTTTGTTCCGCTTTCATACGTGACACATATTGCTCAAGTGAGACGGTTTGTTTAGCGTCATTCAAATGAGTACTTGAGAAGCGCAATAATTTTGCCCACTTATCACGATTGGCGTGTTCTTCTGCAGCCCCTTCTTTGAAAACTTGACCAAAGGAGTTCCAGAAAAGTTGATAGCGTTCTTCGTTGTCTTTAGCGATATCCTCTAAGAGACTTAAAATCTTTTTAGTGGAGCCCAAACGAATCGCATCTATGTCTTTTGATTCTTGTAGAATTTCGCGCGATACGTTAAGCGGTAGATCAGCAGAATCAATCACTCCACGCACAAAACGCAAATAGTGAGGAAGGAGCTTCTCAGCCTCTTCCATAATAAATACACGGCGTACATATAATTTAATACCATGACGCTGTTCTCGGTCATAGAGATCAAAAGGAGGGTGAGAGGGGATGTAGAGTAGTTGTGTATACTCCTGTTTACCCTCAACCTTCGCATGTGTCCAAGCCAGCGGCTCTTCAAAGTCATGGGAAACATGCTTATAAAATTCTTTATATTGCTCGTCAGTAATCTCTTGGCGAGCTCTAGCCCATAGGGCGTTGGCTTGATTTAATGTTTCATCTTCTGAGTCGCCTTTCATGACAATAGGAAGTTGAATATGATCAGAATAGCGACGCACTAAACTCTTGATTTGCCATGGTTCAAGGAAACTGTCTTCACCTTCTTTTAAATGCAGCACAATAGTCGTGCCTCGTTCTGCCTTGTCGATGGTTTCTAATGAAAAGTTACCGTCGCCATTTGACTCCCAAAGGATGGCTTCATTGTGATTTAATCCAGCACGGCGAGTGCTAAGGCTCACCCGATCAGCGACGATGAAAGCAGAATAAAAACCGACACCAAATTGACCAATCAATTGTGCGTCTTTTGCCTCATCTCCTGTTAATTGATTAAGAAATGACTTGGTACCTGAATGAGCAATGGTACCAATATTGTTAATCACTTCATCGCGACTCATACCGATACCGTTATCAATTAAGGTTAAGGTACGGGCCTCTTTATTAATTTCAATACGTACTTTAAGTTCAGTATCCCCTTCCCATAGTTCGGGGGTTTTAATGGCTTCAAAACGCAACTTGTCACAGGCATCAGAGGCGTTAGAAATCAATTCACGTAAAAAAATCTCTTTATTGCTATAAAGAGAATGAATCATTAGATGAAGTAATTGTTTTACTTCAGTTTGAAACTGCATAGATTGTTTATCACTCATGGTGTATCCTTTAAATACCAGAAAAAATAATAATTTTTTATATAAATGGGGTACAACTTGAGAATTTCAAGAGGGGAAAGTTACGCTTTTAGCCCTTTCATGGTCCGTCCTAGGCGTTTCAAGCCCAACCACTGCTGTGCCCAAAACCCTTCACCGTAGGAGCGACCAGTTAGTTGGTCTTGAATACCCGTGGCATGAATGGGTTCATTAAAACGTGCTGTACCAAAAAGAATGTCCCAGAGCGGAAAGAGGACGGCAAAGTTGCAGCTTTGATTGCCCCCTTCGCTACCAATACCAATGCCATGATGAATACGATGAAAACGTGGACTGACTAACACCTTCTCGCCAAGAGCACCAAAATCGATAGCTACATTACTATGCGCAAAGCTTTGCAGAATACGAGTTAGCATTAATGGAATCACTAATTGGTTAGGGGCAACGCCAATTAATAGAGCCAAGAGGGAGAAAAGTGCAGCGGTTAATATATCATCCAGTAAATGATTGCGATCATCTGTCCAGTAGCTCATTTGTCGTTGGCTATGATGTAGCCCATGTAATGCCCACCACCACTCTAGGCGGTGCTGTAGACGGTGTATCCAATAACCAACAAAATCAATAATGAGTAAATAAACTATAAAACTCAACCACATATTGCTATACAAAATAGGAAACCAATCCTCAAGCGACAAAGGGATAAAGCCGTGCAGTCTTAAGCTGCGATCAAGGCTATAGGTGATGGGCCAGAGTATGAAAAATAGAGCCAAAGGGATAAAGCCTAAACGATGCAGCAGAGTATAAAGAACATCAATCTTTACCTGACGGCGATCCAACCAGTTTTCCACAGGCTTAAGGGCTTCTAAGGGACGAAATACTGCCACTAGGATGATTACCTCAATGACACCTAATAATAATAGATAGGTGGCATCATAGGCATTTTCTACATAAGCTTGTAGCCCCAAATACTGAAACACAGGCTCAATCCAATGCTCAAACAGAAACGCTTGAAGTGGGGTTAATAAGTCTGTCATGGTGGTGAAGGGAGGGGTTTAAAACAGAACCCCTTTTGTTGTAAACCAACAATAAGAGGCTCTAATTCATTGACAAACGGATCATGGCGCGACTTGATGCCCAAATGCATCATCAATATGTCACCTGAGCGAATATGAGTTAATGCACGCTTCAATAAAACAGCATTAGGGTAGCGCTCAGAGGGCAACTCGTCACCTAGAAACCCTGCCGCAGACCAACCTACGGCTTTTGAATAACCGCAGTGTTGAGCAAATTGATTGGTGCGCTCCGTAACATGTCCGCCAGGGGCGCGCCAAAGATGACTCATGGGGTGGTGCGTTAGATTAAAAAAACGCTCGTTTATACTGGATAGCTCCTGACATAGCGCATCCTCTGTCAGATGCGCTTGACTGCCTTCGGGGCTGACATAAAGTACTGTTCCGTCATTGAGATCGCGTCTGAAATACCAGTGACGCAAGGTATGGCTACCAAATTGATGTCCTTCTTTAACGCGTGCTAACCAATATTCACGCCAGCTCTCATCAAGAGTGTGATCACCCCTAAAAGTGGGTTTATTGGTGATAAAAAAGGTAGCAATAACATGATGGCGCTGCAAGATGCCAGCAATTTGTTCAGCGCTCACCATATTGCCACTATCGAGTGTGAGATAGAGTGGTTGCCGACAGGTATCTATTGCCATACTGTTGAAAGCAGTAATTAAACACACTATAGCAAGAAGCGCTCTCATTGACGTGGTGCGTGACTGATAAAGAATAAACCGTGCGGTGAACGCCCCACTGGGATGACGTGGGTTATATGGTAATTGGTTAAGTCCACCACGCGAACTTCTTTGACCCAACGACAAGTGACCCATAATTCTTTCATGTCTTGGGAAATCTCCATGTCATCGGGTCCACCCGGAATCGGAAAGGTATGATCTACGCTTAGCGTTTGGGTATCAATAAGGGAGATAGTATCACCACCACGATTTGAAATTAATACGTGTCGACTGTCACCTAAGGGCATAAAATTATGAGCTCCCACACCAGTTGGGATATGTTTAACAATTTGTGCTTTACGCCAATCAACCACAGCAACTCCGTTTTCGCCCATCACCCCCACCAGTAAGTGTTGATTATCAGGAGTCATAATAATGCCTGCGGGAGTGTTTCCTACGGGGATAATCCAGGCTACTTTTTGTGTGGCTAAATCAATAGCGGCCAATTGGTTACTGCCTTGAAGAGTAATAAATACCATTGTGCTCTCATGGTTAAAAGCAAGATGGCTTGGCATGGAAGACAGAGGAATACGAGCTACTAAAGAGAAGTCTTCAGCACGATAAATATCGACACGATCAAGACGCAGTGAATTGGAGACAAACCATTTTTTATCAGGACTAAAGCCAATTTGATAGGGGTCGCTAATACGGGAAATACGCTTTTCAATTTCGCCTGTGGTGGGATTTAGAAACACCAAATCATTACTGACCGCATCGGCCACAATTAAGGCACTATTATCAGGAGTGCTCATGAGATGATGAGGCTCTTTACCCACGTAAAAATGTTTAATGGGTTGATAGGTATGACGATCCACAAGACTAATTGAGCCATCGCCAGAATTGAGAACAACTGTCACTTCAGCAAAAGACTGAAAGGCACAAAAAGACAAGAGAACAATAAAAAAAAGTCTGCGCATAGTTTAAAATGATAACTTAAATCATTCTAGCACTGTTTATGAGTAATCCATACCATGAAATTTTGTTCATCCTGTGGCGCTGAGTTGATTGTGGCAATTCCGGAAGGAGACCAACGTGAGCGTCATGTTTGTCAGTCCTGTGGTGATATCCATTATCAAAACCCTAAAATTGTGGTGGGTTGTGTTACCCATTGGCAAAACCAAGTGCTTCTTTGCCGTCGCGCTATTGAGCCACGCTTAGGCTTTTGGACCATGCCTGCAGGTTTTATGGAGAATGGTGAAACCCTTAAGGCGGGGGCGGAGCGAGAAACCTTTGAAGAGTGTATGGCGCGCGTTAGCGCTTTAGAATTAATTAGTGTGATTAGTATTGCTGATATTAATCAGGTACATTGTATTTTTAATGCCCCGATGGTGAATGGGGAATTCTCTGAAACATCTGAAAGTAGTGAAGTGAAATTATTTCATGAGCAAGATATCCCTTGGCATGATTTGGCATTTAGAACTGTTGAAGTCACGTTAAAGCATTTTTTTGAGCAACGCCGTCAAGGTACGCAGAATCCCCTTATTATTGATCTAGGACCCCGTTAATTCATGTCAGACAAACTTTCACTACAACGCCGTACTAAAACTCTGCATGTGGAGTCAGTAGATCACGAGGCTATGGGCATCGCTCGCCATGAGGGTAAAGTGGTATTTATCGATGGAGCGCTCCCTAATGAACGTATTAAAGCGACCATCACAAAAGAAAAGTCAGCCTTTGATTTAGCACACATTGATACCATTTTATCTCCCAGTCCAACGCGAACAACTCCACGTTGTCCGCATTTTGGGGTATGTGGTGGTTGTAACATGCAGCATGCTCATAGTGATGCTCAAGTGGCCTTTAAACAACGGATTTTAGAGGATAATTTAGAGCGTATAGGTAAAGTCAGTAGTGAGACGATTTTGCCTGCTATTTATGGTCCAGAGTGGGGATACCGCTATCGTGCACGCCTATCGGTGCGTTATGTGGAGAAAAAAGGCGGCGTATTAGTGGGTTTCCATGAAAAATCCTCCAGTTTTGTGGCTGATATGCATGAGTGTCATATTCTGCCACCCCATATCGGTTCATTAATTGATCCTCTGCGCGAATTGGTACAGCAATTGTCAATTCGCGAGCGCCTACCGCAAGTGGAAGTGGCAGTGGGGGAGAGAGTTTCTATTTTAGTATTGCGCATTCTTGAGACACCCAGTGTGGCTGATGAAGAATTAATAAAAGCTTTCGCTGATACCCATCAGGTAGTGATTTGGTTTCAGACAAAAGGCCCAGATAGCGCCAAACCCTTTTACCCTGTGGATTTTCATGGGTTAACCTATAGTTTGCCTGATTTTGGCGTCACGATGCCTTTTGCTCCCACAGAGTTCACGCAAGTGAATCCCCAGGTTAATCGCTCATTGGTATCTCGAGCCATGACGCTGTTGTCACCGCGAGCTGGAGAGAGAATTGTTGATTTGTTTTGTGGTTTAGGTAACTTTACCCTACCCATTGCAAGACATGGGGCGCAGGTGTTAGGGGTAGAAGGAAATCCTGCTTTGATTGAACGCGCCTATCAAAATGCTGAATTTAATGGTTTAAGAGAATCGGTTCAGTTTAAAGCTATGAATTTGTTTACTGTTACAGAAGAGAGTTTTTCTGAACTAGGTCCTATGGATAAACTACTCATCGATCCTCCTCGTGATGGGGCTCTTGAGGTAGTAAAGTCTCTTGGTCGAGTTCGTCCTCAACGTGTGGTCTATGTATCATGTAATCCATCCACTCTGGCACGTGATGCACAGATTATGGTTCACCATCAAGGGTATAAACTAAAGGCGGCTGGGGTAGTGAATATGTTCCCCCATACCGCCCATGTTGAATCAGTGGCTTTATTCGAATTGATTTAGTCGCGTTCGCCGCCAAAAATTCCTAACAATTGCAACAAGCTGGTAAAGATGTTGTAAATGTTGATATATAGGCTTAATGTGGCTGTGATGTAGTTGGTCTCTCCACCATGAACGATTTGACTGACATTAAAGAGAATCATTAATGATGAGAAAAGAATAAAGGCAGCGCAGAGCACCAACTGCATAACAGGCAATTGCAAGAAAATATTAGCAATCACCGCTACCATCAAGACAATGGAGCCAATAATCAGAAAGTTAGCGAGGCCACTAAAATTGCGACGAGTGGTTCCTGCTAAACCGGCGAGACTGAAAAATACCACTGCCGTGCCACCTGCTGCCATAGTGATTAGTTGACCACCGTTACGAAAGTGCAATACGAACTGCAACAATGGGCCAAGCATCACTCCTAATACGAAGGTTAAGAGTAAGAGTAGATACACTCCAGTTGAGCTGTATTTATTGGCTTCAATGGCGAAAAACAATCCATACACAACACCTAAAAATAAAAGGCTAGAGAGTATGGGGGAGGCCATCATGAAAGCAAAACTCATGTTGATTCCAACTAGAGCACCGATTGCTGTGGGAATCATGGATAAACCAAGTAACCAGTAGGTATTTCTTAAAACACGATGGGTTACTGAATCTAATTGCCCAGTTTGTGTATATGTGTTGTAGGGTCCTGCCATAATTAAACTCCTTGCAGTTACGTTAAATCAGTGAAATTGTTTTTATTATAGAGTAAGACTACGTGATAGTCTGTCAAGTTTCAAGTGGGGGCGATATAAGCTAATTTCAAGTGTTACATTTCGTTAAGGGAAGTACTGACCTGACAAAACCAACACAAGATTCAATGAATAGATTTGTTTTTGTATTATTTTGTCGTTGGCTACGATTTACATCACTACTATTATAGCTGTGTTAGACGAAAAGTATTAAATCAGTTAGAATAATAATCTTTAGTAATCAAGTATTAGTTTTCTGAGGAAGCGTGGCCGAGCGGTTTAAGGCACTTGTCTTGAAAACAAGCGTGGGCTGATACCCCACCGTGAGTTCGAATCTCACCGCTTCCGCCAAGTCAACAGCCTTAATACGATTTGTTGATAAACAATCTTCCTGTTAGCAAAGTAGTATCAAAATCTTATTGTTCTCACTAGAGCTTAGAATCTATTTGATAGAAGCTTGATTGCCGTTACGTCGAATCTGATGCTCTAACCATCATTTAATCCTAACTATTTAATTTTAAGTCCTTTAAGTTATTTTTAGCCAACATTATGCCGGTGGTCTTTTCAGTTGACCTTCCCAATAGCAAGACCTAGACCCGGTTTTCTAATAAAGTTGTTATTGTGGCAGTCGTCTTTACCTCTTTTTCCTTGTCTGGTAGAAAAATTAGTAGCTATTTTAGATATGTGGATGAATTTCTTTGATTTAGCTGTGTGATTTTTTATGAAAAAAGGATAATATGTCATATATGACATATTTATTGTATAAAACCCAAGACGCTCTTATGGATAAAATTTTCCCTAACTTAGCAAGGTTAGGGATACCTGACGCTATATTAGCTGGTGGCACAGCTTTAGCTAGATACTTTCTAAACCATCGAGTCTCATATGATTTGGATTTTTTTGTGGGGCACCCCTTTAATCCTGAGAAACTTGCAATTGAGTTGGGAAAAATAGGGGTTTATTTAGAGGCGGTGGACGCTCAGTCTGACGGCAGGTGGGCTAACCAGCTCCATGCCTATGCAAAGATTGAAGATGAACAGATAAAGATTTCATTTATCGAGGACCTTTATTCGGATATGTGGCCAACTAAAAAAATTGGTCAAGTTATAACAGAAGAGATTGGCGGCCTATTTCATCGAAAGCTACGAACAATATCTGGTAATGGTTTCGGTAAAGTGATAAATGGCGCTCGTCAAACAGCTCGGGATTTATTTGACATATATATACTTAATAATCAGATTGAAAGTATTGGACAATTTATAGCTAATGCTAATTCACATGGAGCTAATTTTCCGGTTGACTCCTTATGCGCCAATATCTTATCAATGCCTTGGATTGATTTGTTGAACGAGTATGATGGTTTGGAGTTATTACCTCCCTATGAGAATACGAGTCTAATTGGTGATATTAAACCAGCATTGGTTTCTCAGGTAATTGCACTACAAAATATTGGAGTGTAGCTATGAAAAACAGTCAATCTAACAATTGGGAGCGAGCAAAACGCATGGCGTTTTGGGATCAGGGCAAGCTCACCTACAAAACTTGGTTAAAAGAATTTGTGCAGCAAAAGCCAAATGTATTAAAGCAAAGCGTGAACTTTATGAAGGCAAGTGATTTGATTGCGCTTGTTGGTGAGAAACAATTTATTAAGTCTTGGCCAGTGATTTCTCAAGGCAGTGGTTTTAATGAGAATAAGAAAAAAATCCTTGATGCGATATGGAGCTATCAAATTGTAGGTGATGTGAGTTTTCCAGTACACGAAAGCGTCACCCGTTTTCATCCTAAAAAACTGGATACTTTAAAAAGGCTCATTAATTCTAACGGCAATGAATCCATTTATTCTATCGCTAAATCATTAGGACGCAATCCAAGGCGCGTCTACGACGATATTCATGATTTTGCAGATAAAGGCTTAGTCATTCTTAGAGAAGGCCAAAGCTTTGGTAGAAGGGTGTTACACGTAAAAGTGAAGGGTTGTCACATTGGTCGTACAGAGTTGATTTAGTGTAACGCGAGAAAACAGTAGAGCTATTCAGGGTAAAGTGTTCTGAGCATTCCGATTACTTATTGAATGATTGTATTATTTTTTTGTCAAAAACTAACGTATTAATAAATACAGGATATAAAGGCGCATTATGACAAGCAAACCACCATTACCTCCCTTTACAGAAGAGAGCGCTAAACAAAAAGTAAGAATGGCAGATGATGCCTGGAATAGTCGTGATCCCGATCGCGTGGTTCAAGTGTATACAGAAGATACCTTATGGCGTAACCGGGCAGAGTTCCCTAAAGGTCGAACTGAGGTTCATGGATTCTTAACGCGCAAATGGGCTCGTGAAATTGACTATCGTTTAATCAAGGAGCTGTGGGCGTATACCGATAACCGTATTGCAGTTCGCTTTGCCTATGAATGGCGCGATGATTCTGGTCAATGGTATAGAAGCTATGGTAATGAAAACTGGGAATTTAACGAATTTGGTTTAATGCAACGTCGTTTCGCCAGCATCAATGATTTACCTATTAAAGAGTCAGAGCGCCTGTTTCATTGGCCCATAGGACGTCGCCCTGATGATCATCCTGGGTTGTCTGATTTAGGGCTCTAGTATTGAAAGAGGCCGTATTTAAGGGAGAGGTTACTCTCTCTCTTCCTCCAGATTTTCGTATTACAGATATTCTTCCTTTTCATCAACGTGATGAGAGTGCGTTAGCCGAAGAAGTTATAGATCAGCGCTTACGTAAGGGGATGATCTGGAAGGGTATTCCAATTGAGCTAAAGCTAATCTTCTTAGATCAGCAAGCCACATTACATATTGAATCAAGCGAACTACTAACAGAGAATTGGCGTCATCACTTTCTACGTTGTATGAAGCGCATGTGTGGTTTAACACAACCGATTGAACTGTTTAGACAGCAATGGGGAGGAAGTGAACAATTACAACCACTCTTTCAGTACGGAACAAGTTTACGTTTTGCCCTGACTCCAACAGTATTTGAGGCATTGAGTTGGGCTGTTGTGTCACAACAGATTAGCGTTAAGGCTGCTGTAAAATTACGCCACCGTATGATTCAATTATGTTCAACACAAACTCACTCAGGATTATATTGCTATCCTGATGCACGCACATTATCTAAAGTATCAACATCAAGCTTACAGATTATAGGCTTTCCTAAAGCAAAAGCTGATACCATGCAACGCTTATGTGATTTCGCACTTTACACTTCACTTGATGAATTAGATGGTAATAACGCAACTGAGATGGATGGTTTAAGTAAACAGCTATTGGCTATAAAAGGAATTGGTCATTGGACGGTTAATTATGGTTTGTTGCGTGGCTATGGCTATTTAGATGGCTCTTTACATGGGGATATTGCATTAAGGCGAGCATTACAACTGCTCTGGCAACACCCTGATGATGTAACAGACAAACAAGCGGAGCAATGGTTAATGCAATTTAGTCCTTGGCGTGCTTTAGTGGCGGCCTATCTTTGGCAATATACAGGCGCTTGAGTCTGTTAAAATAAGGTCATGAGCAAATCATTAATACAGTTGTTTGACAACAACCGCGCATGGGTAAAAGAGGTGTTATCTAATAATCCTCATTTTTTTACTCATCTTGCCACACAACAGGCACCTGAATATTTGTGGATTGGCTGTTCTGATTCACGGGTACCAGCTAACCAAATCACTGGCCTCGAACCCGGTGAGGTATTTGTTCATCGCAATGTTGCCAATGTGGTTGTTCACACGGACCTTAACTCCTTATCTGTTATTCAATTTGCTGTCGATGTGTTAAAAGTCAAACATATCATTGTGGTTGGCCACTATGGTTGTTCAGGGGTGCACGCGGCGCTGCATGGTAACCGGATTGGTATTGCTGATAATTGGTTGCGTCATGTGCGCGATGTTCATGATAAGCATAGACCATTAATTGATTCGGTAAGCTGTGAGCATGAACGCTACGATCGTTTATGTGAATTTAATGCTATCGAGCAAGCATTAAATGTTTGTCAAACCACGATGGTACAAGATGCGTGGAGTAAGGGGCAGGAAATCAATGTCCATGCTTGGGTCTACGGTGTAAAAGACGGCCTAATACGAGATTTAGGTTTCTCCGTTTCAAGTCAAGATGAGCTGCAGGAGATTTACCCTAAAACTATCGCTTCAATTCATTGTTAGTTGCTATTTAGCTTTTCCAAGTCTTGAGCTAACTCAATATCACGCATGGTTATTGCGTTGACATCATGACTAAAGAGCTCGATGATGACCTCACTATATTTAATAGTTAATTGAGGGTGATGTTGGTGCCGTTCTGCAAGCTCGCTAATTTGTAGCGCTAAACGCATACTATTTCGCCAATCATGAGTACCCCATTTACGCCACAGTGCATTCTCTTGATAACTCCAATTAGAGAGCGTAGTGGACAGATAGTGAGCAATCTCTTGATCAGACAATACGCTTGAAGAATGAGACATGGATTATTTACTCGTTAATGTTGGCAGTGAGGACAGTAGAACGTGGAGCGTTGCCCTTGTCGAATACGTTTGATTGGTGTGTGACAGCGATAACAGGGTTCATGTTCACGATCATATACCTGATGGTGAATTTGGAAATACCCATTTTTTTCTGTGCCATGCTGAAAATCTTTCAAGGTACTGCCACCTAATTCGATGGCATGATGGAGTGTATTTTGAATAGTGTGTGCAAGGGTGTGATAGCGTTGTTTGGAAATACGTTTAGCACTGCGTTGTGGCAATATCCCTGCTTTGAACAACGCTTCACTGGCATAAATATTACCTATCCCAACAACAATTTCCCCACCTAATAATAACGGCTTAATTGCCTGACCTCTAGTGTGGGCGTGATGCCATAAATAGTTGCCATCAAATGATGGATCAAAGGGCTCAATGCCTAGTTTTTTAAAAAAAGGAAGAAAACAAGATTCCTCATCGTCAGGATTAGCCCAAATGAGTGCACCAAAACGACGTGGATCATTATAAACAAGACGGTGACTCCCAACACTAAAGTAGGCATGATCATGCTTTGTTAAAGGGGTGTTAGGTGGCTTAATAGTTAGCGTTCCAGTCATGCCAAGATGAACCATCAGACTACCTTGTGTGGTATTGATAATTAAGTATTTAGAACGTCGATTGATCGCTGTGATGGTGGCGCCTTGAATTTTTTTACTTAACTGCGCATCGATAGGATAGCGTAGTTTAGGGATAAGGATCGTTGCTCTATCCACTTTATGGTTGATGAGATAGGGTAGAAGAGATAAGCGTGTTACCTCAACTTCAGGTAATTCAGGCATTCTTATACATCCAAAGAAAACGGGGTAAATTCAGTATCACGATCATAAAAGTCTTCATGCTCTGCTTTTTTAAGTTTATTGACTAACCAATAAGTTAAAGGCGTAGCAAGAATTTCCCACAATGTTTTTAATCCATATTCTAATAAGGCTATTTGTACGACATCATGCGTTGCCCAAATGCCATAAAAAGCCAGACCATAAAAGAGAAGGGAATCAATTAATTCGCCCACGGCAGTAGAACCAATTGTTCTCATCCATAACCATTTGCCGTTGGTAGCTACTTTCATTTTGGCAAGAACAATACTATTAGAAAAACTACCACACCAATAGGCAAACACAGAGGCCACCGCAATACGCCAGGCATTATCAAAGACGCCTTCTAATTGTCCTTGGAAGGTGGCCATAAACTCATTGTGAGCGGCGGGTAAATGGACAACGATAAACGCCATAACTGAAGCAAAGAGTAAGGCCACAAATCCCGCCCACACCACACGTCGATCACGTGCGTAACCATATACTTCAGTAAGAATGTCACCAAAAAAATAGGAAATAGGAAAGAATAAGACGCCCGCTCCCACTGTTAAGGTACCCAAGACTGGCAGGGTAATATAAGTTTGTTTGGCGGCACCAATTAAATTGGAGCACAGCAAAATACATACAAATGCCGCCATGATGAGATCGTAGAAGCGATAGTGTTTAGTGCGATGGGTAGGAGTGATTTTTTCCATAATTTTATGAGGAGCAACTAACAGTAATTTCTCTTGCCCATTGTGGTGGTAGTTGTGCCCAATGACCATAGTTGGGCTGTTCATCAAAGGGCTTATCTAGCACAGCTTTAAGTTGTCGCAGCAGACTAAAGTTTCCCTCTTCTGCCTGTTTGATCGCCTCTTGAGCCAAATAATTACGTAAAATAAAGCGTGGATTTGTCCGTTGCATGGCGCTCTGACGTTCACGGTCTTCAGAGTGTTCGAGCGTTAAACGTTGACGGTAACGTAATAACCACCCTTGAAACAAGGACAGTGATCGCTCCAGTGGCATAAAAATCTGTTCATCCTGTGAAGACTCTGTAAGGCTCAGCTCACTTAATTGACGAAAAAAGAGGGTAAAGTCTACTTGATGATTATGTAATATATCTAGTAGGTCTTTAATGAGTGTTGCATCACTGTCTTCTTGTTTTTTGAGGCCTAATTTTTTTCTGAATAATTGTAAATAACTCCATTCATAGCGTTCATGAAAGCGCTCTAATCTTTCTGAGAGTAGGGCTTCATCATTAATTAACGGCCAGAATGCCGAGGCCAAAGCGGCACAATTCCAGTACCCTGCGTGAGGTTGGTTTGAGTAGGAATAGCGGCCTTGATGATCGGTATGATTACAAATATGTTGCCAATCAAAATGATCAAGAAAACCATAAGGACCATAGTCTAGAGTGATTCCTAGTACAGACATATTGTCTGTATTCATCACACCGTGACAAAAACCCACCGATTGCCACTGTGCCATGAGACGTGCCGTATGACTCACCATCTGTTCAAATAAATCTATATAGGGGGTATCACTCTCTAATAATTGAGGGTAATGGTGATGGATAATAAAGTCTAATAACGTGATTAAATGAGGTAGTTGGTTTTGATGAGCAAAATGCTCAATATGACCAAAACGAATAAAAGAAGGAGCGAGTCGAGTTACGATAGCTGCTGTTTCTATTGTCTCTCGCCGAACAGGTAAGTTAGACCCCACCAGAGCCAGAGCACGAGTAGTGGGAATATGTAAGGCTGCCATGGCTTCACTGGCTAAATATTCACGAATGCTTGAGCGCAGTACCGCTCGTCCATCTCCCATGCGCGAAAAAGGGGTGAGTCCGGCCCCTTTAATTTGTACTTCAAAGTGTCTGTCTATGGTATTTATAGAGCCTAATAAATGGGCTCTGCCATCCCCAAGTTGTCCCGCCCAGACCCCAAATTGATGGCCAGAATAGACGCTACACCAAGCTTTCTCCACTAACCCTGAGCATATATCAAGCCATGGGGCAGAACGCTCCGTAGGTAAATTAAGCGACTGGGCTAGAGAGTCGTTCCAATCAATCCAGTAAGGCTGCGGCAGTGGTTTGGTTCTTACCTGTTCGATAAAAGGGTGAGACAGTCCAATAAAAGGAGTCTTGGAGGATAAAAAAAGTGTTTCAGTTGGCGCATTCATGGCTTATTCTATCTCGTTTAAGAGGAGTGGATGAGTGAACAATAGCAACACCATGTGGGATGCAGTCGTGATTGGTGCCGGTGCCGCGGGATTGTTTTGCGCGGGACAAGCGGGAGCGCGTCAAAAAAAGGTATTGGTATTGGATCATGCCAAAAAAATTGGTGAAAAAATTCGCATTAGTGGAGGGGGTTTTTGTAATTTCACTAACCGTTATTCCAGTGCACAGCATTTTTTATCGCGTAATCCTCATTTTGTCAAAAGTGCGCTTGCACGCTATCGTCCTTCAGATTTTGAAGGCTGGTTAAAAGATAACAATATTGCCTATCATGAAAAACACCGTGGCCAATTATTCTGTGATCGATCAGCCCAAGATCTTATCAACCTGTTATTGCAACTCTGTCAGCGTTCATCGGTGACTATTCGCTATCCAGTCACGGTTCATGATTGTCAGTTAATCGACAACCTGTGGCATATTTATACCAATCAGGGAGTGGTTACCAGCCATTCTCTTATCTGGGCAACAGGAGGGTTACCTGTGCCAAAAATTGGCGCAAGTGACAAGGCGCTTCAATTTGCCCAGCATCTTGGCCATTTGGTCGTTTCGCCACGTCCCGCATTAGTTCCTTTATCTCTGACCGAGAAAGAAGAGAGTTCGTTCACTCAGTTGTCAGGTTTAAGTGTTCCTGTCTTAATTAGTTCTGGTAGCAAAAAAGAGCATTATGGACAGGCTCATTTTGATGAAGATTTACTTTTCACGCATCGTGGATTATCTGGTCCGGCTACACTTCAAGCCAGTAGTTACTGGCGTGAAGGTGAGAGTATTAGGGTGGCTTTTTTAACGCCTAACCAATGGCAAGAGATGGATAATTCAGCAGGTGGAAAATTAGTTGATAATGTATTAACTCATTTTCTACCGCAGCGTTTAGCAAAACATATTGCTCAACAAACTGGTTTAGAACAACGTCGTTTTGCAGAGTTGAATCGTTTAGATAAAGAGCGTTTAAAAGATACCTTGTTGAATAGTGTTTTTCATCCTGATACAACGCTTGGTTGGAATAAAGCTGAGGTGATGTTAGGAGGAGTTGATACCGACTTAATGGATAGCCGCACTATGGCATCCACAGTCATTCCTCAATGTTATTTTATTGGTGAGTGTGTGGATGTCACAGGACATTTAGGTGGACATAATTTTCAATGGGCTTGGTCTAGCGCTTATGTGTGTGCTCAATCGCTATAGCGTGTTTGCTTTTCAATAAACTCAATCTTGTAACCATCAGGATCTTCTACAAAAGCAATCACTGTCGTGCCATGTTTCATGGGACCTGCTTCGCGCGTTACTTTGCCACCGCGCTCACGAGCCATATCACAGGCTTTCTTGGCATTATCCACCTCTACAGCAATATGCCCATAACCGTTCCCTATATCGTAAGAAGAGGTATCCCAGTTATATGTAAGCTCAATAACCGCCCCATCAGATTCTGGCTGGTAACCCACAAAAGCTAAGGTAAAGCGTCCTTCTGGATAGTCTTTGCGACGCAAAACATGCATTCCCAATACGTCACAATAAAACTGAATTGAACGATCTAAGTTACCGACGCGTAGCATGGTGTGTAAAATTCTCATACAGTAACTGTCCTATTTGGTTAATCAATTATAGAGTCTTATGGGTCCCATCACAAAATGGGCTATCAAAGGTTTCACCACAGCCGCAGATGTATAGCGTTTCATCTTGCTCTGCGACATAATGATAGGGGGTACGGTCTGTCGCTTTGTGTGCGCCGTTACATAAACCTGTGCCACTTTTACCACAGGTACAAAACCAATATTCTTGACCAGCTTTAACTTCAATTGCGTAGGGCATGATAAACTCCTTATAATGTACGTATGCGTACTATTTTAACTAAAAATATAATTTTTTGCTATGACTAATTTTTTACCTACACTACGAGCTCTTGTTAGAACTTATCAAGCTTTTGATAATTTCTCTTCACATCATATTAAAAGCTTAGGATTAACTACAGGACAATTCGATGTCATTGCCACCTTAGGTAATACGCAAGGAATGACTTGTGGTGAAATTGGTGAAAAAACACTGATGGTAAAAGGAACACTCACAGGGGTGTTAGATCGCTTAGAGGCTAAGGCTATGATAGTGCGGGTTGAGAATCCAAAAGACAAACGCAGTACTTTAATTAAGTTAACAGCGTTGGGAGAAAAAACCTTTAAAGATACCTTTCAACCTCATTTGGATTATTTGTCGCAGGTGTTTTCTAAACTATCAGATAAAGAGTTAGAAGCCATTGAAAAGAACTTACAGAAGCTAAACAGTATATTTTGACAGCTGACAAATAAAAAACCCGGTAAGTCAAAGTGTCTTACCGGGTTTTGATTTGCCACTAACTACTTAGAATAATTTTGCTGCTTTTTGGATAGCAATCGATACACCGATTAAGAAAGGTATACCTACTGCAGCCCAAGCTAAAATACCACCCAAGCCTAAAGAACCTCTTGCTGTATCTTCCACTGCTACTTTACCCACGGTTTGTTCGTGAGCTTTAGAGCGTTCAGCTTTTAACTCTTCTTCAGTCATGTGATATTTAGGATCAACAGGACGTACTAATAAGTTACATACCATGCCACCCAATAAAAGCAGAGCAAGAATGTAGAGTGTACGATCATAAACTAGGTTATGTGGCACACCTGCATCAATCTGTGCTTGACGGATAGTAGCAATCAATGACGGACCAACTACACCAGCCACAGACCAGGCGGTAAGTAAGCGTCCATGAATTGCCCCAACCATTTGGGTACCAAACAAATCAGCAAGGTACGCGGGAACAGTTGAGAAACCACCACCATACATAGATAAGAGTACGCACACAGCAACAATAAATAATCCAGCGCTACCATGATGCCCCATTGAAGGCATAGCAACATACAGAGCAATACCCAAAATAAAGAACATAGCATAAGTTGCTTTACGACCTAAGAAGTCTGACATGGATGCCCAAAATAGACGCCCTAAACTATTGAACAAACTAATCAGTCCAACCAAGCCTGCTGCTGAGGCTGCGATGGCTGCTTTTTGAGCGGGGGTCACTGCGTCAAAGGAAATATCTAAACCCAATAAATGCGGACCAAACACATCTTGCAACATAGGGCTTGCCATAGAAATGACACCGATACCAGCGGTCACATTTAAGCACAGTACACCCCATACTAACCAAAACTGTGGTGTTTTCCATGCTTTGTCTAAATGAACATGGTTTTGGGTAATCATGTATTTTTTACCACCATCTTCTTTGGGTGCCCAACCAAGGGGTTTCCAACCAGTTGGTGCAATTCTAAAACCAAAGGCGCCAAAAGACATCACCACAAAATAAAGAATACCCATGGTGATTAATGTCATCCCTACGTTGTTAATGCCGGGAGTTGCACTGTAATGCTTCATTAAAGCCACAGCTAAGGGCGCGCCAACCATAGCGCCACCACCGTAACCCATAATAGCAAAACCTGTAGCCAAACCGCGACGATCAGGGAACCATTTGATCAAAGTAGATACCGGGCTGATATAACCTAACCCTTGTCCAATTCCGCCAACAATACCACTAAGCCAAAGAAGCCATAATTGATGATAAATAACACCGATACCACCTAGTACTAGGCCACCACCCCAAGTAATAGCTGCAATAAAGCCTGCTTTACGTGGGCCCGCATGTTCTAACCAACCACCCCAAATAAAGGCAGCAATACCCAATACAGCAATAAATAACTCAAAAATGGGAGTAACCATGGGGATGGTCCAATTACAGGTAGTTGTAAACAACATATCCCATGTGCTTAAGTTTTTACATGCTAGAGCATCCGCATTGGGTAAAAGATTTGCCATAGGTTTCCAAAATACAGAGAAACCATAGGACATCCCAATACAGAGGTGAATTGCTAAAGCTGCAGGTGGAACCAACCAACGATTAAAATTAGGACCTGCGATAGTCCTTGCTCTATCTAGGGCGCTCCAATTCATCTTCTACCTCCTAAATGTTTTACAAGTTTTTCTAACAAACAGCGATTACAGAATATGTGACACTTGGCTAAATGAAAGCCTAGGGCCACGCGGATGGGTTGCCGAGTGATCAGCAATACCCAAATTTATTAAAAAGTTTGCTTTAAGACGGCCATCTGGGAAAAAAGTGCCATTAACAATTTCGGCATTAAATCCTGACATGGCCCCGATGTCTAAACCTAGGGCTCTTGCTGCAAGCATAAAATAGGCTCCTTGCAGGCTGCTATTACGGAAAGCAACTTGATCGGCAAGAACAGGGTTCTTGTCATATAGTGATTTGGCATCGTAAGCTGGAAATAATTCAGGCAAATACTCAAAAAAATGGGTATCGTAAGCTAATATCACTGTTACTGGGGCTGATTGCACTTGAGCAACATTGCCAGGTGATAGCGCAGGGATGAGTTTTGAACGTGCCTCGTCAGTGGTTAAAAAAACATAACGTGCAGGACAAGAATTGAAGGCAGTAGGTGCCCACTGAGTTAAGTTAACCAATTTTTCAAGAGTACCCTCTGGTATAGGTTCTTTCTTGAAAGCATGTGCTGTTCGTGCCTTAACGAATAATTGATCTAGAGCCTCTTGGGCTAGTTCAAAATGATTCATTTTGTGCTCCAAGGTTAAATTAACTGAACAGACTACCCGACTTTTTAGACTGACTCAAGAATAATTTTATTTTGAGCATTTGATAGAATAGGTAAGACATCTCTTTTTTAAACAAAAAATGTTGAGGAATGAATGAGTTACGATCTTTATTATTGGACTACACCTAATGGCCATAAAATCACTATGTTTCTTGAAGAAACAGGGCTAAATTATCGATTAATTCCGATTAATATAAGTATTGGAGATCAGTTTCAAGTAGATTTCTTAAAAATCGCTCCTAACAATCGAATTCCGGCATTAGTGGATCACGATCCACAGGGAGGAGGGGAACCTATTTCTCTATTTGAGTCTGGTGCAATCCTTCTGTATTTAGCGGAAAAAACGGGTTACTTCCTCTCTAAAGAAATACGTCAACGAACGGAAGTATTGCAATGGTTATTTTGGCAAATGGCAGGATTGGGTCCCATGGCAGGGCAGAATCATCACTTTGTTCAATATGCACCCGAGAAAATCCCCTATGCTATGACTCGCTACATCAATGAGACTAATCGTCTCTATGGGGTGTTAAATAAACGTTTAGCAGACCGTCAGTTCGTGTCAGGTAATGAGTACTCTATTGCCGATATGGCAATCTATCCCTGGATTGTGCCTCACGAGAGACAGCAGCAAAATATAAATGATTTTCCGCACCTAAAAAGATGGTTCGAAAGCATCGCGCAACGTCCTGCAACGATCAAAGCCTATGCAAGAGCCAAGGAAGTCAATACAACGCCAACTGTCACTGAGGAAGCCAAAAAAATCTTATTTGGTCAACGTGCTAATTAATTAGTTAGTCGTTTTTTTAAAAGGGGCGTGTTCATTAAGCTCAGAATGATAATGCTCAATTTGACGCCCCTCTCGTTGTAGAAAATCTTCTACCGCCCTCATAAAGCGTTGATCGCGTAAATGATGAAAGGAACGCGTTCTAATGGGAGATAAACCTCGCGCCAATTTATGTTCTCCCTGAGCTCCACCCTCAAAAACAGCTATTTTGTGTTGAATACAAAAGGCTATGCTCTGGTAGTAGCAGGTTTCAAAGTGGAGGCCTGGGATATAGGTTACAGCACCCCAATAGCGTCCAAACGCTCGTTCTTGATTGAATAAATTAAGAGCGCAAGCAATCATTTGGTTGTTTTGATAAGCCACTATTAAGCAACAATGAATTAGACCCGTTGCTAAAAATTTCTCGAAAAAGCGATGATTTAAGTAAGGAGTAGAACCATGTTGTTGATATGTGTTGCGATAGCACTCTTCAAAGAAGTACCAATGTTTGCTGGTAATACTAGAGCCGGTTAGCCAAGAAAAAGTAATACCTTGATCATGAATTTTTTTTCTTTCTTGTTTAATTTTTTTGCGCTTGTCATGATTCATTGATCCCAGAAAGTCATCAAAACTCTCATAATTATTATTGTGCCAATGAAATTGTACGCCCTCACGAGCTAGAAAGCCCGAGCGAGTGAGAAGTTCACTGTCTCTTTCATTAGGGAATAGACAATGAATCGAAGAGAGGTGAGAGTCGTCTTCGAGTTCTAGTAAACGGTACACAAGTTGCTCACGGATGGTTTCATCTTGAGAAAGAATTCTGGGACCCATTACAGGAGTGAAGGGAATAGCAACCAATAATTTAGGGTAATAGGGTTGGCCAAGTTGTTCGTAAGCATCTGCCCATGCCCAATCAAATACATATTCGCCGTAAGAATGTCCTTTCAGATAACAGGGGATCGCTCCCACACAATGGTGGTTATCCCAAGCTGTTAAATACAGCATTCCCCAGCCTGTTTGCGCCTGAACACTCCCGCTATCATGCATGGCTTTTAGAAAGTCGTAATCAAGGGTGGGATTATTTTTCGTGATGTCTTGCCAGTCTTTTTTACTAATACGATCTAAAGACTGAGTAATATCGTACTTAATAGTTGTCATAAGTAAATGTGTCGTGAAAGTTAGTGATACGCCCTGTGTCTTTAGCGCTATAACCATTTAATTGATCCATGGCTTTAAGAAAGTCTGCATCATGCAAAATGGATAATATGGGCACAAATCGATTGTCACTGAGTAGCGATTCATTACATACATAAAAATAGCGTTCAGTAAATAAAGGAATAAAATCAAGGTCAAAGATTTTAGCCGCAGTCTCCACACCTAACCCCACATCTGCTTTACCGCTCGCAATATAAGCACCAATTGCTGCGTGGGTATACTCGGTATTACCATAGCCTCTTATGGTGTTAATAGATAGGTTGTGTTTTTTTAATAGCATATCAAGAATGACCCTTGTGCCAGAACTTGGTTGGCGGTTAACAAACATTACATCAGGTCTAGCAAGGTCGTTGAGGGTGTGAATACTTTTAGGGTTATTTTTGGCGACTATAAGCCCTTGATGGCGTTTAGCTAACTCAATAAAACGAATGTCGTCTGTAAAATTTGCATTCATAAGCTTAAGATAGGGCTGCTCAAGCTCACCCAGTGGTACGTGAAAACCTGCAATGTCACAGATTTGGCGACTAAATGCGTCGAGGGATTCTTTGCTACCACGATAATTAAAATCCAGCTCAATATGACGTTGATTAAGAAATTCGTTGAGTAGTGCCACAGCGAATCCATGGCTAGCAAATAAACGCAGTACACGTCTCGTACGGCGGGTAAGGGCCTCAATATCTTCACTAATTTCTGAACTGATACTCTCCAGTAAGGGGCCAAGCCGCGCTTCGGTTAGTTTGTCTGCCCAGACCAGTTTTTTACCCAGTTCAGTTAGCCTTGATCCACGTCCTGGGACGCTTTCAAGGATTGTTCCTCCAAAAATGGCTTGCGCTTGTTCAATAAGATTCCAAGCGTGGCGGTAGGATAGGCCGATTAATTGGCTTGCCTCTTTCATATTATGTTGATCTTCTATAGCCCTTAATAACTTTAATGTTCTTGATAGAGGAACGTATTCCCCTCCAATAGGGTCAGATAAATGAAACTCAGGCAGGATATTTATTTTCAAAGTAATACTCCCCTAAGAGTGAATGTTTACTATTTAAGTGAAATAAATTGCAATTATAGTCGCTATAAGTTTTTCTTTTAATTCGATTGACTTCTTGTGTTAATGGGGATAACCTAGGAAAACATTACGGGATTGTTGCATAGAGTGTCAAGAACTATTTGCAATTAAGTGCAACAACTAACAAATCATTGTAGGAGGAATCCTTGGATACAGTTGAGTTTCATCACGAATCTGTTATACGCCAAGCAGCACAACGCTACCGCGATGTTCCTGGCGCATTATTACCTATCCTGCATCATATTCAGGACACAATAGGATTCATTCCAAATCAAACAGCGTCAGAACTCTCACCTATTCTTAACCTATCGCGTGCTGAGATTCACGGTGTTATTACTTACTATCATCATTTCAAACAAACCCCTCCTGCAAAACATACTCTTGCCATATGTCAGGCTGAAGCTTGTCAAGCTAGAGGTTGCCGTTCTTTAACAAAAGAAGTGACAGAGATGTTGGCCGGTGATCATGACTGGCACGTTGAGCATACCTATTGTTTAGGTTTGTGTGCCACAGGGCCTGCAATTGAAATTGATGGTCAACTCAAAGCTCACGCTACCAGTGAGAAATTACAAAAGTGGATAAAAGACGCGAAGGAGAACGCATGAAACATACCGTTTTTATTCCCTGTGATTCAGCTGCTTTAGCTGCTGGAGCGGAAGAAGTAGCTCAAGAAATTATTCGTCTTGCTGAAGAGGCTGGTATTGCAATAAACATCAAACGTAACGGTTCAAGAGGTATGTTTTGGTTAGAACCCTTGGTCGAAGTTGAAGTTGATGGTATTCGCCATGCTTATGGTCCAGTGAGTGTTGAGCAAGTGGCTGATTTGTTTGCCGCTGACTTCTTAAATGCCGGTACGCATGAGCTTTACCAGGGCGTAACAGAGGATATTGAGTACTTGAAAAATCAAGAAAGATTGACCTTTGCTCGTATTGGTATTACTGAGCCTTTGTCACTTCAAGATTATGAAAAGTATGATGGTTGGGTCGGATTGAAAAAAGCCATTTCACTGAAACCTGCTGATATTGTTCAAGAGGTGTTGGACTCTGGTTTACGTGGCCGTGGCGGCGCTGGTTTCCCTGCGGGTATTAAGTGGCGCACGGTGATGCAAGCCACCGCTGATCAAAAGTATATTGTTATTAATGCTGATGAAGGTGACTCAGGTACCTTTGCTGATCGTATGGTGATGGAAGATGATCCTTACATGTTAATTGAAGGGATGATTATTGCTGGTATCGCCGTGGGAGCAACTAAAGGCTATGTGTATATTCGCTCCGAGTATCCTCATGCTGTGGATACCATGACTGAAGCTGTTCGCCTTGCTAGAGAAGCCAATTATTTAGGACAGAATATTTTAGGGTCCTCTTTTACATTTGAAATTGAAATTCGCAAGGCCGCTGGCTCTTATGTATGTGGCGAAGAGACAGCCTTGTTAGAAAGTCTAGAAGGTAAACGCGGTATTGTTCGTGCTAAACCACCGCTTCCAGCTCTGGAAGGGTTGTTTGGCCGTCCCACAGTGATTAATAACGTATTGACCATGGCGGCAGTCCCTTACGTATTGGCTCAAGGTGCTAAAGCTTATGCCGATTTTGGCATGGGGCGTTCGCGCGGAACGTTGCCTTTCCAGTTGGCAGGTAATATCGCCCGTGGTGGCTTAGTTGAGAAAGCCTTTGGCGTGACTGCCAGAGAATTAATTGAAGTATATGGTGGCGGTACATTTACAAAACGTCCTATTAAAGCAGTTCAAATTGGTGGTCCACTGGGGGCTTATATTCCCGCAGATAAACTTGATATTGCTATGGATTACGAGGCCCTGGCTCAAAAAGGTGCAGTATTAGGTCACGGTGGCGTTGTTGTGTTTGACGATACTGTCGACATGGCAGAGCAAGCGAAATATGCCATGGAGTTCTGTGCGTTGGAGTCATGTGGTAAATGTACTCCATGCCGTATTGGTTCCACGCGTGGTGTTGAAGTGATTGCTAAAATTCAATCACAACCACAACAGGCTGTCGCCCAAACTGCCTTATTAAGAGATTTATGCGACACCATGCTCAATGGTTCGCTCTGCGCGATGGGCGGCATGACCCCATACCCAGTTTTGTCTGCCCTGGATCATTTTCCAGAGGACTTTAATATAACCAAAACCGAACAGCATGCAGCTTAAGTTGGAGGAATAATGGATACAGTTTCAGTACATGACATTGATTATGGCACCCCAGAGGTGAGTTCTACAGAACAGGTTACTCTTACTATTGATGGTTTTCCGGTTACAGTAGCTAAAGGTACGTCGATTATGCGTGCAGCCGTTGAATTGGGAACGCAAATTCCTAAACTATGTGCTACAGACAGCCTTGAGCCCTTTGGTTCCTGCCGCTTGTGTTTAGTAGAGATTGAAGGGCGCCGCGGTTTCCCTGCTTCTTGTACTACTCCGGCTGAAAGCGGCATGGTGGTACGTACTCAGTCACCTAAGCTTGCCGACTTACGTCGTGGTGTGATGGAGCTCTACATCTCAGATCACCCTTTGGATTGTCTAACCTGTGCAAGTAATGGCGACTGTGAATTACAAGATATGTCAGGTGCCGTAGGATTACGTGAAGTTCGTTATGGTTATGAAGGTAAGAACCATATTCATTCTGATAAAGACACATCCAACCCTTACTTCCAGTATGATCCTTCAAAATGTATCGTCTGTAATCGTTGTGTACGTGCTTGTGAAGAAACACAAGGAACTTTCGCTCTAACAATTTCTGGTCGAGGATTTAATTCTCGCGTTTCTCCCGGTGAAAGCCAGTCATTCATGGATTCAGAATGTGTATCTTGTGGTGCCTGCGTTAACGCCTGTCCTACAGCCACCTTGGTTGAGAAAACCATTGTTGAGCAAGGTCAACCTGAGCACAGCGTTATTACCACCTGCGCCTACTGTGGAGTTGGTTGTGGCTTTAAAGCCGACATGAAAGGTTCAGAAGTTGTCCGTATGACTCCTTGGAAAGACGGTAAAGCGAATGAGGGGCATGCCTGTATTAAAGGTCGTTTTGCTTGGGGCTATGCAACTCACAAAGACCGTATGTTGAAACCTATGGTGCGTGAAAATATTACTGATCCTTGGCAGGAAGTAAGTTTTGATGAGGCAATTAATTTTGCTGCTAAAAAATTACGTGGCATTCAGGACAAATATGGTGTTGATTCAATTGGTGGTATTACCTCATCACGTTGTACCAATGAAGAAACCTATTTAGTACAAAAATTAGTTAGAGCAGTATTCCACAATAACAACGTGGATACCTGTGCTAGGGTATGTCATTCACCAACGGGTTTTGGTTTAGGACAAACTTATGGTACTTCTGCCGGTACTCAAACATTTAAATCTATTGAACACTCAGACGTTATATTAGTAATGGGTGCTAACCCAACCGATGCTCACCCTGTATTTGGTTCACGTATGAAAAAACGCTTACGTGAGGGAGCGAAACTGATTGTTATTGATCCACGTGCAATTGAGTTGGTCAGTACTGCTCACATCAAAGCAGACTATCACTTGCAATTAAGACCAGGTACCAATGTGGCCATGGTATCAGCGATTGCTCACGTTGTGGTGACTGAAGGTTTAGTGAAAGAAGAGTTTGTTCAAGAACGTTGTGATATGGATTCATTCAACCTGTGGCGTGATTGGGTTATTAAACCTGAAAACAGCCCAGAGGCTTTAGAAATTACTACAGGTGTTCCAGCACAACTAGTTCGTCAAGCGGCACGCTTATATGCAACCGGTGGTAACGCTGCGATTTATTATGGTCTTGGCGTCACTGAACATGCTCAGGGTTCTACTGCAGTGATTGGTATTGCTAACCTTGCTATGGCTACAGGTAACATTGGTCGCGAAGGAGTAGGTGTTAATCCATTACGCGGACAAAATAACGTGCAGGGTTCCTGTGATATGGGTTCTTTCCCACACGAATTCCCAGGATACCGTCATGTTTCAGATAGCAAGACTCGTGGTCTATTTGAACAAGACTGGGGCGTTTCATTAAGAGCTGATCCTGGTTTGAGAATTCCAAATATGTTTGATGCAGCTTTGGAAGGATCTTTCAAAGGATTGTATTGCCAAGGTGAGGATATTGTTCAGTCAGATCCTGATACCCAACATGTTACGGCAGCACTTGAAGCCATGGAATGTGTTGTTGTACAAGATATTTTCTTGAACGAAACAGCTAAATATGCTCATGTATTTTTACCTGGTTCAAGCTTCCTAGAAAAAGATGGTACCTTCACTAACGCTGAACGTCGTATCTCTCGTGTGCGTCAAGTGATGGAACCTAAAGCTGGTATGGCTGACTGGGAAGTCACTGTGGCCTTAGCTAAGGCTCTGGGTTATGACATGCCATACAATCATCCGTCAGAAATTATGGCTGAGATTGCTCGCTTAACACCTACTTTTGCTGGGGTGAACTATGACAAGTTAGATCAGTTAGGTAGTTTACAGTGGCCATGTAATGATGAGCATCCTGAAGGAACGCCACTTATGCACGTTGATCACTTTGTGCGTGGTAAAGGACGCTTTATTATTAGCCAATACGTACCTACAGAAGAGCGTGTAACCAAACGTTTCCCTCTGATTTTAACCACTGGTCGTATCTTGTCTCAGTATAATGTGGGCGCCCAGACTAGACGTACTGAAAATGTACATTTCCATGATGAAGATCGTCTTGAAATTCATCCTGATGATGCCAAAGAACGCGGTATCGATTCCGGGGATTGGGTTGGTATTGCATCACGCTCAGGTGAAACAGTATTGCGTGCATTGGTTTCAGAGAGAATGCAACCAGGCGTGGTATACACCACCTTCCATTTCCCAGAGTCAGGTGCCAATGTCATTACCACTGATAACTCTGACTGGGCAACCAATTGTCCTGAATATAAAGTGACTGCGGTACAGGTTCTGAAAGTGAAACAGCCTTCAGAATGGCAGAAACAATATAAGGAGTTTAACGACACGCAACTACGTTTGTTGCGCGAACGTAAAACTGCAGAGAACTTGGTAGGCGCTAAATAATGGATAGCTTAACTCCACTCCTTGAGCAAACGCATACCACTGAAACAGTGGGTGTGACACGTTATCGTGGTCAATGGGTGGAGCGCACTGAGGATATCATTGCTCAAGAAACGCCAATTGGTATTGAGTATAACGGTGTTCCTTTTGTGGTGATGCTCGCTACTCCTCAAGATTTGGAAGATTTTGCAATAGGCTTTTCTTTAACTGAAGGTATTGTGAAAAGCGTTGATGAAATTAAGTCAGTAGCAATCGAAGAGCTAGATGCCGGTATTCGTGTGGCTCTTACTATTGATCAAAAACGCTTTGCAGTGCTTGATAGTCGTCGTCAAAACCTTGCCGGTCGAACAGGTTGTGGTTTGTGTGGCACAGAGCGTATCGCGCAAGTTTTTAAGCCCATGTCTGAGGTGACCAGCACATTCTCACTGTCTTTAGAATATTTGCATCGTGCCTTAGAAGAGATGCGACATTTTCAGCCTCTACAACAAATGACAGGTGCAACTCATGCCGCTTTTTGGGTTAATGCGCGTGGTCAAATTATGTTGGCAAGAGAAGATGTGGGCCGCCACAATGCCCTAGATAAGTTGTATGGCGCCATGGTAACACAAGCCTATGATTTTCAAAATGGGGCGGTGCTAGTAACTAGCCGTGCAAGTTATGAAATGGTTCAGAAAACCATTCAAATGGGAGTGGGGATTTTAGTGGCTGTATCAGGACCCACTGCCTTGGCCATTCGTATGGCTGATGAATATCAATTAACTTTAATGGGTTTTACCCGCAGTCAATCACAAGTGATTTATACACACCCAGAGCGTGTGATAGAGCAACAAGGAGCAAAGTAATTATGATGAATCCACAGCATTTGATCAAAATGGCGAACGCCATTGGCGATTTTTTTTCTGCTATGCCAGATCAAGAGCAAGCAGCACGTGATGCCGCGAGTCATTTAAAGCGCTTTTGGGAAAAACGTATGCAAAAATCATTTTTTGACTACATTAAGGCTAATGGTGATGGAGAACTTAAGCCCATCATGCGTCGCGCGTTAAGTTTCATGGATGAAGAACTAGGCGCTTATCACGGTTAACGGTTTAACAAGGCCGGGGATCCCTTCTCCCTCTTTTGTCCTCGGCCTTTTTCTCTTTACTCGCTTTCCACCACTTCCTTTCACTCTCCTTGATCTAGGTTAAGGATTTCTTTTTCGTATAAAGTCATGCTATTTTAAATAAAAGCAAAAACCATTCTATCCGCGATCTACACCTAATAATAACGATAAGAAAGTCTTAGAGGAGAAATTGGGGTATGACGAATTACCAGTCTGTTGCCAGTACCACTGGAGAAAGCGCCTTTCATAACCGCTGGATGCAGTTATTTTTTGGCATTATTTGTATGGCGATGATTGCCAATTTGCAATATGGTTGGACTTTGTTTGTTAATCCTATTAACGCTAAATACCATTGGGGAAAAACTGCCATTCAGATTTCCTTTTCTATTTTTGTCTTAGTAGAAACTTGGTTGGTACCTGTTGAAGGTTGGTTGGTCGATCGCTTTGGTCCACGTCCTGTAATTGCATTAGGTGCTATTCTTGCAGCTCTAGGGTGGGTTATGAATGCCCATGCTGATAACTTAACCACGCTCTATATTGCAGCAGTTATCTCAGGAGTGGGGGCAGGCTGTGTGTATGGTACTGCGGTGGGAAATGCGTTGAAATGGTTTCCTGACAAGAGAGGTCTTGCTGCAGGATTGACTGCTGCGGGTTTTGGAGCTGGGGCTGCCATTACTGTTATTCCTATTGCGAATATGATTCAAACCTCAGGTTATGAACATACCTTTCAGTTTTTTGGCATAGCACAAGGCATAGTTATTTTTATCTTATCGCTATTCATGATTCGACCACATGCGCCGCAAGGCATTATTATTCCTACACGTATCGTATCAATTAAAAAAGACTTCACCTCTGCCCAAATGATTAAAACACCTGTATTTTGGGTGATTTATATTTTATTTGTAGCGGTGGCTGCGGGTGGATTAATGGCTACTGCGCAAATTGGACCGATTGCTAAAGATTATGGTATTGCTAAATTACCGGTAACTACCTGGTTAGGTAATACGTTACCTTTGCTAACGATGACCTTGGCCATTGACAACTTATGTAATGGATTTACAAGACCTTTATGTGGGTTTATATCGGATCGTATCGGTCGAGAGAATACGATGATGTTGGTTTTTGTTGGAGAAGGACTGGCTTTACTTGGCTTAATGCAATTTGGTCATGATCCAGTTTGGTTTATGGTATTTGCTCCGCTGGTATTTTTATTTTGGGGCGAGATTTTTTCTATATTTCCAGCTACCTGCGCTGATACCTTTGGCATTAAACATGCTGCCGCGAATGCTGGGACGCTTTACACGGCTAAAGGAACGGCGTCACTCATCGTTCCTTTAGCCTCAGTGTTATCCGCTGGTGGAAATTGGCATCGAGTGTTTATGCTATCAGCAATAATTTCTATTTTGGCAGGACTGTCAGCTCGCTTTATTTTATCGCCAATGCGTACGCGATTCATACATGATGCCAATCAAGAAAAGTAGTTATTTGATGAAGTTAGTAGTGGCAAATTGATATGTGTCAATGACGATTAGCACCCCTCACTTTAATCTATTTTTTAACTAATTATCATTAAAGTGAGGAGAGGTTTATGAGGCTTGTTATCATCGGTCAGCAAGACTTTGGTAAAGCAGTTCTTGATGCTTTTTTAGCTCGTGGTGATGAGGTCTTGGCTGTATTTTGTGCCCCAGAAAAAGAAGGGGCAAAAGCCGATCCTCTGCGAGTCGCTGCTCAAGAAAAACAAATTACAACCTATCAGTTTCCTTCTTTAAAAAGCCCTGAAGCACATCAAGCAATGCGTCAATTACGTCCAGATATTGGTGTGATGGCGTATGTTCTACAGTTTGCTCCGCAGGACTTTGTTAACATACCCCAACACGGTACAATTCAGTACCATCCTTCCTTATTACCTAAGTATCGAGGACCAAGTTCAATTAATTGGCCGATTATTCGTGGCGATACAGAAACCGGATTAACTATTTTTAGGCCAACAAATGGTTTAGATGAAGGACCTATTATTTTACAAAAACGCGTTGCTGTTCAAGAGGACGATACCTTAGGTTCAGTCTATTTCAATCATCTTTTTCCCTTAGGTGTTGAAGCGATGCTTGAGGCAGCTGATCTCGTTATACAGGGACAGCATCGCGAAGTGCCGCAAGATGAAACTCAAGCCAGTTATGAAGGATGGTGTCGTGCTGAAGAGGCTCGTATCAATTGGCATAATCATGTGGATTATATTTATAACCTGATACGGGGGTGTAATCCCGCACCGGGTGCCTGGACGACTTTATCGGGTAAAAAGATTCAATTATTTGATGTAAAAAAACATGTTTTCAGGACCTTTAGTCAAGTGCACGGAAAGATTGGCGAGATTAGTCAGATTACAGAAGAGAGCTTTAGGATTACTGCTCAGGGTGGACAAATTGAAGTAATAAAATTAAAGCATCAAGACAGTAAAAAAATGACTGTAGGAGAATTCATAGACACCTTTCAAGTCAGTGAAGGAACGTTATTGAATTCTTGATCAAAATCAATCGTTGCACTCGATAGCTGTAAAAATTGACTTTAATCAATGGCAATTACGAGTCAATCAATAATACTAATAATAAGTCATTATTTTAGTGTTGATTGTGAGAGAGAAAGCCATCATGTCTAATGCTCAAGCTGCCACTGTAAGCGATATTAACGGGTCTCATGAGGCCACAGAAGAAGAATTAATAGATGGCTTTCATTTGGTGATTAAAGCCCTGCAACTTAATGAGATTCATACGATTTATGGGGTTCCAGGCATTCCCATCACAGATCTCGCGCGTCTTGCTCAAGCGCAAGGTATGCGTGTCATTTCATTTCGTCATGAACAACATGCCGGTAATGCAGCAGCCATAGCAGGCTATCTTAATGCCAAGCCAGGAGTTTGTTTAACTGTCTCTGCTCCAGGCTTTTTAAATGGATTAACGGCATTGTCTAATGCCACAACAAATTGTTTCCCAATGATTTTAATATCAGGATCATCTGAACGTGAAGTGGTAGATTTACAGCAAGGTGATTACGAAGAGATGGATCAGTTGGCTATTGCTAAGCCACTATGTAAAGCAGCTTTTCGTGTATTACATGTTGAGGATATTGGTATTGGTATAGCCAGAGCGATTAGAGCAGCCGTGTCAGGTCGTCCTGGTGGAGTGTATTTGGATTTACCCGGTAAGTTATTTGTGCAAACTATCAATAAAGAATGGGGGCAACGCTCCTTGGTTAAAGTGGTGGATCCTTCTCCTAAACAATTGCCTGATCATGATGCCCTAGAGCGTGCTATTGAATTACTAAAATCGGCGCAAAAACCGCTGATTATTTTAGGCAAGGGGGCAGCTTACGCGCGCTGTGACCAAGAAATAAAACAGTTGATTGAATGGACAGGAATTCCCTATTTGCCGATGTCAATGGCCAAAGGTCTGTTACCGGATGATCATCCACAATCAGCGCAAGCAGCGCGCTCTTATGTATTACCAGAAGCAGATGTGGTGCTATTAATTGGGGCGCGTTTGAATTGGTTGCTATCACATGGAAAAGGTAAAACCTGGGGAGGGAGTTCAGCTAAAGAGTGGGGAAAACAACAATTTATTCAAATAGATATTGCGGCTACAGAAATGGACAGTAATGTTGCTATTGAGGCACCTTTAGTTGGCGATATTCATTCTTGCGTGAGTGGATTGCTTCAGTTAATTGATACCTCGTGGCCCAAACCCTCACTCTCTTGGTTGAATGCAATACAGGATAAGAAAACCAAAAACATACAAAAAATGGCTGATACGCTGGCCAAAAATCCTTCACCTATGAGTTTTCATAGTGCCTTAAGAGTAGTGCGTGATGTTATTCAGGATAATCCTGAAGCAATATTAGTTAACGAGGGTGCCAATGCCTTAGATTTTACCCGATCGATTGTCAACATGTACCAACCTAGAAAAAGATTGGATGTAGGTACGTGGGGAGTGATGGGCGTGGGGATGGGGTTTTCTGTAGCGGCAGCCGTAGAAACCGGTCAGCAAGTCATTGCCGTAGAGGGAGACAGTGCCTTTGGTTTTAGTGGTATGGAGATTGAGACTATTTGTCGTTACCATCTATCAGTATGTGTTGTGGTGTTAAATAATAATGGTGTCTACAGAGGTACTGATGTCAATCAGAGCGGAGGAGAGGATGTGGCTCCGACTGTTTTTGTTAAAGATGCTCGCTATGAAAAGTTGATGGAAGCCTTTGGTGGTGAGGGGCATTACGTCACTACCCCAGAACAATTACTACATGCCATGCAACAGGCTATTGCTTCTAAACGTCCTACTCTGATTAATGCCATTATTGATGAGGCTGCCGGAACAGAAAGTGGACGAATTGCTAACTTAAATCCAACAGCCACACTAAAAAATAAGTAGTTACTAGTCTTGGTGAAGAAGACGACTTAATGTTTCTGGAGAAATATTAAGGTGTAAAGCCAAATCTTTTTTAGGAATAAGGTTTGAGAGTTCGGGATGCTTTCTCTGAAAACGCTTCATTCTACCTGTGGCATCTAGTAGGTGAAGCGTAATGGTATGACCCATAATTTCACTCATTAGACGCATTACCTCATATTCAAAATCGTGTTTAAGTTGAGGATACTTATTCATGAATTGTGCCCACTGGGGAAGAGGACATTTGGCAACACGAACTTTGGTCACTGCACGAATACTGTAGGGTGCAGGAGTATCAAGGCGCCATGCTGCGTAACTTGTTTCAATATCTTTTTCTCCGGCAAAGCGTAAAATCATTTCTTTGCCCTCAGGATTTGATACAACTCGCTTCAGTAGTCCCTCAAGGATGAAGTATTGTTCCATTTCAACGGAACCTTGAGCTAACAGAAGATCTTCTTTTTTTACTTCTGAGATAACCAATAAAGCTTCTAATTCGCTCAATTGCTCATCATTTAAAGAATGCAGTACGGTATTCTGACGTAATGCACTACTTAACATGATACGCAACGGATGTTGAATTAAAGGTGTTCCAATAATGGGTGAAGTACTTTGAACCATAAGGATTTAAATAAGTTAAATGCAATGAGGATAAGCGCTAATTATTTAATACTATCACAACACAACCTAGGGTTATAGTCTTCCTTATGGATTTGTGTGATTACTAATTTAAGCTCTTTTCAATTTAAGGGGGCGATTTTAATCATCCACAGAGTAACTTAACATGCACTCTGTAATTCTCAAAGTTTCTGAATCCATAAGCTCTTCTCTGAATCAGTTTCATCTTACGGTGGAACCCTTCTGTAATACCGTTAGATTTACTAAAACGCCACATTCTCGCAATCTTCTCTTTCCATGAACTGAGTGTTTTACCTAAGGCAGATAATGGTTGATAACCATTTACTTTTACTATGGAAAAACCAGGTGAATTTAGGATAGGATTGTTCTTGGGCACTTTAATCCCCTTTTGATCGCAAAATCAAGGAGTTAGTTTAGACTAATCCGATTAAGGTGCCCTCTCTTTTGGTATAAAGCTGAAATATTTTTGTTTTATTAAATTCGCTAACTCAGAGCCAATTAAGTCTGAACCAAAGTAACTATAATGATGATTGTCTCTTAATATCAGATGGTCATTATCATCATATAATTTATTAATTTTTAGTTTTTCTAGTGTATTTTTCTGATCAAAAACTATCATGGAATTTTCTAATAAGAAAAATAACTTATCATTGATTATCGTATCAAAAACAAGTTTTGATTGGTTTTTACAATACTGTGTATTAAATAATGTGGGTTTTAAG
>JAJZPN010000018.1 GCA_021811145.1 Pseudomonadota bacterium
GGATCGGCTAAACAACCGACCTCGAAAAACACTTGGTTATAAAACACCTAATCAGGTATTCTTTAACTCAGGCATTGCACTTCAAACTTGAATTCGCGGTATAATAAGTGACAATTGTTAACAATTTACTACAGTTAATTTTTTAGCTATGTCAAATATTAAACAGAATTTATACGCTCTGTCTTTAGGAGCGCTGGGTGTAGTGTATGGGGATATTGGTACAAGCCCTTTATATACATTAAACACAATTTTTACTGGTGGCAAACATCCTGTTGCTCTTAGTACAAATAATATTTATGGTATTTTGTCTCTTATATTTTGGTCTTTAATGATCATCGTCTCTTTTAAGTATGTTGCATTTATTATGCGTGCCGATAACAGGGGGGAAGGTGGGATAATGGCGCTGCTAGCGCTGGTATTAGGAAAGTTATCCGATTCAGGTAATTCAAGAAAAATCATTTTAGTATTAGGCCTCTTTGGGGCCTCATTGTTTTATGGGGATGGTGTTATTACTCCAGCAATTTCTGTACTATCCGCAGTTGAAGGCTTAGAAGTGGCTAGTGCTTCGTTAAAAGATTATGTTGTTCCAATTACCTTAATCATTTTAATAGGCTTATTCTTTATACAAAGAAAAGGTACTGCAAAAGTCGGTGCTTTATTTGGACCAATTATGGTTATTTGGTTTTTATTACTTGGGTTACTTGGTTTGTTAAGTATTATTCATCAACCACAAGTATTAAACGCACTCAATCCAATTTATGCAATTAGTTATCTAAAAAGCGATATTACAGTAGGCTTTTTGTCTTTAGGCGGAGTAGTCTTAGCATTAACAGGTGCAGAAGCGTTGTATGCGGATATGGGGCATTTTGGAAAAAAACCAATTCAAACAGCATGGTTTTATCTCGTTCTTCCTGCACTAGTTTTAAATTATTTTGGGCAAGGCGCATTACTTATTACAAACCCAAAAGCAATTGAAAACCCCTTTTACTTATTAGCTCCTCATTGGGCACTATATCCTATGGTGTTGATCTCCACTGTAGCTACAATTATTGCTTCGCAAGCAGTCATATCTGGTGCTTTTTCAATGACTGATCAAGCGATCAAACTGGGTTATGCACCACGTATGGAAACACAACATACATCAGAAGCGGAAATTGGACAGATTTATGTACCTGGCATTAATTGGACATTAATGCTTGCTGTTATTACTCTAGTATTGGTATTTAAATCCTCTGCATCATTAGCAGCGGCTTATGGTATAGCTGTTACAGGAACTATGTTTATTACTTCAATACTTGCTTTTATTGTTGTTCATAAATTATGGGGTTGGGGAATTATTAAGGGTGTTGCACTGATTTCCATCTTACTATTTATTGATGGAGTTTTTTTTAGTGCAAACTTAATAAAAGTGGAAGAGGGAGGATGGTTACCCTTATCCTTTGGGTTGATTATATTTACATTAATGACTACTTGGAAAAAAGGTAGGGTAATTCTTGCTCAGCGTCTTAAACGAGAAGCAATTGATTTGATCCCTTTTGTAAGCAGCGTAACCGGGGATTCAGTGACCTATGTGCCAGGTACAGCCGTTTTTCTTACCATTAACCCAGATGGGGTTCCCAGTGCGTTAATGCACAACATGAAACACAATAAAGTAATACATGAAAAAGTTATTATCCTTGCTGTAAGAGTACTTGATATTCCTCATGTCCCCTCAGAGGAGCGTATTGCATATAATAAAATTAATGATGTATTTCATCAAATTACATTACGCTTTGGTTTTATGGATGAGCCTAATGTACCCGATACTTTATTTTCACAGCAGTATGTAATTTTAGAGCCATTTGAAACATCATTCTTCTTATCAAGAGAAACGCTTATCCCTAAAACTGGCTCAGATATGTCATTTTGGCGAGAAAAATTATTCATTGCTATGTTCCGTAATGCAGGTAGTGCTATACCCTTTTTCAAAATTCCACCTAATCGGGTAGTTGAAATTGGCGCTCAGGTAGTGTTGTAACATGGTAGTTAATGAAGAATTAATTGGTTATATAGCAGCTATTCTTACGACGACTTCTTTTATTCCTCAATGCTTAAAAACGCTGAAAACTAGAGATGTATCAGGTATATCGCTTAGTATGTACGGGATATTTACGTTGGGAGTATTGATGTGGTTATGTTATGGTTTATTAAAAGAGAGCTGGCCAATTACAATAGCTAACGCCATAACGGCAGCGCTTGCTATTGTAATATTATGGCTTAAAATTAAATATACTTATTTTTAGTGACTTTCAGGAAAGCGTGGTAAAGGAGTCCCGTCTTTAGGAAGTGGATATTGGGCCATGTTCATTTCTAACGCTAAGAAACTGTAATATCCAACAATTCCAGCCAAATCAACTGCCCCTTTTTTGCCAAAGTGCTTTTCTATTGCATCATAAGTTGTATTTGAAACTTGCTTATTATTGAGTAATTCAACAGTAAATTGATAAACAAGTTGTTCATCTGTATTCATGTTTGTTGGGATTTCTCCTTGACGGATAGCTTCAATGATCGTTGGGGAAATTCCTTTTTTTAGAGCAATAGGAGCATGAACATACCATTCATAGTCTTGAGTCCAAAAACGAGACGTTACTAAAATAGTTAATTCACTTAATGTGTTACCTATGGCTGAGTGATAACGTAAATAATCACCCATTGAGCGAGCTTCATTCATTAACTGCGGGCTATATAATAGTGGTTCAAAAGGACCAAAGATTTTGGTTTTTCTGGCATTTTCAAATATTTTCTGTGCATCTTGTTGTTCTTGTGAATAATGATCTGGATCTATTGTTGGTAACCTATTTTCAGCAAAGGAAAAATTAACAGTTAAGCTTGCAAAAAGAAATAAAATTAATTTTTGATATGCTTTCATATGATATCCCTATGTGGTTTGCTTTTGATGAGAAACAATATAAATCACACTAAATATAATAGCTAGAAACGGAATTATATTGAATAAACCAATGTTAAGCTGTATAAGCATTCCGGTAATAAGCGCGCCTAGCGCATAAACTGAAAATATAATTATTTGTCTTTTTGCAGAAAATAGAGATTCTTGTCTATGCGCTCGGTGTCTGCTTTGCATAAGAGCAACCATAATACTTGTTAGTGTACTCGTAAATACCACAGTTGAAATACCTTCGATACTCACTTTTCTTGCTGATATACTTTGAATACCCATGGCAATAGCGGAGAAAACAATCATGCAATATAGTAATAATCCACTACTAGGATAGCCTTTGAAATAAACAATAATAAGATTAATAAGTAGAAAAACTGCTTCTAGGATTAAAGTAAAAATAAGTTCGTTAGTCTTTTTTTCTAGTTTGATAATACTCGCAAAAGCAACTCCCGCTAGGTAGCCCATCACAGCAATTAATGAATTAAATGCTGCAAAAAAGTCCCCCGATCCAAGAGCAATTCCTAATAGCGCAGTGTTACCCGTCATAGCAGATGTGAATACTTTTTGTAATTTTAAAAAAGCAATGACGTCTGTAGCACTAGATGCAATAGCCATGAAAGATAAAAGAAGATCGCGTTTATCCAGTGACTGAGTATTTATAGCGGTAGATTTGGTGAACATAATTATTAAGTTTTACTGCAGATTGATAATATTAAACTCATTCTAAATTACCTGGATAAAAAAAGCTTATAAAAAGCTTTTTTTACACAAAAAATAGTCTGGAGAAATGAATGTGATTATTTGTCTGATTTTAATAGATGTTGATTGTTAGCCAGTAAGCGAATACCCTCTACCACTTCATCTCGTTGTAATTGATTGATTGACCCCATTAGTTTCCCCACTCGCTTATAGAAAATAGGCATGACTTCATTAACTTTTTTGATTCCTGCCTCGGTAAGTTGTATACAGTATTTTCTTCTATCTAGAGGATCAATAATGCGAGTAATGTAACCATCTCTCTCTAAACCACTAATGAAACCGGTCATGGTCGCTTTTGTTACTCCAGCATCCTCTGCAAGACTACTCGGGCAAGAAATTAAGTCATCTTGGCGCGTAAGTAGTACTAAAACCCACCATCTACCCTGTAATAAATGATGTTCATCTAATAGCTTATTTAGCGATTCTGATAAATCAGAGACTGATCTCATGATTTGCATGAAATCAGATAGTGCGGGGATATCAGCATCAGGATATTTTTCTTGGAATTTTTTAATCACTTCTGGACTTGCTAACTTCTTCAATAAGAGCATATTGTTTTCCTGATATTTTATTTTTTATGAAATGTATATCCCTTGGATTTCATGCATGCTGCATATAAATCATCATTGGTAGTCGTAGTTATAACATTATTTCCAGCCATTGGGTAAGAATAAGGGTAGACTCCAGAGTAATTCAAATTTGACCATCCTTGAACTTGCTGTGACTCTTTTAGACACTGATAGTGATCAATTTCAGCTTGAGTAGGTACTTTATCTTTAACCCAAGTTCCTTGAGGCATACAACCAGATAGTAGGAATACAGCACAAGATATTATCAAAACACCCTTTTTCATCTTATACTCCAATGTATTTATTGTTCTTTTATGATTTTTGTTAATCATAAAAGTTCTTTATAAATCAATGTGTGAAAGTTTGCAACTAGCGTTAACAAGGGGGATTCATGGTTAATATAAAAGAGATATTATTTCATCCAATAGTATTTGTACTATGTTTGACTTTATCGAATATTTTTATGACCTTTGCTTGGTATGGGCATTTAAAAAATTTCGCAGATAGGCCTTGGTGGATAGCTGTAATAGTTAGTTGGGCGATAGCCTTTTTTGAATATTTACTGCAAGTTCCGGGAAATCGTATTGGTCATATGTTTTTTAACTTAGGCCAATTAAAAATTATTCAAGAAGTGATTACCTTGAGTGTTTTTATTCCATTTTCGATTTTATATATGAATGAACCATTTAAGTTGAATTACTTATGGGCAGGTTTATGTTTATTAGGTGCAGTATATTTTATGTTTCGTTCTTAGATTTATCTCTATCTTGAGCGTGACGTTCTGCCATATTGAGTAGTAGTTCAAGATCTTCTTCATTAATATCTAGTAACTCTTTATTGTTTTCAAGAGCAAACTCAATATCTGCTCTTTCAATAGCAGACCACTGATTGACGAGTGGCTGTGTTGGAGCGGTTTGTGCATGGTGAGGATAAGAGCGTTTTACCGAATTGTTATAAAAGAGTGCCATTGCAGCTAAAATAATTGAGTTTATTAATGTGGGATAAATAACAAATAAATACCCTAAATGATGAATGGTTGGTCCACCAAAAACAGCAGTTAATGCCACTGCGCCACTTGGAGGATGAAGGCAGCGTGCTTTCATTGCTAATAGAATAGTTAATCCAACTGCCATTGCACCTGCTAAGCCAGGAGATGTTATTAATTGACTACAGGTAATACCAATTAAAGAGGCGATTAGGTTACCTCCTATAATTGACCAAGGTTGAGCCAATGGACTTGCTGGAACAGCAAATAAAAGTACTGCCGATGCTCCCATTGGAGCGATAAACCACGGATTAGCTTCCCCTAAGAAATATCTTGATAACTCTTCTGTAATAGCAAGCCCTAATAATGCACCAATGGGGGAGATTACATAATCTTTTTTTGGAAAGTACATCTTTTGAGGAATAAACCCTCTAATCCAGCTAAACAAATACAACATGCAATACCTTATTAATTATTTATAAAATGGATAGGAATATCCGGATTGAAAAATTTTTTCTCAGGGATAAGTAAATCAGATAGCAGACAGTGATCCAACTCTTTTAAGAAATTATTTTGGGCTTTTTTAAGAATCCCTTTTAATTTACATGCTCTACTAATCTTACAATTGTCTTTGTCTTGATTAAAACAATCAAGTAAATCAATATCAGGTTCGCTAAGTCTCACTACACTACCGACACTAATTTCATTGGGTTTTTTACCAAGCACGATTCCTCCTGCTCTACCTCGAGTGGTTTTAATAAAACCATTAATCCCCAATTGATGAACTACTTTAACTAGATGATTACGCGAGATATCATAGAATTCAGCAAGCTCAGTAATTGTGACTGAGCGATCACTCTCATGCGCTAGATATAGCAACACTCTAAGTGAATAGTCTGTATAGAAGGTAAGTTTCATTTGGTTTTAATAAACAATTTCAGCATGATTTTCACTTGGATTTGTATTTTATCTAATTCTTATAAATTTTCCTGAATTTATTTGACAACACTGTTTTTTGAAAATAAGATGTATTCATGATACATCTTTTTGGGTGTATTCGGAAAATTTAATTTTGGAGAAAAGAATGAGCTTATATTCAGAAATTGGGGGCGATGCAGCAGTATCGGTTGCGGTTGATATTTTTTATAGAAAAGTATTGTTAGATGATCGCATTAATAGATTTTTTGAGGGTGTTGATATGGATAAGCAAGCCGCCAAACAAAAAGCCTTTTTAACAATGGCTTTTGGCGGCCCACATAACTATACCGGTGAAGATATGCGTCGTGGCCATGCACATTTAGTGAAAATGGGTCTAAACGATAGTCATTTCGATGCAGTTATGGAACACATTGGTGCCACGTTAAAAGAGTTAAATGTACCTGATCATTTAATTGCTCAGGCAGCGGCAATTGCAGAAAGTACAAGAAATGATGTCCTTGGAAAGTAATTGTGACAACTGTAACTTATCAAAATAAGCAGTACCAATGTGGGAATGGATCTCTTTTAGATAGTTTATTAGAGCAAGGGGTATCCATTCCCTTTTCATGTAAGAGTGGTTTATGCCAAGCTTGTGAAATGAAGGTACTTGAAGGAGTGGTTCCTACAAAAGCACAAGTGGGTTTGCCGGAAAACAAAATACAAGCAAAACATTTTTTAGCTTGCCAATGTTTCCCGGAAGATAATTTAGTGATTGCTTCACTTGATGGTGAAACACAAAATAGTAGAGCTACGCTGATTGATAAAGTACGGGTAAATCGTTCTATTGTGAAGCTGATCCTTAGACCAGAGAAAACGTTTAGCTATCTTGCAGGGCAGTATATTAGGTTGTATCAGTCAAAGAATGAATTTCGTTGCTATTCTATTGCTTCAAATCCTGATTCAGATAGAGATATAGAGTTACATATTCAAGTTATCGCGAACGGGAAAGTTTCACCTTGGTTGGCGAACGATGTAGGGATAGGTGAGCATATTGAATTATCTGAAGCCATGGGGACATGCATTTATCCGGATAAAAATACGCATCCCACTTTATTTATTGCGAGTAACTCAGGTTTAGCACCCATATACGGTATGTTGAAAAAAGCACTATTTCAAGGAGATAAACAAGAATTTAGACTTTATCATGGGGTGACAGATGAACGTGATAAATACCTGGTTGACGAATTAACTCATTTAAGTCATCAATTTGAAAATTTAAGCATCAATTGGTTTGATTACAGCTTAGTTACAGACAATAAACAGCAATCGTTTATTCATTTTGCCTTGTCGGAATTAACTGCTCCACAAGATTGGAAAGTCTATTTTTGTGGAAGTCCTGATATGGTGTCTTATGGTAAAAAACAAAGTTTTTTAAAAGGAGTCTCGATGAAAAATCTTTTTTCAGACTCCTTTATTCCAAGCAAAACTAATTAATTATTTTGCTAATTAGTGAATTGACTAATAAACCGCCACTTGTTAAGAAAACAAATAAGGTACTAGCTAAGATAATCGGTTTGATACCGGCGGTTTTTAATGCAGACTTATGTGTCCTTACTCCCAGAGCAAACATTGCCATAGCAAGTATGAGGTTATCCATATCAATTCCAAATTCAATAATAGATTTGGGTAGTGCAACAAAGCTGTGGACAACAGTAAGTAAAATAAACGCTATGGCGAACCAAGGAATAGTTATCTTTCTGTTTTGTTGATTGTCTGCTTGTTTGTTGATCGTAAACGACAACGCAACTAAAAAGAAGGGTAGCATCATTACTCTTAACATTTTTTCAGTTACGGCAATGTGGCTAACATGTTCGTTCACTGAACGACCGGCTACAACTACTTGTGCGACTTCATGAATCGTGGATCCTAAATAGGTTCCCACGGTAGATAAAGGTAAACCGCTATATTGAAAAAAAATAGGTTCAAGAAACATGGATAGGGTGCCGAAAATGACAACAGTAGCCACTGCAATAGACACTTTGTGCGCTTGAGCTTTTATAACTGGCTCAGTTGCCAGAATGGCAGCAGCGCCACATATAGAACTTCCTGCACCAATTAATATAACTGTTTGTAAATCTTCCTTGAGCCATTTTCTACCGACTAAGTAGGCCAATGAGAAAGTGGATACGACCATGGTTAAGTCGATGAGTACCCCTGATAGTCCTACTTGCATAATTTCGCTAAAAGTGACTTTAAGGCCGTAGAGAATAACGCCCAATTTTAATAATTGGCTTTTAGAAAAATCCACTCCCCAATGTGTATTTTTTAGCTGGTTAATAATCCCTATATTACCTAAGACAATTCCTAACAATATCGCAAGAGTAAGTGAGGTAATATGATGTTGTGAAAAGAAAGGAAGATTTGCCGCTGAAATGGAAATCAGCGCACCTAAAAAGGTAAATAATAAACCTGAAAGCTGTACCAATAACTTGTTCACAATGTAACTACCTTATTTAAATTTGTTTTCATATTGTGCTCCGCGGCATATAATTACTCAAATTCATTAATTTCATTTAAAGATTACTTTAAGTTATGAGAATTCCTTTTCAAGCATTAAGAGCATTTGTGGAGGTTGTAGAAACAGGTAGCTTTACAAAAGCTGCTGAAAACCTATTTATCACACAACCTGCTGTATCTAAATCGATTAAAGAGTTAGAAAACTTATTTGATGTGAAATTATTTGATAGGGCTTATGTACCAATTTTACTGACAGACAGTGGTACCTCATTGTACAAGTTAGGTAAAAATATTTTTACAATTGAAAATGCAATTATTCAAGATTTGACTTTGAGGTCTCAAGCCAAGGTGGGTAATTTGACTATTGGAGCCAGTACAACGGTCGCCTCACATTGGTTATCTCCTTATTTAGTTAACTATTCATTAACCTATCCAGATATCAATATTTCAGTTTTAAGTGGAAATTCACAACACATCATAAATAGCCTTAAAAATTGTGAAATTGATATAGGTTTAATCGAGGGGCCAGTCGTCAATGAACCAGAGATAGAGGTTCGTGAATGGCAAAAAGAGCGATTACTATTAGTTGCTTCCACGGCTTTTATGTCAAACACACCTATTAACAATTTATCCTATGTCAAATGGATTATGAGAGAGGATGGATCAGGTACAGCTAGAGTAACTGATGAATATTTAGATCGTTATCTTATTAAGCCTCAATCAATAATAAGGGTGGGAAATAACTTGGCTGCCTTGAATTTGGTGTGTGCTGGACTGGGTGTTGCACTACTACCAGAAATTATGGTTAGAGAACCTATTATTGAGAATAAATTAAAACAAGTTCGCATATCTCAACACGACAGTTTTATAGAAAGAGAGTTAAATTGGATAACATTAAAGTGGCGCAATGAAACGCCAATTCGTAAGGCATTTAACGAGTTAATTTTTAATAAATTAGGTTAAAAGAGGCAGATATAAGTCTACTTTGAAGCCCTGCTTATCTGATAAATTACTAAATTGAATTTCACCATTATGTGCTTGTAGTGTTTTATAAGTAATGGCTAAACCTAAACCAAATCCTTGAGAGTTAGATGCTTTTAATGTGTTACTTGCTCGAAAAAAAGGTTGAGTGATATGCATAATCTCAGAGTCATCTACCCCCTCTCCATCGTCAATAACTGAGATATGTGCTTTCTCATTTGGTGTTTTCATTACCGTAATGACGATATTTGTTCTAGCATGTCGCAATGCGTTTCTAACAACATTTTCAATTGCATAATAAAGTAGGGATGTATCACCTTTAACTTGAATAAACTCGTTCAATAAATTAAGTGATACCAACTTATTTAGTGACTTAGCTTCAAATGATGCATTATCACTAATTTCTCGAATAAGTGGATTAAGATCAATAATTTCTTCATTAAGGTGATTAATACCATCATCTAATTTAGACAATGTCAGTAGCTCACCAATTAGCAGATCGATACGTTTACATTCTCTTTCTATACGCGACATTTCATCGTCATTACCAATCATTTTTTGTCTAAGTAAACCTGTAGCCATTTGTAAGCGCGTTAGAGGCGATCTTAATTCATGTGAGATGGTATGTAGTAGTTTTGTTTGACTATCAATAAGCTTTCCAAGACGTGAGCTCATGTTTTGTATATCACTTGCTAATTCACCAAGACTGTCGTTACGATTAACAAGTTGCGGATGTAATGAGATATTGAAATGTCCCGCTCCAACTTGTGAAATCGTTTGTTTTAATATTTCTATGGGACGAGACAAATGACGTGCCAAAATAAAGGCAAAAAGAAGGCTTGCTAGAGTAGCTCCTACTAATGGCACAACAGGAATAAGAGGTCTATTACGCCATGGAGAAGGAATGTCAGCAACAAAAAGTAAATAATGATGTCCATCAACAGACAGTGATTGAATTGCGTTATTAAGTAGGGAGGTGTGACTTTTTTGATTAACTAATTCAAGAAAATCTATTGGTATTTTTCGTCCTAACAGCTCTTTGTTATTGTTTATATCAACAACATAAACAATACGTCTAAACCTTTTCTTTAGATACTCTTCCGTAGCAACTACGCCTTGGGTTTTAAGTGTATCGACAACAGGATCAAGATAAAAAGATGCGCCATTAGATAAATCTAAATTGACTTCGGTAAGCGGTTCATGATGGCGTATATACCAAATTGCCGTACCAATTCCCCAAATAGTCGTCAGTTGAGCAATCCATATTGTAAAAAAGAATTTCCAGAATAATTTATACATAATTACTCAATAATAAGTAAGTATCCTTGACCATGTACTGTTTTAATTGGCGCTGAGCTGTGGTTAATGGCTTCTAGTTTGTTTCTTATTCTACTAATATGTACATCGATACTTCGTTCAAATCGAGCAAGGGGGTGACCTAGACCTTCTTCTGAAAGTTGAGTTTTAGTCACTAATTTCCCTGCGTTTTTAATCAATACTTCAAGTAAATTAAACTCACTACTTGTCAATTGAAGTTCTTCATCAAACCAAAATGCTTGTCTTTTTCCTGGCCATAATTTAAGTTGATTAACTTCTATAACGCGATTGTTATCATTGAGATTTTGACTGTTCTGAGAACGTCTAAGAATCGCTTTAATTCGCGCTGTTAACTCCCTTGGCGTACAGGGCTTAGGGACATAATCATCGGCGCCAAGCTCTAATCCAATTATGCGGTCGCTATCATCTCCTCTTGCTGTTAACATTAATACAGGTATTAAAGACTCTTCTCGGATTTTTGCAAGGGTCTCTAATCCATTTATGCCAGGCATCATAATATCTAACACAACAATGGAAAAATTATCTTTTTTTAAAAGAGACAGGCCGTCATGTCCTGTATGAGCTACGCTGACATCAAATTCCTCTCGCTTAAGATACTCAGCTATCATTTCAACTAGCTCTATATCGTCATCAATAAGTAATACTTTTTGCATAGCTATGAATACCTATTTTGATTTAATTACATTCAATGATAAATAAGTTATATCGAATAGTCATAGAATAAAGTTAATTGGTATGATGATTTACAATATTTTGCAAACTTTATTAACAAATTTGTGTTCAAACATATCATTATTATCTTTTTATACAATGAATAAAGGAGTATTTGTATGAAGACATTAAAATTTCTTATGATGGCTTGTATGCTTTTTATGTTAAACCAGCTCAACGCCTTCGCAGATACCAACGCCGTAAAAGATACGCCACCAAATTATGAAGAACAATTCATTGTGTCCCGATTAAGCGATTTACATGAAAAAATTCAATTAAATGCTAATCAGGAAAAAGCATGGAGTGCTTGGTCTAGTGGTGTAAAAAAAGACTTTTCCGAAATGCATGAGATGATGGAAGAGAGAATGGCAGGTAAAGCTAAAAAACAGGGTCTAATGTTATCAACCCCTGAAAGATTAGAGGCCTATCAACAATTTTTAGATCATCGTTTAGCGTTATTGAAAGAACATATTGAAAAAGTAAAACAGGCTGCTAAAAGAACGCTTACATTTTATGACGTACTAGATAGTAAACAAAAGGTTATCTTTGATTTATATTGGTCGAATTGGCAAGCCAATTATTTTTCTCATCACCCAATGATGGGGCCTGGATATGGACAAGGTTATGGGTATCGTCATATGGCACCACCAAAATCTGCACCTGGAAATAATTAAGAGGTGATCCCATGAAAAAAATATTGCTGAGCTTATTTATTTTATGCTCTCTGACTTATACTTCAATGAGTTATGCAGATCGAGGGGGAGTAATTGGTTTGGGATTTATTGCTGGTGCGATAGTGGGATCGCAACTGGCCTATCCCTACTACGCAAGGCCTTATGTATATGCTCCGCCTACAGTGGTTTATTCACAGCCTGTTTATGTTCAACCCGCCCCACCGCAAGCATTCCAATATCAACCAACCGCTCAAGGAGCTTGGTACTATTGCCCATCATCAGGAGCGTATTATCCTTATGTTGGACAATGTTCAGTACCTTGGCAAATGGTTCCGAGTACACCGCAATGAAAAAAATCATTTTATTAATTTTGGGAATATTTACTCTTTTTGCTAACTCTAACTCATATGCGGATGAAGAAAGACGTTTTCATGAGCATCGATTCATAGAGTTTCATGAAAGAGATGTGCATCGTTTCCATCCACGTGAACTAAGGGCTTGGGAAAGAGGAAGATGGATTCAGGCAAACCGAGCAGGCTTAAACGGTTGGTGGTGGGTAATCGGGCCAAGATGGTTTTACTATCCTGCTCCTGTTTATCCATATCCTATGATGGTATCTGAGAGGGTGGTATTTGTTAATGCCGCACCACCTGTTTCCCCTATGCCGCCAACTTATATTTCACCGCAAGGAACGACTGTGATACCTCCATCACCTCCACCTGTCTCTCAGATGCGCTATTTTTGTCCTTCTTTAAATGGTTATTATCCAGAAATAGCACAATGTCCTGAGCCATGGCGAAGAGTGAATCCAATCCCTCCAGGACCTATTGTAAGATAAATCAATAATCCAAATTTTTCTCAACACAATGACAATAAAAGGATTTAGAATAAATCTTAATCTTGAGTATTATTAAATAATAGGAGAATAAAATGACATTAAGACTTGGTGATACTGCACCTAATTTTTCTCAGGAATCATCTATTGGCAAGATCAATTTCTATGACTGGGCAGGTGACTCTTGGGTTGTGTTATTTTCACATCCCGCTGATTTCACTCCTGTTTGTACTACTGAATTAGGTCTTACAGCAAAACTCAAGCCTGAATTTGATCGCCGTAATGTTAAAGCAATTGCTCTATCCGTAGATTCTCCTAAGGAACATGTGGAGTGGATCAAAGATATCGAACAAACACAACACACCGTTGTTGGGTTCCCAATTATTGCTGATCAAGACAAAACAGTTTCTGGTCTGTATGACATGATTCATCCTAACCAATCACAAACAGCGACCGTGCGCTCTTTATTTATAATTGATCCTAAGAAAGTGGTACGTTTAATTATTACTTATCCAATGAGTACTGGTCGTAATTTTGATGAGGTATTACGAGTTATTGACGCACTTCAATTAACCGATGGTTATTCTGTAGCTACTCCTGGTAATTGGAAAGATGGTGATGACGTAATTATTCCTTTATCAATTAAAGATCCTGAAGAGCTGAATAAGAAGTTTCCTAAAGGATTTAAAGAAGTTAAACCCTATTTGCGAGTTACTCCTCAGCCAAATAAATAGATCAATAAAAAAGCCCTGATTAAATCTCAGGGCTTTTTAAATTAAATCAATAAGTTACTATTATTTTTTGGTCCATTTAGCGGTATCGAAAATGATGATAAGGAATGCTAAACCAGCAATACTTATAATCTCATAAAGTGCCATGGTATCTGTATCAGGAATCATCTGCGTTCTCTCCAAATATTATCATTGTCACTACAGTTAAATAAAAGCGTATTAAAATCGCTTTTTTTATTCAGTAGTTAATCTATCACATTTCAATGAGTTAGTGGAAGTTTCATATTTTTTTACAACTTCCTCTTGAATTAGTTCGGATCGGTACTATCTAAATGGTGTGTGTTATACAACACATTTTTTTTATTAATAGGGAATGACGACTATGAAATTATTAACACCTGTTAAATTAGGTTCAATTGAACTTAATAATCGCGTGGTGATGGCACCTTTAACCAGAATGCGCTCTGCATCAGGTGATGTTCCAGGCCCCCTAGCAGCTGAATACTATGCACAACGTGCCAGCGCCGGTCTGATTATCACTGAGGCCACACAGATTTCTCCCTTGGGTAAAGGCTACCCTGGTACTCCAGGGATTTATAGTGAAGAGCAAATCCAAGGATGGCAAAAAGTAACCTCTGCAATTCATACTAAAGGTGGTAAGGTTGTGATGCAATTATGGCATGTAGGCCGTATTTCTCACACTTCTCACCACCCTGAGGAAGGTTTGCCTGTTGCCCCTTCAGCGATCGCACCCTCAGGTCAAGTATTTACAGCGCAGTGGGGTCAAGAAGCATATGAAACCCCAAGAGCGTTAACGCTGGAAGATATTAAAACGTTAATTGGTCAATATCGACAGGCAGCAGAGAATGCAAAACGTGCCGGGTTTGACGGCGTAGAGGTCCATGCAGCAAATGGCTATTTATTAGATCAGTTTTTACAAAATGGCACTAATAAAAGGCAAGATGAATATGGTGGCTCAATAGAAAATCGCTGCCGCTTATTAATGGAAGTATTGCATGAGGTTATTGCAGTTTGGGGTAGTGATAAAGTAGGTGTTAGATTGTCGCCATATGGTGAGTTTAATGATATGTCAGACAGTGACCCTATTGCCTTATTCAATGGTGTTATAGATCGCTTGAATCCATTACATTTGGCCTATTTACATTTGATTGAACCACGTTCAACTATGGCTGGAGGAAGTGATCAAGTAGCTGAGAATTTGCCAAGCACGGCCACACTATTTAGTGAACGTTTTGATGGTCAGGTCATTATGGCTGGGGGATATAATAAGGATAATGCTGAGCAAGCTGTCAACTCAGGGCATGCAGATGCGGTGGCGTTTGGACGTATCTATATTTCTAACCCTGATTTGGTTGAGCGTTTTGCTGCTAATGCCGCTATAACCCCTTATGATCGCTCTACTTTTTACGGTGGATCAGAAAAAGGATATACAGATTATCCAACCTTAGCGTAATACTTTACTGGCTACTGGAGAAGTCACGCGCTATTCTCGTGGCTTCTTCCTGTCCATTCGCTGATGTGTTGTACTAAGTTCTCTACTCCGATTTTTTCTGTAATACCTGATTGAATAAGCTGCGACATAACTTCTTGGTTTGCACCACACAGCACCAACTGGGTATTGTGCAAACGACATTTGTCAGCGAGATTAAATAAGGTTTTTATTCCTGTGGCATCAATTAAAGGGACTTTTCTTAGTCTTAACACTAAAGCGTCAGCATGAATATGTGCGCTTTCCAGAGAGTGCTCTAAGCGTGATGCAACGCCAAAAAAGAAAGGACCTTCGAGGGCGTACACCATGGTATTTTTAGGTAAGGCAACTTGTTCTTCATGGATTTCTGCATTGACATCATCAATTGATAACGCCTCAACAGCCACACTATCAGACATATTTTTCATAAATAGTAATGCTGCCATCACCACACCAATATTAACTGCCATTACTAAATCAACAAATACAGTAAGAAAACAGGTCGTAAGTAAAATAAAACGGTCAGATAGTGGAGAGAAACGGAGCATATAAATGAAAGTATGCATTTCACTCATATTGTAAGCAACAACAAAGAGAATAGCGGCTAGAGCACACAATGGGATATGAGAAGCGAGCGGTGCGAAAATAATAATAATAGCAATCAGAGTTAATGAGTGAATCATTCCAGCGATGGGAGAGTTTCCTCCATTTTTGATATTGGTTGCAGTTCGTGCAATCGCGCCTGTCGCAGCAAAACCACCAAATAAAGGACTTACTATATTAGCAATACCCTGGCCAATTAATTCTTGGTTAGAGTTATGACGAGTATTGGCCATGCCGTCGGCTACTACTGCCGATAATAGTGATTCAATGGCACCTAATAAAGCAATTGTGAACGCAGGACCAATGAGCTTTAAAACTTCATTATAAGTAAGGGGAAGTAGGGTAAAGCTAGGTAGAGTTTGTGGTATCCCGCCAAAGGTACTGCCAATTGTTGCAATTTCGTTTAAACCCAAAGACCATTGAATGGTAGTAGCAAACACCATTGCAATAAAGGGAGCGGGAATGATTTTAATAATACGTGGAGAGACAATTAAAATAAATAAAGTTACTAAAGAAAGAATAGTGGTTTGAATATTAAGATGGGGAAGCTCTTGAATGAGAGCGAATAATTTTTGATGAAAAAGCTCCCCGCTTACGGTGTTTTTAAGTCCTAAAAAGTATTTCCATTGACCAACAAAAATAATAATAGCTATACCTGAGGTAAATCCAGTAATCACTGGGTCAGGGATATACTTAATTACGCCACCGAGTTTAGCCATACCCATGGTAATCAAAATCACACCAGCCATTAAGGTCGCAATTTGTAACCCACTGAAACCGTATTTAGCAGTGATACCTGAGAGAATAGCAATAAATGCTCCAGTTGGGCCTGCAATTTGTAAGCGGCTACCACCAAAAATGGATACCACTAATCCGGCTACAATCGCTGTGTAAAGCCCTTGTTCTGGCTTGGCACCTGATGCGATAGCAAAAGCCATAGCGAGCGGGAGGGCAACAATACCCACTATGACTCCCGCTAATAAATTAGTGAGCCAATGTTTTTTTTGTAAGAACCCAGAACGATAAGCGTCAATAAAAGCAATCATAAATAAAAAAATGTATTAATGATCTATTAAAAATGTTAATATTAAACCTATAAATCATTATGTTTAATTAATAAGTGAACTAATTATGACAAAAGTTGTTAAGGCCTCATCAACCTATTTGAAATTTATTAACCTTGTGAATTCATTGAAAGATTTACCAACTTTCCCACAAATGGATGCACTAGAAACAAGGTTAATTCATGTTCTTGCATCAGCTTGGCAACAAGAGACTAAAGTCAGTATTTTAGATGCAATAAATATGATTCCTGATATATCCTATTCTACAGTACATGGAAGAATCAAGGACCTTAAAGATAAAGGTATGATCGGTGTGGAAATTGATGCCCATGATAAGCGTATTAAATACATAATTCCAACAAAAAAGACAAATTATTATTTTGAAAAGATGGGAGAGTGCCTCATCAAGGCGCAGCGTTGATGAGAATAATTCAAATTTTAACGATTGCCCCATGTATATTGGGGTTATATTCTTTTCTTTAGCCTGGTTTTTTCTCTATCATTTGAATAAATGGTTGTTCAGTCAAGAAATAACTTCTAGTTTTGCCAGTTGGATATTCCTACCTCAGATAGTACGAATAATTGCCGTGTTGCTGTGTGGCTGGCGTGGAGCAATTGGTTTATTTGTTGGGGCCCTATTAACTGGAGAGTACAGTTCTGACAGTACCACCATACACAGTATTATTCTGGCCTTTTTCTCATCGGTTGGTGCTTATATTACGGTATATTTTTTTCGTTGGTGGGCGCAACTACCCGATACATTATCAGGTTTAAAGGGCCGCCATTTATGGCAGCTTGCTTTATTTGGAGCAATATTTAATTCGATCCCTACAAATACTTATTTGTTTTTTTCAGGACTAATTACCAATTGGTGGGCGGGAGTATTGCCCATGCTCTCCGGTGATTGGTTTGGTAGTGCCATTATGTTGTATTTAATGAGATTAACTCAAAAAATATGGAGTCGTTATTCCACCAGTACACCTAATTAATGTGAATTAATTTTACTTTGTATTTCTCTTGCTACTTCTAGAGCCCCTTCAACACCAGATTTAATATGCTGAGGTAAATCAGGGTCTCCAACAAATTGCCCTAGCGTTTCAACAACACTGTAAACAAGGCCTTTTATAGCACCACTAACATGTTCGTGGTGTTCCGTTTCACTTTTAAGATGATCAACTGCATCGAGAAGTAATTTAGCTTGTTCTTGCTTTGATAATTTAGTCATATATCCTCTTTTAAGGTTTCCACTTTTAATGATGATCCGTCAAAATTAGATCGTCAAGAAATTAATATAAACCTAATGTGGATCCTGAGAATCCTCCGCTATCTAAATAGAGATGTATTCCAACTTTTTGGATATTTAATATGGTTTGTTTACCTTCACTGCTTGGATCCGATACTTTTTTAAGACGACTAAATGGCATTTCTTTCCCATTCCTAAGAGCTTCCATAAGAACCCGTCCAGTTTTATTGTCTGTCGATTCAATAGGTGTAAGGCCTAGCAAATAACGTAGAGTTGTTCCCATATCCACATTACTAGAGGGAATGCGGTCAGTATAGTTAGTCTTGAAATCAGGTCCGATTGCAGCCATGAAAGGGTAGGTATCGGCACGATTAAAATTACCATGCATTCCTTGCCCTTGTTGCAAAGTGGTATCAGCAATTTCTACGCTACAAGTAAATGGTTGACGGCAAGCACTGTAAGAGCTTCTGAAGTTGACCACGATTGCTGGAGTCGGTGTTTGAGCGGAACCGACCAAGCCAATATCACTGAAAGTTAGGGTTCCAGGGTAATGCCCTAACTTATCATCAACAAATACGCCACTTACATAGTCTTCATGAAATAACGCGTTAATAATCTTTGGTATGATTGTTTTATCAACAGATTGATCAAGATAAATTAAATCTGAACCACCATTAGCGACAACGGTAACTAGGGGGTGATTAGCGTCTTGACCGATTAAGCCATTACCTGCCAGTGGATGTTCATTATTGCTAACTTGATGGTTAGGTTGGTTAGCATCAAACAAAGGCAGATTGAGGGCGTGACTTAAATCAATAGCTAAAAACCCAGGGGGCAGTTGGAGTGCGGGAACATCTGGATAGGTTTGTTTGGCGCTTTCACTTGTCTTACTTTCTTTCCATATGGTTGAAAAACCATGATCTGCTGCGACCACTATATCTGTATTGGTGTCTAACCCAAGCGTTTTTAATGTATTTATTAACTGGTTTAAATTATCATCGGCATTTTTGATGGCAGAGAGAGAAGTTGGTCCGTTAATTCCTGGTATCACCTGTTGTAAGCTGTCGCCTTGGTTATGTTGTGTTCCATCAGGATCTCTTGACCAGAAAATCAATACAAAGGGTTTATTTTGATTTTTTAGATAAGGAAGAATTGCTTTTGTAGTGACATCAATAAAATACTGTTGTTGTTGAAGATTGTTAGTGAGAGTACCAGGTGTTGTTGCATTACCAGATTTGCCATTATCCCCTCGCCCAGGAGCCTCTAAAGGCAATTGATTTTGACTTAATAAGTCACGAATAGACTGAGGTAAAATGGAGTTATTGTGACCTGTCATGTCATCAATCAGAATTGGGAAATCAGCTTGGTTATGGAGGGGATGAAATAGTTTGGTGGGGCCAACTTTACCAATGACAGCAGTATTAAACCCATGTGATTGCGCGTCATCAAGTAATGCATTAAATTTCATTAGTTGTCCAGAAAACTGATCTTCAAGTTCATCAATGACTGCGTCGTTTTCAAGAAAAGGGGTATTAGTATCATGAGCTTGATGATTCATTGTTTTAGTATAAATAGTGTTACTAAAAATACCTGTATCCCCTAAAACATGCCCCGTAGAAAAGACAGACGCATTAGGCATGGTTAGAGTAGGATAAGCAGAGTGGTTATTTTTAAAAAACACACCGTTGTCTTTGATTTGATTCATGGTAGGGGCATTGAGTGCATTAACCATGAGAGCCCTAAGTCCGTCTGGAACAAATAAAATAAGATTATGTTGTTCAGTAGCGTAAGCAAAATTAGATACAATCAATAACAGTAGCAATGACCATTGACGCATTATTTTTTCCCGACTAAATAAATTTATTAAAGATAAAAGCTTATGATGACAGTTTAATGACATTAATAAGCATAAGCTCTAAACCAATTCAATCCTGCTGAAGTGGTATGCTTAGGAGAGTATTCACAGCCAATAAAGTGTAAATACTTGCGTTCATCAAGCAAATTAAAAATATAAGAGTAATTGATTTCACCCTCATCTGGCTCATGACGGTGAGGGACCCCTGCTATCTGCACGTGTCCTAGAATATCATTGTCTAAGGCGTATTCAATGTGTTGTGTCAGTGAGCCTTCAGTTAATTGACAATGAAATAAATCAAGCTGTAATTGTAACTGTGGATGATTAAATTGTTTAATGACGGAAATCGCTTGCTCTTGATAGGTGAGATAGTAGCCGGGAATAGCCTGCTGACTAATTGGTTCAATTAATAATGTGATTGGATATCCGGAAACAGCTTTTAGAGCCCATTCTAAATTGTCTAAAAAAGTGAGATCGGCATCTGATTTATCGCTAGCGTTAGACAGTAACCCCGACATGATATGAATACGGGAACAATTTAATGCTAGTGCTGTTGGAATGGCTTGGCTTTCAAACAGTTTTCTAAAACGTATTTTATTTGCGGGATGAATACTTATACCTCGTTCTCCCTGTAACCAGTCACCTGCTGGTGCATTAATCAAAACCATTTCAAGATTATGTTGTTGTAATTGACTGGTTATATCGGATATTGAATGATCATAGGGAAAAAGACATTCCACCGCGTTAAATCCATCACTACGCGCATGTTGAAAGCGTTCGAAAAAAGGAATTTCTTGATAAAGCCAAGATAAATTAGCAGAGAAGCGCGGCATTAGGCGAGTATTCCACCAGTCAATATAACAATTGCTCTAATAACCAGTAGTGCTTTAGCTTGCCCTCGATGGGTTTGGCGTACTTCAGTTTCGCCTTTAAGAATCTTGCGAGCTGTAGCTATTTGAACCCACTCAAGGGCGTATAATGCCACTAATAGGCCAAAATGCATCCAGATACCAAAAGAAGTAATATCTCCTTCTTCTATTAATCGACGCCACCAATTTCGGTGTGTCACTAGATAAAAGGGCATCAGAACATCGAAAACAATACACCCTATCATTACAGGGATATGAAACCAACGTAATCGATGGAATTTGTATGCAGCAAGCATCAACAAATAGCTGATGATTGCTGCAATAAAAGGCGCTTTAGTCAAAACGTTGCAGGGCCATTAGTTAATTACACTTACTGTCGCCGCAGTTAAGACAAGTAAGACAGTTATCCATGACAATCACGGCTTTAGTTGAACACTTGGCGCACAGTTGTGCTCCTTCTGGAAAGCCTGAGTTGTCACTGTCATTAGAGGCGTTTTGTTTTTCAGTATATTCCTTGCGTTTGGCTTCAATGAATGCTTTTTGATGTGCTTCTGGTTCATTTCTCTTTAACATACCAATTTCGTGTAAGTGTTCTTTTAGCACTTCACCAATTTCAGCAACAAGACTTGGGATATATTTCCCCCCTTTTTTGAAGTAGCCACCTTTTGGATCGAAAACACTTTGTAGCTCTTCTACAAGGAAGGTAATATCCCCACCTTTGCGAAAAACAGCAGACATGACTCGCGTTAAAGCAACAATCCACTGAAAGTGCTCCATGTTTTTAGAGTTAATGAAAATCTCAAATGGGCGACGATGTTCTTGAGCTGTTCCTTCATTCATAATCACGTCGTTAATCGTAATATAGAGTGCATGTTCACTGGCTGGGGTTTTGATTTTGTAGGTATTACCAACCAATTTATCGGGTCTTGATAAGGGCTCACCAAACAAATGGATTTCAGCTGTCTTGGTTTCTGGTGCTTTTTGATCTTGCTCGGTTACCACCGCATAACCTGTAATTTTTTTACTAATTGTAATTGTCATTCTTTTTCTCCAAAAAGGCTTAATTAAAACTTACCGTAGTAGCCTTCTTTAAGGGCGTCATAGAGATTCGCTGCGGTATGGATCTCACCATCGTATTCAATTTCCTCATTCCCTTTCACTTCGACAACTGAGCCATCATCTAAAGTGAAACGATAAGTCGTGTTTTCAAGATCTTTTTCGGTGACCAACACCCCTTGGAAAGCTTCTGGATTGAAACGGAAAGTGGTACATCCTTTTAAGCCTTTTTCATAAGCGTAAAAATAAATATCTTTGAAGTCCTCATAAGGGTAATCAGTGGGGACATTGATGGTTTTTGAAATAGAGCTATCAATCCATTTTTGCGCAGCTGCTTGAATATCCACGTGAGCTTTGGCAGGAATAGTTGATGAATCAACAAAGTAGTTAGGAAGTTTTGCGTCATCAGTTTCAGCAAAAGGCATAGCTTGTGGATTCACAAATTCACGATAGGCCAATAATTCATATGAGTAGACATCAACTTTTTCTTTTGATTTTTTTCCTTCCCGAATCACGTTACGGCTGTAATGATGAGCAAAGGATGGTTCAATACCATTACTTGCATTATTACCTAAAGACAGAGAGATCGTTCCGGTTGGAGCGATTGATGTGTGATGAGTAAAGCGAACACCTTTAGTGGCAATTTCATTTTGTAGTGCTTCTGGAAATTGCTGCATATAGCGACTGTACTTGCCGAGCAACACTTTACCTGGAACCTTGTCACCCACATTAATCCCATCACGTTTCATTTCTGGACGTTTGCTGATCATTTCAGATGTGACTTCAAACAGTTCTTCAAGTATAGGGGCAGGACCTTTTTCTTCAGCCAATTCAATCCCAACCTGCCAGCCTTCTTCAGCCATGACTCGTGTTACTTCATCTGTGAAAGCAATAGACTCTTCACTGCCATAGGTCATTTTGAGTAGAGTAAGTGTTGAACCTAAACCTAAATAACCCATTCCGTGACGACGCTTATGCATGATTTCTTGCTGTTGCTGTGGAAGAGGAAGACCATTAATATCCACCACATTATCTAACATACGGGTGAAAACACGAATGACTTCACGGTATTCTTCCCAGTCAAAATGAGCTTGGTCAGTAAAAGGTTTTTTAACAAATTTAGTTAAATTAACTGAGCCTAATAAACAGGCACCATAGGGAGGTAAGGGTTGCTCGCCACAAGGATTGGTAGCACGTATATTTTCGCACCACCAGTTGTTGTTCATTTCATTCACTCGATCGATTAGTATGAAACCAGGTTCAGCATAATCATAGGTAGAGGACATAATAATATCCCACAGACGTTTTGCTTTAATCGTTTTATAAACACGACATGCAACTTTACCGTCATCGCGTGTAACGTATTTGTTGTGAATTGGCCATTCACGCCAAATAATATCAGGTGACATATTGATATTGATCCCGTCTGCCAGCGCTTCACTTTCAGAAATTGGGAAAGCCAGTTTCCAATCAGTGTCTTGCTTGACTGCTTCCATGAATTCTCTGGTAATTAAACAAGATAGGTTAAATTGTCTTAATCGACCCGCTTCACGTTTTGCTTTAATAAAATCAATCACATCAGGATGTGAAATATCAAAAGTTGCCATCTGAGCACCGCGACGCCCCCCCGCAGAGGAAACGGTAAAACACATCTTGTCATAGATATCCATAAAGGAAAGAGGGCCGGATGTGTAGGCTCCTGCACCCGCTACAAAAGCACCTTTGGGTCGAAGAGTAGAGTATTCATATCCTATTCCACAGCCAGCTTTAAGCGTTAATCCCGCCTCATGTACTTTTTCCAAAATACCATTCATGCTGTCTTCAACAATGCCAGAGACAGTGCAGTTAATGGTGCTGGTTGCGGGTTTATGTTCTTGTGCCCCAGCATTTGAAGTAATACGACCAGCTGGTACAGCACCTCGTCTTAGAGCCCATAGAAACTTGTCAAACCAGTAGGCACGCTTTTCAGGTGTGGCCTCAGTTTCCGCTAACGCCTTAGCTACACGTATAAACGTATCATCAATAGTCTCGTCAACTGGTTGACCGTGTTTGTTTTTCAAACGATATTTTTTATCCCAAATATCGAGGGACACGGGTTGCAGTGTGACGTCGTCTTTTTGATTGGACTCGTTAAGTTTTACGGCTGTAAGCATGGTTTTCCTTGGTTTTTATGTGTTTTTTAAGAAATTATTACAAACCACAATATCTTGTGGTTTTAGTGTGAAATTAACGCTTTTTATTGTGGTCGTCAACTGCCTATATTCTACAAGGCTTTGCGTCCCTATGGTTGTATGAAAAACATTACAAAATGCTATTTTTGTGAAAAAAGTAGCTAATTATTTTGATATACCACGATCTTGGAAGGCGTCTTAAAAATTGTAAGAACAACGTAAAGCGTTTGGGGAAGTGAATTTCAAACTGTCCCTTCTCAAGTCCTGAAATAATCGCTTGCGCTGCTTGATCAACTTCTATAAGTGCTGGCATTGGAAAGCGATTATTGGCGGTCATTGGTGTTGCTACAAAGCCTGGGCAAACAATATATATACCAATTTGATGAGGATGAAGTTCAGCGTATAGACCTTCTGCGAGATTATTTAGCGCCGCTTTTGTAGGGGCATAGGCTAAGGCGTTAGGTAAACCGCTAAATCCCGCAACACTACTAATCATAGCCAGTCCTCCCTTACCGTTTTTAAGGAAATCTGGAATGACATAACTAATAACCCGATAGTAACCCGTTAAATTAGTGTCAATGGTGTTGATAACAGTAGATAACTGTTGGGGGTTAAATTCTCTAATGGATAAGGCATCATAGGTCCCTGAAGCAATGATAACTAAGTCAATTGCATGATGCTGCTGCTTAATTTTTTGATATGTTGAGTGAATTTCTTCTTCACTATGAATATCGCAAGGCAGAATTAAAGAGTGAAAAGTGGAAAAGGCATCACAAGTACGGGCTACATCATTTAATTTATCTACCGAGCGGGCTGATAACACTAAATGAGCCCCATTTTGAGCTAATAGGCTTGCTAAAGCGGCGCCAATACCACTTGAAGCGCCAATAATCCACACTATTTTGTTTTTCCATGAGTGAATTGGGGGGTTAGATGAAAAAAACATGGAAAACCTCAATTTTGTAATAATAAAAGATGACTGATTTCGATTCTTTTTGTTAAAATCTACATAATTGTAAATAATTACAACAAAACAACTAGTGTAAACTATGACAATACATCAAATAACTGATTCCCAAAATACTTTAATCCCAGTAGTATCTCCAGACGCTCCTTTTCCTGGGCGTAAAACAGTTCGTAGCTGGCTAATCCCGCTCAGTGGCAAGGAAACGCTAACTCCGCTCATGTTGTTGGTTTTAGATACTATCTTGTTTGTTGCACTCATTGCTGCCACGATTTGGTTTTCGGCTTGGCCGCTCAAACTTCTGTTTGGTTTGATGGCGGGCTTTGTTATAGGCCGATTATTTATTCTAGGCCACGATGCATGCCATCAAAGTCTCACCCCTAATCGCTCCTTAAATAAGGTTGTCGGTCGTTATGCTTTTCTTTTCTCATTGACCCCCTACAGTTTGTGGGATGTGGGGCACAACATTGTGCATCACGGTCAAACTAACCTTAAGGGCTTTGATTTTGTATGGTCTCCCTATTCAGTTGAAGAGTTTCAAGCTCTATCGCCTGTTCGTAAAACTCTAGAAAAGTTATACCGCTCAGGTTGGGTTCCTGGCTTGTATTACTTTATCGAGATGTGGTGGAACAGAATGTATTTTCCATCAAAAACCTATATGGGAGCTAAACGTCCAGCTTTTGTATGGGATGGCGTATTAGTCACTGCGTTTGCTTTTTTGTGGAATGCGGCATTAATAGTGGCTGCTATCAAAACGAATCAATCTATAGCTTTAACCATAAGTATGGGGTTTATTGCTCCTTTTGTTTTTTGGAATTTTATGATTGGTTTTGTGGTTTATTCACACCATACCCATACTTCAGTCGCTTGGTATGACAATAAATCTGAGTGGACCAGTGCACAACCTTATGTATCAACAACCGTGCACTTAATTTTCCGCTTCAAATTCGGTGCATTGATGCATCACATTATGGAGCATACTGCGCACCACTTAGATATGGGGATTCCTTTGTATCGCTTAAAAGAAGCTCAGAGCTTTTTAGAAACCCATTTACCAGGAAGAATCATTGTTCAGCCATTTAGCTGGAAATGGTACTTTGAGACAGCGCGGTTATGTAAACTATATGATTTTAATAATAAGCGCTGGCTTGATTTTTCTGGAAAACCAACAAGCGACTCACTCGCACAAGCAGCTTAATGGATTTATCGCCAAGACCTTCTTTTAAAGAAGCGTTTAAATATTGGCATCGTCTTGGCTGGGTAAGTTTTGGTGGTCCTGTTGCCCAAGTTGCAATGATGCACGAGGACCTGGTTGAAAAAAAGCGCTGGATCGATGAAGATCAATATCGTCGAGCATTGACTTTATGTACTTTACTACCTGGGCCTGAGGCGCAACAGCTTGCCACATATCTTGGGTGGGTATTGCACGGTTCTTTAGGGGGGCTATGCGCTGGATTATTATTTATTATCCCCTCTATATTCATTCTGTTATTTTTTGCTCTTTTATTCGTTCATTTCGGACAATTAAGTCTTGTTAGTTCATTTTTCTTTGGCCTAAAGCCAGCTGTTTTTGCATTCATTTCTATAGCAACAATTAAGATCGCAAAAAAAAACCTCTTACATGACAAACAACTGTGGTTAGCTATTGCGGCTTTTTTCTTGGCATTGTTACATGTCTCTTATATTTTGATTTTTTTGGGTGCGATGGGTATTGGGTATATTTGGTCACGTAGTACTCAAACCGATCACTCTAGTCCTTTAATAGCTCATTCTCTGTTTAGTAGAAAAGATCTTGTTTACGTTTTATTGGTTGTGGTACTAGTGGCATTAACTTGGCTACTACCCATTACACTCATTGCAGCGTTAGATTTTCAAGCTTCCTGGTTTCGTAAGTTAATTTTATTTTTTACAGGGACTGCTTTGTTTTCTTTTGGTGGTGCTTACACTGTCTTGCCTTATGTATGGTCGGGCGTGACAGCTAAACATTGGTTAACCAATAATGAGATGATTAGTGCGCTAGCCTTAGGCGAAACGACACCGGGACCACTGATTATGGTGGTTGCGTTTGTAGGATTTTTAGCAACCTGGAATCAAGTTCATCCGGTTGATGTAAGCCAAAATTGGCTGGCACTGGTAGGTGGTTTTATTGCGGTATGGTATACATTCTTACCGAGTTTTTTAGGGGTATTCTTAGGTGCACCTTTGGTTGAGCGCTTGGGTAGTTTGCCGGATTTTAAAATCATATTTTCTGCGCTATTTTCAGCAGTAGTAGGTATGATGTTATTACTGGTCTTACGGACCACTGGGGCAATGTTACAAGCAGGCCATTGGCAGGTTAATTCTATTCAATTAATGGTGGCTTTGCTGGCTTTTTTTCTGCTCTGGAAAAAACCTCAATTTCCTGTTTGGGCTGTGGTGCTATCTTGCGGTCTAATAGGTGTGTTTGTTCATTAAATAGTTAATTTTTATTGCTAAGGGGGATATACATGCACCACATTGTCATAGTAGGTGGTGGGGCCGGTGGCCTTGAACTTGCTACTCGGTTGGGTGACGCCTTAGGGAAAAAGAATATTGCAGAAATCACTTTAATTGAAAAATCACGAACACACTTTTGGAAACCTCATTTACACGAGTTGGCAGCGGGCAGCGTTGATCTTGATATTCACGAATTAGATTATTTAGCGCAATCCTATTGGCATGGTTTTCGTTATCGAATCGGTGAGATGACAGGAATAGATCGAGAAAAACAATTGGTGTATGTGGCGCCCTACATTGATGATGAGGGTAATGAGGTTACTGAAGCAAGAAGCTTTTACTATGATACATTAGTGATTGCAGTAGGCAGTCAAACGAATGATTTTGGTACGCCGGGAGTCAGTCAGCATGCTGTTGCCCTTGAAAGCACTGCTGAGGCTGATCGTTTTCATCGCAGATTAGTTAATGCTTTCCTAAGAGCTCATGCACAAAGTACGCCTTTACGCCCAGAACAACTCCAAGTTGTTATTGTTGGCGCCGGTGCAACTGGCGTGGAGTTAGCGGCTGAACTACATAATGCAACGCGTGATCTCGTGGCCTATAATCTTGATCGAATTGAACCAGATAAACATATCAATATTCATTTGGTTGAGGCGTCTAATCGAATTCTACCTGCTCTTCCTACCCGCGTTTCAGATGCGGCACATAAAATGCTGACTAAGTTAAATATACAGCTTCATACGGGTATAGCTGTTGCAGAGGTAATGGATAATTCTGTGCGTTTAGCCAACGGAGTAATCATTCCAGCAGAGTTGGTTGTCTGGGCTGCAGGTGTTAAGGCCCCTCAGTTCTTAACGCAATTGGGTTTACAAACCAACTCTATTAATCAGTTAATGGTTAAACAGACACTACAAACCATTGATGATCCAAAAATATTTGCTATTGGAGATTGTGCAGCCTGTGCTTGGACAAGTCATCCTGGCAAGTGGGTTCCACCAAGAGCTCAAGCTGCTCATCAACAATCCAATCATTTAATCAAAGAGTTGCCAAAATGGATCAGGGGAGAATCATTACGTGATTTCCACTATCGTGATTTTGGCTCACTGGTATCTTTGGGAGAGTACACTACCGTTGGTAATTTAATGGGGAATTTTGCCGGTGGAAATTTATGGGTAGAGGGCCTGTTTGCGCGCTACATGTATATTTCGCTTTATAAATTACATGAGATGGCTTTACATGGATTTTGGAAGATGGCTTTAACAACGTTATCCCGATTTATTAGTCGACGGACCGTCCCTCATGTGAAGTTACATTAAATTGAGTCTATGCAATTTTATTGCCGTTATGTCATAGTATGTTTAATAACAATATTTAGATATTGATGGAATACATTAATCAGTGAGGAGGGATACCATGTCAGCAACCCCAGAGCAAATGTTTAAAGCCCAGCAAGAAAACCTTGAGCGATTATTAAGCCTATCAAAAGTATTGCTGGATAGTACTGAGAAAGTCTCTCAAGCAAGCTTAGGTATAGTGAAACAGCAAATTCAGTCACTCCACGAGCAAGCATCTCGTTTAGCAAATGCAAAAACGCCTCAAGAGTGGTATCAAATACAAATGGACTATATAAAGCCCACGGGGAACAGTGCTCAAGAACACGTAACAAAAACCTATGAGATTTCTAAAGAAACGGCTCAAGAGGTCGCAAATATTATTCAAGGCCAAGTAGAAGATTTTAATAAAAAAGTGAGTGAGGCTTTTAATGAAACATTAAAAAGTATGCCGCAGGGATCTGAGCCGATGACTGCAGCGTTTAATTCACTCATGGCGGCAGGAAATAATGCCTACGCTTCAGCGCAAAAAGCATTTAAACAAGTGGTTGAATTGGCTGAGAATAATGCTAAAAATCTCAGCCAAATGAACAAACTTTAATCTTGTTTGGCTTTTTCTGCGATAGGGGCGCCTGAGTTTTTCCAGGCGCCAAATCCCCCCTTAAGATGTTTTACGTTCTTAAGTCCCATCTCGAGTAACGTTTTGGTTGTTAGCGCACTTCTCCAGCCTGACGCGCAATACAAGATAAAGCTGGTTTTTTCTTGAAATACTGTTTTGTGATAGGGTGACTCTGGATCAACCCAAAACTCGATTAATCCTCTTGGAGCATGAAAAGCACCAGGAATCATGCCATCTCTTAATAGTTCTGCGGTTTCCCTGATGTCGACTATTAAAGTTTCTGAATTATTTTGTGCAGCTTTTACATTATCTACATCACAACTTTCAATGACTGCATTGGCTTCCTCAAGCAGAGCTAAATATCCTTTTTTCATAGTGTATCCATAAAAATAAAAGGCGACATATATATGTCGCCTTAAATGAAGATCTGAAACGTCTCGCAATTTAATTGCGACATCAATTCATTAACAAATTAAGAATTGTGATTCATATCTTTAGGAATTACTTTTTTTTTAGCTTTGTGAGCTTTTTTAGCTTTGTGCTCTTTTTTCATTTCTTTTTTGGCTTCTGGTTTTGCATCTTTAGCAGCAGGAGCGGCAGCAGCAGGAGCGGCAGCAGGAGCGGCAGCATCAGCAGCCATTGCGGTTACAGAAAAAGCAGCTAAAACAGCGGCGATCAGTGCGGAACGAATCATGATAATTTCCTTTGTTAATTAATACACTAGTGATTAAAACCCCTAAGGGTTACTAATTTTACAGATAAAAACTGTAATATTGCAATGGCCAAAACGTTTCAGATCGCTTGAGGTTGACAAATTTGTCTCATTTAACAAACAAACTAGCCATGAAGTCTACTTGACTGTGGAACACCTGCCATTAAATAGTCCATCTGATCAGCAAGGATACGTCTATTTTTCAAAATGAAATGTTCATAACGATTGGGGGTGTAGGGAATATAAAGAAGAACCATGTGAGCTTCTTCAGGTGTTTTATTGGATTTTTTTGTATTGCAATGACGGCAGGCTGTAACAACATTATTCCAACTATTCTTGCCACCTTTTGAAACAGGAAGGATATGATCGCGCGATAGATTTTTAGGAAGATAATGTCCGCCGCAGTAGGCGCAAACAAATCTATCACGATTAAAGAGTAAATTATTAGTTAGCCCAGGTTGTTGGCTTAATAACTTAGAGCCATGGTTACTACCTTTAATGGCGATAATAGATTTTGTTTCAATTTCAGAGCGGTTTCCCTCGTGGTCCCAACCTCCATGAAATGTGGCCAAAGAATGACCAAGTGACCAGGCCACCATATTTTTTGCGTGATAGGTAATAGCTTCTTCGACCTCTACCCAGGCTTGTGGCAAACCAGACATGTCAACAGTGAGTACAGATC
>JAJZPN010000044.1 GCA_021811145.1 Pseudomonadota bacterium
ACATCGTCTTAAAGGTGTTGTAACTACTAATGACTGTCAATACATTTTTATTGATACGCCTGGCTATCAAAATAAATATACAAATATACTTAATCGTTCGATGAATAGATCAGTCACCAATACCTTGATTGATGCTGATGTGGTACTTATTGTAATTGATAAGCTAGATTGGACAGATGAGGATCAAGTAATCTTATCTAAGGTAAAAGATAAAAAACCGATATTAATTATTAATAAAATTGATCTATTAAAAGACAAACATTCTCTTTTACCTTTTATTGATAAGTTAACAAATCTCAACTTGTTTTCTACTGTAATACCTCTTAGTGCACAAAAAGACAAAGCTTTTGAATCTTTACTAAGTGAAATTAAAACGTCTCTACCTTATTCTCCTCCTTTCTTTGCCGAAGATGATGTTACCGACGCACAAATTAAATTTCTAACTGCTGAGTTTATCAGGGAACAATTATTTCGATTTTTAGGTGATGAATTACCTTATGCAACGACAGTGTTAATTGATAAATTTGAAGAAACTCCTAAACTGACCCGAATTTATGCAACCATATTAGTTAATAACGCTAATCAGAAGGCCATTGTTATTGGTAATAAAGGTGAAAAATTAAAGGAAATTGGCATGCATGCCCGCCTTAATATTGAGAAACTCATCGATAGTAAGGTATATCTTGAATTATGGGTTAAAGTAAAATCCGGTTGGGCTGACAATGAAATATCCCTGAAACAGCTTGGGTATGAAGTCTAGTATTCTTAAAATTAATGAAGAAGTAGCTTTTGTCCTACATTCCATTCCATGGCGTGAGACTAGTCAAATTGTTGAAGTCTTTACCAAAAACTATGGCAGAATCCCATTAATCGCAAAAGGATCAAAACGACCACGATCTCCAATAAGAGGATTATTACAACCTTTTCAACCTCTTCGTATCTCATGGTCTGGTAATAATGAATTAAGAACATTAAGAAACGCAGAGTGGATTGGTGGCATCCCACAACTTTCTGGCTCATACATTTATAGTGGGTTTTATCTAAACGAATTGTTAATTAGATTATTACCAAGAGATGATCCTCATCAATTACTGTTTGAAAAATACTATACGACAATTCAATCTTTATCATATAAGGATAAAATTGAACCTGTATTAAGATCACTCGAATTAACCATATTAAAGGAGTTAGGTTATTCACCACTTTTAACACATGATGGGGAATCAGATACACCAATTATTCCCGATAAAAAGTATATATTTGACTTTGAAAAAGGACTGATACAGTCCCGTACTGACAGTGAAAATCGAGTACAATTTTCTGGAAAAACTTTATTAGATTTAAGCAATAACGATTTTACAGACACTACAACATTAACCGAAAGTAAACTGTTAATGAGAATTCTGCTCAATCAATGCTTAGGTGATAAAGATCTTCAAACAAGACGCGTTTTACAGGAGTTACCTTTATTGTGATACAACTTGGCGTAAATATCGATCATATTGCAACAATCAGACAGGCGAGAGGAACAAAATATCCAAGCCCTGTACAAGCCGCTTTACTTGCTGAATATGCGGGTGCTGACGCGATTACATTACATTTGAGAGAAGATAGACGACACATACAAGATCGAGATTTGGAAATTTTAAAAGAAGTTTTAACCACACGTATGAATCTTGAAATGGCCGTCACAGATGAAATGTTAGATATCGCAGTTAAAACTAAACCTCATGATGTCTGTCTAGTTCCTGAAAGAAGACAAGAAATTACAACTGAGGGTGGTTTAGATGTAATTAAACATTTTGATAAGGTACAACATGCTTGTTCTATATTAAGAGAGCAGGGCATCAGAGTGTCATTATTCATTAATACTGATAATAACCAAATTCAAGCTGCAAAAGAGGCTGGAGCACCTGTCATCGAATTACACACAGGACAATTTGCAGAGCTTGAACATGAATCAGAACAACAAATTGAATTATCTAAAATTAAACAAGCCGTAATTTATGGTAACCAATTAGGCTTACGTGTGAATGCAGGTCATGGATTAAATTATAAAAATACACATTTTATTGCCTCAATTCCTGGTGTCAGTGAACTTAACATAGGTCATGCAATTGTCGCTCATGCACTTTTTGTGGGCTGGGAAAATGCTGTTCGTGAAATGAAACAAATCATAACTAGTACTGCATATAAATCATGATTGTTGGTATAGGTACAGATATAGTCAAAATATCACGTATTCATCAAGCTTTAGTTAAATACGGGCATCGTTTTGCTGAAAAAATATTAACAGAGTATGAAATGAATCGTTTTAATAGACATGTACAGCCAGCGCGTTATCTTGCAAAACGCTTTGCGGTTAAAGAAGCATTTTCAAAAGCAATGGGAACAGGTATTCGATCACCAGTAACATGGAAAAATATCGGCACTACACACCATTCAAGCGGTGCACCGCTGTTAGATTTCTCCTTATCTTTACAGGATTTAGTAACTAGTAGAGGAATTACACGTACTCATTTAACAGTTACCGATGAAGAAAATATGGCTATTGCTTTTGTAATTTTAGAGAGGGATTAAATGGGACCGGTAATGATCGATATTAAAGGATTTCAATTAGATGCGATTGAAATGCAGATGATTACTAATCCTTTAGTTGGTGGAATAATATTATTTACAAGAAACTTTGAAAATACTCAACAAATACAGTCTCTTATAAACGAGTGTAAATCTTTAAAAAATGATTTAATTGTAGCCATTGACCATGAGGGTGGAAGAGTTCAGCGCTTTAAAACAGGATTTACTGCACTTCCTCCTATGTCCCTTTTAGGTAAAATCTTTGATAAATCATCGTCCATAGCCTGTGATTTGGCATTTCATTTGGCTGTTGTTTTAGCTTACGAATTAAAAATGATTGGAGTAAATTTGTCATTTACCCCTGTTTTGGATCTTCATTATGGCCATAGCGAGGTAATTGGTAATCGTTCATTTCATAGGCAACCAGAAATTGTTGCAATATTGAATCAATTTTTTATTAAGGGGCTACATTTTTGTGGATTTCCCTCTGTAGGAAAACATTTTCCTGGACACGGTTATGTCAATGCTGATTCTCATTTAACGCTTCCTATTGATGACAGACAGTTAGACTTAATTATGAATCAGGATATATTGCCTTACAAAGCATTAATTGACAGTGGTTTAGATGCTGTAATGCCTGCGCATGTTGTTTATTCCCAAGTTGATCAACAACCTGCTGGATTCTCCTCATATTGGTTACAAACCATTCTACGTAATCAACTTCATTTTAATGGTGTTATTTTTAGCGATGATCTAGCAATGGAGGGGGCAGTTAAAACAGGCACACCAGTACAGCGTGCTGAAGCCGCATTTCACGCAGGATGCGATATGGTGTTGATTTGTAATAAACCAAATGAAACTGTTGCTCTATTAGATGGCCTAGTGAATATAAACACTCATCCAATGAGCATAACAAGATTAGAAAAAATGATGGCTATCAGTAATCAATCCTCCGTTACAAAAGAGCATTATAATAACAGCCTAGACTTTGTTCACAGATGGATATGATTAAAAATGATAGTACATCATAAACACGATCCTCATGTACATCATGATCCAGCGGGTCATGAACATCATGCGCATAAGCCTAAAACCACACAGGCAATGCTTTCTGCACTCATATTTACAGTAGGATTTGCTGTAATAGAATTTGTTGCAGGATATTTTTCAAATTCTTTAGCATTAATATCTGATTCAGGTCATATGGTTTCTGATGCATTGTCTTTGGCATTAGGCTCTCTTGCAGTATGGATGGGGAAACGTCCTCCCTCACAAAAACACAGTTATGGATTACAACGTGCAGAAGTACTTGCTGCGCTATTTAATGGAATTTTATTATTAGTTGTTATTTTAGGTATTGTTGTTGAGGCTATTTTAAGAATATCTCAACCCCATCAGGTACATGCAATGACAGTGGTTGTCGTATCCATTATCGGTATGTTAATGAATACGGTAAATGCTTTATTTTTATCTAAAATGGAACACGGATTAAATTCACGTGCCGCTATGATTCATGTTATTGGAGATTTTTTTGGATCTCTAGCTGCATTGGTAGCTGGTGCCATTATTTGGTGGACTGGTTGGATGCCCATTGATCCTATTCTCTCTCTTGTTGTTGCTGGTATTATGCTATTTTCAACATTAAAAATTCTAAATGAGTCTGTACATGTGCTAATGGAAGGGGTCCCGGATGGTGTTTCGTTAGTACAAGTAGGCGATCAACTCGCTCATTTAGATGGTGTTATTTCTGTACATGATTTACATATCTGGACATTAACTTCGGGGATGGTGGCATTATCTGCCCATTTACAAATTAAGTCTTTGACTGATTGGCCTGACATCTTAACGCGTACATTAAAAATGCTTGAACGTGAGCACGGAATTGTACATGTTACATTACAACCAGAAGTGAGTGAAAATGGCGATTAGCTGTACTCGATGCTCACGTTTAACTACCTTTTTATCAGAAACAAAAGAAGAATACCCAGATTATTTTTGCCAACCTGTTCCGCCATTTGGTGATAATGATGCTCAATTACTAATCGTTGGTCTTGCTCCAGGTATGCATGGAGCAAATCGTTCCGGGCGACCGTTTACTGGTGATTATGCAGGGATATTACTATATCAAGCCTTGTATGATTTTAAGTATTCTAATCACCCTGAATCCATAGATATCACAGATGGTTTATTTCTAGACAACGTACGCATTACCAACGCAGTTAAATGTCTCCCACCACAAAACAAACCATTACCTATAGAAATAAAAAATTGTAATACTTTTTTGTCACATGAAATCTTAACCAGTAATTCTCTTAAAGTAATTTTAGCCTTAGGTAAAATTGCACATGATGCCGTTTTGGCCGTTTTTAATGAAAAAAAGTCTTTATTTCCCTTTAAACATGGAAGTGTATATCGACTGAAAGATAAATATACTCTTATAAGTAGTTACCACTGTAGTCGTTACAATACACAAACCAATCGATTAACAAAGGATATGTTTTATTCTATATTTAAAGAAATTAACTTATTGTTAGACAGACCAAATGAGTACAAGTGATCTAGATAGCTACATTCGATTATTACCTAATTTACCTGGTGTATATCGAATGTTTAATATAAATAATGAAGTCATTTATGTTGGTAAAGCTAAAAACTTAAAAAAAAGAGTTTCTTCTTATTTTCAAAAAACACAGTTACCCTTAAGAACAGCAGCTATGGTGAGCCATATTCACCATATTGAGATTACTATCACTACCTCAGAAGCTGAAGCTTTATTACTTGAAGGTAATTTAATTAAAGAATATACACCAAAATATAATGTGTTATTTAAGGATGATAAATCATATCCTTAC
>JAJZPN010000019.1 GCA_021811145.1 Pseudomonadota bacterium
GGACGTGAAACGAGACTGCGCCGATGATAGTGTGGATTGCCCATGCGAAAGTAGGTCACCGCCAGACTCCCTATCAAAAAAACCCCTTCTTAGGGGTTTTTTTATTTCTAGCTCATTAATTCGATTTTAATTAACAGGATTGACTACGTAGTGTTCCTTTTGTTGAAGATAGACAACCTCGGCAAAGCCGGAGGGTACAATATCTGACTCTTTAACATCGTATAAGTTATGATAGTCGCGTCCTTGTTCTTTTAATGAGTTATTACATACTTCAAACTCTACATCTTCTTTTTTTAACGCAGCGATTTTTGTCTTTATATTGTCATTGGGATGATCCAGTAAAGTAACCCCTTTTGCATACAGTATTACCACTGTTTTTAAATGCCCCTTCCACTCCTTAGTGGCTTTGATTGCATTTTCTATATTTCTTAATTTCATGCCTTGGATAGCTGGGTTATCTGTGGTCAATGGGACAACCACCTTTAGATCACCATAATCATTATGGTGAATAGTGGGTTCTACATAGTGTGATTTCGATTCTTCAGCAGATGCGGCATTCATGGTTAGGGCTGCTAATGCGATGAGGCTTGTAAAAATTGTTTGTCTAATCATTCTGATCACTCCTTTGGGTTAATTGGTTTTTTGGTATGCTTTGAATCCATATTCTTTAAAGATAGATATTGCTTTGTCTGATTGTAAAAAATCTATCCAGAGTTGTGCCGCTTCTGGGTGAATACTTCCTTTTACAGTTGTTGCAGCATAGATTGCTCTTGTATTTACTTGATCTGGTAAGGATACATAGCTAATTGGATTACCAATTTTTTCTTGAAATATCGCTTCAGATTGCCATGTTACTCCTGCGTCTGCTTTCTTTTCTAACAAGGTGAGAGGGGTTTGTCGATGGTGGATATGGGTGAGGGTGGTTTCTCCATTGTTAACCTTGGTTTCATAGACAGATTGTTTTAGTTGTTCTCCACCTGCTTTTACTAAACTTTTTTCAATTTGTTGAGCTATCCCTTCAAACTGTGGATTGGGCATTACAAGCTTTATCCCTGGTTGTGCGAGATCAGCCAGCGATGCAATATGTTTTGGATTATTTTTAGGCACCATAATAGCCAATGTGTTTGTCACATAGGGGACAGCTTTGCCATTACTATGACCCTCTTTGATTAGTTGATTCACGCGCCTTAACCCTGCTGCATAAACATCTGCTTGTACTTGCCAGGTCATATTGCCAACAGTGATGATTCCTTGGTGTTCGATTTGTTTATATAGTAGGCCCGGTGGGAGGGTTTCATAATAAATTTTCCCCTCAAATTGAGGGTGCTCTTTGACGAACTCTTCTACCAAAGGAGCCATAACAAAGAAGTAATTGCCACCTAGAAATATATTGAGTTCTGAATGAAAAGGATCACCATGAATATCTGGGAGGTTGTCCACTTCAGGAACGGTAATTTCAAGACCTCTTTGTTTTACCGGATTATTTTTACCATGACTCCAGGGTGGATAAAAGTCATCGTCCGCGTACGTATTGCTACTCAACAAACCTAAAGAAACAATAAAAGCGGTAATGAGTAATCTCTTTGAGGTATTTACTTTGTTTCTCAATTGAGCGAATGAGCTATTCATAATTAATATCCTTAACTAATATCAGTATCGAGAATCTTGAGGTTTGCCACCATTTGGCCAATCTTTGGCTTTCTTGGCAAAGTCTGGACGTGATTGATGCGTGAAATACTGGGCCACATCAACAGCATCTTGATCAGAAAGTCCACCTTGTCCCAATGGGAAATTCATATTATTGGAGATAGGCATATCATGCTTAACAAAGGCTGCCGCAGTGTAGGTTCTACTCATCCCCGCACCGATGTTAAATGATCCTTTTCCCCAAACAGGAGGAAAATAGTAATGTCCGTCTTTGGCTTTTAATCCAGCACCATCCTTACCATGACAGATGGCACATTTTTCTTGGTATATGGTTTTACCATGGGTTTCGTTAGCTATGAGTGAGTACATTTTTTTACCTACCCCTCTGCCAGGTATGGCTTCTTTAGGAGGCACTGGAGATTTCATGGCATCAATAAAAGCCACCATAGCATTCAGTTCTGCGGAGTTTTTATCTAACGCTTTACCGTTCATAGAGCGTTGCATGCAACCATTTAAGCGATCTTTAAAGTCAATTACTTTTCCTGCACGGGGTCGGTAACTTGGAAATACTGAGGTTAATCCTACGTAGGGAGCTGCCATCGCAACCGTTCCAGCATTCAAATGGCAACTTGTACAGTTGAGATCATTGCCCACGTGACTGGGTAATAGTTGAGCGGTATGTAGCATAATCGACATCCCTTGAATTAACTGATCGCTATTTGGACGATCTAGCATGTCAGCAAAACGCGGTGTTTGAAAACGCGTTGTGGTGGGATGAGTAAGATGGAGTTGTTGGCGAATAGTAGCCACATCCTCTTCTCGAACCATTTGCGCATGATTACCCCACTGGGTTCTGATAAAGGTTAAGATTTCAGCGATCTCTTTGTTACTTAATTGTTGAAATGCCGGCATGGCAAAGCCACTATCATAAGTATGGGTTTTGGGGGCGTAAGATCCTGTTAATAAAACATGAATTAAGGATGTGGTATTGTCAGACAAGAGGGACGTATTGTTCTTAAGTGTCGGAAAGTAATGGGTGACTCCTTCTCCATCCTCTTGATGACAGGCTGAGCAAAATTGTATATAGCCTAAGCCTCCTCGTGTGTGATAGAGCGCTTTGTCCTCATTTTTGTTTGTAGTTGAAAAGCTAAATGTGCTTGCCGGAGTTAGGTTTGCTAAATACTCACCCACAGCAGCTAGATCATTGTCAGATAAATATTGAGTACTATGATGGACAACCTCAGACATTGTGCCATAAGCTGTTCCATATTGATTCTGACCAGTTTTTAAAAATTCAGCGAATTGATTACTGGTCCAATGGTTTTTTAAATTTACCGCATGCCAATTTTCAATAGTATTACCAGATAGATAAAACCGTCCTTTTTCACCTATGGCAGAGAGTGTTTTCTCTTCCATGCCATATCCTCTTGGAGTGTGACAAGAGCCACAGTGACCTAAACCTTGCACAAGATAAGCGCCACGATTCCATTGGCTAGATTGAGTGTTGTCACCTTGATAAGTCCCTTTATCGAGAAAGAGTTGGTTCCATACGGCAATTCCTGCTCGAATATTAAATGGAAAATGTAATTGATTCTGTTTTTCCTCAGCGTGAATAGGTTTCACGCCTTTCATGAAATAGGTATAGAGCGCTTGCATATCCTCATCAGTGATTTTGGCAAAGCTTGTGTAGGGCATAGCGGGATACAAATGCTCCCCATCAGGAGTAATTCCCTCTCTTAGGGCTTTGGCAAAATCTTGGTAAGTATATTTCCCAATTCCCGTTTCAGGGTCAGGGGTGATATTGGTAGAATAGAGTTTACCAAAGGGCGTGGTAAATAAGACTCCTCCTGCCATGGGCTGATTATCTTGACTGGTATGGCAGGCCACACAATCGCCTATGCGGGCAAGATATGCGCCTTTATTAATTAAGTTATTGCTCTCCTGTAAATCCGCTGCTGATGAATTGAAACCAGTGACTAAACTCATTAATAAAATGAGACAGAGGAATAGTGGTCGGTGTGTCATTGCAGGCTCTCTCCTAAATTAATTTTTTTTTATAGTTTTTTCTATTAAACCTGATTTTTTAATTTGATTAATTAATTATTTATCGATATTGTATTAATTAAATTAATGCATTAAAGGTGTTAAGTGAAATTAACCTTACGGCAATTACAATTGTTCCTCGCAGTATCACGTACACAAAGTGCTACAAAAGCAGCTGAACAGGTGGCTTTATCTCAATCAGCTGTGAGTATTGCAATTAGCGAATTAGAAAGACATGTTGGCGCTATTTTATTTGATCGGGTTGGTCGTAAATTGGTGTTGAACAATAATGGTCGTTTATTTTTACCACGGGTACAGACTCTAATGGCTCAATTAGAGGATTTAACCTATCTTTTTAAGGATAAAAATTCATTCTCTTTATGCCTTGGTGCAAGCTTAACTATTGGCAATTATTTATTACCACGATTACTTGCCCAATATTGGAAAAAGAACAATATTGCACTAGGGGATAGCGCTCCTCAAGCACAGATAATGATAGATAGCACTCTTAGAATTGTTGATAAGGTAGTGAATTTTGAAGTGGATTGTGGTTTGGTCGAAGGGGTATCACATCGAACAGATTTAAATATTATTCCTTGGATGACAGATCAATTGCTATTAGTCTGCTCTCCTCACCATCCAATAATTAAAGGGACTCATGCACGTAAAAAAATTTCACGTTCACGATTAAGTGATACCAATTGGCTCATTCGTGAGCAAGGATCTGGAACACGGGAAATTCTTGAACAAAACCTATTTCCTCATCTCAAAACCATCCATAGCAGTCTTGAATTCAGCGACCATGAAGCGATTAAACATGCGGCTGTAGAAGGATTGGGGGTGGCGTGTTTGTCGCGTTTTGTGGTGGAAGATATGCTTCTTTCAGGCCAACTGGTTGAATTAAACGTGGATCTTCCTCAGTTGCAACGCTATTTCTATATCCTTCTTAATCGTCAACGAACAGTGACCCCAGCTACCGAGAGACTACTTGAGTTTTTAATTCGCTCAGGTGAGAAGTCAATTAAAGAGAGTGAGTAACAGCTATATGTTGTATTGAGACATCTCGATAGTGTAATACCTATCATCAACACCTCTTAAGGTTGCCAGGGCTCCTATGGGGAGTGTGTATTTATCGCGCACATGACCAAAGGGGAAGTTTTCTATAATGGGTAGGGACAGTTTATTTCTTAAATAATGAATCACTTGAGCAAGAGAATAATTGGTGGCTGAGCGATCTGTGGCTACACAACGATTAAATTGACATAGCAATAGGGCACTTTGCTTTTGTAGAATCCCTGCGTGATAGAGTTGCATAAGCATGCGTTCAATCTGATAGGGTTCTTCATTCACTTCTTCAATGAATAAAATCCCTCCTTCAATAGCAGGAAGATAAGGGGTGCCAGTTAAATGAGTGAGGATAGATAAGTTGCCTCCCCACAGGGTACCTTGCAATGGTTGCTCGAGATGCTTGAGTGTTTTTTCATGATCGGAGTTAGCGCTATTTTTTTCACAGTGGGCGATACGCTCGCTAATGAAACTGGATGAGGTTAATACAGGCTCGAAGACGGATTCAAGATATGGGCTGATATTATCATGCCCCATATCAGGAACAAGCATAGGCCCTTGAAAACTGACATAGCGGGCTTTGGCGAGGAGTGCAAGATTAAGTGCAGTCACATCACTAAAACCAATAATGGGTTTTTGTGAGTGAGCGATAAGCTCATAATCAATGTTTTCTAATAGCCGTGTTAATCCATAACCACCACGTGCAGCAATAATAGCATTCACCTTATCGTTGCTGATTAATGAATGTAAATCCTCTAAGCGCTCTCTATCTGTTCCTGAAAAATACTCATTTTGTCCTCGTGTATGAGCTCCTTCAACAACCCCGAATCCACGATTGATTAAGTATTGCTCTGCATAATCAAGTTTATTGGTTTTAGTAATAAAGCCCGATGGGGCACACACACCAAAAGTGGCCTGTGTGCTAATGCGTTTTGGTAGACGGTAATTCATTATGTTCGTGATGATTGTGCATCCACCACAGCCAAAGCCGTCATATTAATAATGCGACGTACTGTTGCTGTAGGAGTGAGAATATGTGCAGGAGCATTGATCCCTAAGAGTATCGGACCAACAGTCACATTGTCACCAATCACACGTACCAAGTTATAGGCGATATTGGCAGCATCCAGCGTTGGCATAACCAATAGATTAGCTCGTCCGGTTAGTTTTGATCCAGGCATCACATTTTGACGAATCTCATCTGACATGGCAGCATCAGCATGCATTTCACCATCTATTTCGAGCTTAGGCAGACGCTGTCTAATAATCTCTAAAGCCTCACGCATTTTTATTGCCGAGTCCGTGTCATAACTACCAAAGGAGGAATGCGATAGCATGGCCACACGAGGGATGATACCAAAGCGTTGTACTTCCTCGGCTGCAAGGCTCACAATATCAGCCAGTTCATGTGCAGTGGGATTAGGATTAACATAAGTATCACAAACGAAGAATGTGCCTTTGGGGTTGAGTAACATATTCATCGCAGCTGCCGTAGAGACATCTTGTTTTAAGCCCAATACATTCTGAACATAATAAAGATGCTCTGCATAGCGTCCAATACAACCGCAAATTAATCCATCTGCTTCCCCTCTTTTAACCATTAAAGCAGAGGTAAGAGTGGGCTCACGGTAAACCTCATGTTTAGCAAGATTAGGCGTGACACCTTTACGTTCCATCATGTGGTGATAGAGCTGCCAATATTCACGATAGCGAGGATCTGAATTGATATTCACCATTTCAAAATCTTTGTTTTCGGTTAGGCGCAAACCAAGACGTTTGATACGCATACTAATCACTTCAGGACGACCCACTAAAATGGGGCGCGCTAGACGTTCATCACAGATGGTTTGCACAGCCTGCAAAATGCGTTCATCCTCACCTTCTGAGAAAACAATGCGTTTAGGAGCGGTTTTGGCCTTGGCAAACACGGGACGCATGACAAGATTTGAATGATAGACAAATTGATTCAATCGATCATAATAGGCTGCCATATCCGTAATAGGGCTGGTTGCAACGCCGCTATCCATAGCAGCTTGGGCCACAGCAGAGGCAATCTTAACAATGAGACGTGGATCAAAGGGTTTAGGAATTAAATACTCTGCACCAAAGGTGAGGTTTTGATTGCCATAGGCTTCGGCCACAATATCAGAGGGTTCTGCACGAGCAAGACTGGCAATGGCTTGAACAGCAGCGATTTTCATGGGTTCATTAATGGTTGTTGCACCCACATCCAACGCGCCACGGAAAATGAAGGGAAAACACAATACATTATTAACTTGATTGGGGTAATCAGAACGCCCTGTGGCAACAATGGCATCATCACGTACTGCACGGACTTGATCAGGGTGAATTTCCGGTTCTGGGTTGGCGAGAGCTAAAATTAATGGTTTATTGGCCATTACTTTAACCATCTCAGGTTTTAAGACTCCTCCCGCAGACAGGCCTAAAAATATATCAGCCCCACCAATCACTTCAGCAAGGGTTCTTGCACTGGTATCCTGACAATAGCGCTCTTTGTTGGGGTCCATCAATTCTTTACGACCCGTATAAACCACCCCAGCTAAGTCGGTTACATAAATGTTGTGACGCGGTATTCCCAAAGCCACTAACATATCAAGACATGATAAGGCCGCAGCCCCAGCACCAGAGGTGACAAGCTTCACTTCATTGATTTTTTTTCCTACTACTTCAAGGCCATTTAAGACGGCGGCCCCGACAATAATTGCAGTGCCGTGTTGATCATCATGAAAAACAGGGATTTTCATGCGCTCGCGCAGTCGTCGCTCCACCTCAAAACATTCTGGCGCTTTAATATCTTCTAAGTTAATACCGCCAAAAGTGGGTTCGAGTGCGGCAATGGCATCCACCAATTTATCCACATTGGTCTCGTTAAGTTCAATGTCAAAACAATCAATACCGGCAAACTTTTTAAATAAGACGGCCTTTCCTTCCATCACAGGTTTAGCTGCGAGAGGGCCTATTGACCCTAATCCAAGTACTGCTGTGCCGTTAGTCACCACTCCCACTAGATTCGCTCTAGAGGTTAAATGTCTTACTTGAGAGGGGTCTTCCACGATGGCTTCGCAGGCCGCAGCAACACCTGGACTGTAGGCAAGGGCTAAATCGGCTTGGGTGGTGAGTGGTTTTGTTGCGGCAATCTCAATTTTGCCTGGGGTAGGTTGGCGATGGTAATCCAACGCATTTTTTCTTAAATCGTCAAGCATAATATCCTCGTTATTTTACAGGAGTCTATTTTTTCCCTTCTTATGACTCCAATAGATGCTATGTTAAACTCTTATATCTATTTAGGCGAGGTACTTTTGCATGTCAGGTAATACCCTTGGACGATTATTTTGTGTTACATCTTTTGGTGAAAGTCATGGCCCGGCCATTGGCTGTGTGGTTGATGGCTGCCCGCCAGGCTTGGCTCTTAGTGAAGCCGATATACAAAAGGAATTAGATCGTCGCAAGCCAGGTACATCAAGGCATGTGACACAACGCCGAGAAAGTGATGAGGTAGAAATACTCTCAGGTGTGTTTGAAGGCAAAACCACTGGTACGCCGATTGCGTTACTGATCAGAAATCACGATCAGCGCAGTAAAGACTATAACAATATTCAAGGTGCGTTTCGTCCAGGCCATGCGGATTATACCTATATACAAAAATATGGGTTACGCGATCATCGCGGTGGGGGTCGTTCATCAGCAAGAGAGACTGCTGTGCGTGTTGCAGCTGGAGCAATTGCAAAAAAATGGCTTGCCGAGCGTTATGGTGTTCTAATTCGTGGCTATTTATCACAATTGGGCCCCACTGTTATTCCTTTTCAGGATTGGCAGGCGGTGAACAACAATCCTTTTTTTGTGGCAAACAATGAGATTGTTCCGCAACTCGAAGAGCAAATGGATGCATTAAGAAAATCAGGTGACTCCATTGGTGCTCGAATTAATGTGGTAGCGTCCCATGTGCCAGCAGGGTGGGGAGAGCCAGTCTATGACCGCCTTGATGCGGAAATTGCTTACGCTATGATGAGTATTAACGCCGTTAAAGGAGTGGAAGTGGGCGCAGGCTTCTCGAGCGTAACCCAGCGTGGCACCGAACATGGTGATGAAATGACCAGTAATGGTTTTTTAAGTAACCATGCGGGTGGTATTTTAGGGGGGATTTCAACGGGGCAAGATATTCTTGTTAGTATCGGTATTAAACCTACCTCAAGTATTAGAATTCCAAGGCAAGGCATTGATTTGTCAGGGCAAAATCAGGAAGTGGCAACCACAGGACGTCATGATCCTTGTGTTGGTATACGGGCAACTCCTATTGCTGAAGCGATGTTGGCTATTGTGCTGATGGATCATGCTCTACGTCATCGTGGTCAAAATGCAGATGTGGTGGTGCCCACACCGCCAATACCTGGAGAGTTATCCGCTTAGGCCTGTTCGATCTTTTAAGGCTGTGTCATAATTTAAGGTCTTAATGAGGCTTTAAATGATGAAACCAACAACCTTATACGAAAAGTTATGGCGCTCTCATGTGGTTCGTGAAGAGTCCGATGGCACAGCATTAATTTATATTGATCGTCACTTGGTTCATGAGGTGACAAGCCCACAAGCTTTTGAAGGACTGAAGCTTGCTAATCGCCCCTTATGGAGAGTTAACTCTATTTTGGCTACGGCAGATCATAATACGCCCACAACCAACCAAGAAGTTATCGCAGATCCTGTCTCACGTTTGCAGGTGGAGACTTTGGATAAAAACTGCGCGAAATATAATATCACCGAATTTCCGATGGGAGACCACCGTCAAGGTATCGTTCACGTTATTGGTCCTGAACAAGGGGCAACGCTTCCTGGTATGACAGTGGTATGTGGTGATTCACATACCAGCACGCATGGGGCTTTTGCAGCTTTAGCTATGGGTATTGGCACATCTGAAGTTGAACATGTCATGGCTACCCAAACCTTGATTACGCAGCGCGCTAAAACCTTACGCGTTAGTGTTGAGGGTACTTTGTCTAAAGGGGTGACTGCAAAAGATGTGGCATTAGCTATTATCGGCAAAATTGGCACCGCAGGGGGAACAGGTTTTGCTATTGAATTTGCCGGATCCGCCATTCGTTCCCTCACCATGGAAGGACGTATGACCTTATGCAACATGGCTATTGAAGCTGGCGCCCGAGCAGGAATGGTTGCTGTGGATGACACCACAATACAATATGTCAAAGGGCGTCCCTTTGCTCCCAAAGGAGCATTGTGGGACAAAGCTGAGGCCTATTGGCGCACCTTAGTTAGTGATGAGGGTGCTTTATTTGATAAGGAAGTAAAGTTAGAGGCAGCGCAAATTGAACCACTCGTCACATGGGGTACTTCCCCTGAAATGGTGGTTCCTGTCAATGGCCATATTCCTGATCCTCAACTTGAATCAGACATTACCCGTCGTGAAGGGATGGAACGGGCCTTGCGTTATATGGACTTAACTCCCGGAAAAGCCATTACATCTATTCAAATTGATAAAGTATTTATTGGCTCATGTACCAACTCTCGTATTGAGGATTTACGTGCCGCAGCGCAAGTGTTGAAAGGGAAAAGAATTGCCGCCAATATTAAACTAGCGCTTGCTGTGCCGGGGTCAGGGCTCGTTAAAGCCCAAGCCGAACAAGAAGGGTTGGATGTGATTTTTAAAGAGGCTGGGTTTGAGTGGCGTAATCCAGGTTGCTCTATGTGTCTTGGTATGAATGATGATCGCCTTTCACCTGGAGAGCGTTGTGCATCTACCTCGAACAGAAACTTTGAAGGTCGCCAAGGGGCCTTGAGTCGTACGCATCTTGTTAGCCCACAAATGGCTGCGGCTGCCGCTGTTGCTGGACATTTTGCTGACGTTAGAGCGTTAATCGGTTAAGGGGGAAAAGCGCATGCAAGCATTTACACAAGTATCAGGAGTGGTTCTTCCTATTGATCGTTCTAATGTGGATACGGATGCCATTATTCCCAAACAGTTTTTGAAATCCATACACCGTTCAGGTTTTGGTCCACATTTATTTGATGCCTGGCGTTACCTCGATGAAGGGCAACCAGGACAGGACTGTTCCATACGTCCATTAAACAAAGACTTCGTGATGAACGAACCACGTTATCAAGGAGCAAGTATTTTGTTGGCCCGCGACAACTTCGGTTGTGGCTCAAGTCGTGAACACGCTCCTTGGGCTCTTAGCGATTATGGTATACGTGCCTTAATAGCGCCTAGTTTTGCTGATATTTTCTTTAACAATTGTTTCAAAAATGGCATTCTTCCTGTGGTATTAGCAGAATCAATTGTTGAAAAGTTATTTCAAGCGGTTCTTGCAACACCACACTATCAACTCACCGTTGATCTCAATGCCAAACAAGTTGTTACCCCTGATGGTCAGCAATTTGCTTTTGAAGTGGATGAGTTTCGTCGCTATTGTCTTTTAAACGGCTTAGATGATATCGGGTTAACCCTTCGTCACGCCGATGAGATTAAAGCGTATGAAGCACAACGTAAACAATCTGAACCTTGGATTTTTGGAGTAACACAGTAATGAAAATAGCACTGCTACCAGGTGATGGGATCGGCCCTGAGATAATGGCTGAGGCCGAAAAGATTATTGGCTTCTTTGTCCGTGAAGGGGAGCACATAGAAACTGAAACAGCCCTTGTTGGAGGGGCTGCGGTTGATAAGTTTGATGATCCTTTACCTGATGCCACCCTAGAATTATGCCTTGCCGCTGATGCGGTATTATTTGGTTCAATTGGTGGTCCTCAATACGACACATTACCTCGTCCCAAACGACCTGAGAGAGGATTGTTACGTTTACGTAAAGCCATGGATCTTTTCGCTAACCTTCGTCCTGCCCGAGTATATGAAGCACTGGCTGACTCTTCTACTTTGAAAAAAGAAGTGGTGGCAGGGCTTGATATCATGATTGTAAGAGAATTAACTGGTGATATCTATTTTGGTGAGCCACGCGGTATTCATACCAATGAACAAGGATTACGTTGTGGTGTTAATACCATGACCTATGATGAGAATGAAATCAAGCGAGTGGCCCATTGGGGCTTCCAAGCTGCACAAAAAAGACGTGGTTCTTTATGTTCAGTGGATAAGATGAATGTCTTGGAAACAACACAATTGTGGCGTGATGTGGTGATTGAAGTATCCCGTGACTATCCGGATGTGAAATTGACACATATGTTGGTTGATAATGCGGCGATGCAATTAATCCGCAATCCACAGCAATTTGATGTGATTGTTACAGGTAATTTATTTGGTGATATTCTCTCAGATGAAGCCTCTATGTTAACAGGCTCAATAGGCTTATTACCCTCAGCTTCACTGAACCAGTCTGGGCAAGGTTTGTTTGAGCCTATTCATGGTAGTGCGCCCGATATTGCTGGGCGCGGTATAGCCAATCCCTTAGCGCAAATTTTATCTCTGGCAATGATGTTTCGTTATTCATTAAAACGGTTAGATTTGGCTGACCGCGTTGAGGCGGCGGTAGAGACAGTAATCAATCAAGGTATCCGTACGCAAGATATTGCGCGCCCTGGTGAGAATGCGGTATCAACAAGTGTAATGGGTGATGCGGTGATGTCGGCACTGGCACAATAAAGGGTAAGGAGAGCAGCAGTTATGTTAACGGTTGGATTTGTTGGATGGCGTGGAATGGTGGGTTCTGTGCTCCTAGAGCGTATGAGAGCGGAGCATGACTTTGATCACATAGAGCCAGTTTTTTTTACCACTTCACAGGCAGGGTCGTTAGGACCAAGTGTTGGTTCACACGCAGCCAAACCGCTGTTAAGTGCTCAAAATCTAGATCATTTGGCACAAATGGATGTGATTATTTCTTGCCAAGGTGGAGACTATACTGAGGCCACTCATACTCCATTAAGACAGCGTGGTTGGCAAGGGTATTGGATTGATGCCGCTTCCACTTTGCGTATGAAGGAACATGCAATTATTATCTTAGATCCTGTTAACAGACAGGTTATAGATAACGCCTTAGATCAAGGTATTAAAGATTTTGTGGGTGGCAACTGTACAGTGAGTCTCATGCTCATGGCTTTAGGCGGTTTATTTAAAGCCGATCTAGTAGAGTGGGTATCGGCGATGACCTATCAAGCCGCTTCAGGTGCAGGAGCGCAAAATATGCGCGAGTTATTAGCGCAAATGGGTGTACTGCATCAATCAGTAGCTGAGTTACTCAAGGATCCATCCTCCGCTATTTTAGACATTGACCGTCGTGTCAGTGAGACCCTTCGCTCAAGTATTATGCCCACTGAGAATTTTAGACACGTTCCCCTAGCCGGTAGTTTGATTCCATGGATTGATAAGGCAGTTGAAAATGGTCAGAGTAAAGAAGAATGGAAGGGTGGGGCTGAATGCAATAAGATTTTAGGCTTACCACCATTTAGAACACCTGGATCAATTCCCGTTGACGGTTTATGTGTCAGAGTAGGGGCCATGCGTTGTCACTCTCAAGGTTTAACTATCAAATTGAAAAAGGACGTACCACTTGATGAGATTGAGTCATTGATTGCTGGAGCTAATGATTGGGTAAAGGTTATCCCTAATGACCGTGAGTTGAGTGAAAAACACCTGACTCCGGCCGCTGTGTCTGGCACCTTATCTGTACCAATTGGTCGACTACATAAATTGGCTATGGGGGATCAGTATTTGGGTGCTTTCACTGTGGGCGATCAATTACTTTGGGGGGCTGCTGAGCCACTGCGTAGAATGCTCAATATTGTGGTTAATCAATAATGATGCTGAATATTGATGATGTTCCAAGCTGGTTGAGAGATGATCAAGGTCATTCTTGGTTACGCTTACTCAATGATTGGGGATACTACCATCCCAGTGAACTCATTGTTGGTGGGTTTATTGGTCTGCTGTTTACAATAGGGATTATTGTTACATGGCGTATTGCAAAGTTAAGACCTGCTGCTCCCCCTAATCTATGGAATGACGATACGCTGTTTGAAAAAACATTAGGCGTGAGTCGGGAAGAGCTCGCTGAAATAGGCTTACCGTTAACAGGAAAAGTCATTGCTCTAGAAGAAGACATCACAATCAGGTCCACACAGCACACGATGGATGAGAACACGGAAAATGAAAAACAGTTCTCTGTGCCTCAATCCATAACGGAACTGACTCTTCAAGAGTGTCTTTTGATTGCGCAGTTTTGTTCTTGGCGTGCTGACAGTCTGGGGGTTCGTGAGGCCATTAAACGGGTTATGGCGGAAGGGGATGACCAACAGAAAAAAATGGCGCTAACTATTCTTGAAACCACAAATCAAACAACTTCATGAGAATCGCCTTAGGCGTTGAATATGATGGAAGTCGGTTTTGTGGTTGGCAAAAACAACCTCAATTACGTTCTGTACAAGAAACACTCAATAAGGCAGTGAGCTGCATCGCAGGCGAGGAAGTTAATACCGTTTGTGCCGGTCGAACAGACGCAGAGGTTCATGCTTTAGGCCAGGTAATTCATTTTGACACCAATGCAGTGCGTCCCAATCAAGCTTGGGTGCGTGGCGTAAATAGCTCATTGCCTCAAGATGTATGTGTGTTATGGGCAAAAGAGGTCGATAAAGAGTTTCATGCCCGTTTTAGTGCCCTATCGCGTACTTATCACTATTGGTTGTACTCTCACCCAATTCGTCCGGCTTTGGCTTACCCATACCTAGGTTGGACTCATACGCCATTAAATCTCAGTGTAATGGAAGAGGCTATAGGATATCTTTTGGGAGAACAGGATTTTAGCGCTTTTAGAAGTAGTGAATGCCAAGCTAAGTCTCCAATAAAAACCATGTATGATGCCCACTTAATTTCTCAAGGAGCATTGATTCAATTTGTTTTTAGAGCCAATGCATTTTTACATCATATGGTCCGTAATTTGGTGGGAGCATTGGTGTCTGTAGGGCAGGGTCGAGAGAGCGCGCAATGGATAAAATATCTCTTAGAACAAAAAGACAGAACGCTTGCAGCTCCTACCTTTGCGCCACATGGTTTGTATTTAAATAAGATAGAATATAGTGAGGGTTGGCAGATCCCTGTCAATAGTGGTCGCCCTCATTTTTTTATATAAAAGTGTCTGAAGGAAAGCTTATGCGCGTTAAGATTTGTGGTATTACAAGCATTGAGCAAGCACTTGCCGTGGCTACATTGGGTGCAGATGCGATTGGATTGGTTTTTTATGAAAAAAGCCCTCGTCATGTAACCATTGCAACCGCCCAGGCTATTGTTGATGCACTGCCCCCTTTTGTAAGTAGTGTGGGGTTGTTTGTCAATCATGATAAAGCCAAGGTAGAGGATGTTCTACAACAAATACCTCTTGATTACTTGCAATTCCATGGTGATGAGACTCCCGAATTTTGTGAACAATTTAATCGTCCCTATATTAAGGCTATACGAGTCAAAGAGGGGATTGATTTGGTACAATATGCAGTTGATTTTAAAAAAGCCAAAGCGTTATTGGTTGACGCTTACTTAGATGGGGTACCTGGGGGTACGGGTAAAACCTTTGACTGGCAATTAATCCCAAGAGAGTTGCCGAAGTCAGTTATTCTCTCAGGTGGTCTGACGCCCAATAATGTTAGACAAGCCATTAAGGCAGTAACACCTTGGGCCGTTGATGTAAGTAGTGGAGTGGAACAGAGTCCAGGAATAAAAGACATAGATAAATGCCGAGCATTTATTCAAGGAGCGCGATATGAAGCCGTATGATATGCCAAGTAGTGATGGTCATTTTGGACCTTATGGGGGAACATTTGTTTCAGAGACCCTTATTGCTGCTATTGAAAACTTAAAAAAAGAATATTTGTTTATTCGCGATGATCCTGCTTTTCAGCAAGAGTTAGCCTATGAGTTAAAGCATTATGTGGGCCGCCCAAGTCCTATTTATCATGCGAAACGTTTATCTGATAGCTTAGGTGGCGCGCAGATTTATTTGAAACGCGAAGATTTAAACCATACCGGCGCTCACAAGATCAACAATACTGTAGGTCAAGCCATGTTGGCAAAACGTATGGGTAAGCCACGTGTGATTGCTGAAACCGGTGCCGGGCAGCATGGCGTGGCCACAGCAACGGTTGCTGCCCGTTATGGTATGGAATGTGTGGTTTATATGGGTGCTGAAGATGTCAAAAGACAGGCTCAAAACGTATACCGTATGAAACTACTTGGCGCCGAGGTGGTTCCTGTTACAAGTGGCTCTAGAACGCTTAAAGATGCCCTGAATGAAGCCATGCGTGACTGGGTTACTAATGTGCATAATACCTTTTATATTATTGGTACTGTTGCAGGGCCCCATCCTTATCCCATGATGGTGCGTGACTTTAATTCTGTGGTAGGGCGCGAATGTCTTGTACAAATGCCTGATATGATTGGTCGCCATCCCGATGCAGTATTAGCCTGCGTGGGGGGGGGATCAAATGCGATGGGTATTTTTTATCCCTATATTAATGAAAAAGAGGTGCAGCTAATTGGTGTGGAAGCAGGCGGGGAAGGTATCGCCTCAGGACGCCATTCCGCTTCATTATCAGCAGGAAGTCCAGGCGTGTTGCATGGTAACCGTACATATCTGTTGCAAGATGACAACGGTCAGATTATTGAAACCCATTCCATTTCAGCTGGACTTGATTACCCAGGAGTAGGGCCAGAGCATGCTTGGCTCAAGGATTCTGGCAGAGCGCACTATGTTGCAATTAATGATGATGAAGCGCTTAAGGCTTTTCATACTTTATGTCGACTTGAGGGAATTATCCCGGCACTTGAATCAAGTCATGCCTTGGCACATGCCATTAAAATTGCGCCGACACTTGCTAAAGATAAAGTGTTACTAGTCAATTTGTCTGGTCGTGGTGATAAGGACATGGCCACTGTTGCAGAACAAAGCGGTATTACCCTTTAAATGATAAGAATATAGGACTGTGATTGTGTCACGAATAGAAAACGTATTGAGTAAATTACACGCCCAAAAGCGTTGTGCACTGATTCCATTTTTTACTGTTGGTGATCCTGATTTATCAACGTGTCTGCCAACAATGCATGCAATGGTTAGTGCGGGAGCAGATGTAATAGAGTTAGGAGTTCCTTTTTCTGATCCTATGGCTGATGGCCCGGTAATTCAACGAGCCAGTGAACGGGCCTTAAAAAATAATGTGCGATTAGTAGATGTGTTGCAGGTGGTTAAAGAGTTTCGTCAAACAAACCAAGACACGCCCATAGTATTAATGGGCTATGCCAATCCGATTGAGAGAATGGGGGTAGACGCTTTTGTCAGCTCTTGCCATCAAGTTGGAGTAGATGGAGTGCTCGTGGTGGATTACCCTCCTAGTGAAGCTCAAGCCTTATCTCAAGCCTTAGCGCCTTACTCTATTGATCCTATATTTTTGATTGCTCCCACAACGACAGATGACCGTGTAAAAGAAATTGCACTCATGGCTAAAGGCTATGTGTACTACGTTTCTCTACGAGGGGTGACGGGTGCCAGTCATATTGATGTTGAGGATGTCAAAAATCAATTAGATAGGATTAAGCAGCATGTAACAATCCCTGTTGGAGTGGGATTTGGTATTCGAGATGCAAAGACTGCTCAAGCGATTGGTGAACTTGCTGATGCAGTGGTGGTGGGGTCAAGAATTGTTGAAACCATAGAGAAGTCAGAAAAAGACAGCATACCTCATGAAGTTGGGGCATTTATTAAAGAACTAAGACATGCTTTGGATAATTCACTATGAGTTGGTTTAAAAAATTATTACCACCACGTATTAAACGTGATAAACATAATATTAAGGGTTCAGTTCCTGAAGGGTTGTGGGTGAAATGCGGTTCATGTGAAACAGTCTTGTATCGCTCAGACCTCGAGAGTAACCTTCACGTTTGTCCCAAATGCTCTCATCATATTCGTATTAATGCACGCACCCGCTTGGATTTATTTTTAGATCAGGGTGAACGTTTTGAAATTGGCTCGGAAGTGATTCCTGTGGATTCACTGAAGTTTAAAGACAGTCGACGCTACCCAGAACGTCTAGATGAAGCCAAACAGGCTACGGGTGAAACTGATGCGTTGGTTGTTATGCAGGGTACCCTTGAAGGGTTACCGGTTATAGCCGCGTCTTTTGAGTTTTCTTTTATGGGTGGGTCAATGGGCTCTGTTGTGGGCGAGCGTTTTGTGCGTGCTGTTGAAGCAGCGATTGACCAACGTTTGCCTTATGTTTGTTTTTTAGCAAGTGGTGGGGCAAGAATGCAAGAAGGTTTGCTCTCCCTCATGCAAATGGCTAAAACCTGCGCTGCATTGACTCATCTGTCAGAACATAAGCTCCCCTTTATTTCTATTTTAACAGACCCTACTATGGGTGGGGTATCGGCAAGTTTTGCCATGATCGGTGATGTGGTTATCGCAGAACCGAATGCATTGATTGGTTTTGCTGGTCCAAGAGTCATTGAACAAACAGTGAGAGAGAAACTTCCGGAAGGCTTTCAGCGCTCTGAGTTTCTGTTAGAAAAGGGCGCTATTGATATGATCGTTGATCGTCGAGAAATGCGCCCGCGAGTGGCTAATATTCTGCGTCAACTCACCAACGTTACGCAAGACGAGTAGTAGAAAGAATGGCGAAACCCAAGGAGTGGGATGACTTAGATCTCTATCGTGTTAGTGCGCGAAGAAGAGCCATCGGTGCTGCTGTCATTATGGTGATTGTAATTGTATTACTACCCATGATGCTAAATCATTCCCAATCGCCAAAGCTTAAGTCAGATACCAATACAACTCCTCAAGTCAGTATGGCTCCTGCTGCTCCTCTCAGTTCTGCGAACTCCGCGCTCCCACCCCAATTGGCAGCTCAAGATGCGAAAGCTGTTGCTAAAACACAATTAGCTGTGAATAACCAATCTGCCTCTCTTCCTGCTAACAACGAAGCGCCTAAACCTATCGCAATCCTTAAGAATAATGAATTACCTGTTAGCCCTAATAAAAACACACAACCCACTGTTGCAAAATCAGGATTAATAAATACGACTCCCCCTCCAACTAGTCAGATTCAATCTAGCACCCACAACGAAATCCCAAAAAAACAATCTGCTTCTCAATCCGGTAGTAATCAAACTGCTTCATCTGTTGAAGGATCTCAATCGGGCACATCTCAGCATAACAATGAGCAGAAAACAGAAAAAAATAAATCGGAAAGTCACTCTCCTGTGACGAATAATAAAAATAATAGTAATAAAGTTCTACAATTGGGTCTCTTTACTGAGGAGTCGCGCGCTAAAACACTTGTTAAAGAAGTAAAGCATCATAATCTTCATGCCAAAATCGAAAAAATCAAAATCAAAAATGTTGATCGTTATCGGGTTTATGTGGGTCCATTTGCTTCAAGTGAAAAACTCCATAAAACAAAAAAACAGCTCTCTGATGCTGGATTCGCTTCATTGGTTAAGGATCATCACTAGTGAGTGTCGCACATTTTAATTGGATAGATTATGTGACCATTGGACTTGTTGGTTTATCCACATTATTTGGTCTATTTCGTGGCATGGTCAAAGAGGTGATGGGTATTGTTGGTTGGGTAGCTGCTTTTATACTGGCTAAACTCACAAGTCCTTTAGTCGCTAATTATTTGATACGCTTTATTGATAATCCAAGCGTACGATTGGTGACTGCTTTTGTACTGGTATTTATTACTGTATTAATTGTTGTAGCGATTATCTCATCAATGCTTGGTTTTGCTGTTGAAAAAACTGGGTTAGGATCGTTAAATCGTTTGTTGGGTGCCACCGTTGGTTTAGTGCGCGGCTACATTATCTTTTTAATCTTGATCATATTGGCAGGCTTTACGTTACTGCCGCAACAGTCTGATTGGCAGACTTCTCCCAGTGTTAAGGTGGGGCTATGGGGTGTGTCTCATTTGAAACCTTATCTTCCTCAAGATGTGGCGCAATTTTTTCATTTTTAGCACGGAAATGTGCTGAGTAGAGTAGAATATAAATTCTTCAGAAATAATCTTCGGAGTGTGATTTGGTATGTGTGGAATAGTGGGTATTGTTGCAAAAACTCCAGTTAACCAGTTGCTCTACGATGGGTTACAACTTCTTCAACATCGTGGTCAAGACGCAGCAGGAATTGCCACCGCTGATGGCAGCACATTTCACATGCACAAAGGATTGGGTCTAGTACGTGATGTATTTCGTACCAGAGACATGAGAAGTTTAACTGGTAACATTGGTATTGGCCACTGCCGTTATCCCACTGCAGGCTCGGCAAAGTCCTCTGCAGAAGCCCAACCGTTTTACGTCAATTCACCCTTTGGGATTGTGTTGGGGCACAATGGAAATCTGACTAATTCAGATGAATTAAAAGAGAATTTATTTGCTCTTGATCGCCGTCATGTCAACACTAATTCTGATTCAGAGGTATTACTGAATGTGCTGGCTCATGAACTCGATGAAGTAGCACAGGGCAGTCGTCTTACTCCTACTGAAATTTTTACCGCGGTATCAGGGGTACACAAACGTTGTCGTGGTGCTTACGCCACTGTAGCCTTGATTGCGGGACATGGTTTGTTGGCTTTTCGTGATCCTTATGGTATTCGTCCTTTAGTCATTGGCACACATATGACAACCGCTGGGCCTGAGTATATATTAGCCTCAGAGAGCGTTGCTCTGGATGCCTTAGGTTTTAAGCTATTGCGTGATGTTGAACCAGGTGAGGCAATCTTTATTGATGAGTCAGGGGTGTTACATCACCAACAGTGTGCAATCAATCCTGAGAAATCACCCTGTATTTTTGAATACGTCTACCTAGCTCGTCCAGACTCAGTGATAGATGGTATTTCTGTTTACGAAACCCGTTTACGTATGGGCGAGAGCTTAGGGCAGAAGATTCAACATACTGCCCCACATTTACATATTGATGTGGTAATTCCTATTCCAGATACCAGTCGTCCAAGTGCCTTACAGTTAGCACAGAAATTAAATGTACCGTATCGCGAAGGTTTTATTAAAAATCGATATATTGGTAGAACCTTTATCATGCCAGGTCAGGCTGAAAGAAAAAAATCAGTAAGACAAAAACTCAACGCCATTGGTATGGAGTTTGAGGGTAAGAACGTATTGTTAGTGGATGATTCGATTGTTCGTGGTACCACTAGCCGTGAGATTGTTCAAATGGCACGAGACTGTGGTGCGCGTCAGGTTTATTTTGCCTCTGCAGCGCCTCCTGTTCGCTTTCCCAATGTGTATGGTATTGATATGCCAAGCCGCACTGAGTTATTGGCTACTGGCCGTACTGATAAAGAAATTGCTATGGAAATTGGTGCGGATGCCGTATTTTATCAAGATTTAAATGACTTGATTCGTGATGTTAAATCACAGGCTACTAATATTGAACGTTTTGATTGCTCATGTTTTGATGGATGTTATATCACAGATGATGTTACTCCTGAGTATTTGGCTAAAATTGAGTCAGCCAGAAAAGATGGTGAAACCAGCTCGCAAAAAAAAGTCAATCAACTTGATCTAAACCTTACTATTGCTGAAACCGCATAATTGTTATGACAGAACCCTATGATTTAGAAACCCTGGCTATTCGTTCGGGTATCCATAGAACACAATTTAATGAACATGCAGAAGCACTGTTCATGACTTCCAGTTATATCTTTGATAACGCTCAGCAGGCGGCTGATCGTTTTCAGAATAAAGAGCCTGGATATATCTATTCACGTTTTACCAATCCCACCGTTAATGCTTTTCAAGAAAGATTGGCAGTTATGGAAGGAGGGGAATGCGCTATCGCCACTGCCAGCGGTATGTCAGCCATACTCACAACCATGATGGGATTGTTAAAAGCGGGAGACCATGTGGTGGTGTCGCAAAGTATTTTTGGTGCTGCCGTTCAATTGTTTACTAATATCTTGGCTCGTTTTGGAATTGACTATACCTTTGTTTCTCTCTCAGATATTAACGGTTGGAAACAGGCCATAAAACCCAATACCCGTCTTTTTTATCTTGAAACGCCATCTAATCCAACTATGGAATTAGTGGATATTGCTGCGTTATCTGAAGTGACTAAAAACGCCAAGATTCATCTCGTGGTAGATAATTGTTTTTGTACCCCCATACTACAAAGACCTCTCTTATTGGGAGCGGATATCGTTATACACTCAGCAACAAAATATATTGATGGTCAGGGACGAGTGTTAGGGGGAGCAATCGTTGGTTCCAAGGCTGTGTTAATGGATGGAATCTATTCCTTTTTAAGAACCGCTGGGCCGAGTTTAAGTGCTTTTAATGCATGGTTGTTATTGAAAGGTCTAGAAACGCTAAAACTACGCGTGGAAGCACAATCAAATGCAGCCCTTGAATTGGCTAAATGGCTTTCTGATCACCCTCATGTGGCGCGTGTACTGCATCCAGGACTGACTTCTCATCCGCAATATGAATTGGCGAAAAAACAGCAAACGCACGGTGGGGCGGTGGTCAGCTTTGAAGTTAAAGGGGGGCAAGAGAAGGCATGGAACGTTATTGACTCAACACAATTAATTTCTATTACTGGAAACCTAGGTGATACCAAAACCACGATCACTCATCCTGCTACCACCACTCATGGCAGGATAAGTGCTGAGGCGCGTAAGCTTGCAGGAATCAGTGATGGATTGATTCGTATTTCAGTGGGACTAGAGTCACTTGATGATATTAAACTCGATTTAAGTCGTGGATTGGATTGAGTTCTCATCCACCTGATTGAGTTGGCGAGCAATCTCAAAAAAAGCGTTAACGTAGTGTATTGATAAGTCTTCTTTACGAACGCCAAGATGGATTTTTTTCATGACCCCTCTTTCTCCTAACTTAATTAGAGACAGTTTAAGTTTTGCTGCATAGTCCAACGCCAACCATTTTGGTAGTGCTGTTACTCCTCTGCCGTTAGCCACCATTTGTAAAATAATGTCTGTGGTTTCAAAAGTCTTATGTTTACGAGGCATGATACCGGCTGGCATCAAAAACTGATTGAAAATATCTAATCGTTCAATGCTGACAGGATAGGTAATGAGGGTTTCAGAATTTAGTTGGTCTGGCTCAATGAATGTGTTTTGTGCTAAGTGATGATTACTCGCTGTCACTAATACCTGTTCATAGTCAAAGACAGGTTCGAAATATAATCCTGATTTATACAGTGGATCTGGAGTAACAAGAATATCTATTTCATAACTAAATAAGGCCCCAATTCCGCCAAACTGAAATTTTTGTTTCACATCCACATCAACATCAGGCAGTGATAATAAGTAGGGGGAGACGACCTTGAGTAACCATTGGTAGCAGGGATGACATTCCATACCAATATGTAATGTTCCTCTCTCACCTTGTGCGTATTGACGTAACTGGTTTTCAGCCATAATCAGTTGCGGCAATAAGCGCTTAGCAATAGACAGTAAATATTGTCCAGATTGAGTAAGTTGTAACTGCTTTCCTTCTCTAATCCACAGTGGTGTTCCCAGTTGTTGTTCTAATTTTTTTATTGAATGACTAAGAGCAGATTGGGTTAAATGTAAGCGATCAGCGGCTGCGGTTAATGAACCACATTGCTCAATTTCTTTTAATATAACCAAATGAATACGTTCTAACATATATGAATAAATTTCATTTATTTCTGAAAAAATACCATTTTACTTCATAATCAACTCTATCCAAAATAGTATTTTTTAATACATATTGGATACAAAATGGTTACAACTCATAATCTTGGTTTTCCTAGAATTGGTCGTCAACGAGAGCTTAAATTTGCGCTTGAGGCGTATTGGCAAGGAGAATCTACCTTAGCTGAGCTTATTGCTGCTGCTAGTAATGTACGCCAAACAAATTGGCAACATCAGGCGGCACTTGATTTTATTCCGGTTGGAGATTTTTCCTTTTACGATCATGTCCTTGATATGACTTTTTTACTGAGTAATTTACCTGAACGCGTTAAAGGCTTTGATGGTCATGAGTTGGATAATTATTTTCGTCTAGCTCGTGGTCGTTCGCAGCAAACAAATCATCCTCATCATGAGTGTTGTAGTGGAGTTAGAGCAGGTGAAATGACCAAATGGTTTGATACCAATTACCATTATATTGTTCCAGAGTTTAGTCACAGTACCACTTTTCAGTTAAACCCATCACGAATAATCAACTTTATTCAAGAAGCAAAAGCATCTCATTCAAGAATAAAGCCTGTCATTATTGGTCCGGTAACCTATTTGGCTTTAGGGAAAGCCAAAGACGATACAAATAAGTTAGATCTTCTTACTAAATTATTACCAGTATATGGTGAGTTACTTGAATTGTTTATTGAAAATGGTATTGAATGGGTGCAAATTGATGAACCTATTTTAGTGACAGAATTAGACTCTCAGTGGCAACATGCTTTTAATACGGCATACCATCACTTAAAATTTTGTAAGATAAACATATTAATAGCCAGTTACTTTGGTCAGTTAAAAGATAACTTGTATTTAGCCACCAATCTTCCGGTAGCAGGCCTACATATTGATGTTTCAGATAATCAGAGTGAGATTCAACCGGTCATTAATTTGTTGGCTCCTCATAAAATACTGTCCCTTGGAGTAATTAGTGGAAGAAATATCTGGCGATCAGATTTAACTGCAATTCTTGATTGGCTAGAGCCAATTGCTAATCAGCTTAAAGAACGGTTGTGGATTGCCCCTTCTTGTTCTCTTTTACACGTCCCAGTGGATTTAGCCAATGAGGACAAAATGGATAAAGAAATTCGTACTTGGTTATCCTTTGCTATCCAAAAAATTGAGGAAATTAGCCTGTTGGGTAGCGCTATTAATCAAGGACGTGGCACACTACAAGACCAATTAAATAAAAATAAAGCCATCATTGAAACACGACGATCCTCAGCTCGCGTCAATAACCATCAAGTTCAAGAGAGGGTCAAAGCGATCCACTCTAATATGGGGCAGCGTAAAAATCCCCATTCAATACGTGTAACCAAACAACAAGCACTGTTACAGTTACCCGTATTTCCCACCACAACGATCGGCTCTTTTCCGCAAACCAAAGAGATTCGATCTACTAGAAATAAGTACAAGTCTGGAATAGTCTCTTTTACAGATTATTCCCAAGCTATGAAGAGCGAAATAGAGCGTTGTGTAAGAGAACAAGAAAGCATTGGACTTGATGTACTTGTCCATGGTGAAGCTGAACGCAATGATATGGTTGAATATTTCGGTGAGCAACTAAATGGTTATGTATTTAGTCAAGCAGGGTGGGTTCAGTCCTATGGTTCGCGCTGTGTTAAACCTCCCATTATATATGGTGATATCAGCCGAGAGAAAGCCATGACCGTAGATTGGACTGTGTATGCCCAATCACTCACTAAGAAGCCCATGAAAGGGATGTTAACAGGGCCTGTGACCATGTTAAATTGGTCATTTGTGCGCGATGATCAGCCACGCTCTACTACCTGTAAACAGTTGTCGCTGGCGTTGAGAGACGAGGTTCTTGATTTAGAACGTGCTGGTATTAAAGTGATTCAAATCGATGAGGCAGCTTTAAGGGAAGGCTTACCCTTACGCCAAGAGTTATGGCAGGATTATTTAAGGTGGGCAGTAGAGTGTTTTAGAATTACCGCTAATGGTGTTGAGGATGAGACGCAAATTCATACTCACATGTGCTACTCCGAGTTTAATGACATTATAGAGGCAGTTGCCCAAATGGACGCAGATGTCATTACTATTGAAACTTCACGCTCAGATATGGAGTTATTAGAGGCCTTTGAACACTTTAACTATCCTAATCACATTGGCCCTGGTGTGTACGACATCCATACGCCAAACATCCCAAATAGCCAAGAAATAAAACAATTAATGGAAAAAGCGGCTCAACGTATACCTGTACAACATTTATGGGTTAATCCTGATTGTGGTCTTAAAACTAGGCGTTGGGACGAGGTGATTCCCGCCCTTGAAAACATGATGAAAGCGGCCTATGAGCTCAGAGAAAGTATAGTTTCATAAAAATTTAACACAATATGTTGTGTTTTTAGTTGACTTTAGCCCTCAATATTGTGTTTAATAGCACTACGGTTTGTAAGAGTTGTTCTTACAATTAAAAGGGAACAAGGTGTAATACCTTGGCTGCCCCCGCAACTGTAATTGGCGAGTATTTTCTCCTCTCTATACCACTGGATTGACTCTGGGAAGGTTTGAGAAAGTATCAAGACCCAAAAGCCAGGAGACCTGCCGTATTTTTTAAACAACAAAAAATGGGGCGGGGTGTCCTCTGGTTGAATAATTCTGTTATTCCTTGTTTGCTCGCGCAAAAACCACAGTCATCGCGCCTACCTTAGGGAGGCTTAGTGGATACCAATATTTCTCAAGATGTGAATCTAGAACAAGCAGCGAATTTATACCAAGTTGTGCGACGTTCTGGTGATGTGGTCAGTTTTCAGGCAGACAAAATTAACGTTGCTGTACATAAGGCATTTATCGCTGTACACGGCGATAGTGCACAATTGTCTACTTCAGTAAGACAGCAGTGTAAACAGCTCACTGAGCAAGTTATTTCCACACTACTACGTCGTCAACCTTTAGGTGGAACAGTCCATATTGAAACTATTCAAGACCAGGTTGAATTGGCGTTAATGCGCTCAGGTGAGCATGATGTGGCTCGAGCGTATGTGTTGTATCGTGAAAAACGTGCTCAAGAACGAGCTAAGACTCAACCTTCACACGATGTCTCCATTCATATTAAAGAAGGTAATAACTCAACACTGTTAGATATAAATTGGCTAACCAATATGGTCAGTGAAGCGTGTAAAGACTTACACGATGTAGAGGCGTCGTTGATTGTTAACCAAACTGTACGCGATTTATATGATGGTATTTCATATGCTGAATTAGAAAAAGCATTAATCATGTCTGCCAGAAGTCTCATAGAACGTGAACCTCAATACAACTATGTCACAGCACGATTATTACTAAAACAAATTCAACGAGAAGTATTAGGTCAGGCTATCAAAGATCAAGATGTTGAATTATCCACTCGCCAGTATTTTAGTCAGTTTATTAAAAAAGGGATTGAAGCTGAATTACTAGACCATAAGCTGGCTGAGTATGATTTAACCATGCTCTCTAACGCACTTGATACCCAAAGAGATTATCAGTTTGGTTATCTTGGTTTACAAACATTGTATGACCGTTATTTTTTACATATTAATGAACAGCGTATTGAGTTGCCACAAATCTTTTTCATGAGAGTGGCGATGGGTCTTGCTTTACAGGAAATAAACCGTGAAGAGAAAGCCATTGAGTTTTATCATCTACTCTCGTCCTTTGACTTCATGAGTTCCACTCCCACTTTGTTTAATAGTGGAACCAAGCATTCTCAATTGTCTTCTTGTTACCTCACTACGGTTCAAGATGACTTAAATAGTATATTTGAAAACATTAGAGAAAACGCTCTACTACAAAAGTACGCGGGTGGCCTTGGTAACGATTGGACACCTGTACGGGCTTTATCTTCACGTATTAAGGGAACCAATGGCAAAAGCCAAGGTGTGATTCCCTTTTTGAAGGTGGTCAATGATACGGCTGTTGCGGTCAATCAAGGTGGCAAGAGAAAAGGGGCGGTATGTGGTTATCTTGAAACATGGCATCTTGATATTGAAGAGTTTCTTGATTTAAGAAAGAACACTGGCGATGATCGTCGTCGTACGCATGACATGAATACGGCCAACTGGATCCCTGATTTGTTTATGAAACGGGTTGATCAAAACCAAGATTGGACACTGTTTTCACCATCTGATGTACCTGATTTACATGATAAATATGGTAGGGCATTTGAAGAGGCTTACCTTCGCTACGAGAGCAAGGTTGAAAGTGGCGATATTACTTTATTCAAGAGAGTTTCCGCAGTTCAACTATGGCGTCGTATTCTTTCTATGTTATTTGAAACGGGGCATCCTTGGATCACCTTCAAAGACCCATGTAATATCCGTTCTCCACAACAACATGTGGGTGTAGTACATAGTTCTAATCTATGTACAGAAATTACACTAAATACGTCAGATACAGAAACAGCGGTATGTAATTTAGGCTCAGTTAATTTAGTGCAACATATTAAACAAGTTGATGGCAGATTAATTGTTGATGAGGATAAGTTAAGAAAGACTGTCAAAACTGCGATGCGAATGTTAGATAACGTCATTGACATTAACTTTTATGCGGTAGCGAAGGCCAGAAACTCTAATGTACGACATCGTCCTGTTGGGCTTGGCATTATGGGGTTCCAGGATATGTTGCATGCTATGCGTATTCCTTATGCTTCAAACCAAGCCGTTGAGTTGGCTGATACAACAATGGAGCAAGTTTGTTTTTACGCTTATCTGGCATCGACTGAGTTGGCTGCTGAACGAGGTGCTTATTCTAGTTTCAAAGGAAGCTTATGGGATAGAGGGATACTGCCACTTGATACACTCGCTATGTTAGAACAAGAGCGAGGTGGATATCTTGAGGTTGATCGCAGTACACGTTTGGACTGGTCTATATTAAGACAAGCAATTGCACAACACGGAATGCGTAATTCCAATTGTGTGGCCATTGCCCCCACTGCAACCATTTCTAATATTGTAGGTGTGTCAGCTAGTATTGAACCTGATTATCAGAATCTCTATGTCAAATCGAATCTTTCAGGTGAATTCACTATTGTTAATGAATCATTGGTAACAGATTTGAAGCAAAGAGGATTGTGGGACGAGGCGATGATTGCGGATATCAAATATTACGATGGCTCATTGAGTCAAATAGAAAGAATCCCGCAAGATTTAAAAGAGTTATACGCCACAGCCTTTGAAGTGGATCCTAAATGGCTAATTGAAGCAGCTGCACGACGACAAAAATGGATTGATCAAGCTCAATCGCTAAACCTTTATTTTGCTACTCCTAGTGGTAAAAAACTTAACGAAACCTATGTCTTGGCATGGTTACGTGGACTAAAGACCACCTACTACTTACGTTCATTGGGAGCGAGTGCTGCCGAGAAATCAACGGGTCAGGGAGGTGAACTTAATGCCGTAAAAATTCAACCGCAAGAACCAGAAGTTAAACAATGTTTGATCGATGACCCTACTTGCGAGGCATGCCAATAATAACGTTTTATAAAAGGAATATAACAATGCTGGTATTTGAAGATGATGTGCAATTAGATAATCAATCTAATGCAGCAATAAAAGAAATGAATCAAGATAACAATGCAGCTGTAAAAAAACCTCTTTTACATACAGCAGCAAATCAGTCATCGCACACAGGACGCGTGGCTGTGGCTGAGAAACGAGCGATCAATGGACAGACTGATGTAAATCAACTGGTTCCATTTAAATATCATTGGGCATGGGAAAAGTATCTTGCAGGTTGTGCTAACCATTGGATGCCTCAAGAAATTTCAATGAGTCGTGATATCGCACAATGGAAAGAAAATGGGGTGTTGTCAGAAGATGAAAAATTGATTATAAAGCGTAACCTAGGGTTCTTTGTTACAGCTGACTCCCTAGCCGCAAACAATATCGTATTGGGAACATATCGTCATATTACTGCTCCTGAGTGTAGACAATATTTATTAAGACAGGCCTTTGAAGAGGCGATTCACACACACGCTTATCAATATATTGTTGAGAGTTTGGGGTTGGATGAATCAGAGATTTTTAATGCATACCATGAAGTATCTAGTATTCGTGAAAAAGATC
>JAJZPN010000045.1 GCA_021811145.1 Pseudomonadota bacterium
TTTTACCGTCGGGAACGTACACAGGCACGGTTGGGCTATCTATCACCAGCCGTTTTTGAACGCCAATACTACGAAAACATGTTGGCAGGATGAACCCATTGGTGTCCATTATTGACGACCTACCTCACTACGGTCCTGCAGCGGTATGTGTTAAACACATTAATTGGCAGAATTTACCAATTGGCGAGAGAGCGGTATTAAATGCCAGACAAGGTGTGCGTTACCATTTACAAGAAGCAGTGACAGTCCTTGATCCTTTGACCCTGACAGCTGTCCCCCATGACGGTGAAACCATTGGCGAAATTATGTTTCGCGGCAACATCACCATGAAGGGATACCTTAAAAATGCCAAAGCCACAGAAGACTCTTTTAGTGGTGGTTGGTTTCATACAGGTGACTTGGCAGTGGTTAATCCTGATGGCTATATTAAAATCAAAGATCGCAGTAAAGATATCATTATTTCAGGGGGCGAAAATATTTCCTCCATTGAGATTGAAGATGTACTCTACAGGCATCCGGCTGTGCTAGCGGTTGCTGTGGTTGCTAAACCGGATCCGAAATGGGGAGAGGTTCCTTGTGCGTTTGTTGAGATTAAAACGGGAGTAGATGTGTCTGAAGCAGAGTTAATAGACCATTGCCGACAAACGTTAGCTGGTTTTAAAGTACCTAAAGAAATAATTTTTGATGTCATACCGAAAACCTCCACGGGAAAAATTCAGAAGTTTGAATTACGAAAAAAAATAGGTTCAAGACAAGCTATTGATGTTTAACATAATACAATTATTTTTTAGTATTTGGGACAAAATGATTAAATCTCACATGGTAAAATGAGCAATTAAAATAATTACGTTATAAAAATGACCCTGCCAGGTAAGTCACTTGATGAATTTTATATGCAGCATGCCCTCCATCAGGCTGAGTTGGGAGGGCAGCACGGTGAAGTGCCGGTAGGCGCGATAGTTGTGTATAACAATGAAATTATCGCTCAAGGGTTTAATCAACCCATCAACCAACATGACCCTAGCGCTCATGCCGAGATTCAGGTATTGCGTATGGCCGGGCAAGAGTTAAACAACTATCGCTTACTTGATTGCACGTTATATGTCACATTAGAGCCTTGTGTTATGTGTGCCGGTGCTATTATGCATGCACGCATTCCCCGTTTGGTATATGCCGCTGCAGACCCTAAAACAGGAGCCTGCGGGAGTGTCATCAATGTGTTTTCAGAGACTAAATTGAATCACCATACTGAGGTACAAGGTGGGGTTTTAGCGAGCCAATCAAGTCAGTTATTAAAATCTTTTTTTAGTGAAAGACGTATTAAGTAGGTTAAGTTATGTCTGAGTCAATAATCCATCCGTTCGTTCATTTGCGTGTCCATACAGAGTATTCCATTACTGATGGTATCGTCAGGATTAGTGATTTACTTAAAGCTGCCGTGGATAATCAAATGGTAGCCATGGCTATAACTGATAACAATAATTTATTTGGCTTAATTAAATTTTATAGCGCTGCGCGTGCCAAAGGGATTAAACCCATTGTCGGTTGTGAGGTCGCGATTGAGTCTGATGAGGAAGGGGGAGGCTATTTCAAAGTTGTACTATTAGTTAAAAATAATCAAGGTTACTTTGCCTTATGTGACTTATTAAGTCGCGCTTATTTAACTGGTCAACATCACGGTATTGCGCATATTCAACGCTCATGGCTTGAACAGGCTTGTGACGGATTAATCGTTTTATCAGGCGGAGAGCGCGGTGATATTGGGCAGGCGTTATTACAAAATAATAAAAATCTAGCAAAACAGCGTGCGCTGCGTTGGCAAACAGTTTTTGGTAATAACTTTTATTTAGAAATTAATCGAGTCGGTAGAGCCCAAGAAAAACTATGGGTTGAACACACTATCGATTTAGCAGTAGACCTTGATATAGCACTGGTTGCTACTCATCCGATTCAATTTCTGTCAGCTGATGACTATATGGCCCATGAGGCTCGAGTGTGTATTGCAGGGGGGTATCAGTTGGCTGACCCTAAACGTCCTAATGAATTTACTCGTGAACAATATTTTAAGAATCAGCGAGAGATGAATCAACTATTTGCTGATGTCCCTCAGGCCTTAGTCAATAGCGTAGAAATTGCTAAACGATGTAATTTGGAGCTAACCTTAGGTAAACCTAAGCTTCCTGACTTTCCCACCCCACCTGGAATGACGTTAGATGATTATCTGACTTCACTCTCTAAAGAGGGATTAGGGCAGCGTTTAGAAAAACTTTATCCCGACGCAGAGTTGCGAGAAAAAGAATATTCCACCTATCAAGCCAGGCTAGAGTTTGAACTCAATACCATTATTCAAATGGGCTTTTCTGGCTATTTTTTAATTGTGGCTGATTTTATTAATTGGGCCAAAAATAACGGTGTACCTGTGGGGCCAGGACGGGGTTCTGGTGCGGGATCCTTAGTGGCTTACTGTTTAGGCATTACAGATTTGGATCCACTGCGTTACGATCTACTATTTGAGCGTTTTCTTAATCCAGAGCGTGTGTCTATGCCAGACTTTGACGTGGATTTTTGTCAAGATGGGCGTGATCGTGTTATTGAATATGTGCGAGAAAAATACGGACCGCAGTGTGTATCGCAAATTGCCACTTTTGGTACCATGGCAGCTAAAGCTGTAATTCGTGACGTGGGTAGAGTATTGGAATTGCCCTATAGTTTTGTTGATCAATTAGCAAAGCTTATTCCCTTTGAAATTGGTATCACTCTAGAAAAAGCCAAGGCTCAGGAACCTCAATTGCTGCAACGTGCCGCAGAGGAAGAGGAAGTGGCGGAAGTACTTCATTTAGGAGAAATTCTTGAGGGAGTGACACGTAATGTGGGTATGCATGCCGGAGGGGTATTAATAGCGCCAGGGAAGTTGACTGACTTTACACCACTTTATGCTGCTGAAGGCTCACAGGCAGTTGTGAGTCAATTTGACAAAGACGATGTTGAAAAAGTCGGCTTGGTTAAGTTTGACTTTTTAGGACTACGCACACTCACTATTTTAGATTGGGCGGAGCGTTTCATTCATCTCATCGCTGAAAATGAGGAAGAAAAAAGTTTTAAGATTGAGCACATTCCATTAGATGACCCTATCACTTATAAACTATTTGGGTCAGGAAATACGACTGCCGTTTTTCAGCAGGAATCGCGGACAGCCAAAGACCTTGAAAAAAGACTACAACCGGATCAATTTGAAGACATCATCGCCTTGATGGCGCTTAACCGCCCTGGTCCTCTTCAGTCAGGGATGGTGGATGACTTTATTAATCGCAAACACGGTAAAGCGCGAGTTGATTACTTCCATCAATTACTTGAGCCAATTCTTACTCCCACATATGGGGTAATTGTCTATCAAGAGCAGGTGATGCAAATCGCCCAGATTCTTGCAGGCTATACTCTGGGTGCTGCGGATTTACTGCGCCGGGCTATGGGTAAAAAATTACCTGAAGAAATGGCAAAGCAACGAAGTCAATTTATTGAAGGGGCCAGTGTCCGTGGTATTCCAGTGAAACTGGCGACTCAGCTTTTTGATTTAATGGAAAAATTTGCTGAATATGGCTTTAACAAGTCTCACTCAGCTGCTTACGCATTAATTTCCTATCAAACAGCATGGTTAAAAGCACACCATACAGCAGCGTTTATGGCAGCCACTCTGTCGGGTGATTTAGATGACACAGACAAAGTCGCCACTTTTGTTGAGGATGCGAGAGAGAATCATCTTGAAATTCTTCCTCCTGATGTGAATTACTCTGTATATCGATTTGTTCCTATTAATAAAAAACAAATTCGTTACGGACTGGGTTCTATTAAAGGAACAGGTGAATCCGCTGCCATTGAGATTGAGCGAGCACGAGTTGAAGGTGGACCGTTTACAAGCTTACTCGATTTTTGTTTAAGAACCGATAAAAGAATTGTTAACCGTCGCGTAGTGGAAGCGCTTGTTAAATCAGGCGCCTTTGATTTTACAGGGGAGCAACGCTCAACATTATTTAAAGCCATTGAACCGGCTTTTGAATTAGCGGAGCAGGCCGCCAATAACAGTCATCAAGGTGCTTTGTTTGGTGCTGTAGATGAGAGTGTGATTGTTGACACCCTGGCGATGGAACCTGCCCCTCCTTGGCCGGTTAATGAGCAATTGGCTCATGAAAAGGCTGTGTTAGGTTTTTATTTTAGTGGTCATCCTTTTACACCCTATCGTCAAGAATTGTCTCAGTTAGTCGATCGTTCGTTAGCGGACTTGGTGCCCCATAATGAATTAGTCAAAGTTGCAGGTATTGTAGTGAGTACACGTATTCAGCAAACACGACGTGGACGAATGGGTATTGTGGTGTTGGATGACGCCACAGCAAAAGTGGAAGTGACTTTTTTTAATGAAGTGTTTGAAGAGGCGAGAGCTCTATTAAAAGAGGATCAAATCTTAGTTATTCATGGTAAGCCCACCCTTGATAATTATACTCAAGGAGTGAGACTGACTGCAGAAGCGGTATTTACGTTAAGTGAAGCACGTCAAATGCATGCCAAAGAGTTAATTGTCGAATTACAGCATAAACAGGATTTTGACATCATTAAAATACTTAACAATCCGACCCATTCTGGTGCTACTCCAGTGGTAGTTCGCTATAACAACAGTAAGGCAAGCGCTGAAATCCACTTGCCTCCTGTGACCTTAACGGATGACTTATTAAGTCACTTTGTACGTCCCTTGAGTGAAGGGCGGGTCCATATTCGTTATCGATAATGGCTACTTGATTTTCATGCCAGGTTTCGCGCCACTGTCGGGACTCAACAGATAAATGGAGTTGCCATCACCTGCTGCAAGAACCATTCCTTGAGATTCACCAAAACGCATTTTTCGTGGCGCTAAATTAGCAACCATCACCGTTAAGCGACCAATTAATTGGTCAATTTGGTATTGGCTTTTTATTCCGGCAAACACTATACGTTGTTCAAACCCTAAATCAAGGGTAAGTTTCAGTAATTTATCAGCCTCAGGGATCTCCACAGCGTCAAGAATTTTAGCAACCCTTAAATCAATTTTACTAAAGTCATCAATACCAATGGTTTCAGATAGAGCAGCATACTGTGCCTGTTGGTTTTTCTTTTCTGTTAAATTGTTTTTACTCTCATCAACAACTGTTTTCACATCATCAACAT
>JAJZPN010000004.1 GCA_021811145.1 Pseudomonadota bacterium
GTTTATTTAATTCTTTTTTATTAGAGTTAACAGAAGGCCTTACTTTTTTACTATTATTAGCAGTTCTTTTACCAAAAGACCCTTTAGTCAATACTGGATCGTCTGATTGATCATTAATAATATCTTATTGACGGCCTGCTTTGTATCAATTGGCCTTGTCTTTGTTTCCATTAAACTGTTTGTGTTCCATTTATCATAAATCTCATTTATTTTTTTAATTATTGCATAAGTATCTGTTGATTCTGCAATAAATCCAGAATACTTAATAATCAATTTATTAAGTTGAGTATTTTTATGTGTTAAACCTAGTATTGGTCTTTTTGACCACAGATAGTCGTAAATTTTTGATGGGATATACTCTGAACAATCTTCCGTGTTTCCATGTAAAAGAATTAAACAATCCATCGTACTCATTATTTCATTTATTTTTCGTCTACCTGTTTTTCCTGATTCCGGATTTTCTTCAACCCTACCATGTTCTTTAAAATATTTTTCTAAATTATTTTCTAAAATTATTTTTTTTGCATTTTTATCAATTTTTCCACCATAAAAATGAAACTCAATTTCTTCTGCTTTAATTATGTCATCGTTAATTATTTTTAAAAATGAATTAACTAATTCCTTTGCAGATCTACTCTCTGATAGGGACCCAAAATGACCAAACCTTAATTTTTCTTTCTTTTCATATCTACTATTTTTAGATTGTATTGGTTCGGCACCAGGAAGAATTACAAAACCTTTATTAGCTAATTCAGGATGCCTCCTTTTAGCACTTAACATTGCTTGATCGGTAAACCACCATGCAAGATCAGCTTCTCTACAGATCATACCCTCTAACTTAGCCCAAAACTTTAAATTTCTTGTTTTAGGTACTGTACCTGGGAAAACCATCGGATCATGTATTTCTGCAATCCACGGTTTTTTACTAATCCGTTTTAACCAAAAAGCAGCCCAATGTGCTGAATAGGCACCTCCGGTGGAGTAGATTAATTCTGGATTAAATCTTTTAATACAAATATAACCCCAGAATATCGCCGCAGGAGTCCATGACCACTGACTTTGTAAACCAATTATTAGGCGTTCCAATAATATAAAAGGAGATAAAAGAAGGGATGCTAAACCTGTACTAATCCTATAAAAAAGGCCTCGACCATAACGCTGAGCAATTAAATGCCTTAAATCAAACCTAAGCCCTGCAGGTCCCCAAGGAAGTATTTGTCTATGGTAAAACCTTAGATCTTTTTTTCCAGTCACTGCACTCAATACAATAGGCTCAATACCTTCATTGATTAAATGTGGAATTTTGTCAGTTATCGTTAAACTGGCTGCTCTTCCATCCATATTAAAGCCGTGAGAGAGAATGAGCCACTTTCTATTGGTCATTCATCGCCCCGCTGTGAAGCGAGTTTGACTCCAAGCTGTTTTAGTTTACGATATAAGTGAGTTCTTTCTAAACCGACTCTTTCAGCCACTCGTGACATATTGCCCGACTCATTTTGTATATGATATTCAAAATAAGCCTTTTCAAATAAATCTCTCGCATCCCTTAACGGCATATCAAAACCAATCATATTAAAATGATTTTTTTGTTGCCGATCAAAGTCAGTGGAAATTCTTGCTACATCATCAGCAACAATATCTGTGCTGTTTGTAGTCAAAGCCAGCGTACGTATTGCGTTAGTTAGTGCTGGAAGATTCCCTGGCCACTGCAACTGTCTTAGGCTATTTAGTGCTGAAGAAGTTAAGTTTTTGTTAGGTATTTCTCCTGCTTCTATTAATCTACCCAAAATAGCTGAAGCGATTTCAGGTATATCCTCAGCGTGTTCTCTTAAAGGTGGAATTGAAAGGGTTAATTGAGACAATCGAGTAATTAATTCTGTATCAATGATATTTTCACTAATTAAATTCCCTACCGTCATACTTGATGCACAAATTAGTCTAACGTGATGTTTTTCAAGTTTTCCTAATAATTGACTTAATCCCTTTTGCTCAGCTTTAGTTAAATTCTTTATCTCTTGAATAAAAATAATGCCACCCTGACATTCATTCAGAGGCTCGAATGGATTTTCAGTAAGCCAGCTATTTGAATCAGGGGCAAACCAGGGAGTATTAGGTTGATGAAGATAGCGTGCAGCAAGCTCACTCCCACACCCCACCTCACCAACTAATAGTAGTGGCGCCAATCTATTTGATACTTGGTCTAACCGTCTTTTTAATTCACTGACTACCGCCCCTTTACCGAGCTGTAACATTGATAAATCGGGTCTATATTGGGTTTCGCCTTTACGTAATGCTTTTTCTACAGTGGCAAGAAGTTTGGGTAATGTGATTGGCTTTTCTAAAAAATCTACCGCGCCTATTCGTGTTGCTTCCACTGCTGTGTCAACGGTTGCGTGTCCTGACATCATCACAACGGGCATATTTAATTGACCTAACCCTACCCATTCACGCAGCAACGTAATACCATCCATTTCTGGCATCCAAATATCCAGCAATACCAAATCAGGTCTTGAGGATTGCCTCAATTGCTTCGCTTCTAATGCATTTGCAGCTAAAGTTATTTCATATCCTTCATCGGATAGAATTTCTGATAATAATTCTCTGATACCCACTTCATCATCTACTACTAATATATGATTTGCCATTACACTTTCTCCGCTACAGGAAAACTGATGCTCACTATCGCACCACCTGTATCTAAATTACCCGCCTCAATATTACCTTGATGTTCTTCTACAATTTTTTTGACGATTGCCAACCCAAGCCCCGTTCCCTTGGCTTTTGTGGTCACATAGGGCTCAAAAATTCTTGTTAAAAATTCCTCTGAAAAGCCAGGGCCATTATCGCTTATTGTTAAAGTCACTTTCTTATCCTGCGCTCTTGTTATTATAGTAACTTTTGGTTGGCTATGGTCTTGTAATGCATCCAACGAGTTTTGTACTAAATTATGAATAACTTGCCTTAACCGGTTTAAGTCGCCCTTAATTTGAGGCAAATTAGTAGCTAACTGTAAACTAATTTGTTCTCCATTTGATTCATATAATCCCATTATCTCTTGAATTAAATTATTTAAATTTAAAACAGTAATTTTAGTTGCTGAAGATCTTGCGTATTCACTAAAGTCATTAACCATGTTTTTTAATGCATCAACTTGGTTTACTATGGTCACAATGCCTTTATTTAATAACTCTTGCTCTGCCTGAGGCAATTTATCAGCAAGTTTCAGTCTCAATCTTTCAGCTGACAATTGTATGGGCGTCAATGGGTTTTTAATTTCATGAGCAAGTCTTCTAGCTACCTCAGCCCAAGCGGCATCTCGCTGGGCTTGTACCATTCTTGTTATATCATCAAATACTAAAACATAATCGCTATTATTTCCACCAGGCAATCTTGAACCTCTAAAGTGAATTTTCTTTAGTCCACTTTTAGTTTTAAAGTCGATATCACCATCCCAAGTAAAGTCATTCGCGTCTTTAAAACGCTCTTGAATATATTGGCTTAATTCAGTGAGCTCTTCTATAAAATGACCCCATTCTTGAATAGCAATATCACGAACTCTAATCAAGCGAATACCCAATATCTCATTGGCACTCACATTGGCACTCTTTAATTGAAAGTGTTGATCTAACACGATCACACCAGTGGACAAGTTTGACAGAATGTTTTCTTGGTATTGTTTGGCTTCCGTGAGTTTTTCTTGTGCACGCTCTCTGGCCTCAGAGGTATCCTTTAATTTTTCTGTCATGGTATTAAAAGATTCCGTTAACATACCAAGCTCATCTTTACTGATAACAGGGATTTTCCTGCTGTAATCCCCCAAGCCAATGACTTTTGTAATTTCAGCAAGAAGCCCTAATGGCGCACTAATTTTCTCGGAAATAATAAATGCAGAAATAATTGCACTTAACATGCTCAATAATAAAACTAGGGATAAATTCAAAGCGTAAATTCGCTTTAATCCACCACGTGCTAATAGTAGCTCCTGATAGCCACGATAGGCCGCTTCCACATTATCGGCTTCCTGTGCCAGTTCTTTTGATATAGGTTGAATAACTTGAAGGGCCCTTAGGTTTTCTTCAAAAGAAATGGTGTTAACAGGGACCACCACTCTTAAAAACTGCCCTTTCCCCGGGCGACTCTCAACCATTTTATAAGGGCGTTGAGTTCTAATTTGGTGAATGATATTACTACTAGTTGGCAGAGCTTCTGGGACTAAGGCGTCATTTTGGGCGCTTGAAAAAGACAATACAGAACCTGCTTTTGAAAAAAGTGTAGCCTCTTGAACCCCATATTGCTCTCTTAAATGATAGAGCATAGTCTCTTCATCAATAATGGATGCATCAGACAATTGCACCGCCATGTTTTCCGCTTTTTGCGTTAAGTCATTGAGTAATGTGTCGTAAGTGGTTCGCCCAAGATCAAGACCTGATGTCAGCGCCTTATCCACATTCACATCAAACCAGGACTCAATACTGTTTGATAAAAACTTAACAGAAACCCCATATACCAAAGTCCCAGGAATAATAGCCATTAAGACAAAAACCATTAATAACTTAAGCGTTAATTTTGATCCAAACACCTGTGCGCGTATTTTTTTATACAGTAATAACAGTTGTACCAAAATGAGTAATATCAATACCAACGCAACTCCAGCCCCAATTGCCAGTAGACGGGGATAATTTTTAGAGAAGAGAGACGTATTACCCGTTGCCTCTGACAACAAATAGAGCAACACCACGCCAAAAATAGCAGAAATAACAAGAATCCATTTTAGCCATGAAAAACCCGCTGTTTTTTCTGCCTTCATGGTTTAATCATCCATTGATATTGTTTTGAAGTAAGTGTCCAATCACTATTGGCAATGGCGTCGATTTGAAATGGTTTGGGTAACTGAGAGACATCTAGTTTTAATTGAAGTATGGCCTGATAGGTTTCGTTTTTTTTCAGCAAATTGGGTTCGCCTAAAGACCAATTACTGATTTGTCCTACTGCCTGTAAAGCCTCTGACAACGAGTCATAAGAGACGTATACAGGTCCTAAATAAAATCGATATGTGCGGGTTAAGGGATTAAAGGTGAGTTTTCGATCTTGTTGGGAGGAGTATACTTTTTTATCGAACCAATACCACCTTGCTTGAATGACATCACAACTTAAACTGAAAACCAGAGGAATACCACGATTAAGCGCCTGCTCTAAGGTATTATTAAGTTGAACTGAATAGCGTGCACTAATGAGTCCCTGTTGAGAATCAACCACCACAGTTGATGGATCAATAGCAATACCCTCTGCCCAGATATTCAGTGAAAGACTGCTTAGTATTATTATAAAAATTAATTTAATTTTTTTGGCATACCGCATAGTAAAATCCGTCGTGGAAACTATCGGGTTTTATAAAGCTTTCTTGTTCTGATCCACTATTTAATTGCTTTGCATCTGTATGTTTTTTTAAAAATTTCTGTATTTGTTCACTGGTTTCTTCTTTAAAAATTGAACAGGTTACGTAAACCAGTTTCCCTTGTGGCTTTAGTAAAGGCCACAAGTTATTCAGTAATGCTTCTTGTTCTGCAACTAACTGATGTATGTCACTCTCACGCCTTAACCATTTTATATCAGGATGTCGTCTTACTACACCAGAACCTGTACAGGGAGCATCCAACAAAATACGATCAAATTGTACGCCATCCCACCAACTATTTACATCACGTGCATCCGCAACTGTAATACCCAAAGTAGGGGAGGTTAATCTTAACCGTTTTACATTATCCCTTATACGCTGCAATCTCTCCTCAGACTTATCTAGTGCTAATAACTGAATCGATTGACCCTGTTCTAATAAATGACAGGTTTTACCACCCGGTGCGGCGCATGCATCTACTACACGGGCTTCGGAGAACAAATCCATATAATCTGGTGCAAGCTGAGCGGATGCGTCTTGAATGGAAACCATCCCGACATCAAAACCAGGTAATTTTTCTACAGAACAGGGAGTTGACAGAACAACTGCCTCTTTATTTACCCACACTACATCACAATTAGCTTCACTTAATTTTTTTAGGTATTCTTCAACACGACATTGTTGTGTATTGACTCTTAATGTAAAAGGCGCCCTACATTGAGCCTCATTGAATATCTCTTTCCATATTAATGGATACTGTTTTTTGATTTTATTAATCCACCACTGTGGATGGTTGTACAGTGCTTCTTCATTGTTACGCGCTAATTGTAAAAAGCCATCCTTTTCTCTCAAAAAGGTACGTAATACAGCATTAACAAAACCTTTTACAGCAATATGATCAAGCTTGGCAGCAGTATTGACTGCTTGGGAAACGATCGTAAAGGAGTCATCATGGGTATAGAGTAGTTGGTAGAGTGCAATTAATAATAAATTTTCTATAAGTTGAGTAGGGTATTTTTTACATAATTTTTTTACTAGATACTTAAGCTGCCAACCGTATCGCAATACCCCATAGGTGTAATCTTTTACAGCACCTAGATTAACCTGACTTAATTTAAGTTCTTTTTCTGCTAATAAGAGTGCCTGATCAACGTTTTTCCCTTGAAACACGTACCATAAAACCCATACCGCTAAACGTTGATTGTCTTCCATTATTGACCTAATACTTCACCAATTTGCATAGGATGCCCGCGTAAGAAATCGTGACTAGGTAAGGCTTTGCCACCTGCTATTTGTAATGTTTGTATAGTTAGCCTTCCTTTTCCACATGCCACTTCTATCCCATTTTGTATGCCAATAATGGTACCTGGCTGTGCTTCAATGTCGCTATCGATCACTTCTGCTTGATAAATTTTTACTATATTTCCGTGATGTAAGGTTTTTGCTACCAGATGAGGTTGCCATGCTCTAATTTGTCGGTCTATTTGTGTGGCAGTGTGAGACCAATTAATCACTGTTTCTTCTTTGGTAATTTTATGAGCGTAAGTAACTCCCTCTGATGGTTGAGGAAGACTTTCAATGGTTTTATTTTTTAATTGCTCTAATACCTTTCGTAGTCCTTTAATACCAAATGGAATTAATTTATCTGTTAGCGTTTTACCGGTATCTTGATCTGTGATTGGACAAGGATAAATCGCTAACATGTTTCCTGTATCCAACCCCTCGTCCATTTGCATTATCGTCACCCCTGTTTCTTTATCACCCGCTTCAATGGCTCTTTGTATGGGTGCCGCACCACGCCAGCGTGGCAGTAATGAGGCATGAACATTAATACAACCCAGTGTTGGTATAGTTAAAATATTTTTGGGAATAATTAAACCGTAAGCCACCACAATCATTAAATCACAGTGCAAATTTTTTATTAACTCAATAATTTCATCATTTTTTAAATTAAGTGGTTGATAAACCGGTATTCCGTTAGCTAAAGCCAGCGCTTTAGTGGGACAGGCAGTTAACTTTTGACCGCGCCCTGATGGGCGATCAGGTTGGGTGAAGACGGCTATAGGAATAACATCTGCATCGATTAACCCTTGAAGATGGACACTGGCAAACTCAGGCGTACCGCAAAAAATAATTCGCATTACAAGGTTTCTCTAGCACGTTTTTTTAATTTGGTTTTTATGCGGTTTTGTTTTAATAAAGAAAGATACTCCACAAACACTTTACCATCTAAATGGTCTATTTCATGCTGTATACATACAGCTAACAATCCTTCCGCCTCCAATTCAAAACTCTCTCCGCGTTCATTCAAGGCTTTCACTTTAATTTTCTTTGCCCTTTTTACTTTGTCATAAATACCAGGAACAGACAAACATCCTTCCTCATTAACCGCTTCACCCTCTTGTTCAATAATGAGGGGATTAATAAAAACTCGCAAATCGTTTTGTTCATGCGATACGTCAATGACAATAATTCGTTCATGGACGTTAACTTGAGTGGCAGCCAAACCTATCCCAGGTGCCGCCCTCATTGTTTCAGCCATATCTTGAACTAAAGTTTTAATTCGTTCATCTACCACTGAAACCGGCTTAGCTACAGTATGAAGTCTCTCATCAGGATAATGAAGTATTGGTAGTAATGACATATATAAAGTATAAAAACAGTAAATGTAGACTCTGAATTATAGCTTTTCCTGTTTATCGCGCCTATTTCAAAAACAAATAATTGATTCTTATAGGAATTTAATAAATAGTTAAGGCTAACTAATGATAAAATTTTAGAAAATACCAACTATTTCATAGGTAATTTTTTAACCCGTTGATTTTAATAGAATAATTATTTTATTTTCATTTATTTACGATTTATCGTTGTTTTTTTAAGGCAAAGATTTATTACCTCATGATAGGATGAAAACTGTAAGACAGTTTAATAACCATTTATTTTTTTGATTTTTTTAATTAAATCAATAAGTTGCGTTTACCGCTTCATTTTTTTACTTTAACGATAGGGCGGTTATAACATGGTTGATATATTGATTTTTGTATACGAGAATTTTTTTACGAGCGGTATTTACCCAAGTAATACCACTCTTCAGACCAGACTTTTCGCTGCTGGTTTTAATGAGAAAGAAGTTAACTTAGCGCTTGATTGGTTTGATCATTTAGATCAGTTATCTGATCAATCAGAATCTAGTCAAGCCAATGCAACAATTCGCTGTCTTCATGCACATGAACAAGAAAAAATTTCCGCTTCAGTATGGGGATTTTTGTTATTTTTAGAACAAAACAGTATCATCTCTCCAATTCAGCGTGAATGGGTTCTCAGTAGTCTTATGTCTCTTGATGTAAACGAAATTGATGTCGAGCGCGTAAAATTAATTACCTTAATGATCTTATGGCGCCAAGGACAATCCTCAGAGACCTTGCTATTAGAAGAGCTTCTTCACGAACATGAGTTTTTACTCCATTAATTATTAGAATTTATCCGTGAGTACACAATTATTAATTGTCGAGTCGCCCTCGAAAGCTAAAACCTTAAAAAAATATCTTGGCCCAGATTTTGAAATCTTAGCCTCCTATGGACACGTACGAGATCTAATACCTAAAACAGGTGCGGTAGATCCCGATCAACACTTTGCCATGAAGTATCAATTGGTAGAGCGTAATGAAAAACATCTTGATCAGATACTCAAAGCTGTTAAGAGCGTTGATTCTGTTTTGCTCGCCACTGACCCGGATCGCGAAGGGGAGGCCATTGCCTGGCATTTGGCTGAAATTATTCGATCAAAAAAAGGGTTAAATAATAAGCCGTTAAAGCGCGTCGTGTTTTATGAAATCACCCAAAGTGCTGTTAAACAAGCAGTGGCTAATCCACGTGAAATATCAGAATCCTTAGTGAACGCTCAACAAGCAAGACGTGCCTTGGACTATCTTGTTGGTTTTAATTTGTCTCCTTTGTTATGGAAAAAAATTCGTCGTGGTTTATCGGCTGGACGAGTACAAAGTCCTGCTTTACGTTTGATTGTTGAGCGTGAAAACGAAATTCGCGCTTTTACCAGTAAAGAATACTGGAGTATTCATCTTGACAGTCATAAAGAGGGACAAAATTTCAGCGCCAAACTGATTCAGTTTGCTGATAAGAAAATTAATAACCTAGATATTGATTCTGAAGCCAAGCATAAAGAGATTATTGATCAATTAACCAGTAAAAATGGTAAGATCAGCCGCGTTGAAAAGAAGAGAAAAAATAGACATCCAGCACCGCCATTTACCACTTCTACATTACAGCAGGAAGCAGTTAGGAAGTTGGGCTTTACCACTGATCGCACCATGAAAGTTGCTCAGCAACTCTATGAAGGGATTGATATTGGTAGTGGGGCGGTAGGATTAATCTCTTATATGAGAACCGATTCGGTTAACTTATCTCAAGAAGCGTTAAACGATATTCGTGGTCATATTAAGGAACAATTCAACGCTGAATATCTTCCTGATAAACCAAATTATTATGCCAACAAAGCAAAGAATGCCCAGGAAGCTCACGAAGCCATTAGACCGACCTCTATTGCGCGCACACCTGCTAACGTTAGAGAACATTTAAATCCTGATCAATTTCGATTGTATGAAATGATCTGGAAGCGTACCGTTGCCAGTCAAATGACGCAGGCTCAATTTGATACAGTGAGCGTTGATATTGCTGTCAATGAAGGTAAGGCCTTATTTAGAGCCACTGGACAAACACTGGTCTTTCCTGGATTCATTGCGGTTTACCGCGAAGATTTGGATGAAGAAACACAAAATAATGCAGATGATGAAGCCCGTTTACCTGTATTAGAGGAAGGGGAGATCATTACCATTGACCGCATATGGGGTGATCAACACTTTACCCAACCCCCACCGCGTTACACAGAAGCAAGTTTAGTTAAAGCATTGGAAGAGTTTGGTATAGGCAGACCCTCCACCTATGCCAGTATCATTAGCACCTTAATTAATCGTGATTACGTATTACTTGATAAAAAACGCTTTACTCCCACCGATGTTGGTGAGGTGGTTAACAAGTTTCTAACAGAACACTTCACCCGCTACGTAGACTATGACTTCACCGCTAAACTTGAAGATCAGTTGGATTTAATTTCTGAAGGAAAGCTTGAGTGGCTACCTGTCATGGATGAGTTTTGGCGAGATTTCTCTAAACAGATTGAAGATAAGAGCCAAGTTTCTCGAGCTGAAGTCACCCAAGAAGCATTAGATGAACAATGTCCACAATGTGGCGCACCTCTTGTGGTGCGTCTTGGTAAAAGAGGAAAATTTGTTGGCTGTAGCGCTTACCCTGAATGTAACTATACGCGTAACGTGGATAACGGGGTGAATTTATCTGAGCCTGTATTATTAGGTGAGCACCCCGTTAAAAAACAAGCTATTTATTTAATGAATGGACCATATGGACCGTATGTTCAATTGGGCGAAAGTTCTGAAGAGAACAAAAAACCAAAACGGGTTTCTATACCAAAGACCATTTCCTTAGAACAGTTTTCTGTTGAACAAGGAATTCAGTTAATTGATTTACCTCGTGAATTAGGTTTACATCCTGAATCAAGTAAGAAAGTGACCGTCAATATTGGTCGATTTGGACCTTATATTCAGCATGACGGAGGCTTTAGATCCATACCTAGAGGGGATGATATTTTTACCATCACGCTTCAGCGTGCCCTTGAAATTCTTGCTCAACCCAAATCTCAAGGTCGTGGTGCACTAAAAAGCTTAGGTAACCACCCAGATGACAATGAGCCAATTGGAGTATATAGCGGTCGATATGGGCCTTATGTTAAACATGGAAAAGTGAATGCTACCTTGCCTTCCGGAACCGACCCTGAATCCGTCACCCTTGAAGAAGCAGTGGCGTTGTTAGCTGAAAAAGCCCTGAAACCAAGCACATCCAAGAAAAAGACCACCAAAAAAGCGACTAAGACGAGTACAGCCAAAAAAACCACAACCAAAAAGACAACCGCTAAAAAAACCACTACTAAAAAGACAAAGGTAAAAGAGTAACGTTAACTAACCAATAGTTTTAATTTACTTCTTAACACATCGTAGTAGTACAGTAAGTTTTTATGGGGCTCCTGCAGAACAGTGTTGTCTGCAGGCTGACCGCGTCGTAAATAATGACGATCAAAAGTAGTTTGTGTAATTCCCCATTTTTTTAGAAACTGCTTTCTGCCATCGTTTCTTACTACTTTTCCAGTGGATTTAGACATGAAGTGGTAGACTCTACTTTGTCCTACTCCAAGAAATATACGACATCCTGCTTGCCACATTTTCATGGAAAAATCATTGTCACTACTCATCCCAGGAGAAAACTCCTCACTATAACCGCCTACTTTGTCCCACCACTGCCTATGCACAACGCAAGGGGGCCAAGTCGCCCCATACCAGTCTTTCTTACTATGTTGAGTACAAGTTTCAATTAATTTTTCTTCATCTAAAGCGTCTGGAGAGAGGCCACAATTACTCACAATTACACAGGGGTTTCTGGTTTCTCGTGGTTCAATCATCGTTCCCGATAACATAAAAGCATCAGTGTCCAATTGTTTAATGATATTAAATAGTGCGCTGTCCCAATTAGGACACACCACCATATCATCATTTAAATAAACAATATAAGGAGCGCTTGCCTGTTTTACAGCTAGATTTAGAGCGCGACAAATACCAATATTTGTTTCTGAGTAAGTATATTTAAAAGTTTGTTGTTTCAACCAATCAACCGTACCATCACTCCCATCATTAATATGAATAACAATTTCATACGGGATGGTAGTGTGTCGTTGAATTGCTGTGATGCAAGATTGTAATAATGAAAGATTGTTCCAGGTGGGGATGACTATAGAAAAAATAGCCTCCCCCTGTTGTGCCGCATTAGATGTCAAGATTCGTCACGCCTAGGGCATTGGATTCAATAAATTGACGACGGGGTTCTACTTCATCCCCCATTAATGTAGTAAATACTTCGTCAGCACGTATAGCATCTTCAATTTGCACTTTAAACAGTCTTCTTACTTCAGGATTCATGGTAGTTTCCCACAACTGTTCTGGGTTCATTTCGCCCAATCCTTTATAGCGCTGAATTGATAAATTACGTCTGACATCAGCTAACAGCCAATCCAATGCTTCTTTAAATGAATAGACTTTAGCTGATTTTTCCCCACGAATAACCGTTGATTCTTGATTATTCATACCAATTAATAAATCACCGGTTTTTCTTAGTTGAGCATAATCACCACTATTTAAGAAATCTTGCTCTAAATAACTGATATGGTAATTTCCATGAGATAAGCGCGTCATCATTAAGCGCCATTTATTATGACGGTCATCATAATTAACCGTTACCTCAACCCCTTTTGTGAGTAAGGTTTTAGAAAGTAATTGAGCAGCATTTTTTGTGTTGTCTTCAGTAGTAAAATCAATAACAGGGTTAACCATTAAAGTTTCAAGAACCTCGGTATCAATGACTCTACCTAATCTAGAAATAATTGCTTGAGCTAATAAATATTCCCTAGCAACTTCTTCAAGGCCAATAGCTGTCAAACTCCCCTGAGGATGGTTAATTGAGGCAGATTCCAATGCTTGAGTCAGTAAATATTGATTTAACTCTAATTCGTCTTTTAGATATTGTTCAGACTTACCATGCTTAACTTTGTAGAGAGGGGGTTGAGCAATATAAATATGACCTCGTTCAACCAACTCTGGCATTTGACGATAAAAGAAGGTTAGTAACAAAGTGCGAATATGTGATCCATCCACATCCGCATCAGTCATGATAATAATTCGATGATAGCGAAGTTTTTCAGGGTTATATTCATCCTTACCAATCCCTGTACCCATGGCGGTAATTAGAGTCACAATCTCCTGAGAGGAAATAAGCTTATCAAAGCGTGCGCGCTCAACATTTAAGATTTTTCCTTTTAAAGGTAGAATCGCTTGGAATTTTCGATCACGCCCTTGTTTTGCCGATCCACCTGCAGAATCTCCCTCCACCAGGTAAAGTTCACATAGTGCTGGATCTTTTTCCTGACAATCAGCTAATTTCCCAGGTAAACCCAATCCATCCAGAGCCCCTTTTCTTCTCGTCATTTCTCTGGCTTTTCTTGCTGCCTCACGGGCACGAGCAGCATCAATGATTTTGTTTACAATGATTTTTGCTTCGTTAGGATTTTCAAGAAGATATTCTGAGAGTTTTTGGGCAACGACCTCTTCAACAACTGGTCTTACTTCTGAAGAAACCAGTTTTTCTTTTGTTTGTGAAGAGAATTTAGGGTCAGGGACTTTTACGGAGAGAACACACATTAACCCTTCACGCATGTCATCACCAGTGGTTTCTATTTTAGCTTTTTTAGCTAATTCATTGTCTTCAATGTATTGATTTAATGTACGCGTCATGGCCGCTCTTAATGCGGTTAAATGCGTACCACCATCGCGTTGAGGAATGTTATTGGTAAAACATAAAACAGATTCTTGATAGGAATCATTCCATTGCATGGCAACTTCTACGCCAATTCCTTCTTTCTCACCTTGAGCATGAAAAATAGAAGGGTGTAGTACGGTTTTATTTCTATTTAAATAATCTACAAACCCTTTCACACCACCAGAAAAAGAGAAGTTTTCTGATGTGCCTGTGCGGTGATCTGTTAATACAATGCTGACACCATTATTTAAAAAGGAAAGCTCCCTTAGTCTTTTCGCTAAAATATCGTAATGAAACTCAATTAAACCAAAGGTTTCTACACTTGGCATAAAATGAACTTCAGTTCCTCTATCTGCTGTCTCTCCCACTATACCCAAAGGCTCAACAGCATCCCCATCCTTAAACATCATTTGATGGATTTTGCCATCACGTCTAATGGTGAGTTTTAACCAAGTGGACAGTGCATTAACAACCGATACCCCCACGCCATGAAGACCACCAGAAATTTTATAGCTGTTGCCATCAAATTTACCACCAGCGTGAAGAACCGTCATGATTACTTCAGCAGCAGAACGACCTTCTTCAGGGTGAATATCCGTTGGAATACCACGTCCATTATCACTAACGCTAATTGAGTTATCTAAGTGGATAGCGACATTAATTTCGTTACAATAACCAGCTAAGGCCTCATCAATGGCGTTATCTACCACCTCAAACACCATATGATGTAAACCCGTTCCATCATTCGTGTCGCCAATATACATTCCAGGTCTTTTTCTTACCGCTTCAAGACCTTTTAATACCTTAATATTTTCTGATGTATATGCTTCAGGGATTTTTTTATCTGATTCCACTCTACTTAACCTTAATAAATGTTGACTTAGATTCTCATTGGCATAACCACATACTTAAACTGGTCGCCTTGACTTGGATCGGTAATTAACATGCTGCTATTGGCATCACCAAACGAACAGGTCACTTTATCGTGGTTTAAATGATTTAACACATCCAATAAATAAGAGATATTAAAACCAATATCTAATGCTTCTTGTTGATAATCAATATCAATTTCTTCTTGTGCTTCTTCTTGCTCATTATTAGTACATACTATGGCTAAGCAATTTTTTGATAATAATAGTCTGACACCGCGTATTTTTTCGTTAGACAAAATAGAGGCTCTTTGTAGAGATTGCAGTAAATCTATTCTGTCCAAAGAGATATGTTTTGCATAATTAACTGGAATAACACGTGTGTAATCTGGGAATTTACCATCTATGACTTTAGAGACTAACTCAATATCAGCAAATTCAAAGACAACCTGATTTTCTCTTAGGGTCATTTTTACCAGATCATCGGTTGTTGATAACAGTTTAATTAATTCAGATACCGTTTTTCTAGGAAGAATTAATTCAATTTTGTCATGGCTTTCAGAAATTTTTTCTGTGGCATAACTTAAACGATGACCATCTGTTGCCACTACAGTTAGCTGATTGTCATTCACAGAAATTAATGTACCGTTTAAATAATAACGTACATCTTGCATCGCCATGGCAAATTGAACTTTCTCTAATAAGCCTTTTAATAGCTTTTGCGACAAGGTAATTACTTTTCCCGGTTCATTAACAACACTCACTTGAGGGAAATCACCACCCGGTAACGTTTGTAAGCTAAAACGACCTTTTCCTGAACGTACGGTTAACCGATTGTCTTTTGCTTCAAAGGTAATGACGGATTCAACAGGAAAGCTTTTTAAAATGTCATAAAGCTTTCTTGCTGATAAAGTTAATGATGATTTCTCTGTTACTTGTTCAGTTAAAGTGGATTTTGTTTTAACTTGAACTTCTAAATCTGTTGCAGTCATGTATAAATTGGTCCCTTCGGTCTCAATTAATACATTGGATAAAATAGGGAGGGTATGTCGTCTTTCAACAATACCAATTACAGATTGCAGTGGTTCTAATATTCTGTCTCGTTGACTTCTAATAATAATCATTAATATACCTTAGTTAGTAATTAATAGGAGATGTAACTTTTAGTGGATAACCTATAAAAATACTTTTAAAACATTATTTTACGTTATTTAAAATCTTTGGGATAACTTAATTATTTCATGATGATATTTTGTGGATAAGTTATAAAAAACCAAAAAATATCATTTTATTCACAATCTATTCACTTTTTATACAGTACTTATCCTTAGGGTTATCAACTACTCAAAATTTGTTGTAATGCTTGGTAATCACGTTGAATAGTTTGATCACTTGTACATAATTCTTGCATTTTTCTACAGGCATGAAGCACTGTTGTGTGATCTCTTCCTCCAAAAGCTTCTCCAATATCAGGAAGGCTTAGTGAGGTTATATCTTTAGCTAAAGCCATAGCCATTTGTCTTGGTCTAGCCAGAGAGCGTGTTCTTTTCTTAGAAAACATATCAGCAACTTTAATTTTGTAATAATCAGCTACCGTTTTTTGGATGTTTTCTACTGATATTTGCCTGTGTTTGAGAGCCAATAGGTCTTTTAATGCTTCCTTGGCCGATTGCAATGTAATGGGTTCATTTTTAAAGCCAGAGTAAGCCTGTACGCGTTTTAAAGCGCCTTCTAATTCCCTAACATGAGAGCGAATATGTTTAGCAATAAAAAAAGCCACATCTTCGTTAAGCTCGATATGTTGTTGTTTGGCTTTATTAATAAGAATCGCTACGCGCATTTCTAATTCAGGGGCTTCAACGGCTACGGTTAATCCCCAACCAAAACGTGAAATCAATCTCTCTTCCATACCGACAATTTCTCTAGGGAAACTATCACAAGCAATAATTACTTGTTTATGGGATTCCACTAACGCATTAAAAGCAAAAAAGAATTCTTCTTGAGTTCTGGTTTTTCCACCAAAAAATTGAATATCGTCAACCATTAAAACATCAAGAGAATGATATTCTTTTTTAAATGCATCAAAAGATTTGTGTTGATACGTTCTAACAACATCAGAGACATATTTTTCAGCGTGGACATACTTAACTCGTGCTTGAGGGTTCCTTTGTAGTACTTCGTTCCCTATAGCTTGGATTAAGTGAGTTTTACCCAATCCCACGCCACCATAAATAAATAATGGGTTATATGCATACCCAGGATTCTCAGCTACTTGAATAGCAGCAGCACGAGCTAATTGGTTAGCTTTACCAGCTATGAAATTATCAAAAGTAAATTGTGGGTTTAATTTACTTGGATAGGGGGTATTGATGGATTCTTTTACCGTTACATCAGTATTTTCAATGTTTGATCTGACTATAGGTTTAGGTTCAAGACGTTGTGTAATCAGTACAACCTCATTAAACCCTTCTTTTTTTGCTAATTCTTCTATTTTTACCAGAAATCGATCTTTGATCCATTGCAATACAAAACGATTATTAGCAACAATGGTTAATTGTTCATTCGTTTCTTCGACGCGTAAGGGCTCAATCCATGTTGCAAATTGTTGCTCAGGAATTTCTTGGCGAAATTGATTTTTTACTTGTTCCCAGAAAGACATTATATGATTGATTATATTGGTTATTTATTATATTTTATTGAGAATTAATTTAATTCCAAGTATGCATTTTACTCCTTTCATATTAAGTTATCCACCGATATATTTTTACCTTGTGGATATATTTATCTTGACTAAAACCTAAATTTACGGTTTAATCGGCGGTTCTCTAATTAGTTTTGTGAGTTTTATCATGAAGCGTACATATCAACCTTCGGTTACCAAACGCAAACGTACACACGGATTTCGTGTTCGCATGAAAACACGTGGTGGTCGTGCTGTTATTAATGCACGTCGTTCACGTGGACGTTCCCGTTTAGCTGTTTAACGGACCAATTGATTATCATGGCCAACGAAAAATCTTTCGTGGGCTGTGATTTCAATGCCGTTCTTGCTCGTCGTTGTGGCAAAAAAGGAAAACTTTTTCGTTTTTTTGCCTTACCTAACGGACTTAATTACGGTCGTTTTGGACAAACAGTTGCTAAAAAATTATGTCCAAAAGCCGTTTCAAGAAATTATATGAAGCGTGTTACGAGACAGTTATTCAGAAAACATGCGTCAGAGTTGATAGGTTTAGATGTGGTATTAATGCATCAAAGTCCTTTTACTTCTGTTACTTATAACGATGTGGCCTTAGAATTTGAATACTTAGTAAAAGCTATTCAATCATGTCGCGACTTATCCAGTATTTAATCCGCTTTTACCAATGGACAATCAGTCCTTTTTTGGGAAGATCATGCCGATTTGAACCCAGTTGTTCACAATTCGCCTATGAGGCGCTTGAGCGACATGGTATGATCAAGGGCGGTTTTTTATCAATTAAACGTGTTTGCCGCTGCCACCCTTGGCACCCCGGTGGATATGACCCTGTTCCTTGAGAGAAAATTCATGCCAATGCAACGAATGATTCCTTTATTAATTTTTATTTTTTCAAGCTTTATGCTGTGGAATGCTTGGCAGCAAGAACACTTGCCTAAGCAAGCTGCTACAGCACAAATTCAGCAAAAGAATACAGCAAATACATCAGTTCCTGCCAACAATACAGTTCCGGCAACCAATCAAGCAACTGGTGTAACACAACTTAATACTCTTAATGTCACCAATATGAAACAAGGTGAGAGAGTTAAAGTGAGTACAGATCTGTTTCAAGCTGAGTTTGATACTGTTGGTGGTGATTTAAGACGTTTGAAACTATTAAAGCAGCTTACAACAGGAGATGATCCTGGTAAACCTTTGGAGTTGTTTAATGACGTTGGAACTATTCCTTATGTTGTACAAACAGGCTTGATTGGTAATGACTTACCGAATCATACGTCAACCTTTGTTCCCAGCACTACCTCAGCAACCTTAGAGCCGGGTCAAAACAGCCTATCAATTTCATTTAAATCAGTGGTTCCTAACAAGGTTGAGTTAATAAAAACCTACACCTTTACCCGTGGTTCATATTTAATTTCATTAAATACCACGATTCATAATTTAGAAAACCAACCTTTAAATGTCGATAGTTATTTTCAATTTTTAAGAGCATCTACAGCGCCACCAGGCGACCCAAGATTTGTAAGCACTTACACTGGCCCCGCTTTTTATACGGATGCTACAAAGTTTGATAAGGTTAGTTTTAAAGATATTGATAAAGGTGCCCATGATTATCCAGGGCAGGCTAACAATGGTTGGGTTGCTATGATCCAGCATTATTTTATTTCTGCTTGGTTACCAGGTAGTGGTGTTCAACGTGAGTTTTATGCAAGAAAAGTAGGTGATGATTTATATACTGCGGGCCTTATTATTCCAGTTAAAAATATTGCAGCAGGAAGTACTTCTTCTGTTAACGTCCCTCTTTACGCAGGGCCACAGGAAGGAGAGAAATTAAAAGCCTTAGCCCCAGGATTGCAATTAACTATTGATTACGGTCGTTTAACCATTATCGCTACGCCAATTTTCTATGTGTTGAATTTGATTCACTCCTGGGTAAATAATTGGGGAGTAGCCATTATTCTTTTAACCGTTTTAATTAAGCTTATATTTTTCCCTCTCTCTGCCGCGAGTTACAAATCTATGGCAAGAATGAGAACACTACAGCCTAAAATGACGCGCTTAAAAGAACAGTATGGTGATGATAAAGCTAGATTAAACCAAGCTATGATGGAGTTGTACCGTACTGAGAAAATCAATCCATTGGGTGGATGTTTACCCATGGTAGTTCAAATTCCGGTGTTTATTTCTCTTTACTGGGTATTATTAGAAACGGTTGAATTACGTAATGCTCCTTTTATTGGTTGGATTCATGATTTATCAGCGAAGGATCCATTTTATATTCTTCCATTAATCATGACGGCTTCTATGTTTATTCAACAAAGAATGAGTCCTAAACCACCTGATCCCGTTCAGGCAAAAGTCATGATGTTTATGCCTTTAATGTTCAGCTTTATGTTTTTCTTCTTCCCCTCAGGTTTAGTCTTGTATTGGGTTGTTAATAATATCTTGTCTATTGCACAGCAATGGCAAATTACTAGAATGATTGGAGATGGCAATAAAAAATGATGTGATTGTTGCTATTGCTACCGCCCCAGGGCCATCAGGCGTTGGGGTGGTGCGTCTCTCGGGTTCAGATCTTCGTCCATTTGTTCAACATATTCTTCAAGCAGAATCACTATCACCTCGAAAAGCAGAGTTATGTTGGTTCTATGATAAACAGCAAGAACCCATCGACCAAGGTTTAGCTTTATGGTTTTCTGCGCCCCACTCTTATACTGGGGAAGATGTTTTAGAATTACATGCTCACGGCAGCATGGTCGTACTAACTACACTCATTTCCACCTGTCAGTCATTAGGGGCAAGACTCGCTGAACCCGGCGAGTTTACACAGCGCGCTTTTTTTAACGGCAAACTTGACTTAACCCAGGCGGAAGCTGTCATTGATTTGATTCATGCAGACAGTCAAGCCAGCGCAAAGGGAGCTATTCGCTCATTAAGCGGCGTATTCTCAAGAAGGGTTCAAGAGATCAGGCAGTCATTAATTGAGTTACGTATGTTCATTGAAGGAAGTATAGACTTTTCAGATGAAGGGTATGACTTTCTTGCTAGCATTCCTAAGCACTTAACGCAGACTTTTATTGCCGAACAAATAAAAAAATTAATTGATGAAGCACGCGATACATTAGTGTTTAATCAAGGAAGACAAGTTGTGTTGATAGGGTCTCCGAATGTGGGTAAGTCCAGTCTCTTAAACGCACTTAGCCAAGAAGATTTGGCTATAGTTACTGATATACCCGGCACTACTAGAGACTCCATTAAGCATCAAATAATTATTCAAGGTGTATCCTTTCACGTAATCGACACGGCGGGGTTAAGAGAAACCTCTGATCTTGTTGAGAAAGTCGGTATAGAAAAAACCTGGCAGGCCATCGAAAAGGCTGATATGGCGCTGGTTATATTTGACATACAACAGGGCCTCACCAATGACGATCAACAGTTAATTAAAAAACTCCCATCAACTTTACCTATTATTAAAGTTGCCAATAAAGTAGATTTAATTAACGCGAGTGAACCGTCCGTTACAGAAGAGTGGGTTGCTGTGTCCGCCAAAACTGGAAGTGGTTTTACTGAGCTTAAAAACAAGCTTATAGAGTTAAGTGGCACAAAAGTGAATTTTGTTCCACCATTCTTGGCGCGTGAGCGACACATTGCCGAATTAGATAATTGCTTAAAGCATGTCTTACTATCCGAACAGGTTGTTGAAATAGAGTTTATCGCAGAAGAGCTGCGTCTTGCCCAACAAGCATTAAATGCTGTCACTGGAGAATTTACCGCAGATGACTTGCTTGGTGAGGTTTTTTCAAGATTTTGTATTGGTAAATAATGTTTCACGTGAAACATTGAGTTTTTCCATAGCAAGCGACCTAATTGTTTTGTGTTATTAAGACAAATGTTTCACGTGAAACCAAGAAGTGTATTTTTTCTTTCTTTGCGGTATCATAACAAGCCCTAATAAAGTCCAATTTGTCGATTAAACAATGAATTATCCAGAGCGTTTTGATGTAATTGTAATTGGTGGCGGTCACGCTGGTGCTGAGGCGGCCTTGGCGGCAGCCCGTTCTGGAGCAAAGACGTTGTTGTTGACTCATAACCTCGATACGCTAGGCCAAATGTCATGTAATCCATCTATTGGTGGAATAGGAAAGGGGCATTTAGTCAAAGAAATTGATGCTTTGGGTGGAGCTATGGCCTTGGCGGCAGATGAGGCGGGTATTCATTTTCGAATTTTAAATGCGCGCAAGGGGCCTGCAGTTCAAGCGACACGTGCACAAGCTGATCGTGTTTTGTATAGAAAAGCGATACGTCAGCGTTTGGAAAATCAAAAAAATCTATTTATCTTCCAGCAGGGCGTGGATGACGTTTTGGTTGAGAATGGTGCGGTGTCCGGTGTGGTAACTCAGATTGGAATTCGATTCTCTGCGTCGTCTGTTGTGTTGACTACGGGAACATTTTTGGCTGGTTTAATGCATGTTGGTCTTCAGCAAAACCAAGGTGGTAGAGCTGGAGACCCTCCTGCGGTGACTTTGGCCCATCGTTTACGTGAATTAGGTTTACCTGTTGGTCGATTAAAAACAGGGACGCCACCACGTATAGATGGTAAAACCATCGATTATACAAAACTCACTGCGCAGCATGGTGACAGTCCGGTGCCGGTGTTTTCATTTATGGGTAGTGTAGAAAGTCATCCGATGCAAATACCTTGCTGGATAACGCATACCACAGAAAAGACCCATGATATTATTCGTTCTGGGTTGGATCGTTCGCCGCTTTTTACTGGTGTCATTGAAGGGGTGGGGCCTCGTTATTGCCCCTCTATTGAAGATAAAATCCATCGCTTTGCCGATAAAAGTTCACACCAGATCTTTTTGGAGCCTGAGGGCTTGAGTACGCATGAGGTATATCCCAACGGTATCTCAACAAGTTTACCTTTTGACGTTCAATGGGATTTGGTACGCTCAATTCCTGGTCTTGAAGGAGCACATTTATTGCGCCCAGGCTACGCTATCGAATACGATTACTATGATCCAAGGGCATTAAAACATTCATTGGAATCTAAACATATTCATGGATTGTTCTTTGCTGGACAAATTAACGGTACAACAGGTTATGAAGAAGCTGCAGCACAGGGGCTCTTAGCAGGAATTAACGCAGCACGTTACAGTCGTGATGAAACTCCATGGATTCCGGGGCGAGATGAAGCTTATTTAGGTGTGTTAGTTGATGATCTGGTTACTCAAGGAGTGACGGAGCCTTATCGAATGTTTACTAGCCGTGCAGAATATCGTTTGCAGTTGCGCGAAGACAATGCAGATTTCCGACTCACCGAAACAGGTCGTGGTTTAGGCTTGATTGATGAGGAAAGGTGGCGCAGTTACAGTAACAAAAAAGAGGCTGTCGAGAGAGAAATTGAGCGCTTAAAATCCACTTGGGTACATGCTAAAAATATTGATAATCATCGTGCTGAAGCCTTATTTGGACAGCCCTTAGAGCGTGATTATACAGCCCACGACTTACTCAAGCGCCCCGGGGTGACCTATGACAACTTAATTCAATTAGAGGAAGTTGCTTTAGCAAACAAGGTCTCTCAAGAGGTAAGTAAACAAGTTGAAATAGGTGTTAAATATCAAGGATATATTGCTCGCCAATTGACTGAAGTAGAAAGATTAAAACAATTTGAGCGAGTAGTCATACCTGAACAGTTTGATTACAAAATAGTAAAAGGCTTGTCTCGTGAGGTGGAGCAAAAGTTAATACTTCATCGTCCTGAAACGCTGGGACAGGCTAGTCGTATTAGCGGAGTGACCCCAGCTGCTATCACTTTACTCATGGTTTACTTGAAAAATTATCAGGCAGACAGTCAAGCAATAGGGCAATTGTAATGACGTACAACTTAGAAGAAGGGCTGTCTACTCTCGGTATACCGGCCGTAGCCGATCAACTGTCCCAATTAAATAGTTATTTAGATTTATTGGAAAAATGGAATCGGACTATTAATTTGACTGCAGTGCGTGATCGTAACCAAATGATTTTATTGCATTTATTGGATTCGTTGTCAATAAATAGTGTATTGTTGTCAGCTCAGGTTACAACATTGTTAGATGTGGGTTCAGGTGCTGGTTTGCCCGCTATCCCTCTGCAAATAGTTAATCCTCAGTGGCAAGTGAGTGCGGTGGAGTCCAATCAAAAAAAATGTGCTTTTTTAAGACAAGCAAAACTTGAGTTGTCGTTAGAAAACTTTTCGGTGATCAATGAGCGGGTTGAAAGCGTTCAAGAGGCTCGTTTTCCATGCATTATTTCTCGCGCCTTTTCTGATTTAACTGATTTTGTTGAGAGAACTAAGCACTTGTTAGCAGAAGACGGTATGTGGGTAGCCATGAAAGGAGTGGTTCCTTATGAGGAAATGGAAAAACTACAAAAAAATTATGTTTTTTCCGTGGATTCTTTGACGGTTCCGGGTTTAAATGCTCAACGTCATGCTTTGATTATAAAGAATAGGTGATTCAGTATGCATGTGTTAGCTATTACCAACCAAAAAGGTGGGGTAGGAAAAACCACCACAGCCGTAAATGTGGCGGCAGCCTTAACCAAACTTAAGCAGCGTGTATTACTTGTTGATCTTGATCCACAGGGCAACGCAACCACCGGTAGTGGTCTTGATAAAAGTAATTTGTCCTACAGTATTTACGACATATTGTTAGATCCTCAGTTAGCGCAAGGTGATATTTTTTCTCTGTCGCAAGCGGGCTATCATGTTTTACCTGCAAATAGAAACTTAGCGGGTGCTGAAGTGGAATTGGTAGAAGGGGAGAGACGTGAGTATCGTCTTAAAGAGGCGCTAGCAATTTGTAGCGATCGTTATGACATTGTATTAATTGATTGCCCCCCTACACTTAATTTACTGACGATCAATGGTTTGGCGGCGGCCACAAAAGTGATTATTCCAATGCAGTGTGAATATTATGCTCTAGAAGGGCTCTCTGATTTGGTGCAAACGGTACGCCAAGTCCGCGGACATCTAAATCCACACTTAGAAATTGAAGGGATTGTTCGCACTCTCCTTGATCCAAGAAATGCGCTAGCGCAACAGGTGTCTGAACAATTACAAAAACATTTTGGCGATAAGGTATACAACACGCCTATTCCTAGAAATGTTCGTTTAGCAGAAGCACCAAGTCATGGTTTAAGTGCAATTGATTATGATGGTTCTTCAAAAGGCGCTAAAGCCTATGTGCAGTTAACGCAAGAGATATTACAACGGTTAACTGAAGTAAAAGTTAAATAAAAAAGTTAAAAAAGAGAGAATAAATGGTTAAAGGTAAAGGGTTGGGTCGAGGATTAGATGCGTTATTAGGCGGCTCAGAGAAGAGTGATAACGATCAAGAGAAGCTAACTACTTTAGCCATAAGCACACTCAGCCCCGGTCGCTATCAGCCGCGGACAGCAATGAGTGATGAGGCATTGGCAACGCTCGCTAACTCGATCAAAGAGCAGGGCATATTGCAGCCTATTTTAGTTAGGCCTCTAGATCAGGTGGGGCGCTATGAGATTATTGCGGGAGAAAGACGCTGGCGCGCAGCGCAACGTGCCGGAATAAGCCACGTTCCTGTTGTCATAAAAAATATACCAGATAAAGCAACTTTGGCCGTTGCTTTAATCGAAAATATACAGCGTGAAGACCTTAATCCAATTGAAGAAGCCAAGGGCTTAGCGCGTTTAATTGAAGAGTTTCAATTAACCCATGATCAAGTGGCACAAGCCATTGGGCGATCAAGAAGTGCTGTCAGTAACTTACTGCGCTTATTGGACTTAGATGATTATGTTCAATCATTAATTAATCTTGGGCAAATCGAAATGGGTCATGCCAGAGCGCTATTAAGTTTACCGGCAATTAAACAACGACATTTAGCCAGCCAAATTGTTGAGCATCACTGGTCAGTACGTGAAACAGAAAATCAAGTAAGACGTGAGTTAAGCGGAGCGTCTGTCAAAAAGACCAATAAAACAGACCCTGATGTGCTGCGCTTACAAAATGAATTATCCGATACATTGGGTGCAACAGTGACATTTAAGAGCGGGACAAAAAAGGGGGCGGGATCAATGACAATACGTTATGAAAGCCTTGATCAGTTAGATGGAATTTTAGCTTTCTTTAAAAATACCAATTAGTAAAAGTATTTCATTGACCGTAACACTCTGAAACGTTTATAATCTGATCGATTTGCTACTTTATTTGTGATACACAAAAAAATTATCCAGATAATCTTGCTGCAAATTTTACTTACCTTTTTGATTTCCTTGTTGTTTTTAGGGGTTAAGGGAGTAAATACTGCTGTATCTTCGCTTTTAGGCGGCTCTGTGGTGTTCCTACCTGGAGTGGCATATGCTTTAAGAAGTGCAGTAGTAAAAGGAAAAAAACCGCAAGACTGGTTAACAGCCCAATATGCGGGGGAGAGAATAAAATTTTTTGTAACCATTGGCTTATTTGCGTTGATATTTAAATTCGATACGCAATTACAGCTGATTGGGTTTTTTACAACATTTTTAGTGGTGTTAGCCGTTTACTGGCTAGCGTTGTTACGGGCATAAAAGAATAGAAAATTATGAGCGAAAGTGCTGGTTTAACAAGTAGTGAATATATTCATCACCATTTGACTAATTTACAAGTAGGTCAAGGATTCTGGACATTTAATCTAGATACATTGATTACTTCAGCATTATTAGGTTTTCTCGTTTTAGGCTTGTTTGCATTGGTCGCAAGTAAAGCGACATCAGGTGTTCCAGGAAAACTCCAATCCATCGTAGAAGTTATTCTTGAGATGGTTCAGACTCAAGTAAGAGATGTGTTTCATGGTGAGCCAGGCATGGTGGCTCCTCTTGCCTTAACTATTTTTGTTTGGGTTTTCATATTAAATTCAGTGGATTTGTTACCAGTTGATTTAATCCCTCATTTGTTAGGAATGGCAGGTGTAGGACACTGGCGTGCTGTGCCTACAGCTGATCCCAATTTAACCTTTGCAATGTCGTTAACCGTGTTTGTTTTAATTTACGCGTATACCTTTAAAGCTAAAGGTGTGGGTGGTTTCTTAAAAGAAGCGCTGACTGCTCCTTTTGGTGCAAAGATGGCACCCTTTAACCTAATTTTTAGATTAATTGAAGACTTAGCAAAACCTATTTCGCTCGCTCTGCGGTTGTTCGGAAATATGTATGCAGGTGAAATGGTATTTATTTTAATTGCTTTATTACCACCCTACCTACAATGGTTGTTGGGTGCTCCTTGGGCAATTTTCCACATTTTAATTATTACATTGCAAGCATTTATTTTTATGATTTTAACGATCATTTATTTGAGTATGGCCAACGAAAGCCACTAGTCAGGTAAGGGATAATTTTTTTAATTAGTTCGTCTTTTAAGGAGAAATTATGGAACATCTCGCTTCATTACTGGGTAGCACAGCCATTGCTGTAGCCATTTTAATTGGTTGTGGCGCATTGGGAACCGCTATTGGTTTCGGTATTTTAGGTGGTCGTTTCCTCGAAGGTGCTGCACGCCAACCAGAAATGATTCCAACCTTGCAAGTTAAAATGTTTATCGTTGCAGGTTTGCTTGATGCGGTAACCATGATTGGTGTAGGTATCGGTTTGTTCTTGCTATTCGCAAACCCATTCGTACCAATGCTCAAAGGTTAATTCGTTAATAGATAAACGGAGTTAAAGGCATGAATATTAATGCCACGCTACTAGGTCAGGCAATTACATTTGCGATTTTGATCTGGGTGACAATGAAGTTTATTTGGCCGCCCATTACTGCTGCTTTAGAGGAACGAGCTAAAAAAATAGCTGACGGTCTTGCTGCAGCAGAACGTGCCAAATCAGATTTAGCTAATGCAGAAGTTAAATCACAGGAAGCGCTGAAAGAAGCCAAATCAAAAGCTGCTGAAATTATTTCTTTATCAGAAAAAAGACGTAATGAAATCATTGAAGAAGCTAAAAATGAAGCTCGTACAGAAGCTGAGCGTGTATTAGCACAAGCTAAAGCTGAAGTGGATCAGGAAATCAATAAGGCAAAAGAAGCACTACGTAGTCAGGTTGCAGATCTTGCTATGGCTGGTGCCGAAAAGATTTTACGTCGTGAGATTAATCCTGCTGCGCATGCAGAATTGTTGTCATCCATAAGAGCTGAGTTATAAGGAATAGATATGGCAGAGTTATCGACCATCGCAAGACCTTATGCTCAAGCAATCTTTGAGATTGCCCATGAACAAGGACAATATGACAAATGGTCGGATGCGCTATCAAAGCTGGCCATTATTGTTAAAGATGAACAATTTGCTAATGCTGTAGGTGATCCTAGGCTTGATCGCGACGCGATTAAAAAACTGGTTAATTCATTATTAGCTAATCCAGACAATGACATTCATCATCTCGTCAATGTGTTAGTTGATAATCACCGTTTACCTGCTGCTGCAGCAATATCGGTTCAGTTTGAACATTTACGTCATGAGCAGGAAGGTATTTTGGATGCTGAAATTCAAAGTGCTTTCTCGATAAGTGATGCTGAAAAAGACGTATTACTAAAAGATTTAGAGAAGAAATTTGGTCGTAAAGTGCGTGCTGAAGTAACAGTACACCCAGAGTTAATTGGTGGCGTAAAAATCATTGTCGGTGATGTTGTTATCGATGGATCGGTTAAAGCCCAGATTGAGAAAATGACCGCCGCATTAAAACATTAAGTCGATGAGCTGATACCTCATAGGTTAGGAGAATAGAATGCAGTTAAACCCATCTGAAATTAGTGAACTGATCAAAGCAAAAATAAAAGATTTGCCTGTATCAGCGGAAGCAAGAACACAAGGTACAGTTGTATCCGTGACTGACGGGATCGTTAGAGTTCACGGATTGACAGACGTTATGCAGGGTGAAATGCTTGAGTTTCCCAAAAATACCTTTGGGCTAGCTCTTAACCTTGAGCGTGACTCGGTAGGTGCTGTTATTCTAGGTGAATATGAACACATCAGTGAGGGTGATCAAGTTACCTGTACTGGTAGAATCTTGGAAGTTCCTGTTGGTCCTGAATTAATTGGCCGTGTTGTGGATGCTTTAGGTAAGCCCATTGACGGTAAAGGTCCAATCAATGCAAAAAATTCGTCGCCTGTTGAAAAAATTGCGCCAGGCGTTATTTGGAGAAAATCAGTAACGCAGCCAGTGCAAACCGGCTTGAAGTCAATCGATTCAATGGTACCAATTGGTCGTGGACAACGTGAGTTAATTATTGGTGACCGTCAAACGGGTAAAACCGCTGTAGCGATTGACACCATTATCAATCAAAAAGGCCAAGACGTGATTTGTATTTATGTCGCGATTGGTCAAAAAGCATCATCTATTGTTAACGTAGTAAGAAAATTAGAAGAGCATGGTGCGATGGATTACACCATTGTTGTTGCTGCAACAGCCTCTGATTCTGCTGCTATGCAATTCATTGCTCCCTATGCAGGATGTGCAATGGGTGAATATTTCCGTGACCGCGGTCAAGATGCATTGATTATTTATGATGATTTGACCAAACAAGCTTGGGCTTATCGCCAGATTTCCTTATTGTTACGTCGTCCTCCTGGTCGTGAAGCCTATCCTGGTGATGTTTTCTATTTGCACTCCCGCTTATTAGAGAGAGCAGCACGTGTTAGTGAAGAATACGTTGAAAAATTCACCAACGGTGAAGTGAAAGGTAAGACCGGTTCATTAACCGCTTTACCTATCATTGAAACTCAAGCTGGTGACGTAACCGCATTCGTTCCAACCAACGTGATTTCTATTACCGACGGTCAGATCTTCCTAGAAACAGATTTGTTTAACGCTGGTATTCGTCCTGCTATTAACGCGGGTATTTCAGTATCTCGTGTGGGTGGTGCCGCGCAAACTAAAGTCATTAAGAAACTGGGTGGCGGTATTCGTTTAGCTCTAGCTCAGTATCGTGAATTGGCTGCGTTTGCTCAATTTGCCTCTGATTTAGATGACACAACGCGTAAGCAACTAGAGCGTGGTCGTATGGTTACTGAGCTCATGAAACAGGTTCAATACGCAACATTATCTGTATCAGAAATGGCGGTGACACTGTATGCAGTTAACAGTGGTCATTATGATGATGTGGAAGTGAAGCGTGCCTTAGCGTTTGAAGCTGGCTTAAAAGCTTACTTAAAAGACAAATACGCAGGGTTAATGAATAAGATTGAAACCACTAAAGACATGGATAAGGATGCTGAGAAAGAATTAGAAGCAGCTATCCAAGACTTTAAAAAGAACGGTGTGTATTAATTTATTCGTTTAATAAGTATTAAATGAATACAGTACTCTATTGGAGTTGAGATGGCAGGTTCTAAAGAAATTAGGATGAAGATCAAAAGCGTACAAAATACGCGTAAGATCACTAAAGCCATGGAAATGGTGGCTGCCAGTAAAATGCGTAAGGCTCAAGATCGTATGCGAGCCACGCGCCCTTATGGCGAGAAAATCCGTCAGGTGGCAGCTCACTTATCGACAGCACATCCTGAGTACCAACATCCTTATTTGGTACAGCGTGAAAAAGTAAAATCAGTGGGTTTTATTTTAGTGACCTCTGATAAAGGGTTGTGCGGTGGTTTAAATACCAACGTATTAAGACAACTTACCCAAGCCATGAAAAAATGGGAAAACCAAGGTGCAAAAATAGAGCTGGTTACCATCGGTAACAAAGGCTTAAGTTTTATGCAGCGCATGGGTGGCAATGTGGTAGCTCAAGTTACTCAATTAGGTGACACACCCCATTTGGAAAAACTAATTGGCCCAGTGAAAGTCATGTTGGATCGTTACACCAATGGTGAGATTGATGCGGTATATATTGCTTACAACCGTTTCATTAATACCATGAAGCAAGAACCAACCATAGAGCCTTTACTACCGCTTGCTAAGGGTGAATTAAAAGATAACAACAATCAAGCTAACACTACTGCGTGGGATTACATTTATGAACCTGACCCCAAAGCAGTAATTGATGAATTAATGGTGCGTTATGTTGAAGCACTTGTTTACCAAGCAGTGACAGAGAATATTGCTTCTGAACAAAGTGCTCGTATGGTGGCCATGAAGGCAGCATCTGACAATGCAGGGAATGTGATTGGTGAGTTGCAGTTGATTTATAACAAATCAAGACAAGCAGCAATTACCAAAGAGCTATCTGAGATTGTCGGTGGTGCAGCAGCAGTTTAACATTCTGATTAATATTTAACGGGACATACACATGAACCAAGGAAAAATCGTCCAATGTATCGGCGCAGTGATTGACGTCGAATTTGCACATGATCAAATGCCTGCAGTCTATGATGCTTTAATCATGGATGGTAGTGAGCTTACCTTAGAAGTTCAACAACAATTAGGTGATGGTATTGTTAGAACTATTGCCCTAGGATCCTCTGACGGTTTAAGAAGAGGCATGATTGTTAAGAACACTGGTGCTCCTATTTCTGTACCAGTAGGTCCGCAAACCTTGGGACGTATTATGGACGTATTAGGTCGCCCAATTGATGAGGCAGGTCCTGTTACTACTGAGAAAAAATCATCCATTCATCGTAAAGCCCCAGCCTACGAAGAGCTGTCACCTAGCCAAGAGTTGTTAGAAACTGGGATTAAAGTGATCGACTTAATTTGTCCCTTTGCTAAAGGTGGTAAGGTTGGTCTGTTCGGTGGTGCCGGTGTAGGTAAAACCGTTAACATGATGGAGTTAATTAACAACATCGCTAAAGAACATGGTGGTTACTCTGTGTTTGCTGGTGTGGGTGAGCGTACTCGTGAAGGGAATGACTTCTACCACGAGATGAAAGACTCCAACGTTTTAGATAAAGTGGCTCTCGTCTATGGTCAGATGAATGAGCCACCTGGTAACCGTTTACGTGTGGCATTAACGGGTCTTACCATGGCTGAATATTTCCGTGATGAAGGACGTGACGTATTGTTCTTCGTTGATAATATTTATCGCTACACACTAGCTGGTACCGAAGTATCCGCGTTATTGGGACGTATGCCTTCTGCGGTGGGTTATCAACCTACCTTGGCTGAAGAGATGGGTCGTCTGCAAGAGCGTATTACTTCAACCAAAGTGGGATCCATTACTTCTGTCCAAGCGGTGTATGTTCCTGCCGATGACTTGACCGATCCCTCACCAGCCACCACCTTCTTGCACTTAGACTCAACGGTTGTGTTATCACGTGATATCGCCTCTCTTGGTATTTACCCTGCGGTTGATCCACTTGATTCAACCTCACGTCAGTTAGATCCATTGGTCGTGGGTGAAGAACATTACAACACTGCACGTGCTGTTCAAGCAACCTTGCAGCGTTATAAAGAGTTGCGTGACATTATTGCTATTTTAGGTATGGATGAATTGTCTCCTGAAGATAAATTAGTTGTAGCGCGTGCACGTAAGATTCAACGTTTCTTATCACAGCCCTTTAACGTGGCTGAAGTGTTTACTGGTTCACCGGGTAAATACGTATCCTTGGCTGAAACCATTAAAGGCTTTAAAGGAATCGTTAATGGCGATTATGATTCCTTACCAGAGCAAGCGTTTTATATGGTAGGAACCATTGAAGAAGCGGTTGAAAAAGCTAAAACCATGCAATAAGGGAGTAACAGCATGACCCAATTAATCCACGTGGATGTGGTCAGTGCCGAGGAGCATATTTTCTCGGGGGAAGCTGAGTTTATTGTACTTCCAGGAGAGATGGGGGAGCTTGGTATTTATCCACGCCATACTCCTCTGATTACTCGTATCCGACCAGGGTCGGTTCGCATTCGTGTTGCAGGACGCGATGATGAAGAGTTGGTTTTTGTCTCAGGCGGTATTTTAGAAGTACAACCTGATGTGGTGACTGTGTTGGCGGATACAGCAATTCGTGGCCATGATTTAGATGAAGCCAAGGCCCTAGAAGCTAAGCGACTTGCGGAAGAAGCTTTAGTCGAGAAATCTGCTTCGCTAGATTATGCAAAAGCATCCGCTGAATTAGCTAGCGCTGTTGCACAATTAGCTGCTATTCAAAAATTACGTAAAACTCTTCGTTAAACGGAGTGGTGGGTGAGTCCAGTTCAGCCAAGCCCATCACCTTCTCCACAATCCTTAAGTGTGGTGATTCTAGCAGCGGGGCTTGGTAGCCGGATGCGCAGTCAACTTCCTAAAGTACTTCATCGATTGGCAGGCAAGCCATTATTAAATCATGTTCTAGATCGAGCAGAGGAGCTTAACGCACAGCAGCGTTTAGTGGTTATTGGCCATCAAGCAGATTTACTTCAGTCTCATTTAAAAAATGACAGTGTGGATATAGTCCTGCAACAGCCTCAGCTGGGAACAGGGCATGCCTTAACTTTAGCACTGCAACATATTCCTCAAGATTGCCAAAGTGTACTCGTGGTGTACGGGGACGTACCCTTATTACAACTTAATACTTTACAAACCTTGGTTACTTTGTGTGAGGGTAAACATGTCGCACTGTTAACCCAGCTTGTTGATGACCCTCAGGGTTACGGTAGAATTTTAAGAGATGAAAACAACCGTGTGATGGGGATTCGTGAGCATAAGGATGCGTCAGCGAGTGAATTAGCGATTAAAGAAATCAACACAGGCATCATGGCTCTACCTCGATCACGACTTCAAGGCTGGCTTACAGCCTTAACTACCAATAATGCTCAAGGTGAGTACTATTTAACCGATGTCATCGCCCTTGCACAACAAAGTGGGTGCACTATTCATACGTGTCACCCTCAATATGATTGGGAAGCTTTGGGGGTGAATAGCCAACAGCAATTAGCTGAGCTGGAAAGACACTATCAAGCGCATGTGGCTCTTACTCTACAAAAAGAGGGAGTGGCCATTAGTGATCCTCATCGTTTTGATGTGCGAGGAAAATTACACTGCGGTCAAGATGTGTATATCGATGTGGGCTGTATTTTTGAAGGGCAAGTAACGCTAGAAGATGGTGTTCGAGTCGGTCCTTATTGTGTCTTAAAAGACTGTACTGTTTCACAAAACACAGAAATACATGCTTTTACACATATTGATGGCGCAGTAATTGGCGCTCACAATCGTATTGGCCCTTATGCCCGATTGAGACTGGGCACTATCACCCATGAGGCTGTTCATATTGGTAATTTTGTAGAAACCAAAAAAACCACCTTGGGCAATTCATCAAAGGCCAATCATTTGGCTTATCTTGGTGACAGTACAGTGGGTGCGCGTGTCAATATTGGTGCAGGGACTATTACTTGTAATTACGATGGGGTTAACAAACATCAAACAGTGATTGAAGATGATGTGTTTATTGGTTCAGACACTCAACTGGTGGCACCAGTCACCGTCGCTAAGGGAAGCACTATCGGTGCAGGATCAACCATTGTCACCTCAACGCCACCGGGAGAGCTCACTCTCTCCCGTTCTAAACAAGTTTCTATATCTCGTTGGCGTCGTCCATTACCTAAAAAAGATTAGTGGTGTTGAGTCTTTAAACTGCTTTCAACAAGTGCATTAAGCACTGGAATAAGTTGTGTATATCCTCCTGCCATACTGGGAGAAGTACGGTATTTATTATCAATGATGAGGGTCGGTACCGCATCAACTCCATAAGCCATGGCTAATTGGTCGCCACGTTGGAGTTCACTCTGAACGCTAAATGAACGATACGCATTAATAAACTTTTGGCGATCTACACCTTGCTTTTCAATCCAATCAAATAATACGTCCTCAGAAAATAAATTTACGTTTTGTTCATGAATAGCTTGGAAGATTTTTTCATGTAACTGAGGCACCAGATGTAGAGCATTGATAGCATAGTACGTTTTAGCAGTGACAGCCCATTGACTGCGACCAAAACTCACAGGAATACGCTTAAACACCACGTTTTTAGGTAGCTTTTTAGCCCATGCTTCAATGGTAGGAGCAAAATGTGCACAGTGTGGACAGGCATAAGAAAATACTTCATCTACTTCCACCACTTGGCTATTGTCTTTTGGTATGGGTGAATCAATCACCACATAATCTTTACCGTTTACAGGAGCGCCAGCATTGACCGTTGTCACAACCGCCATCATACTTAAGGCAATAAAAAGAGAGTTTAGAAGCGTTTTCAAGATCATCACCTCATTAATAATTAATTGTGTTTTTCTTTAACGACTGCAGTATGGCTAAAACCATTACTTTTTAGCGTACTGATTAAAGTATGTACTTCATCCATATTGGATAGTGGACCAATACGCACACGATATAGTTTCTCTTGACCACCATTGGGAGCGCTGACACTGGCGTCAACGCCTATCAAAGCTAAATTAGCACGTTGATCTTCAGCTTCACGGGCTTGTTTAAAGGCGCCGGTCTGCACAAATAAACTGGTTTTTGTGGGCGACTCACTGCTTTGCGTTGAACTCTCAGAGGGTGCTGGAGGAGCAGCCTTGTGTTGGTTATCCGCTGTAGCTTGAGTGTCGCTCACTCCACCTGGGACCACAACCGGGTTATTAACTGTATCTGCACTATTTGCCATGGGTGGGCTAATAGGTTGCGGCGTATTAACCACAGGTTGGGGCATACTAGGTGTGATCACTGCTCCCACAGATCCATTACTGCCTTCCACTGTGGTGGGATTCATGATGCCATGCTTAGAGACATCAGGCATTTCATTAATGGGTTTATCGGAACTGGTATCCACGGAATCCACTTTTTTAACAAAGGGATTAGGCATGTGAGTCACATAAATAGCCGTGCCAGCGGACAGTGCTACTCCTAATACCAGGCCAATTAAAATACCTTTAAAAAGCTTCATGCCACCCCCACCACCACTATTACTGCGTGGTGTGGGTCGTGGTCTCATATCCGGTCTGTTCATTAAACAGTCATCCTACATGGTTAAAGGAGCACTTACCCCTAATAATTGTAGCCCATCATTTAAGACTGTGGCGACAGCAAGAATCAGTGATAAACGTGCACGACAAAGAGTAACATCATCCACTAAAAATTGTTGTGAATTGTAGTAACTGTGTAATTCAGCAGCTAGGTCTTTAAGATAAAAGGCGAGAGTATGTGGTGCATAATCCCGTGCAGCTGCGTTAATCGTATCTGGATAATCTTCCAACAGTTGCATTAGCTTAAATTCATGCTCAAGCGTTAGAGGGGACAAGTCACAGTCAACGAGGCTTGCGATATCCTGCCCCCACTTTTGTAATACGCTATGAATTCTTGCATGAGCGTATTGAATATAGTACACAGGGTTATCGTTACTATGAGATTTGGCTAAATCCAAGTCAAAATCCAAGTGTTGGTCTGATTTACGTAAAACATAAAATAATCGAGCAGGATCATTACCCACTTCTTCACGTAATTCACGTAAGGTAACAAACTGGGCTTTTCTGGTGGACATTTGTACTTTCTCGCCACCACGATAGAGACTAACAAACTGTACTAACGGAATAATTAAGCGCTCAGTGTTAAAACCTAGTGCAGTCAATGCTGCCTTAACTCGGGGGATGTAACCATGGTGGTCTGCCCCCCAGACATCGATGAGTAAATCAAAGCCCCGTTCAAACTTGTTGGCATGATAGGCAATATCAGAAGCAAAATAAGTATAAATACCATTTTCTCGTTGTACTACGCGATCCTTTTCGTCGCCAAATTGGGTGGATTTAAACCACACAGCACCATCTTGTTGATAGAGATAGCCCTTAGCCTCCAGTTGATCAACGACTTTTTTAACCGCACCAGACGTGTATAAAGACTGTTCAGAAAACCACTCATCAAAGGTGACACCAAACTCTTTTAAATCCTCTTTACAGTCAGCCAATTGTAAGGATAATACGTGTTGATGAAGTTGATGATAGTGGTCTTTTAGTAAGAATTTTGCTCGAGCAATGAGGGCATCCATGTAGCGTTCAATGGCTTCATCCTCTTCTGTTTGAGTGGGTGGATTAAGGTTAAGAAGAACAAACTCATCAGCGTGATAGAGTTGCTTGGCCCATTGTGCCTTGACCAATTCTGCCATATCCGTCACATAATCACCTTGATAACCATTACTTGGGAAAGCAATGGTTGAGCCGAATAAAGCAAGATAACGCAGCCACGTGGATACCGTTAAAATATCCATTTGCCGACCGGCGTCATTGACATAGTATTCTTTGCTAACCTTAAAGCCTGCTTTATTCAGGATGTTGGCTACCGAGTCACCATAAGAAGCACCACGCCCATGACCCACATGTAATGGGCCGGTTGGGTTACTAGACACAAATTCAATCAATAAAGAGCGCTGATGACCAAACTCAGTATTACCCCATTCTTTACCTTTATGGAGCACTTGATGGACAACGCGTTGTTTAGCACTCTGTTTAACAAAGATGTTAATAAAGCCAGGACCGGCGATATCACAGCGCTCTATCAAGGCATTACTAGGCAGCGCGTCAATGAGCTTTTGTGCTACCTCTCTTGGTGCGAGCTTAAGCACTTTCGCTAATTGCAAGGCACCGTTGTGGGCATAGTCCCCATGATTACTTTGCTTAGGTCTTTCTAGAGACAGGTGAGTTGTATCCACATCGGCAATACTACGAATAGCCTCATGGAATAATTGATTGAGTTCGGTTAACAGTGAGACGTGTGCGTTGTTCATAACTTAAATAACTGTGAGTGAATAGTGCATTATAAAGGGTAATCGAAAGCCTCAACAATCAATTGGATCTACGTCAATGACCCAATTGACAGAATGGGGTGCATGAGAAAACAAATACTCACTCCATTGGGATAACGCCTGTTGTAACAGTGGTCGTGAAGAGGATTGAAGCAATAATTGTAGGCGGTACTTGTTACCTATTTTATGTAGAGTAGGGGCTACCACATCAAAGAGCATCACCTCTTCACTGGCGAGGCGCTTCAAAGCCTCTCTTGCCCCACGCATAAATTGTTGTAGGTGAGAGAGTTCTTTAGCTGAACCTCGTAATAGCGCTTGATAGCAAAAGGGTGGGAAACCAATTAAACGTCGCTCTTCCAGCTCACTCTCTGCAAAACGGTGGTAATCATGGTGAATCAATGCTTCAAATAAGGGGTGTTGAGGGAAGGCGGTTTCTATTAATACTTGTCCCTTGTCACTCCCACGACCGGCTCTACCCGCTGCTTGTATGAGTTGTGTAAATAAGCGCTCACTTGCCCTAAAGTCACTGCTGTAGAGGGCATTGTCTACATTAAGAGCAGCAACCAAGGTGAGTTTTGGGAAATCATGGCCTTTAATTAGAATTTGTGTGCCTACCAAAATATCCACTTTACCGGCATGAATGTCCTGAATTTGTGTGGCCCAACTTTTACTCTGTAGACTATCACTGTCGATGCGTAAAATGCGTGCATCAGGCCATAACTGTTGCAGGCTTTCTTCTATTTTTTGGGTTCCTTCCCCTAAGGTGGTTAAGTCTTGGCTGTGACATTGACGACATTGGTAATCGATAGGGCGTTGATAATTACAATGGTGACAGCGTAAGCGTTGTTGTCGGCGATGTACCACGAGTCGTGTCTGGCAATCAGGACAGGTGGCAAGCCACTGGCACTGATTGCAGATTAATACCGGCGCAAAGCCACGTCGATTAATAAATAGTAATGATTGTTGTTGTCTTTCAAGGCGCTCACCAATGGCCTTAACAATCTCTTGGTTAAGTAGAGGTGAGTCATGCTTGAGCTCGGCCTTGATTAAACGAATGCTTGGTAATGTGGCACCTTGGTGAGCGCGTTCTGTGAGTTGAATGAGATGGTAGCGCCCTTGTTTGGCATTCCACCAACTCTCTAATGAGGGAGTGGCAGAGCCTAATACCACAGGACAGTTGTTGTATTGTCCACGAATAATAGCGAGATCTCTGGCATGGTAGCGCATCCCTTCAGCCTGTTTATAGGAGCTATCATGTTCCTCATCCACAATGATAAGACCAAGATGATTAAGCGGTGAGAAAATAGCAAGGCGCGTACCCAGTACAATCTGGACTTTCCCTGAGGCCACATCAATCCAGCGTTGAGCACGCTCTTTTTCGCCAATGGCACTATGCAAACTAACCATATTAGCCTCAGGAAAGCGCGCCTGAAAACGCTGCTCAATTAAGGGAGTTAAATTGATTTCAGGAACGAGAATCAGAACTTGTTTGCCAAGTATTAGTGTTTCTCTGACAAGCTCTAAATAGACTTCAGTTTTACCGCTACCAGTAATGCCTTGCAATAACCAAGTATGAAACTCGTTATGATGCTCGATAATGGCGTTACAAGCTTGGCGCTGTTCATTATTAAGTGGCGGCGCTGTGCTCACTGAAACGGATGTAGAGAGTGTTCTTCTTTTAGGGGGCTGCCAGTCAGTGGTTTTTTTTAAAGCAGGAGGGATGGCATGTAATACAACGGGCCCTAGGGGATGCTGATAATAGTGACTAGTAAAACCTAGTAAACGCATCACATCTTTTGGTAGAGGAGGGACATCACGCCATGGTGTTGCAGCTTGTTTGATTTTATCTAGAGGAAGAGTACTGCTATTTTTTACGTTGAGTACAACACCTACTTTTTCTTCGCGACCAAAAGGGACCTTAACACGCCGACCGATATCATCGGGTGTTGCCTCATCACACCGATAATCAAACAGTGTAGTTAGGGGTAGATCAAGGGCAACTTCAATGAAATTCATGGCTTAACACGGTATTGGTTGCCTGTGGATAACTTTGTGAATATCTCAGTAAAAGCCTTACTAGATCTAAAGTACTATATCTTTGTTATTCGTCAAGGCTTTTTTCTATAAAAAAATAACATTAAAAATCAATAAGTTATATTTTTGATTAGATAGCTTTTTGATTTTTAAAGAAATATTAACATTGCCACCTTATTGTGCATAACACAAAGCAGAAAGTTAAATTCCTAATTGTTTGTACGTAGGCGTCTACTTACGTTATGAACCGCATCAACCAATACTGCCACATGTTCAGGAGGCGTAAATCGTGAAATCCCATGCCCTAAGTTGAACACATGTCCTGGGTCTGCACCAAAAGAGGTAATAATTCTTTCTACTTCTTTTTCTATCGCTTGAGGTGAGCCAAACAGCACCGATGGATCCATATTGCCTTGTAGTGCTACTTGATGGCCAACACGTCTTTTGGCTTCAGACAATTCGATTGTCCAATCTAATCCCACCGCATCAAAGCCTGCTTCAGCAATACGCTCAAGCCACAGGCCACCGCCTTTGGTAAAGACAATACTGGGTACGCGTCGTCCTTCTGCTTGCTTAGTTAATTCAGCCGCGATACGACGCAAATAATGTAAAGAAAACTCTTCATAAGCCGGGGTTGAGAGTGTCCCACCCCAGGTATCAAACACCATCACTGCCTGAGCACCAGCTTCTATCTGTGCATTCAAGTAAAGAATCACAGATTGGGTGGTTACTTCAAGAATTTGATGCAGTAAATCAGGACGACGATATAGCATCCCTTTGATGTGGCGGAAGTCTTCTGAGCCCCCGCCTTCTACCATGTAGCACGCTAGAGTAAAAGGGCTACCAGAGAAACCAATTAAAGGAACACTGCCTGCTAGAGAGCGGCGAATTTGACTCACTGCACTCATGACATAACTTAAATGCGTATCAGGATCGGGAGCGCTAAGATTTCTGATTTCCCATTCATCACGTAATGGTCTTTCTAGTTTTGGTCCTTCCCCTTCAGCAAAATACAACCCTAAACCCATGGCATCAGGAATGGTTAAAATATCTGAAAACAAAATAGCCGCATCCAGTGGAAAACGGGCTAGAGGTTGTAGCGTCACTTCTGTGGCAAGATCAGGGTTCTTGCATAAATCAAGAAAGCTTCCTGCGCGTGCCCGCGTGGCATTATATTCAGGTAAATAGCGACCAGCCTGACGCATGATCCATAAAGGAGTGTATTCCGTAGGTTCGCGAAGTAAGGCTCTTAGAAAGGTGTCATTATGTAGCATAGTATCCTTAGCGTGGCAGTGTCGATGAACCCATTAGATATTCATCAATGGCACGTGCTGCCTGACGTCCCTCACGGATAGCCCAGACCACCAAAGATTGTCCGCGACGCATGTCCCCTGCGGCAAAGACTTTATCCAAATTGGTTTTGTAGTTATCAGTGTTGGCGGCAATATTGCCACGGTTATCAAGACCAACGTTGAAGTCTTTGAGCATCCCTTCATGCACAGGATGAAGATAGCCCATAGCAAGCAATACCAAGTCAGCTTTAACCTCAAACTCTGAACCAGGAACCTCTTTCATGACCATTTGTCCTTGATCGTTTTTATGCCAATCAAGACGCACTGCAAGTAGTTTTTCAACTTTGCCATTGCTACCTAAAAACGCTTTAGTGGCCACACTCCAATCGCGCTGACATCCTTCCTCTTGTGAGCTGGAGGTTCTCATTTTCATGGGATAGTTAGGCCATACCAATGGTTTGTTTTCTTTTTCAGGAGGACGAGGCATCAACTCAAATTGAGTAACAGATAAGGCGCCTTGACGAATAGAAGTACCCACACAGTCAGAACCTGTATCACCACCACCGATCACCACCACATGTTTACCCGTGGCAAGAATAGAGTTGTTAACACTGTCGCCAGCATTACGCTTATTTTGCTGAGGTAAAAATGACATAGCAAAATGAACGCCGTCTAATTCACGTCCCGGTACAGTGAGATCGCGTGGATGCTCAGAACCACCTGTGAGTAATACCGCGTCAAAATCGGCTAATAACTGATCAGTGGTTAAGTTAACCCCAACATGAACGTTGGTTTTAAAGCTTACCCCTTCTGCTGTCATTTGATCCATACGGCGATCAATGAGGTGTTTTTCCATTTTAAAGTCAGGAATACCATAACGCAGCAAGCCGCCAATACGGTCATTCTTTTCAAAGACGGTCACATCATGTCCAGCGCGAGCTAGTTGCTGCGCTGCTGCAAGGCCAGAGGGGCCTGACCCTACAACCGCTACTTTTTTACCGGTTTTTTGTGCAGCCATCTGTGGTTTAACCCAACCTTGTTCCCAACCATGGTCAATAATGGTGTGTTCAATATTTTTAATCGTGACTGCATCATTATTAATATTTAAGACACATGCCGCTTCACAGGGAGCTGGGCAAATGCGACCAGTAAACTCAGGAAAATTATTGGTTGAGTGCAATGTTTCAAGAGCACTTTGCCACTGACCCTTGTAAACTAAATCATTCCAGTCTGGAATAATGTTATTAACAGGACAACCTGTTTGGCAGAAAGGAATACCGCAATCCATACAACGTGAGCCTTGTGTACTCACTGCTTCAAGAGAAAGCGGAATGGTAAACTCTGAATAGCCTTTAACGCGCTCTTCAGGGGGAAGGGAGGTCTGGTCTTGCCTTGCTACCTCCATGAATCCAGTAATCTTACCCATGTTGTGTCACCTTATTGTCTTCTTGATGTTGTTCACGTGCCAATTCAATTAAAGCACGACGATATTCCATTGGCATTACTTTAACAAAACGTGGCAAATAATGATTCCAGTTAGCAAGAATAGTCTTGGCACGTTCGCTATTAGTATAGTGAGCATGTTTTTCAATCAGACTCTTCAGTAATTCGGTATCAGATTTACCAAGATGGTTTACTTTTACTCGACCATGGCTATCTAAGTTACCACGGCTTTCATCCAAGGCATTGTCTTCTTCAGGAATGGGCTCAAGTTCAACCATAGCGAGGTTACAGCGTTTCTCAAAATCGCCTGCCTCATCAAGAACATAGGCAACTCCGCCGCTCATACCAGCGGCAAAGTTGCGACCCGCTTCTCCTAAGACCACGACGGTACCACCTGTCATGTATTCACAACCATGGTCACCAACGCCTTCAACCACAGCAGTGGCGCCTGAGTTTCTCACCGCGAAACGCTCCCCTGCCACACCACGGAAGTAACATTCTCCTGTGATCGCACCATAGAGTACGGTGTTACCAACAATAATGTTTTCTTCAGGTTTGATAGGGCATACTGGGTCAGGATAAATCACAATGCGACCACCACATAGTCCTTTACCGACATAGTCATTGGCCTCCCCCACGAGCTCAAAGGTCACACCCTTGGCTAAGAAGGCACCAAAACTTTGTCCTGCAGTACCATGAGCTTTTACAACAATCGTATCCTCTGCTAAGCCTTGATGGCCATAACGTTTGGCCACTTCTCCTGAGAGCATGGCTCCCACTGTACGATTTAAATTACGTACTTCAGTGTTGATAGTAACGTGTTGTCTGTCATCAAGAGCTGGTTTGGCTTCACGAATAAGCTGATGATCAAGTGCCTGTTCAAGACCATGATCTTGTCTCTCTTTCCATGAACGAGCCACTTCTTTTGGCATGGCAGGTTGATGGAAGATTCTTGAGAAATCAAGGCCTTTGGCTTTCCAATGCTCAATGCCTTTTTTCATATCAAGCATATCAACACGGCCAACCATTTCATTAAAGGTTTTGAATCCCATTTGGGCCATGTATTCACGCACTTCTTCAGCCACAAAGAAGAAGTAATTGATTACGTGCTCAGGTTGACCTGTGAATTTCTTAATTAACTCAGGGTCCTGTGTTGCCACACCCACTGGGCAGGTATTTAAGTGACATTTTCTCATCATGATACAACCCTCTACCACGAGAGGGGCCGTAGCAAAACCGAATTCGTCAGCACCCAATAGAGCAGCAACCACCACATCACGACCTGTTTTCATTTGGCCGTCTGCTTGCACACAAATACGTCCACGTAATTTGTTAAGTACAAGCGTTTGTTGTGTTTCAGCAAGACCTAATTCCCATGGGGAGCCTGCGTACTTAATAGACGATAAGGGGGAAGCGCCGGTACCACCATCATGCCCAGAAATGGTTACATGATCAGCGTGGGCTTTGGATACTCCCGCGGCCACCGTTCCCACACCCACTTCAGACACCAGTTTGACACTGACGCGAGCTGCAGGATTAACGTTCTTTAAGTCGTGAATCAATTGAGCTAAATCTTCAATTGAATAAATATCATGGTGTGGCGGTGGAGAAATTAAGCCAACACCGGGCACAGAATGACGCAATTTACCAATGTATTTACTGACTTTGTGTCCTGGTAATTGACCACCTTCACCAGGTTTAGCGCCTTGTGCCATTTTAATTTGAATGTCGTCTGCATTGACTAAGTATTCAGCGGTCACACCAAAGCGACCTGACGCCACTTGTTTGATGGCTGAGCGCATGGAGTCACCATTAGCCATGGGCTTAAAGCGCACAGGGTCTTCGCCGCCTTCACCAGTATTGGATTTCCCACCAATTCGGTTCATGGCAATAGCAAGAGTACTGTGTGCCTCATGAGAAATGGAACCTAAAGACATGGCACCTGTTGCAAAACGCTTAACAATAGATTGCGCACTTTCTACTTCAGAAAGAGGAATTGATTGTGCAGAGGACTTGATTTCAAAGAGTCCACGTAACGTCATCAATTTCTCAGACTGATCATTGATGGCTTTAGCATACTCACGGTAGGTGTTGTAACTACCTGTTTTTGTCGCCAGTTGCAGCTTAGAAATACTCTCAGGTGTCCACATATGCGCTTCACCACGGATACGGTAAGCATATTCTCCACCCGTATCAAGGGCGTTAGCGTATAAAGGCGAGTTGGAATAAGCTTGTTGATGCAGCTTAAAGACTTCTGCAGCCACTTCTTCTAAACCAATACCCTGAATTTTTGTGGCAGTACCTAAGAAATAACGCTCTACAAAACTGCTGTTTAAGCCAATGGCTTCAAAAATTTGTGCGCCCATATAAGATTGATAGGTCGAAATACCCATTTTTGAAGTGACTTTTAATAAGCCCTTTGATACAGCTTTAATGAAGCGTTTGTGTGCTTCTTTGATATCCAAATCACGGGGTAATAAGTCACCCATGTTGCTGATAGTTTCAAATGCCAAGTAGGGGTGAATAGCTTCTGCACCGTAACCGGCAAGGAGAGCAAAATGATGTACTTCGCGGGCTGAGCCTGTTTCAATCACAAGACCAGTGTTGGTTCTTAATCCTTGCTTGACTAAGTGATGATGAACCGCAGCTGTTGCCAGTAAACCTGGGATAGCAATATGGTGTTCATCGACACCGCTATCAGACAGTATTAAGACATTAAATCCTTGTTTAACTGCCTCTTCTGCGTCTAAGCACAATTGATTAACGGCACCTTCCATTCCTTTTGTACCCTCTACAACAGGGAAGTTAATGGAGAGCACATGTGCTTTAAATTGATTATTGGTGTACTGATCAATATGTCTTAACTTATTAATGTCCTCAACAGAGAGAATAGGTTGAGATACCTCTAATCGTGGCTGAGGTTCGTTACTATGAAGACCTAATAAGTTTGGTCTTGGACCAATGAAAGACACCAATGACATCACTAATTCTTCACGAATAGGATCAATCGGTGGGTTGGTTACCTGAGCAAACAATTGTCTAAAGTACTGATATAAGGATTTAGGACGGTTTGATAACACAGCCAAAGGTGTGTCATCCCCCATTGAGCCTACCGCTTCTTGACCGGTGGTAGCCATTGGGACCATTAGGAATTTCAATTCCTCTTGGGTCACACCAAAGGCTTGCTGGCGATCAAGTAGAGTCTCTTTGTTCTCTAATACTAGCTCTTTAGGTGCAGGTAGTTCTTCCAGGCGAGTTTGTGTTTTTAAGAGCCATTCACGATAAGGATGGGCACTTGCTAATTCTTTCTTGAGTTCTGCATCACTAATGATGCGACCTTGCTCCATATCAATTAAAAGCATTTTACCTGGCTGTAAACGCCATTTTTTGATGATTTTTTCTTGTGGGATCGGTAACACACCCATCTCTGATGCCATTAGTACTAAATCATCACTGGTTTGCAAATAACGGGCAGGGCGTAAGCCATTACGATCTAGGGTGGCACCAATCTGGCGACCGTCGGTAAAGGCTACCGCAGCAGGACCATCCCATGGTTCCATGAGGGCGGCATGATACTCATAATAGGCACGACGCTCTTCATCCATTAATGGATTACCGGCCCAGGCTTCTGGAATGAGTAAAGTCATGGCTTGGGTAAGTGGATAACCGCCTGCTACCAACAATTCGAGTGCATTATCAAAACTTGCTGAGTCAGATTGACCTTCATCAATGAGAGGCCAAATACTTTTAAGGTCTTCACCTAAGAGTACCGACTCCATCGCCGCACGGCGAGCTGCCATCCAGTTTACGTTTCCTCTTAGGGTATTGATCTCACCATTATGAGCAATCATCCTGAATGGATGGGCTAAATCCCAGGTAGGAAAAGTATTGGTTGAGAAGCGCTGATGAACTAACGCTAGAGCAGATACCATTTCAGTATCTTTTAAATCAAGATAGTAAGTGCCCACTTGATCAGCTAACAACATACCTTTATATATTATGGTACGTGATGACAGTGAAGGAACATAAAATTCTTTACGATCTACGCCTAAGGCAATGACTTTATGTTCACTGCGTTTTCTAGCAACAAACAACTTACGCTCGAAAGCGTTTTGATCTGGGCAATTGTCGCCCTGAGCAATAAAAATTTGTTTAATAACCGGCTCAACAACTTTAACGCTCTCACCTAAACCCTTGTTATCAGTGGGGACAGTACGCCAGCCCAGTACGCGCTGACCTGCTTCTTTTAAGCACTCGGTTAAGATATTTTCGCACTGCTCACGCTTGGTTGCATCTTGAGGTAAAAACACCATACCTACAGCGTAACGTCCTACTTCTGGTAAAGTAATATTTAAAGGAGTCGTTACTTTACGTAAAAAAGCATCAGGTAATTGAATGAGAATCCCTGCACCATCGCCCGCTAATGGATCAGCACCTGTTGCACCGCGGTGCGTTAAATGTTCAAGGATTTGTAAGCCCTGTTGAACAATACTGTGACTTTTGATCCCTTTAATATGGGCTACAAACCCCACACCACAAGCATCGTGCTCGTTAATCGGATCATAGAGACCTTGTTCAGATGGAATGTAAGGATGGTTCACTCGAATAACCTCTACCAATCAATAAAGTACTAATTGTTGTAAACGGCCACAAAGGCAAAATTTTTTACCCAGACATCTTGTTTGTCCCATGTTGTGGGGCAAAGTTTCAGGAGCTTAGCATTTAACTAAGTTTTTATACCGGGCATAGGATGATACAGCCATAACGGTTTTAGGGCAACCCATTTCTAGCTATCTGTTAGCAATAAATAGAATTGTCCGGTTTTGTAGCATATAAGGTGTCCGTTTGGTTTAACAGCGGATGACTTGTTCAGGCGGACTGACAGGGCGAATCCAATTGGAATGTGAGTAAGTTACTTATAACTTACGATTAACACAAAGCTGTCGCTAGTATTTAATTAATTAGCTGCCACTTATTAATTAAACCGGTTTTTCAGTGGTGGAACCGATAAATTGTCCAGTGTTTGGTGATAACGCCTCTTTAATTAAATCTTCATTCACCTCTTGAGAGAGTACTGCTTTACCTAGTTGTTTAAGAAGCACATAACGAATCTTGCCTGCGTCTACTTTTTTATCTCCTGCCATGATTTCTAAGTAACGATCAACGCCAAGATCTGGTGCTTTTGAGGGTAAATGAAGGGCTGTTGATAAACTGATAATACGTTGTAGATCGCTCTCAGGTAACCAGCCTAAGCGCTGAGAGACTACGCTCGCAATTAACATACCCACAGCCACTGCTTCGCCGTGGAGCCATGCACCATAACCCATTCCTGTTTCAATAGCATGACCAAAGGTATGACCAAAATTAAGTAGTGCTCTCAATCCTGTTGTTTCAAACTCGTCCTCTGCCACGATCATAGCTTTGTTATGACAAGAGCGATAAATGGCTTCAGTGAGTGTTTCCTGATCTCGTTGATTCAAGAGCGTGCTGTGATTTTCAAGCCAAGTAATAAATTCAGTGTCGCGGATAAAACCATATTTGATGACTTCAGAGAGCCCTGCTCGGTATTCTCTATCTGGTAATGTGCGTAAGGTGTCGGTGTCTGCTAGAACCAAGCGCGGTTGATGAAAAGCACCAATTAAATTTTTACCTAAAGGATGATTAATACCCGTTTTACCCCCCACTGAAGAATCAACTTGAGCAAGCAATGTGGTAGGTATTTGAATAAAGTGAATACCACGCAAAAAGGTCGCCGCCGCAAAGCCTGTTAAATCGCCAATTACGCCACCGCCCAAAGCAATCAAAGTTGAACGACGTTCAAAACGCGCCTCAACCAGCGCATCTAAAATTAAGCGGTAAGACTCAAAATTTTTATAACTTTCTCCATCAGGAAGAATCACTTCTTTTACCAATAGGCCAGTTTCTTTAAGGGTATGTTTAAGGGTTTGAAGATAGAGGGGGGCTACAGTCTCATTGGTGACAATCATCACCTGTTTGCCACTTATGTGGGGTGTGATGAGAGAACTGTCTGACAATAACCCTGAGCCAATGTGAATAGGATAGGCGCGGCCAAATAAATCAACGCTGAGTGTTTTCATGATGGGCTAAATAATCAGTAATGGTTTTTTCAATAAAAGTAATCAGTTTATCAATACTGTGACTAACCGTATCCACTTCAATATGAGCGGTTTCTTGATATAGAGGATCACGCTCCCCAAAGAGTTGCTGGAGTTTTTTTAAGGGATCAGTGTTTTGTAATAAGGGACGCTGACGGTCTTTTTTAGTTCTTTTCCATAGGTCCTCAACTCGTGCTCGTAAGTACAGAGTGACCCCTTTAGTGTGCAGTAGTCGACGGGTCTCGGCATTTAATACCGCCCCGCCACCTGTAGCGAGAACAATGCCCGGTTTATCAACCAACTCTTTGATGAGTTCAGCTTCGCGCAGCCTAAAACCTTGTTCGCCCTCTAACTCAAAAATGGTGGCAATAGAAACACCAGTACGCGCTTCTAATTCATGATCGGCATCAATAAACTCTAAGTGCAGTTTTTTAGCCAGTTGTCGACCAACTGTTGTTTTTCCTGCACCCATCAAACCAATTAAAAAAATGTTAGGAAATGTGTTCATACTGTTATTGTACCCGGGCACCGCATATAATGGCGAGTAACCGTTTATGAGATGATGAATTATGTTCTTCAAAAGATTGCTCTTGCCATTTGGCGTTCTGGTGGCGTTAGGGCTTACCGGTGCGGCTCTCGTAGTGCTTGCTATGGCATTAATCTACCCCAGCCTTCCGTCTCTGGAAGCCATGACTGATTATCGTCCTAAGGTACCATTACGGGTATTTACTGCTGACAATCAATTAATTGGCGAATTCGGTGAAGAAAAGCGTGTTGTAATGAAATTACGTACCGTCCCTTTAAGAATGCGCCAAGCCATTTTAGCTGCAGAGGACGACCGTTTTTATCAACATGGAGCGGTAGATTATCAGGGGGTATTAAGAGCTTTTATGGCTGATATCTTCTCTGGTAGCGCCAAAGAAGGAGCCAGTACCATTACCATGCAGGTGGCGAGAAACTTCTTTTTAAGTAACGAGCGCACTGTCACCCGTAAAGTATCAGAAATTCTATTGGCCTATAAAATTGAAAGTAATTTGTCTAAAGACCAAATCTTAGAGCTTTACATTAACCAAATTTATTTAGGTCAACGTGCCTATGGCTTTGGGGCGGCAGCCTATACTTACTATGGTAAACCTCTTGATCAGCTAACAGTTGCCGAGATGGCTATGCTGGCAGGGCTGCCTAAGGCCCCCTCTCGTTATAATCCAATGATTAACCCAAAACGTGCCGCCTTAAGACAGCAGTATGTATTAAGACGCATGCGCGAATTAAATTATATTAATGTAGCAGAATACAATTATGCACTCCTGCATCCAGGTCGTGTGGCTGACAGTCACTCGATTTACTCAGTCAAAGCAGATTATGTAGCTGAGATGGTGCGTCAATATATGGTCAAAGCCTATGGTGAAAGAGTATATGGCCTTGGTTATAAAGTCATTACGACCCTTTATAAACCTAATCAAAATGCCGCCTTTGATGCAGTTCGTCGGGGAGTCATGGCCTATGATCATCGCCATGGTTACCGCGGCCCTGAAGACAGCGTAGAGCTGCCTGATAATGCTGTAACCGATGCCGATCTTGAGGATGCACTCTCTGATTATGATATTAGTAATGCCTTATATCCTGCTGTGGTGATTGATGCCTCAGCTCAAGAGGTACGAGCTTATGTCAAAACTGCTGGTGTCATGATTCTGCGTGGAGAACAACTTAAATTTGTGCAAGCAGCGCTTGGTGATAAAGCCAAACCAAATTTACGTATTAAACGTGGATCAATTATTCGTCTTGAACAAGAGGATAATGGGACTTGGATTATCTCTGAGTACCCCAAGGTACAGGCGGCATTGGTATCTTTAGATAGTCATAGTGGAGCCATTCGTGCTTTAGTAGGTGGTTTTGACTTTGATAACAGCAAATACAATCATGCACTACAAGCCTATCGCCAACCTGGATCAAGCTTTAAGCCCTTTATTTATTCAGCAGCCCTAGAAAAAGGGTATATGCCAGCAACACTAATGGATGATCTACCGATTTCCATTAATGATCCCAATTTAAATGGCGGACAACCCTGGCAGCCACACAATTATGAGAATGAATATTTAGGACCGATGCCCTTACGATTAGCACTAGCTAAATCAAAAAACATGGTAGCGATTCGGTTATTACAAGCGATTACTCCAAGTTACGCTCACCAGTATATTACGCGCTTTGGTTTTGATCCTGATCGCCACCCACCCTATTTAAGTATGGCCTTGGGTTCAGGACTTGCTACGCCAATACAAATGGCAACTGCCTATGCGGTATTTGCCAATGGCGGCTTTAGAGTCAAACCGTTTTACATTGACCGTATTATTGATGCGCAAGGCAAAATCATCAGTCAGACCATCCCACAGGTAGCCGGTGAAGGGGCAGAACAGGTGATTGATGAGCGTAACGCTTTTGTGATGAGAAGCATGTTGAAGGAAGTGATCCGTCAAGGTACCGCAGAGAAAGCGCAGGTATTAGGACGAAGTGACATTGCTGGTAAAACAGGGACCACTAATGATTTGGTGGATGCGTGGTTTACTGGTTTTCAGCCCTCCCTTGTGGCGGTGGCATGGGTAGGGTTTGATAAACCAGTGACCTTAGGTTCAGGGGAGACCGGGGCGCATGCGGCGTTACCTATTTGGATTGATTACATGGCCGTCGCACTCAATCACATCCCAGAAGCCCAAGAAACAATGCCCCCAGGGGTGGCTTATGTGCCGATCAATCCTAATACAGGTAAACCAGATCCCTCAGGTGCAGTAAAAGATTTTGTGTATACAGATAACAGGTAAGTCATGGCTCAGGGAAAGCGTCAGCAGCGCGAGCATATAGCCTATTTAGCAGCACGTATTTTGGCTCAGGATGGGTCCCTTGATTTTGCTCAAGCTAAACGTAAAGCAGCGCGTCAGGCAGGGGTTACCAACCCACAGCATCTACCAGATAATCGTGAGATTGAAGAGGCGCTAAGAAGCTGGCAGAGCCTATATCAACAAGAGGAATTACCGCTGCGCCGTTTAAGTTTAAGACGGATGGCTTTAGCTGTGATGAAGGATTTTGTAGAGTTTAATCCTTATTTGGTGGGCTCTGTATTAAATGGTCACCCTGGACCTCATTCTGATATCAATATCCATATTTTTTCTGATCAGCAAAAAGAGTTTGAGATGGTGTTACTTAATCTCGGTATTGATTTCACCAGTCAAAGTAAGTCGATAAAATTAGGTGATAGAGCCTATATGGCAGAGCTTTATTCGTTCTACCAAGAAGGGGTGGTGATTCATTTATTGTTGTTACCTGAGAAGGCTGAGCGCGTTTCCCCTAAAAGCAATGATAAACGCGCTCTTGAGCGAGCGCGTGTAGGTCAATTACAAGAACTTATCGATCAAGAGGATTTGAGCATCTCTGCAGCTTGAATAGCAAAATAGGTGAGTACCCCATCTGCTCCTGCACGCTTAAAACATAACAGTGATTCAAGAATACACTTTTTATCAAGCCACCCTGCATTAATTGCTCCTTGTAACATGGCATATTCCCCACTGACTTGATAAACAAAAGTAGGAACTTGAAAGCTCTCTTTGACGCGATGAACAATATCTAGGTAGGGCATGCCTGGTTTAACCATGACCATATCTGCTCCTTCCTCTAAATCAAGCCCCACTTCCCATAAGGCTTCATTGCTATTGGCTGGATCCATTTGATAGGTTTCTTTGCTGCCTTGCCCCAGTTGCTTTGCTGAGCCCACGGCATCTCTAAATGGACCGTAAAAGCTGGAAGCGTATTTGGCGGAATAGGCCATGATTCTGGTATGAATAAACTTGGCACTATCCAATTCTTGACGGATGATTCCCACTCGACCATCCATCATGTCAGAGGGTGCTACCACATCAGCGCCAGCTTGGGCTTCCACTAAGGCTTGCTTGGCAAGGGCATGAAGCGTCTCATCATTAAGCACATAGCCTTTATCATTAATAATGCCATCTTGGCCATGACTAGTATAAGGATCAAGTGCCACATCAGTGATCAAGCCTAATTCAGGGAAACGCTCCTTAAGTGCTCGCACAGTTCGCGGTAATAAGCCCTCTGGGTTCCACGCTTCTTCAGCATGAAGGGACTTTTTATCACTATCTATAACGGGAAATAAGGCCAGCGCTGGGATACCTAATTGTAAGCAGCGTTCAGCGGTGTGACATAATTTGTCGATACTTTGTCGGTGAATACCTGGCATGGAAGCCACTGCTTGTTCTTTATTGGTTCCTTCGATAACAAACACAGGATAGATTAAGTCATTGTTTGTTAATGTATTTTCTTGAACGAGACGGCGTGTAAAAGAATCAAAACGATTACGCCGTGGACGTCGATGTGGAAATTGTCCTAATACGTGCATACTAAATCCCTTTAATTTTTAAAAATGATTGAACTTTATCATTCATTCTTGACTCTACCATTCGGTTGGTCAATTACTGTTAATTACCAACGCCTGCTCTCTCCCTATGCAGGTGCCTTATTTTTTAATATAGGCCTTTACCCCCCACCCTTCCCAATTGTGGGGGGTTTTTTTTACTACTCTCCGTCTAACTCATTAATTTGATTGTCTTTTTTAAAGAATGAGTGGAGTATTTCAGTAACTTCATCAAACCCTTGTCGTGTGTGACTAGAAAATGGCACCACTTGATAGGGTAATTTTAATGACTTTAATTCATTTTTAACTTCAAGTAGGACCTTGGTTTGGCCACCTCGACCTAATTTATCCGCTTTAGTTAATAAAATGAGTAAGGGTTTACCGGTAGGCTCAAACCACTCGAGTAGTTGTCGGTCAAGATTGGTGAGCGGATGACGAATATCCATTAATACCACCAAAGCCTGTAAGGATTCTCGATAGGTTAGGTAATCTGATAATAGTTTTTGCCAATGTAATTTAACAGAGAGGGGTACTTCAGCGTAGCCATAACCTGGTAAATCCACCAAAAAGCACTCATCTCCCAGCGAAAAGTAGTTAATGTGCTGCGTTCTTCCGGGAGTTTTACTGGTAAAGGCGAGTTTCCTTTGTTGCGTTAAACAATTAATAGCACTGGATTTACCAGCATTAGAACGACCAGCAAAGGCTACCTCGATAATGTCGTCCTTGGGTAAGCCTTTCCATTCGTTAACAGTAATAAAAAATTTAGCTTGCTGAAAATTCACGCTGATTGTCCTTAGCCTGCTAACTCACAAAATACTTTTTCGGCGGCTTCCAGTGTTTCATGTAACTCTTGTGTGCCATGCACTGAGGACACGAATCCTGCCTCATAAGCAGAGGGGGCCATATAGATCCCTTCTTTTAGCATGCCATGGAAGAAACGTTTGAATAAGTCGATGTCCGCTTTCATCACGCCTTCTAAATTAATTGGACACTCTTTCTGGAAATGTAACCCAAACATGCCACCCACCGAGCATGAGGAGAGGGCAAAGCCATAGCGTGAGCCAATGTCAGTGATGCCATCCATGACAGCGCGTGTCATATCCCCCAAGCGTTCAAATAACCCCGGTTCACTGGCTAATTCTAAATTAATTAAGCCTGCTGTCACGGCAACCGGGTTGCCTGATAGAGTTCCTGCTTGATAGACCGGACCTAAGGGAGCCAAATGCTCCATAATCTCGCGTCGTCCTCCAAAGGCCGCTAAGGGCATACCGCCACCGATTACTTTTCCTAGGGTAGTGAGATCAGGTTGAATGCCATAAATTGACTGAGCACCACCTAGCGCCACTCGAAAGCCTGTCATGACCTCATCAAAAATCAATACCGCACCATATTGTTGGGTTAATTCGCGGCAGGCCTGTAAAAATTCACGCTGCGGCAGAACCATATTCATGTTGCCTGCGATGGGTTCAACGATAATGGCAGCGATCTCTTCGCCGTAGCGCTGAAAACACTCTTTCAGGGCACTGGCGTCGTTATAGGGTAATACTAGGGTGTGTGAGGCCAGATCAGCTGGAATACCTTTTGAATCAGGTTGCCCTAGGGTGAGCGCTCCTGAACCTGCTTTCACTAACAACGCATCACCATGACCATGGTAACAACCGTCAAATTTGATGATGTTAGTGCGTCCTGTAAAGCCACGGGCTAGACGTATGGCGCTCATGGTGGCTTCAGTTCCTGAACTGGTTAAGCGCACCATTTCAATGGAGGGGACGAGACTAATAATTCTTTCTGCCAAATCAATTTCAAGCTCAGTGGGTGCACCAAAACTCATGCCGTCTTGGGCCACACGGCATACCGCATTAACAATCTCTGGGTGAGCATGGCCGTGCAGTAGGGGTCCCCAGGAACAGACGTAATCAATATATTCACGACCCTCTGCGTCCCAAAAGCGTGGTCCATTGCCCTTTTTAAAAAAACGGGGTGTTCCCCCTACGCTACGAAAAGCCCTTACTGGGGAGTTGACTCCACCGGGGATGACAAGTTGTGCACGATTAAAAAGTTGTTCATTAGGCGTGTTCATGCTGCTTCCTTGCTTCAATAAGTTGTTGGAATTGTTGTACTGTACTGTCTAAGGTAGTTAAGTCAGACAAAGCCTGTACTACAGCAATGGCTGTAACCCCTTCATTTAATACTAGATTTGCATTAAGAAGAGTAATGCCACCGATGGCAACCGTTGGTATCGCTAACACGGCTTGAGATTCTCTAAACAAGTGTAACGGCGCCTGTACAGCCTGAGGTTTAGTGTGTGAGGCAAAAACACTGCCAAAGGCCACATAGTCAGCCCCCTGTTGTTGGGCCTTAACGGCTAACTCAAGACTGTGGTAGCAAGAGGCTCCCACCATCAGTGAATGAGAGGGGTAGCGCTGTTTAAGTTCAGTTAAAGAGAGGTCACTTGCCCCTAAGTGAACGCCATGAGCATTAATTGTAATCGCTAAATCTACCTGATCGTTAATGATTAAATGGCCATTATGGCGAGTGATGAGTTGATTAAGAAGCTTGGCTTCTTTGACTTTCTGTTGCTCTGGTAGATTTTTGCGCCGATACTGAAACCATTGCACATGGTGTGAGAGGAGTCGTTCGGCCCATTCAATTAATTGATTTAAGCTGAAAGACTCTGGGGTAATGGCGTAAAGGCCAGAGGGTGTGGCGTGCTTAATGTGTGTCACCCGCGTGTCGATCCTCTCTAGCCCAGAACAATCGATCAGGAATGGGTTGTCCCATTCCTAAGCGAAAGGCGTCTTTAAGTGTTTGCCAGGTGTACTCTTGTGCTTCAGCCACAGCCTCAGCAATGTCTAATCCTTGAGCTAGTCCTGCTGCGATAGCAGAACTTAATGTACATCCTGAACCATGATAGCTTCCTGATAAGCGCTCCCAGCCATCAGCACGAATCACTCCTTCACGACCGTAGAGCGTGTTAATCACCTGTGTAGTGTGGTGATGGGTGCCGGTAATCAAGACATATTCACAACCGGTGGCAAGAATGTCTTCGGCGGCCAGTGTTAAATCTTGATTCTCTTCCTCGAGATTGTCATCGGAGGTAAGTCTTAGTATTTCAAGAGTGTTGGGAGTGATGATAGTGGACTGCGGGATAATCAAATCTTTAAGAGCAGCAATCATATCCTCAGAGGCTAACTCGTCTCCTCGGCCACTGGCTAATACGGGATCTAACACTAAAGGAATTTCCGGGTAATCCGAGACGATTTCAGCGATAGCAGCGATATTCTCAATACTCCCTAACACCCCCAGTTTGAATACCGAGACAGGAACATCCTCTAGAATACAACGTGCTTGATCAGCCACCCATTCTGCGTCAAGCGGAAAAATATCTTCCACGCCGGTGGTATCTTGAATGGTCACGCCCGTTACCACAGACAAAGGATGGCAACCCATACTCGATAGAGTCATGATGTCAGCTTGTAGTCCCGCCCCGCCGCTAGGGTCGGTGGCTGCAAAAACAAGTACGGCTGGTGGTGGAGTGGTCATGATACAGTTGCTCTAAAAGGCGTCCGGTTTTATGATGTTCGTTTTACGTGTTAATCCTTAGTTAGGGGGATTAATACGCTTAAGTAAAATTCATTTTAACTCAATTCTTAGGAAAAGTATGAATACAGAAGCACCTTTTAAGACCTATTTATGTTTGATTTGTGGCTATATCTACGATGAAGAACAAGGTGATCCAGAGGAAGGGCTTGCCCCTGGAACACGTTGGGAAGATGTCCCGGTTAATTGGGTATGTCCTGAATGTGGCGCCAGAAAAGAAGATTTTGAGATGATTGAAATCTAACCGTTACTCCAATCAACCCATCCTTGATAGGCGCTAACGAGAATTAAGATACCAAATATAATGCGGTAGTAAGCAAAAGAAGTAAAACGGTGCTGGCTGACAAAACGCAATAACGCCCGCACCGTAATAAAGGCAAAAATAAAGGAAAACACACTGCCTACAGCAAATAAAGCAATATCTTCATGGTGAAATAAGTGACGGTACTTGACCACTTCATATACCGTTGCTGCAAATAATGTGGGGATAGCCAAAAAGAAAGAAAACTCCGTGGCGGCTTCTCGGGATAAACCAAAAAACAATGCTCCCATTATGGTGGCCCCTGAGCGTGAAGTGCCAGGAATTAACGCCAAAGACTGACAAAAGCCAATCTTGATCGCCGTTTGCCAATTCATGTCATCCACTGAATGGATAACGGGTTTTTCTTTTCTTGATTCAATCCATAGAATAAAAAAAGCACCAATAATGAAAGCCAACGCCACAGGCAGTGGAGCAAACAGGGTAGCTTTGATTTTTTTGGCGAATAATAAACCCAAAACCGCTGCTGGCAGAAAAGCCAATAATAAATTAATGGCAAAACGTTGCGCTGTTTTATCCTGAGGTAGCCCCACTACGACTTGACCGATTTTACGACGATACTCCCAGCACACAGCAAGAATTGCTGCCAGTTGAATAACAATTTCAAAGACCTTACCTTTTTCATCGTTAAAATTAAGAAGGCTACCCGTTAAGATTAAATGCCCTGTTGATGAGACAGGTAAAAATTCCGTTAATCCTTCTACTGTGCCTAATATCGCCGCCTTTAAAAGTAATAGACTACTCACACCACATCCTTATAATTTTTTGTACAAATCAAGCCCTGCTTGGCTAAACTCTTGGGCTTTTTCTGCCATCCCTTGAGTGAGCGCTTGCTCTTCGCTTACTCCAACTGATTCCGCATAGTCACGTACGTCTTGAGTGATTTTCATGGAGCAGAAATGTGGTCCACACATGGAGCAGAAGTGAGCCAGTTTAGCCCCCTCTTGTGGCAGTGTTTCATCGTGAAACTCACGGGCTTTATCAGGGTCAAGGCCTAAATTAAATTGATCCTCCCAGCGGAATTCAAAGCGCGCTTTAGACAAAGCGTTGTCTCTGATTTGTGCTCCTGGATGCCCTTTGGCTAGATCTGCAGCGTGAGCCGCAATTTTGTAGGCCATAATGCCGTCTTTCACGTCATTTTTGTCAGGTAACCCTAAATGCTCTTTGGGGGTCACATAACAGAGCATAGCCGTACCAAACCAGCCAATCATCGCTGCACCAATGGCTGAGGTAATGTGATCATAGCCTGGTGCAATGTCGGTGGTGAGGGGGCCTAAGGTATAAAAAGGGGCCTCATGGCAGAGTTTTAATTGCCAATCCATGTTCTCTTTAATTTTATGCATAGGGACATGGCCGGGCCCTTCGATCATGGTTTGAACGTCATGACGCCAGGCAATAGTGGTGAGCTCTCCCAATGTTTCAAGCTCAGCAATTTGTGCTCGATCATTGGCGTCATAGATGGAGCCAGGGCGTAGACCATCACCTAAAGAGAAGCTTACATCATAAGCTTTCATGATGTCGCAGATATCCTCAAAGTGAGTATATAAGAAGTTTTCTTTATGATGCGCTAAACACCATTTGGCAAGAATTGAGCCACCACGGGAAACAATACCCGTCATGCGTTGGGCGGTGAGCGGAATATAGGCTAAGCGCACACCTGCGTGAATGGTAAAATAATCTACACCTTGTTCGGCTTGTTCGATTAAGGTGTCTCTAAAAATCTCCCAAGTCAATTCTTCTGCTTTACCATCGACTTTTTCAAGGGCTTGATAGATAGGAACTGTACCAATTGGTACGGGAGAGTTACGAATAATCCATTCACGGGTTTCATGAATATTTTTACCTGTGGACAGATCCATGACTGTGTCTCCACCCCAACGAATGGCCCAGGTCATTTTTTCCACTTCTTCTTGAATACTAGAACCCAAGGCCGAGTTACCAATATTGGCATTGATTTTCACTAAGAAGTTGCGCCCAATAATCATGGGTTCTAACTCTGTGTGATTAATATTAGCTGGGATAATGGCGCGCCCACGGGCTACTTCATCACGCACAAATTCAGGAGTGATAATTGAAGGAATAGCCGCCTCAAAAGAGTGGCCTGGGTGTTGCTGAGAGAGGAGGCGGTGAATCTCTTTGCCTTGTGCCTTAAAGTGCTCTAGCATTTCTTCACGGCGTGAGTTCTCACGAATGGCAATAAACTCCATCTCAGGGGTAACAATACCTTGGCGCGCATAGTGCATTTGTGTAACGTTATGTCCAGCTTTTGCACGACGTGGCTCGCGTTTTAACTCAAAGCGAAAGCTAGATAGCTTTGGGTCAACTAAACGCTCTTGGCCATATGCTGAGGTGGGTCCTGATAAGAGTTCTGTATCATTACGCTCCACTATCCATTTTTCTCTAAGAGCTGTTAATCCTTGGCGAATATCGATTTTGACTGTTGGGTCAGTATAAGGACCAGAGGTATCATAGACAGTGATGGATGGATTAACCTCATCACCTCGTTGGCTTGGCGTGGGATGCTGTGAGATTTCACGCATCGGCACACGTATATCAGGGCGTGAACCAGTCACATAGATTTTGCGCGAAGCGGGTAAGGGTTGCACAGCGTTTTCATCGACGCTGGCGTTCTGCGATAAAAATGGGGGTTTTGCATTCATGGCAATAACTCCAAAAAAACATCAAAATAGTTAGACTATGAGTTTACCTCGAAAACTCGTTTTCGTCCTTTAACTCGAGAGTTTCTTTTTGTTTTCGATGTTTTTGGTAGAATAAAGCTTTTAGCCTTCTGGGAGCCGTCCGTGAATACCGAACAAGCCCGCTTTAATATGGTTGAGCAGCAGATTCGTCCTTGGGACGTACTGGACTTCACTGTTCTTGATCTATTGTATGAAGTTAAAAGGGAAGAGTTTGTCCCGGCCCCCTATCGCCAGATGGCTTTTATGGATACTGAAATTCCTCTTCTTCATGGAGAGTCGATGCTCTCACCAAAACTTGAGGCACGGTTATTACAATCCTTAGAATTGAAAGCACATCAGAACGTACTAGAAATTGGGACAGGTAGTGGTTACATGGCAGCCTTGATGAGTCGCCTTGCTAAGTCTGTTACAACCCTTGAAATTCATCATGATCTCGCCCAACAAGCCCAAGCTAAACTAAGTCGCAATGGATTGAACAATGTTTCAGTGGTTATTGGCGATGGAGCTCAAGGTTACGGCCAAGCACTGAACTGGGATGCAATTATTTTAAGTGGTTCTGTACCTCAATTACCGCAAGTGTTTCTCGATCAACTGGCAGTGGGTGGCGTATTAGTGGCGGTAGTAGGGTTTGCTCCCACCATGTCTGTTACACGGGTCAGACGTCTGGGTGAAAGAGACTATCACACAGAAATACTCTTTGAGACAGTGATTCCTGCTTTACATCATGTGGAAAAAACATCACGTTTTGAGTTTTAATTAGGATTAACGTAACTAACCTCAAGAATATCAATCTCTCGTCTGCCAGAGGGGCTTATAAAGCTCACACGATCTCCTTCACGTGCTTTTAAAAGCGCTTTGGCGATGGGAGAAATCCAACTGATCTTGCCTTGTGAGGGATTGGTTTCATCAATACCTACAATTTGAAAGCGTTGCTCAATACCTTGTTCATCAGCAATGAGCACATAAGCGCCAAAGAAAATCTGATCATTTCCTATTTGCAGTTGTGGATCTACCACTTGAGCAATTTCTAGGCGTTTAGTTAGAAAACGCAGTCTTCGATCAATCTCTCGCAGACGGCGTTTACCATAAATGTAGTCACCATTTTCTGAGCGGTCACCGTTGGATGCGGCCCAGGCAACCGTTTCAACTACTTTAGGGCGCTCCTCACGAATTAACCATTCCATTTCATTTTTTAAGCGTTCAAAACCCTCTGGTGTAATGTAATTGGGGCCTTTAACGGAAGGTGTGGCGGGGGTTAACTCCTCGTCATCATCGTGATCTGATTCTTTTATAAAAGCTTTATTCATCCTAACTTCCTTGACAAATCTCGACGTTAGGGTCGAGTAGGGGTGTCGAATATTTTGAACCGCACACATGTAGTTCATTACGATAGGCCTACAGTAGAGACTTAAATTATACTAAACATAATTTTTAGTGGTAACTATGTTGTCTTATTGAGTTTCAAAGCATCTTTACTTTTTTTTTGGCTTTAATTTAACTGCGAGCAAACACAATCAAGTCTTTGTAATGACCTTGGTCGGCGGCGCGCAAAGCTGTCAGGTATTGATCCCGCAATACTCCCACCTCGGTGATTGTCGCTTCGCCACCACCCCAAGTCAGTTTAGGTCGTCCAAGGCGCGTTGCGAGCAAATCGGCCATCAATCGTGCATGACGTCCGTTGCCATTTGGGAAGGCATGAATCCACACTAATTGATGGTGAAACTGTACGGCTATCTCATCGGCTTCAAAGACATTATGATTTATGTGATATTTTGTATTATCCAGCAAATTGCGTAATTTCACCGCCACTTGCGTCCAGTCAACACCGATGTTTTTATTACTGCAACGAAAGGTTCCAGCCCATTGCCAGGTCTTATTAAACATCTGACGATGCAGTTCGCGAATGAATCCCTCATCCAATAGATCTCGTTTTTTCTGACGTGCAGCCCACCGAGAGCCTAGGGCAATATTGACTTGCTCCCAAGCATTGAGGTCAGCTTGGGTAGTTATATGTATTGGTACCAAACCTACGGCTTCATCCGGATCGAGAGGAGTTGCTCCTGGCACGTAATAAAATTCCATGTGTAACACTTCACCATAATTCGCGGCGCGAACCATCAAGCAGTTCTTTGGCAGCCAACTCAAGTTGAAGCTTAGTTAACGACCCATGGACCGCCTGATCTTCTAATACCATTGAATGTGCAATAGGACGCAAGCGCTCGAGCGCAACAGTCTCGGCCCGATTTTTTATATATTGCGCAAGGCTGGTACGTGGCACCAATGCGTATTGTAGCTCGCAATCCAATGCTTCAGCTAACTTACGTAAGCTGGCCAACGTGATAGCGTCTAATGCCTCAGATTTTTCTAATTTGCTTGCACCTGCTGGCGTCATACCCAGGCGATGCGCAAAGGCAGAGGCGGACATACCTAAAGACTCACGAATTGCGCGCACCCAACCAGATTTGGGGCGTTCGCCTAATTGCGCCATCTTCCAAGCCTTGAGAAGCGTATCCATTTGTTGGAGTTGAAGATCTCGAAATTGTTTGTTCATAGCAACCTAAAGGTAAATTTTTTATTAGCTTATATTAACCTATAAGTTAATATAGCGCAATATAAAAATACCTATAGGTTAATTTAAATTAATATAATAAATACCCAAGAGTTTCTTTGTGGAAGATTGTTTGATGATTGAGCCAAGCATCTGAGAGCATACTTAGTCATTTTTTAGGCTTAAGAACCAGATAGATTAAGCCTTTTTACTTAACTTTTTTATAAAGACTTTTGATATTAAAAATTTATATTTATGACGGTTTTCAGTTCCAACTCCTCACTTAAGTTTCTCATCAAACTTACTGTGATGAACCAGCATGCTAAAAATAGTATTTATAAAAATCACCCTCCATTGCAAGCTGTGACGCAACAAGGTCTGAAGAGGGAGTTAAGCAAGGGCATCACAGCCTACCAGTAATATATCGTTGAATTAAGGTCAAAATAGCCTCTGTCGCCCCTTGATGAGTTAAGGTGAAGTGCTTACCCGCCTCTCCCATCTGAACTCGTTTAGTCGTGTCTTTTAGGAGTTCAGGAATGAGTGTTAGTAATTCTTCTACTTTATTAAAACGTACAGCAGCTCCCGCATCCAAAGCAAAGCGTACTGCTTCTTGGAAGTTGTAAGTATGCGGACCCACAATCACCGGGCAACCCATAGCGGTGGCTTCAATGAGATTTTGTCCGCCAAAGGGAAGAATACTGCCACCCATGATGGCAATATCTGCTGCTTGATAATAGTTACCCATTTCTCCCATACTATCTCCTAGTAACACGCCAACCTCATCAGGCACTGCCTTGTGCTGACTACGTTTTATAAAAGCAATATTTTTTCTAGTGAGAAGAGCGGCAACCTCATTAAAGCGTTGCGGATGACGAGGGACGATGATGAGAAGTTGGTTAGCAATGCTTAAGCGTTTAAATAGAGCGATAATGAGTTCTTCTTCACCTGCTCTAGTGCTTGCTGCAAGCCAGACTGGCCGATTACTAGACCAGAGAAGACGTAGGTTTTCTGTGGAGGTATCTTGAATTGTTTTAGCTGCATCAAATTTAATGTTTCCCACTACAACCACTTCTTTTGCGCCTAATAATTTAAAGCGTTCAGCATCTTGAGCAGATTGTGTTGCAATCACACTTAATTGATTGAGTATGTCGTTGGTGAGTGGTTGATAACGCTGATATTTCTCAAAAGACCGCTGGGATAGGCGCGCATTGACCAGCAGTAAAGGGATTTTTTGTTCGCGACATTGGACAATTAATTCAGGCCAAATTTCTGTTTCTAACAAAATACCCATGTCAGGTTGAATGCGTTGTAAGAAACGTTGTACTGACCCTTTGGTGTCATAGGGAAGATAACAACGAAAAGCGAGTTGATTGAGGTTGCTCTCATCAGTTGTGCGACCGGTAGGTGTCATATGTGTTAATACAATACTGTGCTCTGGGTAACGCTCTTTTAAGCGTCGGACAAGAGTGAGAGCAGCTCGGGTTTCGCCAACGGATACAGCATGTAACCAAATAACGGGAGCTTGTTTTTTGAAGGGCACAAAACCCAAACGCTCGAGCCAGTGTTGGCGATAGCGTGGATCAAGACGCCCTTTCCACCACAGTCTTAAAAAAGCCAGGGGTAGAAGACAAAGAATGAGTAAACGATAACGAATCATACGCACAAGTTAAGAATAGAGCTCACCTCAGGCATCATACCAATTCCACCCACATTGGTGGCCAGTTTACTCCCATAAACACCAGTTGCTTGGGGGTCAGTATCAGTATAAATGGCGATTACTTTTTGTTTTAGTGCCACAGCCAAATGGGTGAGCCCTGTGTCTACTCCCACAACAAATTCTGCCTCCTGTAATAGACTCGCAAGAGTGGTTAGAGAGGATTTGGGGAGTGCATGAGCGCCGTTAATTTGCCCGGCAATCAACTGAGCTCTCTGCTGCTCTTTGGCATTACCTGAGGGCAGTAAAATAGATAAGCCATGAAGTGCCAGTTGTCGTCCTAAATCAATCCAATTCTCAACAGGCCATTCTTTACTAGCGCGACTTGTGGCATGCAGAAAAACCACATATTTTGCTGCCGGGCGTTGAGTAGTGAATAGAGCCGGTGCTTTGATACCATAATCTACTTCATGAGGCGGTGTGTAACCAAAAACCTGTGCAAGTAGCTGTCGGTTACGTTCCACAGCATGAAGTTCTCTGGATACACGGTGAGTATTTTGATAACAAAAACTAGCTAAGGGCTCACGAATACTGTCGCGGTCAAAGCCGTGACGCGACCCGGGTAACAGTCTAGCAATCAGTGCGCTTTTTATGAGTCCCTGACAATCCACTGACAGATCATAGGGGGTATGGCGAATAGTGTGTAAGCGATGAAAAAACTCTTGCCACGTGGCGATTGTTAACCAATGGTGGCGCCAACGTCTTAAGGCAATGGTTTGAACTTGCTGCACGTGATTGTGGAGGGCGGGAATTTCTTTAAAAGACTCCTCCACCAACCAATCAATAGCAACCTCTGGATGAAAACGAGCCAAGTCCGTCACAGCGGGTAAGGCATGAATAACATCTCCCAGAGATGAGGTTTTAATGAGTAACAATGTTGACATGTGAGCATTGTAGGGTGAGCGCTGCAAACACGCTACTTTTTCCTGTTATAGGATTTTATGCTTTGCCATGAATCGGCTTTTTTTGTCATGCTAGAATGCATCCATGACTATTTTACTTACAGGAGCAGCAGGGTTTATTGGCATGCATGTGGCACAGAGGCTGTTGGAGCAAGGCCAGCGTGTGATTGGTGTTGATAATTTAAACTGCTATTACTCCGTTCAATTAAAACGTGATCGACTAAGTCGATTAGAGGCTCTTGATGGCTTTCATTTTTATGAGTTGAGTATTGAAAACCGTGAGGCAGTGGAAGCTGTTTTTAAACAACACAGTATCGATCAAGTAATACATTTAGCTGCTCAAGCAGGAGTGCGCTACTCCTTAGAGGCACCCTATACCTACGTAGAGAGTAATGTCACAGGGTTATTAACTATTCTTGAGATGTGTCGTTTTTATGCGGTTAAGCATTTACTCTTTGCCAGCTCCTCAAGTGTCTATGGTTCCAATCAGTCTATGCCATGGCATGAGGGGCAAGGGGTGGATCACCCCTTAAGCCTGTATGCGGCAACCAAGCGCGCCAATGAGGCAATGGCGCATTCTTACAGCCATTTGTTTGGCATCCCTACCACGGGACTGCGCTTTTTTACGGTCTATGGACCCTGGGGTCGGCCTGATATGGCGTACTTTAAGTTTGCTGAAGGAATTAGTCAGGGGCAACCCATTACGGTATTTAATGAAGGGCAGATGTACCGTGATTTTACTTATGTAGATGACATTGTGTATGGCGTAGTGGCACTACTTGATCATCCCCCTCACGCCTCTCCAGGGGAAGCTCTACTCAACACAGACCCGGCAACGAGCGAGGCACCTTGGCGTATTCTTAATATTGGCCATGAAGAGCCGGTGTTATTAATGGATATGATTAATATCCTTGAGACACTGCTTAATAAAAAGGCCGTGATTAATTGGCAGCCTTTTCAGAAAGGCGATGTACTCTCAACCTATGCCAGTAATACACGATTACGAGAATTAATTGGTCCACTCCCGCGCACCCATTTACAAGAGGGATTAGAGCGTTTTGTGAAGTGGTATGTTGACTGGAGGCATCAATGAGTTTGTCTGTCATTATCATTGCCAAAAACGAATCTCATGCTATTGCGGATTGTCTTGAATCAGTGTCCTTTGCTGATGAAATTATTCTCATTGATGGCGGTAGTACCGATGATACGGTAGAAAAGGCCAAGGCATTGGGCGCTCAAGTTCATGTGAACAGTCATTGGCAAGGTTTTGGTTTTCAGAAAAACTTAGCCCTGCATCACGCTACACAAGAATGGGTATTATCCATTGATGCTGATGAGCGGGTTACTCCTGAATTAAAAAATGACATAGTGCGTGCCATGACTGAGCGTCAATTTTCTGTCTATCGACTGCCGCGCTCATCGAGTTACTGTGGTCATTTTATGCGCCATGGCGGTTGGTGGCCTGATTATGTGGTGCGCCTCTTTAAACGTGGTGAGGCAGAGTTTAGCGCTGATAGGGTACATGAGCGGATAGAAACCAATCAGCCAATTGGCACACTACGCCATCCTCTCATTCACTTGACCTATGAAACCCTTGAGGAAGTGATTAATAAAACCAATCAGTATTCAACACTTGGCGCTGAGATGCTTTTTGACAAAGGTCGCCGTGGAGGGCTTGGTGTGGCGAGCTTGAAAGCGCTGTGGGCGTTTTTGCGAACCTACATTCTACGAGCAGGATTTTTAGATGGAGGGTATGGATTTTTATTAGCTGTCAGCAATGCCCAAACCACCTTTTATCGCTACGCCAAACTATGGCTTAAGCGCTAGCCAAGGACTGCATACGCCATAGTTTAGTGTAATACCCATCCTGAACTAATAGCTCCTGATGTTTGCCTACTTCAACAATTTTTCCTTGATTAAGTACCACAATGCGATCAGCCGCTTCAATGGTTGACAGGCGGTGAGCGATGACCACTGTGGTGCGTCCTTGCATGAGGGTTTCTAATGCGGCTTGAACAAGGCGCTCAGACTCGGTATCTAATGCTGAGGTAGCCTCATCAAGAATAAGAATAGGGGCATTTTTAAGTAGCGCTCTGGCAATAGCCATACGTTGTCTTTGGCCACCTGAGAGGCGAGCGCCGTTTTCACCAACTAAGGTGTCAAAACCCTGTGGTAGATTGTCTATGAATTCCAAGGCGTGAGCTGCTTTAGCGGCTTTTCTAATATGATCAAGAGACGTGCCGCGAAGTGGTCCATAGGCAATATTATTAGCAATGGTGTCGTTAAATAACACCACATCTTGGCTCACCACAGCAATATGAGCACGTAAACTTTCTAGTGTTAAGGCGCTTAAGGGATGGCCATCTAGAAAAACTGTACCGCTCTGTGGTTGATAAAAACGTGGGATAAGGTTGGCGAGGGTGGTTTTACCACTGCCTGATTGCCCCACCAAGGCCACCGTTTCTCCTGCTTGAATGGTGAGTTGAACGCGATCTAAGGCGGGTTTACTTTGATTGTTATATTGAAAAGTGACTTCATCAAAACGAATTTCGCCACGCACGTCGTGAATAGCATGGTTCCCATCGTTTATTTCAATAGGTTCATCGATTAATAAAAACACACTTTCAGCAGCGGCCAATCCGCGTTGTAGGGATTCGCTGATATCTGATAAGCGCTTTAATGGGGCAAGAAGCATGATCATGGCGGTGATGAAAGAGACAAACCCGCCTACTGTGGTTTCATCGGCTCCTGCTTGAATGGTGGCCATCCAGACGATGATGGAGATGGCAATGGCGGCAAAAAACTGGACTAAAGGGACATTGGCAGCAGAGGTGGCGGCTTGTTTGGTATTAAGGCGTCTCACTAGGTTACTTGCTTGATGAAAACGCTCTGACTCTAATTCTGCCCCACCAAACACTTTAATCACTTTCTGGCAATTAATGGTTTCATCTACCACCGTACTAATGCCACCCATGGCATCTTGCGTGGCACGATTCACCTGTCTTAGGCGGCCATTCACTCTTTTGACCAGAAAAGCAATGGGTGGGGCTGCTAATAGAGTAATGCTGGTGAGTTTCCAGTTAAGTATCAATAACCAACCCAATAAGCCAATCACCACAAATGTATCAGTGACTAGGTTGGTGATAACAGAGGTGGCGGCGGTCATCACCTGACTGACGTCATAAATTAGTTTTGAGATAAGGGTGCCTGCGGGATGCTCATCATAATAGGAGACGGGAACATGTAATAGGCGCTCAAACATTTTTGTGCGTAAGTCCATGACCACTTTATTACCCACCCAATTCATGGCGAATTTAGAGATAAAGTTGGCTACCCCACGAATGACAAATAAACCGAGCAACATAACAGGTACCCAGTGCATCCACAGCGGGTCTTTGTGAACAAAGCTTTTATCAAGTAGAGGTTTTAATAGAGCAGGGAGGGAAGGCTCAGTTGCCGCGGTAATAACCATACCAACAATTGCTAAGAGAAATTGAGCACGGTAGGGGTAGACGTAACCCAATAGCCTGCGATAGAGACCGGTACTTAATAATGACAGAACAAATTTACTCACAATGATGGTTTTTTATTTAAATAATATGACCTACAGTATAACTTACCTTTGTTAACACCGACGATGGGCGAATCTGATAAGATAGATGGCAAGTAAAAATAATTTAGGTTGCTATGAATACTGTATCACATCGATTATTAACCGCTTTGTTGTTAACGCTCATGGTGTTGTTGACGCAGAGCCACCATTTTATGACGCTCTATCAATTTCCTCCCGCAGCCTTTGCTGTGATGTATTTGGGTGGATTCTTCTTGGGACGGTTGAGTTGGTTGGTTTATTTATCCTGTGTTGTTTTACTTGTAGATAGTCTCACCATAAGCCTAGGTTGGGCCTTTGGTGCTTACTTTAGCTGGTCTTATCTATTTATGTTTCTGGCCTATGCGCTAATGTGGTATGCAGGGCTCTGGGCTAGCCAACAATGGCATCATGGTTTAGGAAAGAGTATTTTTACCACGCTAATTAGTTTTTTTAGTATTGCTTTGGCAGAGATGATTGCCAGTGGTAGTTTTTACCTATTAAAAACACCTACCCCGCATAGCCTATCGGGACTGTTGCAATACTATATGACCTGGGCTTATCAGTCTGTGGAGTCTTTCTTGTTTTGGGCGCTGCCTATTATGGCAATCTACTATGTCGTAAAAGTAGCAATGCTGACCCTTAAAGCTGGCTCTCGCCACGATCTCATGCAACGTTAGCGAGGTGTATGGATAAACATTTCGTCAATTTAGAGAAAAAAATCGAGCGCGTGGTGGCGCAGTGTGATGCGCTTCGCTCTGAAAACCTCAAATTAAGGCAGGAGTTACTGCAAAAAATCGACGAAATGAGATACCTCAGTGATAAAGTTGAGGAAGCCAAACATCGCTTACATCAACTTATGAACAAGGTGACGGAGGAGAGTGAATGAGCGCAGATCATGGCCGTTCTTCTGTGGTTGAATTTACTCTTTTTGACCGCTCCTATCGGCTTGCCTGTGAGGCTGATCAAAAACTTCTCCTTGAACAAGCTGCCACTGAGTTTATTCGTCGCGTTCAAGAAATCAAAGAATCTCGCTCTGGCATGGGCCCTGAAAGTGCTGCGGTGATGGCTGGCATTAATTGTATGTTTGAGTTATTAGAACTACAAGCGGTGAGTTCATGGGATGTGACTGAGATAAAACAGAAGATAAAGTCACTGGAAACTCAACTTGAGCGTTGTTTTTACGAGCAAGATACTTTATTCTAGATATCCCCTGTGGTGTTTGTTACGGTTATATATTCTTTGAACCGATAATCATCTTACCCGGAGATTTGCTAAAGGAAGTCTGTTGTGCGCATCCCATGGGACGTGCCTGATGATTTCGGCAGGTCACCACTCTTGAAGAGCCTGGGTTCAAGATGCTAACCGGACGGCGCTATGGGGGATTCTTCTACTCCTCCCCCTCGTTAGATTGAAAGCAAACGATGACTTGTTAATGCTAATCTTGGCCACTTGCTGTGGTGGGCGGGTTAAGCATGGCGGGCGCCACTTCAAAGAGGAACTGTTTGAAAGCCCGTGCCACAGGAGAGTGACGCTTGTCACGGTGATGAACCAAATGCCAATCACGCACAATAGGGAATTCAGGCACCGATAGGGTCACTAAGCGATTGGTTTCAAGCTCTAAGGTGATGGTGTGCTCTGACAAGAAGGCAATACCCATGCCGGCAATAGCAGCTTGTTTAATGGTCTCATTACTACTCATCTCCATACGTGGTTTAACTACTAAACCATGTTGCGCCAGAAAACGCTCAAAGAGCTCACGGGTACCGGAGCCTTTCTCACGTAACAGGAAGGGTTCTGCAGCAACGCGCTCTAGTGTTAAGCGTTTGGCTTGAGTGAGAGGGTGATTGGGGGGAGCCACAATCAAATGAGCATTTCTAGCAAAGGCCTGATTAATCAGATCCATGCCCTCAGGAGGTTGACCCATGATGGCAAAATCCACTTCATTTTCCATTAATTGCTCAACAATCCCCGCTCGGTTATTGACAGAGAGTTTTAATTGAACGGCTGGGTACTGCTCACAAAAGCGTGCTAATAAGTTTGGGGCGAAGTATTTGGCAGTACTAATAATAGCGATATCTAAACGACCACTCACCCCTTCGCGTAAACTCTCTAGCGCTTCCCTGGCTTCTTTCATTTGTTTGGCTATAATCCTGGTATGCTCAAATAATTCTTTACCGGCATGGGTTAAGAAAATGCGCTTACCCATATGTTCGAATAAAGGCAGTCCGGCAAGGTCTTCAAGCTGTTTAATTTGCATGGACACAGCAGGTTGGGTTAAGTGAAGTTCTTCGCTGGCTCGAGAAAAATTAAGGTGACGAGCAACGGATTCAAAAATTTGTAACTGACGGAAAGTGAAATGCATGAAGCGACCTCTTATGTATAAGAATATCTTATACTACTTAGATATGGCTCGTATACTATTTTATGATGACAAATTGATAACAAACCTTAAGTATCTACTAAAAAATACTTAGGGGTAAAAGTTTTTTTAAAAAAATTCTCGACTAGGGGGAGCAATAATGACAATTCGTATTGGTATTAATGGTTATGGCCGTATTGGACGCAATGTTCTTCGTGCTTTGTATGAATCCGGGCGTAAAGACATTCAAGTGGTAGCAATTAATGACTTGGGTAACTCAGAAACCAATGCCCACTTAACTCGTTATGACACAGCTCATGGTAAGTTTTCTGGGGAAGTGCGTGTAGAAGGCGATTCAATTATCGTTAATGGCGATAAAATTAAAGTGTTTTCACAACGTAATCCTGCTGAAATCCCATGGGGTAGTGTGGGAGCCGATGTGGTGCTTGAGTGTACGGGTTTATTTACCACCAAAGAAAAAGCCTCCGCTCACTTAACAGGTGGTGCTAAAAAAGTGATTATCTCAGCTCCAGGTGGCAAAGACGTGGATGCCACAGTGGTGTATGGGGTGAATCATTCAGTATTGAATTCGTCCATGACAGTGATTTCTAACGCTTCTTGTACCACGAACTGTTTAGCACCTCTGGTTAAGCCATTACATGAAGCCATTGGCGTGGTGAAAGGATTGATGACTACCGTTCACTCTTACACCAACGATCAAGTATTAACGGATGTGTACCATAGCGACTTACATCGCGCTCGTTCAGCCACCATGTCCATGATTCCGACTAAAACCGGCGCGGCTGCTGCTGTGGGTCTCGTATTACCAGAATTGAACGGTAAATTGGATGGTTTTGCTGTACGTGTCCCAACCATTAATGTGTCGTTAGTGGATTTAACCTTTGAAGCAGCGCGTGATACCACAGTGGAAGAAGTGAACGCCATTATGAAAGCCGCCTCAGAGGGACCATTAAAAGGCATTTTAAACTACAACACAGCGCCTCTCGTGTCAGTGGACTTTAACCATGACCCTGCCTCAAGTACCTTTGATGCTGGTTTAACTAAAGTATCAGGTGGTAATTTGGTAAAAGTCTTGTCATGGTATGACAATGAGTGGGGCTTTAGTAACCGTATGTTAGACGTGACTGCTGCTTGGATGGCCGCAAAATAACTTTTTGGAGAGCCATTTATCATGTCTATATTACGTATGCAGGAGTTAGATCTCGCGACGCAGCGCTGCTTAATTCGGGTGGACTTTAATGTGCCTCTAAAAGATGGGGCCATAACCGATGACACCCGTATTAGAGCAAGTTTGCCAACCATTGAGTGGGCACTACAACACAATGCTGCTGTGATGCTGATGTCGCATCTTGGACGCCCCACTGAGGGCGTTTATGAGGAAGAGTTTTCCTTAAAACCTGTAGCAGCGCATTTATCTAAGCTTCTTGGGCGCGAGGTAAAACTCATTCAAAACTGGTTACAAAGTACACCTGAGGTAGCACCTGGGCAAGTGGTGATGTTTGAGAATGTACGCTTTAACCCAGGAGAAAAGAAAGATAACGAAGAGTTGTCTAAAAAAATGGCTAGTCTGTGCGATATTTTTGTTATGGACGCCTTTGGAACAGCGCACCGCGCTGAGGCCTCTACCCATGGTGTGGCACGCTTTGCCAAACAAGCCTGTGCTGGCCCTCTGTTAGCAGCAGAACTTGATGCCTTAGGGAAAGCGTTACAAGAGCCAAAGCGTCCCTTGGTGGCTATTGTGGCTGGCTCCAAAGTGTCTACCAAATTAACAGTACTAGATACCCTCTCTGAAAAAGTTGATCAGTTGATTGTGGGTGGCGGTATTGCTAATACCTTTTTGCTGGCTGCAGGTAAAAAGATTGGTAAATCTCTAGCTGAGCCCGATTTGGTCGCTCAAGCCCAAAAAATCATTAACGCCGCCAGAGAGCGTGGTGGCGATGTGCCTATTCCTGTTGATGTGGTGGTGGGCAAAGCGTTTTCAGAAAAAGAGCCAGCTGTCATTAAGGATGTGGACGATATTGCAGATGATGACATGATCTTTGATATCGGACCTAAAACTGCCCAACAGTTAGCGACCCTTTTAGAGTCAGCTGGCACCATTGTATGGAATGGTCCTGTGGGGGTATTTGAGTTTGATCAGTTTGGTGAGGGAACCAAAGCGCTTGCTATGGCAATTGCCCGCTCCAAGGCTTTCTCAATTGCTGGTGGTGGGGACACTTTGGCGGCAGTAGCTAAATACAATATCGCTGATCAAGTATCCTACATCTCAACAGGTGGGGGGGCATTTTTAGAGTTTTTAGAAGGACGAGAATTACCGGCTGTAAAAATACTACAAGAACGCGCGCACGGTTAAGGCAACACATAACAGCATAGGGAGAGAAGTGGATATGCCAAGACGCACTAAAATAGTTGCCACCATCGGGCCTGCATCAAGTACCCCTGAGGTATTAGAAAAAATGATTTTGGCGGGCATGGATGTGGCCCGCCTTAATTTTTCTCATGGCAGTGATGAAGACCATCTAGCACGAGCCAAGCTAATACGAGATATTGCTAAAAAATTAGGACGTACCGTGGGGATATTGGGCGATCTTCAGGGGCCTAAAATTCGTGTGGGTAAGTTTAAAGATCAACGTATCACACTCACTCCAGGTGCTGAATTTATTCTTGACGCTGATTGTCAGTTAGGTGACCAAGAACGGGTGGGGTTGGATTATAAAGCCCTCCCGCAGGATGTCAAAGCAGGTGATGCACTCCTTTTAGATGACGGTAAAATCGAGTTATCCGTAAAACAAGTGGTAGGCAACCAAGTTTTCACAGAAGTAGTGCAAGGTGGTGTGTTATCTAACAATAAGGGCATTAATCGCCGCGGTGGGGGGCTAACAGCCCCAGCCTTAACAGAAAAAGATATTCAAGACATCCACTTGGCGGCACGTTTAGAAGTGGACTATCTAGCTGTCTCATTCCCACGCTCAGGGGAAGATATTCACTACGCCAGACGGTTATTGAAAGAGGCCGGTTGGCAAGCACAAATCCAAGCAAAAATTGAACGTGCTGAAGCTATTGATGCTTTGGAAGACATTATTCGAGCCAGTGATTCAATCATGGTTGCTCGGGGTGACTTGGCTGTGGAAGTGGGGGATGCTGTTGTGCCTGCTTTACAAAAGCGCATGATTCGTTTGGCGCGCCAGATGAATCGTACCATCATTACGGCGACACAGATGATGGAGTCCATGATTTCTAGCCCCGTTCCCACCCGTGCAGAAGTATCTGATGTGGCTAATGCTGTGTTAGATGGCACAGATGCAGTCATGCTCTCTGCTGAGTCTGCGGCAGGACAATTCCCAGTGGAAGCCATTTTAGCTATGGCAAGGGTGTGTCATGAAGCAGAAAAAGAGGCTATGCCTGAGTTAATTGGCCTTGATAATGACCCCATTGATCGTGTTGAGAAAGCCGTGGCACGTGCTGTTATTCATACCACTCGTCACTTACAAGTGAAAGCTATTGCAGCGCTCACTCAAAGTGGTACCACCGCCTTGTTGGTATCACGCTCTGATATGGATGTACCTATTTTTGCTCTGACTCCAAATCAAAGCACTCAGCGTCGAGTGACATTATTTCGTGGCGTCTACCCCATGGATTTCCAACATGAAAACCGCTCTTCTGCAGAAGTGATTGCCATGGCAGAGGAAAAACTGTTAGCCTTAGGGGCTGTGTCGATTGGTGATATTATTTTACTCACCATTGGGGAGCCGATTGGTATCCCAGGTGGCACAAATACCCTAAAAATTATTAGAGTGGGAGACCATTCAAAGCTAACATGAATGCATTAATTGAAACAACGATTACTTCACTGCCTTTGGTTGCCAAGGGTAAAGTTCGAGATATTTACGCGGTGGGAGAGGATCATTTGTTAATGATCACCACCGATCGACTCTCTGCCTTTGATGTGGTTTTTCCTAATGGAATTCCAGGCAAAGGAAAGATCCTTAATCAATTTAGTTTGTTTTGGTTCAAGATGTTTGAACCCATTATCAGCAATCATCTATCTGGTATTCAACCAGAGTCCGTGGTGGCAGCTAACGAAGTAGATCAAGTCACAGATCGTGCTGTAGTAGTAAAACGCCTGAAAGGAATTCCGTTAGAAGCCGTGGTGAGAGGCTACCTTGAGGGCTCAGGTTGGAAAGAGTACCAGGAGAGCCAAACGGTGTGTGGTATTACTCTGCCTGCAGGGTTAAGACGTGCTGACCGACTACCTCATCCTTTATTTACGCCAGCTACCAAAGCTGAGGTGGGGGAGCATGATGAAAATATTTCTTTTGAAAAGGCCTGTGACAACGTAGGGGAAAAGATTGCCACCCAAGTGAAGGAAGTGTCGCTTAAGCTGTATCAAACAGCAGCTGAATTTGCTCTGCAACGAGGTATTATTATCGCTGACACCAAATTTGAATTTGGTTTAGATCAAGCAGGGCAACTTGTTTTAATGGATGAAGTGCTCACTCCTGATTCATCACGCTTTTGGCCGCAGGCGAGCTACCAACCTGGTACTAGCCCCGAGAGTTTTGATAAACAATATGTACGTAATTGGTTAGAAGCGATTCAGTGGAATAAAACCCCTCCTGCACCACAATTACCCGATCAAGTAATTGAAATCACCTACAGTAAATACGAAGAGGCATGGAAAAGAATTAGTGGCACCCTCTAAATGGGTCTATCTATGCATTAGGTTATAGAGTTGAATGGGCAAGTGAATTGATTTGTTTATTCACATCATGGTAAACCGATTTTAATGCCAATTAAAAAAAGTCCTTGTAATGCCATGGTCAAGAGCTAACATTCTGTTTTTTTTATGAATATTTTTCCTTAAACATGACAAAAAAATTTATTGTCTAGCTATGTACATATCATCGACATATCTGGAATATATGTCGATAAAAATTAAAAATATCGACATGACTTATTGACATGTTGATGAAATCGACATTAGAGTATGGTTATGTCGAAATAGTCCGGAAAAATAAACATGAGTGCTGTAGGCTGGATACCAGATCGTCCATATAATGATTTGCCACCTCTACCCCCTGTGCCAGAGCTGGAAACACACGCCGTATTGAAACGGTGTATTAGCGCACGTGTCGCACTGGCAGAGTTGAAACAAGCGGCCGAGCTGATTCCCAATCAAGCCATGCTGATTAGAACCTTACCGTTGCTGGAAGCGCGAGCCAGTTCAGAAATCGAAAATATTGTGACAACCGCTGACGAATTATTTAGGCATGTGGGTAATGAGGAGCAGGCTAATCCTTCAACCAAGGAAGCGTTACGTTATAGCCACTCATTATTCAATGGCTTTACGGCACTTAAACAATATCCGCTTAATACGCGTACCGCCGAGCAGGTGTGTACTACGATTAAGGGTGTTGAAATGGTAATCCGTCGTACCTCCGGTACGATGCTGAAAAATGATAGTACGGGCGAGATTATCTATACTCCACCTGAAGGTGAAACGTTGTTGCGCGATCTCTTGGCAAATTGGGAGCGCTTTATGCATAACGAAACGCAACTTGATCCGTTGATCCGCATGGCAGTTGGGCATTACCAGTTTGAGGCGATCCACCCCTTCATTGATGGCAATGGTCGAACTGGGCGGGTGCTCAACAGTCTGTTTTTGATTCAGGAAGGGCTGTTGACATTGCCTATTCTTTATCTGAGTCGCTACATTATTCAGAACAAGCCAGATTACTACCGTCTATTATTGCGCGTGACACGTGAGGAGGACTGGGAATCATGGCTACTCTATATCCTTAAGGGAGTTGAAGAGACGGCGAGCTGGACAACGGCGAAGATCGCGGCAATTCGTGTGTTATCTGAAAAAACGGCAGAATATGTGCGCGCAAACTTACCTAAAGTTTACAGCCATGAGCTCGTGAGTTTGTTATTCGAACTACCATATTGTCGCATCAGTAACCTGAGTGATAAGGGTATAGCCAAACGGCAAACGGCATCGCAATACCTAAAGCAGTTGGTGAACATCGGCGTGTTAAGCGAAGCAAATATAGGTAAAGAAAAACTATTCATTAATCTGCGTCTGATGCAATTACTGACACAAGACAGTAACCAGTTCACCGCATATGAGTAACCCCCTAGTGTCAGGGTAGTTGTCGCTTTTAATGATTAGACTTAGGGTTAACGTCTAAAATAGATTACTTTTTCTTCTTCAGTAATTCTTTGATAATACTCCATTCCTCTGCGGTTACTGGAGTAATGGACAAACGATTCCCTTTAGCAAGAAGTCGCATAGTACTTAATTCTGTTTGCGCACGTAACTCTTTTAATCCAAGCCAACGGGTTTTTTGAGTGATTTTGACATCAACATGAAACCAACGTGGTTTATCGGTGGTGGCTTTGGGGTCGAAGTATTTTGAAGTAGGATCAAATTGAGTTTGATCTGGGTAAGCGTGACTGGCCACAACACCTAATCCAACAATACCCGGTTCAGCACAACTTGAGTGATAAAACAAAACGGTGTCACCCTTATTCATATCGCGCATCATAAAGTTACGTGCTTGGTAATTTCTCACACCAGTCCAAGCTACTGTCTGATCAGGCATAGTTAGCACATCATCAACGCTGACTTCCTCAGGTTCAGATTTCATTAACCAAACATGTTGTGACATAGTAAAACCTTTGTTTATTGATGATTAAGAGTTAACCAATTGAGCCATTGATTAAACAGATGGCTATTTTTGGCAGCAATCACAGAACGCTTCCATGGGTTCAATTGATGCCAAAATGGATCTTGTTCAAGAGTCACAAACATACCACCGGCCTCTTCTAAGATAAGCGCTCCTGCTGCATAGTCCCATAGCTTTTGTCCGCCATGAAGATAAATGTCAAAGCGACCAAGAGCCACATGACACCACTCTAATGCACAGGCACCAAAATTGCGTTGTGAGGCGTAAGGAGGATTAACACTGAGGCGAGTGGCTAGCGAGTGGGGTAGACGTTTAAAGTCAATTGAGGCAATGGCCTCATCTAAATTTTTATTAGAGGGTGGATGAACAATCTGATTTTCATTAAACCAAGATCCCTGTCCTTTTTCAGCACTAAAGGTTTCTTGGGTTATGGGGTTATGAACCACACCTAAAATAGGTTTTCCATGATGAATGAGTGCCACCGACAGGGCAAAGTAATCAATACCATTAGCGAAGTTCGAGGTGCCATCAATGGGATCAATACACCATATATAGTCAGGGTTATTTTGCCACACGCTACGTTGTTGATGGGAAGCCATTTCCTCACCAATAATAGGACAGTTTTTTAAACTGATGAGTGCTTGTGATAGAGAAGCTTGAGTGAGTAAATCAGCTTCTGTGCAAATACTGCCATCTTCCTTACGGTGTTGCGCTGCTTGACGATAGAGAGGCACAACATCTCTTTTGGCAATCGTTTCAACTAAATTAATCAAGGGTAATCTCATTGGCTCATGATAGCATTAGTTGATTGATTATTGACGAGAGTAGGGTTGTTTTATGGCGCGTTTTTATTGTTCAACTCGTATACCCAATGAGCCTACTTGGTGTTTACCAGAGACTGTTTTTCATCATGCTGTACGGGTGTTGCGCATGAGTATTGGTGATCAACTCACTCTCTTTGATGGCACAGGATACGAGTACTTGGCGCAAATCACAGAAGTAGATAAACATAAGGCTTTAGTAAATATAACTCGCCAACAATTAATGAGTCGTGAATCGCCACTGAATCTGTGTCTTGCTCAAGCCCTGTTAAACCATGACAAAATGGATTGGGTTATTCAAAAAGCTGTGGAGTTGGGGGTTAAAGAAATTACTCCGCTTATAACGGAACGTTCAATCGTTAAAATCGCTACAGATAAAATGCAGCAGCGTATGGAGCGTTGGCAGAATATTATTATTAGCGCCTGTGAGCAAAGCGGTAGAAATATATTACCAATAATTACTGAGCCAATTAGCCTATCACATTGGCTACCTTCCTTAACCGCCTCTCAGAGAATTGTATTGAAGCCTAATAGTAGGGAGCGACTAGATCAACTCACTATTAACAAGAAAGAACAAGTGGTGTTTATAGTGGGTCCTGAAGGGGGGTTAAGTGATGAGGAAATAGCCCTTTTACTCACTCACCAGTTTACTGGGATATCCTTGGGACCGCGTATTTTAAGGACAGAAACAGCAGGACTTGCGGTGCTTTCATGCGCTCAGTTGTTGTGGGGGGATTTTAATAATTTGTGAATTAAAGATTGAAGTGAGATACCTTATTAGGACTTTTTAAGGTAATGCATTTGCATTTACAAAGCAAGTTGAATGCATTACTATTAGTTATTATTTGTTTTTTGACTGGAAATCTTTATGTCTCTAATCTTGGAAGTTGAATCTACATTGACTGACCGTTATCAGACTACGATCCCAGAAACAGTGCGTCGGGCTCTCCGCTTAGGTAAGCGCGATAAAATCCACTATACCATCCGTCCCAACGGTGAAGTTGTATTGACACGTATTGGTAGTAGTACCACTGAAGATGATCCTGTATTGGAGCAGTTCTTGGGTTTTTTAGCACAAGATATAGCCCACCATCCGGACCGTCTCAAGGCTGTGGATGCAAGTCTTGTAGATCGTATTTATAAGCTCGTCGGGAACATTGAAGTGGATCTCAACGCTACCCTACCGACAGAGGACGAATGAGCAAGAATCAGTCAAATCCGTTAGTTATTAACGGTTGGACAGTTTTCGCACATCCTCTTTTTCTTATCCAGCTTGATGTGTTGATACAAAAAGTTGAGATGCTCAAGCAAAAAGACCCAACTGGCTTTACTAAAAAAAACATAAGCAAGAGATTGGCAGCTATCTCCAAATTGATATTTGAGGTGATTCCACAAGACCCTACAAGACTTGAGTATCGACAGGGTAACACCCTTGGAGATGACCATAAACACTGGTTTCGTGCTAAGTTCTTTCAGCAGTACAGATTGTTTTTCCGCTACCATGCAAAAGCCAAAGTAATCGTATTGGCCTGGGTGAATGACGAAAATAGTAAACGGGCCTACGACAGTGATGATGATGCTTATCGAATATTTCGTCGGATGCTAGCAAGCGGTCACCCGCCCGGTAATTGGGATCAATTACTCATTGAGGCGCGTGCCGAAAACACGCGACTTCAGCAAATTGCTGCCAGTATGGTGAAAATCTAGTCAGAGATGACTCTAGATTTGGCGACATGTTTTATTAAACAGAGAGTTATTATTTTTCATTTGTATGTATAGGGTATTTTCAACTTTTAAAACATACTCATTTTGAATAAAAGTAAATCCATTAATGAATATAAATCTCATACAAAGCATATATACCTAATTCGATAAGGGTGTTTATAATCGTAGGTATGAATAAAACTGACTCCTTTGTAAATTGGTTCCGCTCAGCGGCTCCCTACATCCATGCTTTTCGTGATCGCACGTTTGTCATTGCTTTTGGTGGAGAAGTAGTTGCCGATGGTAAATTTATTGCGCTGACTCACGATCTTAATTTATTACAAAGTTTAGGGGTGCGTTTAGTATTGGTTCATGGTGCTCGTCCTCAAACGGAAGCCCGTCTTAAACAAAAGGGTCTAAAACCTCGTTATGTGAAAGGGGTAAGGGTCACAGATCCTGACGCCTTAGGCTGCGTTATAGAGGCTGCTGCAACCCTTGGCTTTGAGATTGAGGCACAAATGTCTATGGGGATTGCTAATTCCCCCATGGCAGGCTCATCCATTCGTATTGCTAGCGGGAACTTTGTGATGGCCCGCCCAATTGGGGTGGTGGATGGTGTGGATTTTCAGCATACGGGACTTGTCAGACGAGTGGATGCGGTGGGAATTCGGCGTCGTTTAGATGATCAAGAGATAGTACTTTTACCACCTTTGGGCTATTCCTTGACCGGGGAACTCTATAATTTAACTGTAGAGGAAGTCGCAACGGCCACAGCCATTGCACTGTCAGCAGAAAAACTTATTTTTATGACGGATACTCCAGGGGTTCTTAATGCTGTGGGAGAAACTTTATCTGAAATGAGTGCTGTGGAGGCTGAAGCATTACTTAATAAGCCTGAACAACTAACAGAGGACGTGGCTTTCTTCTTACCTTGTGCTGTGCGAGCTTGCCAACAGGGTGTTGCCAAAACCCATTTAATTAGCCGCCATGTGGACGGAGCGCTTATTCAGGAACTGTTCACCCGAGAGGGGATCGGTACCATGGTAACCAGTGACATGAATGATGTTTTACGCTCAGCCACCGCTGATGACATTCCTGGCTTAGTCAGGCTTATTGAACCCCTAGAGGCAGATGGGGTATTGGTTAAACGTAATCGCGCTTTGCTTGAATCAGAAATCCATCGCTTTTCTGTCATGCTTCATGAAGGACAGATTATTGGCTGTGTGGCGTTATATCCTTTCACTGAGGAAGGATCAGCAGAACTCGCGGCGCTGGCGATAAACCCTGGTTTTAGAAACATCGGGCGCGGTGACAAGTTATTGAAGTATATTGAGCTACAAGCTAAAGGCATGGGTATTAGACGGCTCTTTTTACTAAGTACCCGTACTGGTCAGTGGTTTGTGGAAAGAGGATTTTTAGAAACCACCATTGATCAATTACCTAAGAAAAAGCAAGAGCTTTATAATTATCAGCGTCGTTCAAAAGTATTTGTTAAACAATTGGCTTAAAGGTCTGAGAGAGTATTATGGCAAGAACAGTACATTGCGTTAAATTGAAAAAAGAAGCACCAGGACTCGATCGTCCACCCTATCCGGGGGAGCTTGGAACACGAATTTATAACGAAGTCTCTCAAGAAGCGTGGGCTGGTTGGATTCGTCACCAAACCATGTTAATTAATGAAAACCGTCTTAATTTAGCTGATGCTTCCGCTCGTGCTTATTTGGCTAAGCAAATGGAAGCGCATTTTTTTGGTGATGGCGCTGAGCAAGCCTCGGGTTATGTTCCACCCAAGGCTTAAGTGATCTAGAAAAGAGGGGCTACCACTTCTTTTTCGATTTCTTCTACTGAGGTATGGCGTACATCCTTGCCTTTAACGAGAAAAATGACGTATTCAGCAATATTTTTGGCATGATCCCCAATACGCTCAATGGCTTTAGCTGCAAAGAGTAGTTCGATTGAGTTAGAAATGGTGCGTGGGTCCTCCATCATAAAGGTAATGAGCTGGCGCAAAATACCTCTAAAGGATTCATCCACATCTAAATCATCGCGCAATATTTGCATAGCCGTGTTGGTATCAAGTCGCGCAAAGGAATCCAGAGCGCGGCGTAGCATGTCCACAGCAAGCTGGGCCACATGACGTAAATCCACAGGGCGGGTGTGCATGAGGCGCTCTGAGGTATGAATCATTTTAGCCATACGGGCAATTTTTTCTGCTTCATCACCCATACGCTCTAAGTCAGTAATGGTTTTAATAATAGCGATAATGAGTCGCAAGTCACTGGCCGCAGGCTGACGTCTGGCGATAATATAAGTACAGTTCTCATCAATACTCACTTCTAGAGCGTTAACATGATGGTCTTCTGCAATCACATGGTCAGCTAAAGCTAAATCAGCTTCATGTAAGGCTTCAACGGCTTTTTCAATTTGTTCTTCCACCAAGCCGCCCATTTCTAATACTTTAGCGCGAACGGCCTCGAGTTCCACATCAAATTGTTTTATTGTATGTAATGTTGTTGACATAGTTTGCCCTCTTTTATTTGGTGAAAGCCTTAAACACTATCTATTTATTAAGACTCAATGTTATGCTAAACGTTCCTTGACACTGACACCAGTACTTTTCGCTAGAATTAGTGTGTCTGCAGGTCTTTTCGCAAACAGCCCACACATCACCACGCCAGTAATAGCAGTAATTTTTTCTTCCAATTCAACAGGATTCAAAATCGTGAGGTGGTGTACGTCTAAAATAATATTACCGTTATCAGTGACAAAACCTTGACGCAACACAGGCTGCCCACCTAACTTCATTATCTCACGGGCAACATAGCTTCGCGCCATAGGTATAACCTCTATGGGCAGAGGAAATTGGCCGAGAAGGGGAACCAGTTTTTTTTCATCTGCTATACATACAAAGCGTTTAGCTACTGCTGCAATGATTTTTTCACGGGTGAGGGCGCCGCCACCCCCTTTGAGCATAGCAAAGTGTTCTGTAATTTCATCAGCTCCATCAATATACACTGGGAGTTCATCCACACTATTTAAATCATAAACAGGGATACCTGCTGCTTTAAGTAGTTTGGTGGAGTTCTCTGAGCTTGATACGGCACCTTCAATACGGTGTTTGATTGCGGCGAGTTCTTGAATAAAGAAGTTAACAGTGGAACCGGTTCCCACACCAATCACCGCGTCATCAGGAACGTAATCTAGGGCTCTTTTAGCAGCCAATTGTTTTAATTCATCTTGTGTCATTGTCTCTCTCCTTAACCATCAGGATAGCGTTTCATTGAAGAGTACTCAATTGTTTTTTGTTGACCTTTAGGAAGTATATGGAAAATCTTGACATCAAGTTTGGTAGGGTTCTTGAAAACACAACAGTAACAAACAACTGAAAACGAATCTCCTTAGCTCGATATGTTGGCTTGACTAATCAAATCATCGAGTACTGCCTCAACTAAGGATACCTCATACCAACTTATTCGATCATGGCTTGTTTGAATTAAGCCTTAAAGGATCTGAAGGTATCGCTCGAGTTTCATTTTGTACATAGTTAGACCAACAAATTGTAAAGCTACATACTTAATCCAGTACAAATTACGACTTTTTTTAAGCGAAATTAAAGAAAGTCGCGACTTTTTTATAAAGTACAATAAAATGGTCGAACAGAAAATATTAATACCTATCTATGTAACTCGATTTTGACTAATAGTTAGCCCTTATTACTATTAAGTCGTCATTTACCCAAGGAATTCTCTATGAACAGCCACACCATAGACACTGCAATGGCAAAGCGACTAGTTGAGGCGGATGCGATCCGTGGCACGGCCATCATTGGACAGGCTGGCGGTTGGACCGTTGTTTTGAAGCTCGGTATGCACGATAAGGTGCTTGGTATCCAGCGCAGCGATAAGCCACGCGTATGGCGCAACCTTGACCGTTGTGTTGAGTATCTGAAGAAAGAACTTCACATCGCCCGCTTTGAGCTGCTGGACGCGACCAATTACAGCGATATTGCTTTGGCGGACAAGTCCCGTGACGACGTGGCTCGGCGACTACGCAAAGCGCATGAAGCGGCAACTCATGATAAGTGGTTTCGGGAACAGGTGGAAGCCGGCCTAGCAGAAGCCAACGCCCCGACGGCTGAGTGGCTAACGAGTGAGGAAGCGAATGCCAGCTGGGCGAAGAAGCGAGTTCAGTTTACCAAGCGTGCTGAAAGCAGCGCCAACTAATTCTTGTGTGGCTTCGTAGGGTAATCGCCGACCGTGACGCGCAGCCATAGAGCAAAGCGATTGCATAGCCTACCAAGTGAACCAGCTACTTAAGTACACGCGAGCTGGTCATAAGCCGTACTCCATTCATTATGGTTTATCGAATCAACGGTGAGCGCATTAAACTGCTATATCTGCTACATGGCTCGCAACAGTGGCTAAAGAATAAAAAGATAATATGAAGCACATCGCAAACGCGACAAAAGCCGACAATTGCCGCAGAGATAGTCTATTGCCCTGATCTGTAAACGTCCCGGTCCTAAAGAACAGAGGAACTGTCACATCCCCAATCAACGAAAAAACAAGTAAATAACTTAGTAAATCAGCGAAGATAATTGCCGCCGAACATGACAAGATAATTGATACGCTACACAGTGGCCTAAATACATTGCGTGACAAGCTCAAATCATATTAAGCTTGAAGATAATCAATTAAGTATCACGTCTTTTAAGAAATAAATTGGCCATACATGAAAATCGATTATTTAGAAAAAATACTCAATGCCACACGCGTCTACGATGTGGCAATAGAAACCCCTTTGCAAGAGGCGCATAATTTAAGTCAGCGACTCAATAATACCGTGTTACTTAAGCGCGAGGATATGCAGCCTGTATTCTCTTTTAAGTTACGTGGTGCCTATAACAAAATGGTATCGTTAACTCCTCAAGAAGCTAAAAAAGGTGTGATTGCAGCCAGTGCCGGTAATCACGCTCAAGGGGTGGCTTTATCTGCCCAGCGCCTTGGTATGCGTGCTGTGATTGTTATGCCAACTACCACGCCCTCTATTAAAATTAACGCTGTTAAAGCACGTGGAGCGGAAGTGGTTCTTAATGGAGTGTCTTACTCAGAAGCCTATGAGTATGCATTGCAACTTGCTCAGCAAAAAGGGTATACCTTTGTTCATCCCTATGATGATCCGGAGGTGATTGCAGGGCAAGGCACCATTGCTATGGAAATTTTACGGCAATATTCCCAACCCATTCATTCCATTTATGTGGCAATTGGCGGCGGGGGATTGATTTCAGGGGTGGCTGCTTATGTAAAAAGACTTCGACCTGAAATAAAGATTATTGGTGTGCAACCCATTGATTCAGACGCGATGCGCCAATCGTTGGCTCTTAATCGGCGAGTGAAACTTGATCAAGTGGGACTCTTTGCCGATGGTGTAGCGGTGCGTCAGGTGGGAGTGGAAACCTTTAAACTATGTCGAGAATGGGTAGATGAGATTGTCACAGTCTCCACCGATGAGATTTGTGCAGCCATTAAAGACGTGTTTGATGACACCAGGGCAGTATTAGAGCCTGCTGGAGCCTTAGCTGTGGCCGGACTGAAATACGTGGTGAAGCGTGACAAGTTAAAGAACGAACATTTAGTAGCCATTGCCTGTGGTGCCAATATTAATTTTGATCGCCTGCGTTTTATCGCTGAGCGTGCCGAATTGGGTGAGCACAGAGAGGCAGTCTTTGCAGCCACTATTCCTGAGCAACCAGGCAGCTTTAAAGCCTTTTGTGATTTGCTGGGCGATCGTGCCATTACCGAGTTTAATTATCGTTATGCAGATCAATCCGAAGCCCATGTATTTGTAGGGGTAAGTATTGCCCATCAACAAGAAAAACTACAATTACTTAAGAAGCTTAAGCAACATGGAATTCATTCTGTGGATTTAACAGATAATGAAATGGCCAAACTGCATGTGCGTCATATGGTGGGAGGCCATGCACCACGCGTTAAAAATGAGCGTTTATACCGTTTTGAGTTTCCAGAAAGACCAGGTGCTTTAACACGGTTTTTAAATAATATGAGTGAAAACTGGAATATTAGTTTGTTTCATTATCGTAATCATGGTGCTGATTATGGCCGCGTGTTGGTAGCACTGGAAGTGCCACCTAAAGAGAATAAAACCTTTCAGAAGTTTTTAGCAAGTTTGGGTTACCCTTATGTGGAAGAAACGGATAACCCAGCTTACCAATTATTTTTAGGGACTAAAGCGACTTAACCCACAAGGTTTTTATGTTGGTGAACTCGCGAATACCGTGCGAGGAGAGTTCGCGACCAAAACCTGATTGTTTGGTGCCACCAAAGGGAACGCGAGGATCTGAGCGCACTAAAGAGTTAATAAAAGTCGCCCCTGCTTCAATTTGGTCAGCAAGGGTGCGTGCACGCTCTATATCTTTAGACCAAACACTAGAGCCTAATCCGTAGGGCGTGTCATTGGCAAGTTCAATGGCCTGCTGTTCATTTTCCGCTTTAATGAGAATCGCAACTGGTCCAAACAATTCTTGGTTCCAAACAGGGGAGTTGGGAGTGACATTCTCTAATACAGTGGGTTCGTAATACCATCCAGGGATTGAAGGGACTTTGCCGCCGGTTAAGGCCACTGCGCCATTGTCAATGGCTGTAGCAACTTGTTTAGCCAATTGATCACGTAAATCCTGTCTTGCGAGCGGTCCGATTTTAACGGATTCATCCAGTGGGTCACCTAAGGTGAGAGCCTTTGTCAGAGTAACAAGCTGTGATTTAAAGTCATCATAACGCTCTTTCACCACAATAAAGCGTTTAGCAGAGATACAAGCTTGCCCGCAGTTGGTAAAGCGCGAAGTCATGGCTTGGTTAAGAGTCCAGGCAATATCAGCGTCCTCAAGAACCACAAAGGGATCAGAGCCACCTAGTTCTAGAATACATTTTTTTAGCGCAGCGCCTGCAAGAGAGGCCACAGCACGCCCCGCACGATCTGATCCGGTAACAGTAATAGCATGCACATGGGGACTATTGATGACTTCTTTGACTTTTTCGTCTTCTATCATTAAGTGACTGACTAGATGCTCCGGAAAGCCCGCTTTTTTGAATAGATCGACGATTTTAACCGCATTTTGTGGAACGTTAGGCGCATGTTTGAAGACGACACCATTACCTGCCATAACCGCTGGTACACTAAAGCGCAGCACCTGCCATAGCGGAAAATTCCACGGCATGACGCCAAATACCAATCCCAGTGGAAAATAATTAATCTCAGCCAGCACATTGTCTTCGTTAATCAGAGTCTCTGCTTGCAGGAATTTTTCACCCTGCTCTGCGTAGTAGAGGCAAAGTTGAGCGCATTTTTCCACTTCAGAGCGAGACTCTTTGATGGGTTTACCCATTTCAGTAGTCATGATGAGTGCTAATTCATCGCGTTCTCTCATCAATACGTCATTTAATTGTCTAAAACAGTGGCTACGATGCGAAAATGAGGTGGTTTTCCAACGTTGTTGTACTTGATGGGTTATGCTTAATTGAGCGTGAATCTCCTCAGAGCCTATGGAACTAAATTGTTTGATTAACTCTTCAGTGGTGGGGTTAAGACTAACAAATGGCATAATCGCAACTTTATTTTGTTTGGAAACTAACTAGATTAACTCTAATTGATTCAGGTTAACAATATATCTTCATCATAAATAAGTAAGTTATTTTAATTAAAACTTATAACAAAGACAGGTTGGTTGTTACTTTTCAGGCTTTTTCATTTAATCAGTAATGATTCAATCACTTAAAAAGCTTAATAATTGATAAATTATAGTGAAATAGGATTGTTATATTTAGTAATAGGTTCACTGATTACGCGGTTTTTATTGAATGTTTGGCTATGTGTAAAATAGGGTCGGATTCAACCGTAGATTCCATAATGCAGCATCACTTACTCAACCGCGAATCGAATTCGAATGGGCGAACAACGCGGATCGTAACGTTATCAAACGCTGGATGGATTGGGTTGAGTACAATATTCGAGGCTTCAGGCATGATGGCGGATGGCACGATAAGCCCAAGATGAAGGGAAGTAAGCAGGAAATCATCTCCAATCGAGATTGAGACAGTCGAGCTTGGGAGAGCATCCCAGCCAGCAGACAAGTCATCCACTGTGAGGCGTAAATAAAGTTGATCATCATCTGGTAAATCAAGAACGGACAGCACCAGATCCTGCGGAAGAATGCCTGAAGTGTGGACAAGTTTTTCCATGGCCGCAATCTCTGGGGTGATGCCAGCGTATATGGCGGCAACGCCTGATGAGTTCCAGCGCCCGCCACTCAATCGCGCTCCAGTCCCATGACGGTCGAGCGCATAGTCGCGCTTGGAAATCCGCCATGCCTGCATTAGACAGCGCCGCCGTGGGCAATCGCAGACAATATCTTGCGGATTTCATCTGCGCCTGTCTCGGTATCTAACATGGACAATGGTGTATCTCCTAGGGATGCGTTCACCTTGGTCAACCAATCGCGAGCCATATCGGATGTTCCGAAAACCTTCTCGGCCTCATCCTCAATTAGTGCAATGCGACCCAATCGCTCAGTCTCGGTTTGTCCCAGCGGAAGCCCAGACTTGATCTTGCGTTCTGCGGTTGCGGGGGATATCCCGATCAACTTTGCAAACAGTGCGCGCGGCATTCCGAAGTGCTCACTGGCAGTAACGAGAACGGATGGTGATACGCCAGAGCGAACAATCTGAATTCGGGTTCCGGGATTAGCCTTAGCCATTTCTGCCTTCCACTTGCCGAAACCCTCGGTGTGCTTGATGGTAACTGTCATAAAAATTCTTTTGTCATTTGATTGTTCATTATACATCAAATGAGCTACATTGTTTAGCATGAAGTGCTCGTAATAATGAAGCGCGGCGATTGCAGCCCTACTGGTTGGGTCCATCCACAGATTGCAAATAGCCGATTTTTCTATATAAAAAAGCGGAAAACATAATGATCTATTATTGTTAAGCTTATTAATTCACTGCGATAAATTTTCCTTTTGGTAATATGGATAACGACACTCATTGTCTTTTGTTGGTTTTTATTAATTTAAAAAAGAATGATAAATGTTTAATAAACAACTCGTTTCTCTAATATTGATGTTGCTATGTATTGTATTTAGCACTTCTTCAGCGCAGGCCAAGAATTTATATAGTTATGTAGTAGTGGGACCTGACAACACACAAATCATACGAGTCATTGCGGATACCAATCGCTGCCCAACACTGTATTCAGGTAATCAGGCTTATGTTATGACATTACGAGTTGCAAGAGACACCAATCACGACAAACCCTCTTATTTCCCAGTGGGGGTGTGTGAGTTAGTAAAACCCATTAATGTCACTCAATTAACGCTAGACAATCAACAGCTACCACTACTTCCCGCACACATTAATAACATAGCCGTAATAGGTGATACGGGATGCCGAATTAAAGCCCCCTTTTCCTATCAAAGCTGTAACAATCCCCAGGAGTGGCCATTAGCCCAAGTATCTCAAGCTATTCAGAAAGATAAAGTCGATATGGTGATTCATGTGGGGGACTATCTCTATCGGGAGAGCCGCTGTATCACAACAGGCTGCCAAGGTAGTGTCCATGGTTATGGCTGGGAGAGCTGGCGAGAAGATGTCTTTAAGCCTCTAGAATCTATTATGAAATCTACTCCCATGGTGTTTGTGCGAGGTAATCATGAGGCCTGTCGTCGGGCGGGGGAGGGATGGTTTCGTTTTCTGGATCCCTATCCTTATCATTCACAACAAAGCTGCTTAGATTCCCATTCACATGTCATTGATGAGCCCTATTCAGTGGTTGTGAGTGCATCTTTACAGTTAGTTGTATTTGACTCATCAGAGGTACAAGAATTACACCCCACGCAATACTTAGATGAATTCACTCAAACCATGCATCAAGTGCATCGTTTATTGTTACCCAATACTCATCATTGGTTGGTAATGCATCACCCTGCTTTGGGTTTTTCTTATAGCCGTTTATTAACCTGGAATGGCGGCACCACTGAGATATTTAACGCAATAATGAGAGACAATAAATCCCCTTCGCTGATGTCAGAGCTTGACGTATTGATGCAAGGCCATATTCATACCTTTGAGATGAGTAATTATCAAGAACCAGGGTTTCCCATTAATATCATATCGGGTATGGGTGGTACTCAATTGGAAGATCATTATCCTGCAAAAAATCTAGAGGGCTTTAGTGTGGAGGAGGGCGTTCATATTAAAAAAGAAATCACTGATCAACGTTTTGGGTATTTGGTTTACACAGAGACAAATAATCAACCGCAGTTTGAGGTGAAAGATAGCGAAGGGCATATAGAGCATACTTGTTCGATTAACTATAGTAATAAAGACTTCAACTGTCACTAATTAGTATGAAAGTTAGTCATTAAAGAGTGTAACGGGTTAATATACTTCCTTTTGAAGTTACCTTGCCGTGCATCAATATACTGAAAAACAAATTCGCTCCATTATTACAGGTCTCATTCTCTCCATATTTTTAGGAGCCCTAGATCAGACCATAGTAAGTATTGCGCTACCCAACATTTCCCATGAATTTGCCGATGTGAAATGGTTGTCGTGGGTGATTTCAGGTTATTTATTAACTTCCACCTTAGCAACCCCTCTCTACGGTAAGCTTTCTGATCTGTATGGCCGACGTCATTTATTGACCTGGTCAATTTCAATTTTTTTAGTCACATCAGTGGGTTGTGCCCTATCGCAAAGTATGTTGATGTTGGTGGTATTTCGCTTAATCCAAGGGTTGGGGGGAGGGGGGCTCATTTCCATTGCTCAAGCCACTGTGGCGGATGTCATAGCACCCCGAGAGCGAGGTCGTTATCAAGGCTATATCAGTGGCATGTATGCCATAGCAAGCGTTATTGGTCCACTCTTTGGGGGAGTACTCACTCACTCCTTATCATGGCGTTATATTTTCTGGATCAATATCCCCATTGGTTTGGTTGCGTTAGTGATTTCAAGACGAGCGTTAAAGATTTTACCTATTCCGCATATTAAAAAAGATCTTGATTGGCCAGGAATTATTTTACTCACAGTGAGTTTATTGTGTCTGTTAACGGCTTTTACTCTGTTAGGTCAGCATGGTCATATCACTCAAACCATGTTGGTTTTACTGGGTTCTTCTGTAATAGGTTTTGTGTTGTTTGTCTTTGCCGAACAACGTGCTGTAGAGCCCGTCATACCGCTCACTTTACTTGATGTAAGAGAGTTTTCAGTGGGAATTCGAGTGCTCTTTGTAGCATTCATGCAGATTTTAACTCTTACTATCATGGTCCCTTTGGAGCTACGCATGGTGAACGCCATGACCGCCAGTGATACTGCTTGGCGTTTATTGCCCTTGTCCCTTTCTGTACCCTGTGGTGCATTTGTGTGTGGCCAAATCATGACAAGAAGCGGTCACTATAAGATGATTCAGTTAGTGAGCCAAGTGGTGGCTTTCATGGGTATGGTGGCTGTTGCTTGGATTCCCTCGCACTATACTTTTCCCTTATGTGTTGCTTTATTCGTATCAGGAGTAGGGATTGGTGGTCAGTTCCCTACCACTTTAGTGGCTATTCAAAACGCCGTTCCAAAACACACCATTGGTATTGCCACCGCCACAACAGCACTGTTTCGCTCCATGGGAGCCACCATTGGTGTGGCTGTATTATCGAGTGTGTTATTGGCTCTTTTACAATATTATTTACCCGTTGGACAAAAGATGGGTATTGATGTGATTAAGCAGTTAATGGTGTTGCCACTAGATAGTGGTAGTGCACGAGAGGTCTTTGAAATCGCTTCAAAAGAGGCCTTTAGATGGGTGTATATGCTGTTGGCTCTACCCACCATCATGTCGATTTATTTGGTGATCAATACCAAGGAGCAGGTTCTTAAAACCCATTAGAACCAAAAACCGTTTTATTACTCTATATGCTATTCGTTTAGTTTAAAGGCTATGCCATGAAACGTGTTGTGATGCTGTTGTGTTGCGTATTGTTCAGTACCTTAAGTTGTGCTGAAGAGACTTTTGTTAGACCCGATACAGCGACTATCGAGAAGTGGGGTAAGGCTGACTATATTCTATTGGGTGAAGTGCATGACAATGCAGGAGGACATGAATTAAGGTTAGCTTGGATTAAGGAGTTAGTTAACAAACACACCTATGCATTGGCTTTTGAGCAATTAGATCGTGATCAGCAACAGGTTTTACATGACAAGGAACAAGCGTTACTGCAAGTCAAAGCTCCCTATTCTGACCAACAATTAAGAGCGCTGGCAGAATCAGGTGGGTTTGCTTTCAAAGGATGGCATTGGTCTTACTATGCACCACTCTTTAATTTGGCACTAACTCGTCAACTCCCTCTCATTGGCACTAATTTAAATGAGCATCAGATGATGAAAATCATGATGGGTGGAGAAGGTATGGTGGGTTTACCTCCTGACTGGACTAAAGAGATGAGTGAGGAGATGCAAAGCCGCGTAGAAAAAGGCCATTGTGATATGTTGCCAAAAGACATGGTCGCTCCTATGGCACAAGCGCAAATAAGGCGTGATCAAGCATTGGCAGAGTCTCTAGTGGAAGCGCATCATAGCACTAAGGGGCCTGTTATATTGTTAGCGGGTAATGGTCATTTACGTAATGATTTAGCAGTACCTTTTTGGTTAAGGGAATTTGATCCCCATGCAACAATTGTTTCTATTGCTGTAATGGAACAGGGGAACGATGACAACGAACCATTGAGCGCGTTTGATGCTGTGTATTTGGTTAAAGCTCAAGACAGAAAAGACCCTTGTGAAGAGCTTAAAAAGCACCACTTTACAATGCCGCACGCCAAACAGTAACCGTTTACTTACAATTAATAAAGGTTAGTAATACAGTTTGTTTATATAATTAGGATCATGTTAATTCGATTAATACGAACTTTATTACTGGCCCTTATCCTCAGCCTCTTAGGTGGCTGCGCTGGGATGAATTTGGGGCCAGGCTACATGGGTGGGGACGGTTTTGGTGATGCCCCTGATTTTACCGAGCCTGGTGCCATGGTAGGGATGGAGCCTATGTTCGGTCCCCCTGAAATGGGTATGTTTGGACCTTTTGGTGGGTTCGGTGGCTTTGGTGGTTTTGGTGATATGGATGGAGATTAATAACAATATGGCACAACAGAAAATAACGCGCTCAATCTCAATCTTATTGTCTGCAGTGGTTTATACGGGGCTTGTGATGGTATTGGCACTGCAAGCGGCCTCTCTTTCATCAAACAATAATCATGTTCAACGAGTCAGTGAGCGCCTTGATCATTTCAAAAATGTATTGGTGATTAGCCCAAGCGAAGAGCCCTATTGGCAAGCTTACCGTCAAAGTGTATTAGATAATGTCACTAGCAATGAAGCGTTATTGCGCTCAGAAAACGCCCAATCAACTTACAGTGCACCGGAATATTTTGCTGCTAGACTAAAACGATTAGATAGCCTTGATCGCAATATGCACCATATCACTGAAAAATTTAACGCGCTCTACATGCATTTGGACAGTCAACAGAAGAGGATTAGTGACAAGTATTTTGAAGAGCGTCGTCGTCATTTAGGTGAACAACAACGATAATTATGTGTTGTTAAATGAGTCAGGTTAATAGGCTTGATGATTGGTTTTGATTGTGAACTAAGATGGCTGGTTTTGACTATTAATTATTGAGTATCGTTGAACGTTTTTTGCTGCCCCATTCCCCTCCCGTTTGTAACAAAATATAACACATCGTAAAGTTATATCTAATGCTAGAATTCAAGACGGTATCTATATTATTAAACGTAATAAAAAAAATAATGAATGTCTAGTGTTTAAGCTGGTTTTAAAAAAACAACAAATAAGACAATTTAAACAGTTTGTGACAAGATATCAAAACATCACACACGTGAAATGAGTATTTAACCCCTATGGTATTGTTTTTTGTTGCCTTTGTTTGTTCACTGTTAATGACCTTCTTGATCATTCGTTATCAGTATGTTCATGCTCATTTAACCCTCGACAATCAATTTGGTGCTATTCAAAAAAGCCATGCTCATGAAGTCCCCCGAATTGGTGGTGTAGCGATTGTTTTTGCCTTGTGTATGGCGTTGCTCTTTAAACGCTTGCTGCTAAATAGTGATGTTGATAGAGAGGTGTCCTTGTTGCTGGTTTTATTGCCGGCATTCTTATTTGGTGTGTTAGAAGATATGCGTCACCCCATGGGGGTCTATAAACGCCTCGCTGCCACGGCCTGTTCGGGTTTGCTGGGGGTATTATTGCTTGGTGCCAGCGTCAGTCATGTGGGAGTGGCTTTATTTGATCAGGGGTTACTTATCCCTCTTCTAGCCACGCTATTTACTGCCTTGGCCGTGGCCGGCTTGACTAATGCCTGCAACATTATTGATGGTATGAATGGCTTACTCTCGGGGGTGAGTTTAATTGTTCTGGCAGGGCTTGCCACACTCTCTCATCAGCTCAATGACCCATGGTGTCAGGGCGTTAGTATGATGTTGGGTGGAGCGATTTTAGGGTTTATGTTATTTAATTATCCACGGGGCCTGATCTTTTTAGGTGATGGGGGTGCTTACACCATTGGTGTTATTCTTGCAGAGCTCTTAATTGTGTTGGTCTCACGTCATGCTGATCTCTCCCCTTGGTGTGCTTGTCTGATGGTGGCCTATCCGGTGGTTGAGACATTAGCCAGTATCTATCGCCGCATTCTCATTAAAGCGCATATTGGCCATCCTGATCGCAGCCACTTACATCAGTTAATTTTCCATGCATTACACCATAATCACGCAACGACCAAGTCAATGGATGTGGGCCTTAATTCAGCCACGTCCCCTTATTTGTGGGTATTATCAGGGGTACCTGTCATGCTAGCTTTAATGCTGCGTGGTGATACTTTTTTGTTGCAGCTCTCTTTTATTGGTTTTGTTGTGCTCTATGGCTTTATTTATTATCAGTTGCGCCACCATTCACTGCCTGAGTATTTAAAGGTGGATGGTAAATAAGTTTGTGCTGACATAAATGTGTCATAAAAAGTATAAATAATGATATATTTGTTCAAGTCGTGAACAGATTTAATTTTTACAGTCATTCTAGACTGAGTGTAAAAGACATACCCTATTTCTGGTAGGGCGGTAGCGTCTCTAAAAGTATAATTACCATACCCCATGAATCAAAAAGAACTGGCCATTGTCGATTATGTGAGCCGCCATCCGGAGAGCTCACAGCGTGAGTTAGCACGTCAACTCAATATCAGTGTGGGGGCGGTGAATTACTGTATGCAGGCCTTAATTGAAAAAGGCTGGGTTAAGGTCGCTAATTTTAAGGCTTCCCAACACAAGATGAAGTACATGTATGTGCTAACCCCAAAGGGTGTGAGAGAAAAAATGGCGCTGACCCGGGCATTTTTGGCTGTGAAACTGGCGGAGTATGAGGTGCTGGAGCGGGAGATTAAGGAGCTTAAAGCCAGTCTTGCGGACAGTGAGGGTGGGGCCCGCTAAACGGGGTTAGCGGGCTAATCGTATGGAATTAATTTTAAGGGCTTGTGTTGAGTAATAGTAAGTCTGACTTTATTGATGCACTGAAAGGCTTTGACTTATGGTCATTCCTAGCATGGCAGGATATCAAGCTACGCTATCGACGTTCCAAGATTGGGCCGCTGTGGATCACGTTAAGTATGGCCATATTTTGCCTCTCGTTAGGTGTGGTATATAGTAAACTTTTTCACGCAGAAGTTCGTGAATATGTACCTTTTTTATCTTTAGGTTTTGTTATCTGGGGCCTCATGTCGGGAATGCTGAGTGAATTTCCCAACGTCTTCGTGGATAACGCGGCATTTATTAAAGATATCCGCATGAATCCATTTGCAATCATTTTTCGGCTGATGACGCGGCATGTCATCATCTTTGCCCATAATCTATTGATTGTTATCGGGATCTACGCTATTTTTCAACTGAACCCAGGCTTGGAAATTCTCTATTTACTGCCAGGTTTTATGTTGGTGACGCTTAATTTATTGGCGATTGGGGTATTCCTCAGCATTCTGGGTGCGCGGTTCAGGGACGTTGCGCCGACCGTCCAGGCGTTGATTCAGGTGATCTTTTTTATTACGCCGATCACCTGGTTCCCTAAGCTGCTCCCAACCAGTAGCTGGGTCGTCAAGGCAAACCCATTTGTTTATTTTTTAGATCTCACACGATCACCTTTATTAGGATTTATACCGCATGAAACATCATGGCTCGCAGCTTTTGTAACGCTATTTATCTTTTCTACTTTGGCGGCGTATGTTTACCAGAAGAAGAGTAAAAAAATCCCATTTTGGGTCTGAGCTAATATGGTTCATATAACTGCTAAGAGCCTCTGCCTTGATTACCCGATAGTCGGTATGGGAAGTCAGTCACTTAAAAATCGCGTTCTGAGTGCGGCCACTGGAGGGCTAATTTCTGGTGGTGCTGGTATCCCCGTCGTGAACGCATTGCGTTCCGTTGATTTTGAGATTGCTCCGGGTGATCGTGTGGGGTTAATCGGTCATAATGGTGCCGGTAAATCCACGCTGCTCAAAGTGCTCGCCGGCATTTATCAGCCGACTGCTGGACATTTAATGGTAAAGGGGCGCGTTGTATCGACACTTAATCTGGCAATTGGAATGGAGCAAGAGGCCACTGGCTATGAAAACATCGTGATCCGTGGCTTGCTGCTCGGTATGAAGCGCAAAGAGATCCTCAAGCACCTCGATGAAATTGCAGAATTCACGGAACTGGGCGAGTACTTGGATATGCCCGTCAGGATTTACTCGTCGGGCATGCAGACGCGGCTAGCCTTCGCTACAGTCACTGCCATGCATGCAGATATTTTGCTCATGGATGAGGTCATCGGTACGGGTGACGCATCCTTCATCGATAAGGCTGAGCAGCGGCTCAAGAATTTTATGAGTCGAAGTAGTATCCTGGTCTTGGCCTCGCATAGTGACGATACGATTCGTAAGTTCTGCAACAAAGCGCTCTTACTCGAGCATGGACTGATCATTGGTTCTGGCGCAGTGGAAGAGATGCTTGAGTACTACCATCAGAAAGCCGTCGCATGAGTTTGATGGTGCCAACTGAGGCGATCATTCTGGCCGGTGGGATGGGAGCGCGTCTGCGCTCGGTTGTTTCCGATGTGCCTAAACCCATGGCCCCTGTCAATAACCGCCCGTTTCTCGAGTACCTAATGGATTACTGGATTGGGCAGGGGATTGAACAGTTCTCTCTCTCAGTTGGCTATCTTGGGGAAGTTATTCGCGAGCATTTCGGTAACGAATATCGGGGCAGGTCGGTTAACTACATTGTTGAATCAGAGCCTTTGGGAACGGGTGGCGGGCTCAAGCACGTCATCAACGCGAAAACTTGGGTAAATCCTGACGTGGTTGTAGTGAATGGGGACACCTGGTTTGAAGTGAGTCTCGCAAAGCTGGTCAGAGACTACAAGGCTAGGGGCGCGCCAATTTCCATTGCGCTCAAGCAGATTCTGGAAAATGATCGATATGGTGCGGTAGGCGTTGACCAGAATCGTAAGATTACTGAGTTTGGTATCAAGACCCAGGGAGCCTGTTTTATCAATGGCGGCTGCTATCTATTAAACGCCGCGTGGTTGAGTACAAAAATGGCTGCCATGCCCGAGAAATTTTCGTTAGAGCAAGACTTTTTAGTTCCCCTAGCCGCGCAGGGTCTTTTGTCTGCTAGCGTACAAGACGTGACCTTCTTGGATATCGGCATACCTGAAGACTTCATGCAGGCATCAGACGTGATTTGTAAACAGGGGGCAATATGAACCCAATAGAAATCCTTCAGACGAACGTGATGGATTCCATTAATGCCAAGCAGATATTGACTCAGGATAACAACACGTTGAATATTTTTACTTCCGCGGTTGAGCATGTGGTTGCCTGTTACAAGGCGGGAGGCCGCCTTTACATCGCAGGTAACGGCGGCTCAGCAGCAGACGCGCAGCACCTAGCCGCTGAATTCGTCAGCAAACTTGCCAGAGACCGCAATCCACTGCCAGCTGAAGCGATTACAACCGATAGCTCAATTATTACGGCTATCGGTAATGACTACGGCTATGACAAGGTGTTTTCGCGTCAGTTGGCAGGTAAATTGCAAGGCGGTGACGTGTTTCTGGGGATTACCACTTCAGGAAAGTCGCCCAATATTGTTAAGGCGCTTGAAGAGTGCCGTAGTCGCGGGATTAAATCGATTGTTTTCACCGGCCATGATGGCGGCCCTGCCAAACAAATGGCGGATTACTGTGTGATTGCTCCTGGCCAGAAAACAAGCACGATTCAGGAAATTCATATTGTTTTAGCCCATACCCTCTGCGAATGCGTAGAGAACGCACTATTCCCTTAACAACTCAAAATTAAATAAGGATTGATATGACAAAGCATATTCTCGTCACAGGCGGCGCCGGTTACCTCGGGTCGATTATGGTGCCTGATCTGTTGGAAGCTGGTTACAAAGTTACGGTATTGGATAGCTTTCTGTATGGTCAGAATAGCTTGGCGCATGTGTGTAACAATGATAACTTCTCAGTTGTTCGGGGTGATGTGCGTATCGAATCTGTGGTGAAACCTCTTCTCGCTAAGGCTGATATCGTGATTCCACTTGCGGCATTGGTTGGGGCGCCGATATGTTCCCGAGATCCGGTGGGTGCGCAGACGGTCAATCATGACTCCGTGATCATGCTCTTCAAAAATCTAAGCAAGGAACAGCAAGTTCTGATGCCAACCACGAACAGCGCTTACGGTTCTGGTGAAGAAGGAAATTACTGCACTGAAGAGTCACCGTTAAACCCGATTTCGAAGTACGCGATTGATAAGGTCGAGATCGAGAAGGAGCTTATGCAGCACCCTAACGCGATCAGCTTCCGTTTGGCCACGGTCTTTGGTATGTCACCACGAATGCGCATTGATCTGCTGGTCAATGACTTCACCTACCGTGCTGTTCATGATCGGTTTGTTGTTCTGTTCGAAAGCTCTTTCAAGCGTAACTATATCCACGTCCGTGATGTGAGCCGAGTCTTTCAGCACGGTATTGCTAACTTCGAAAAGATGAAGGGTCAGGTGTACAACGTAGGCCTGTCCGACGCGAATGTATCCAAGAAGGAGCTTTGTGAACGTGTTCAGAAACATATCCCCGACTTCGTCTTTATTGATGCGCCTGTAGGCAAGGACCCGGACCAGCGTAATTACATCGTGTCAAATGAAAAACTCGAGTCAACCGGTTTCAAACAGACGCACTCTCTGGACTTTGGTATCCAAGAGCTAATTAAGGGATATACGATGCTGCGCAACACCAAGTACGGTAACGTCTAAGCCGATGACCGCGAAGTATTTTGATTATGTGATAGTGGGTGCCGGGATTGTCGGGCTCACGGTCGCATCAGAATTAAAACGTCGGCAACCTGCTGCATCAGTCGCGATTCTGGAAAAAGAGACTGCGCCGGGGATGCACGCCAGTGGGCGTAATAGCGGTGTCATGCACTGTGGCATCTACTACGGGAGTGAAACCCTTAAGGCTAAGGTTTGCGCCGACGGTGCTCGGAGAATGATTGAGTTTGCCGAAGTTGAGGGTATCGCTGTCAACCGCTGCGGAAAGGTAATTCTTGCGACGAGTGAGGAACAACTCCCGACAGTTGAAAAATTGCTTCGCAATGCCCAAGAAAATCAAATTGAGGCCGAGCGTATCGATATGCATCAACTGAATGAGATTGAGCCCTACGCTGCACATGGCGTAGCAGCAATTTACTGCCCGAGTACAGCTGTAATTGATAGTGCAGCGATTGTGCAACGGATAAGAGAGAAGTTAATCAATCAAGGCGTTCAATTCTTTTTTGATTGTGCGTTTCAGGGGCGTGAGAAAAGTAGAAATATCAAAACTGCGCACGGCGATATTGTTTACGGGTTCTTAATCAATTGTGCAGGCGCCTACGCGGATGCTATCGCAAAATCCTTTGGGATTGGCGACGAATATGCACTGGTGCCGTTTAAGGGTATTTACTGGAAGCTCAGTCAGGCGGCGAATCACAAGGTGCGTGCCAATATTTACCCTGTGCCAGATGTATCCATGCCATTCCTCGGCGTGCACTTGACGAGAGTAATCAGCGGGGACGTCTATGTGGGGCCTACCGCGATTCCGGCATTTGGCCGAGAGAACTATGGGCTAATACAGGGTATGAATTTGGCGGAATCATTGGAGATCGGTTACCAGCTCGTGGGCATGTATCTGCGAAATGAAAATAACTTCCGTAAATTGGCTCATGTCGAAATGGGTAAGTACAATAAGAAAAATTTTCTGGCTGCTGCGCAGAAGCTTATGCCATCGCTAAAAGAGGCCGACATGGTTCCAACACCCAAGGTCGGTATTCGACCTCAACTAGTGAATACGCGTACGCGTAAGCTCGAAATGGATTACATCTTAGTTATTACGGATGACTCATTGCATGTCATGAATGCTATATCACCGGCATTCACTAGTTCGTTGGCTTTTGCTGAGCTAATCGTCGACAAAATCTGTTGATAAATGCATATACCCTTAAACTGGCCTGATCAATTAAATCAATATTGGTTGAATTTTTAGATCGATACGGCAAGATTAGTATATTAAAAAATATTTCTTCCGGTGTGAAGACTAGAAGCGGATGCCTAGATTCTTGGGGATAATATCAAGGCTGAATTAACTAGCTTTGACTTGTGGTAATTAGCAATCAGGTTGGAGAGTGTCAAGTATTATGCAAAAGTGTGATGTAGAAAAGTTACATGATCAGATCTCTTTAGGGCTTAAAATTTACAACTCATAAATTGATGTTTGTTTCTATTGTTTCCATCATTTAGATTTCTCACAAAAGTGTTCCTATAGAAAACCGAGTCTTTCAATCAATAAAGCTGTAGTTACAGGATTCAACATTAATCAGTCACATTCTAGTGATGATTGGCGACAAAGTCATAGCTCGAATTATATAGAAAAGAGAGAATGCTATGAATACTTGTAAAGTAAATGTAATTAGATATTTTGGAATCAATAAGCTACTAGAGGAATGTTTCATAGCACATTCAAATAGTGGAATTAATTTATATTTATTAAAATAGTTTTCTGAATTTATAGCATGGTAAATCTTCGTAATAAAAAAAAGCTTGTAATAGCAGATCCTTCATTTGAAAACTGGGTCGGACATCATGCACCTTATGATTTTGCAATTATTGAAGCAGCAAAAGATGAATGGATTCCTATTGTATGGGCAGCAAAGAAAGTAAAAACTGATCTTGTCTCTAAGTCGAAATATGTAAGACAAATTTATTCAACATCAGCATGGGGAAAGCGGTTTGCTTTGAAAGAGAAACCGTCGATTATTTTATTAGCAGTACGTGTGGTGTTTTATTCGTTACTTTTTGTCTTAAA
>JAJZPN010000046.1 GCA_021811145.1 Pseudomonadota bacterium
CTTGGGTAAGGTGTGTGTATGTCATCTGTGCAATTTCGACTTGGCGGTTAAAAGAGTATCGATGCTACCGCATCTTGCCCATTTAACCTACCGGTTCTAAAAATTGCACTTCATATTTGAATTCACCACTTATTTCTGAGCGTCGTTGTAATAATTGATCTGCTAGATATTCTAATTTAGCGTTTACTCCCCTTAATCCCGCTATTACTTTTTCAGACCAGTCAAAATAGTCGTGAATTCTCTCAACTGACCAACCATACGGTGGATAATCAAACAAATCACGTAAATTACAGATTTTATCAGCTAATTTAACAAGTTTAGCCTCATAGGATGAATGGGGGGCATGATCAATTTGTAACTGTTTACGTTGTTGTTTTGGTAATGATTTATCATCTGTTACCTCCAAAACAATTGACGCAATAGTAGAGCCAAAGCGTTCTGTTAATTCCTCGAAAGTAGTATCAGTATCCTCAATCGTGTCATGCAACAAGGCAGCGGAAAGCACTGTTACATCCTCTATTCCCGCCTCATTAGACAATACGTAAGCCAATGCGAGAGGATGATTAATATAAGGTGATGCATGAATATCTTTACGGCGTTGATGACGATGTTTGTCAGCTGCAAACTGGGTAACAGATAAGAGAAATGCTATATCCATAATGATTACTTTAATAAATTAACTCTATTTTTATATAACTAAGTTATCAATATACCTAGCAAGCAATTAATTTTAAATAGATTTTTAGTTATTTAAAAATCAAAATTGGGTGTTAATTCTTTAAAGATCAATCATTATCCGGATCATACGCACTATAAGCTTGCAATTTTTACCATATTTTTTGATGGTTAAGAGGCATCAGATGGGATGAATCTAGTATGTAGCATAAAGAATAAGAGAAAATGATGTAAATACGAGTAACTCAGAAATAAAACATATGAGTTACTCGTATATTCCTCAGTGTGAGCGTGAAACTAATTAATTAACGCAGAATCAACTAAATCCTTAATTAAACGTCTATAGTAAGGTCTTACCGGACCAGGGACTTGGGTCATCACAACCACAGCTAAGTCTTTCTGTGGTTCAACCCAGAAAAAGGTACCTGCAGCTCCTGCCCACATATACTCCCCCTTACTACCTAATACCCCAGCTAGTCCATCTTCTTTACGCACCATAAAACCTAAACCAAAGGTATAGCCATCTACCCCCATTAACAATTGCCCCGGACTGTAGGGTAGAGTTGTTCTATTACCTAATTGATCAGATGACATCAAGCTAATTGAAGCAGGGGACAAGATGTGCTGATGATTATAAGTACCGTGATCTAGTAGCATTGTTATAAAGTTCATATAATCATCTGCGGTAGTCACAGAGCCTGCTCCACCTGAATCATTATTTGGTTGCTCAGCCACATCAATTAAATGAATAGGTTGATGGGTAAATGGATCAGTATCCAATGGTTCGGCCAAACGAGTAAGATTACTACTATTTAAATAAAACCCTGTATCTGTCATATTTAACGGAGTAAAGATGTGTTGTTTCAGATAATCACCTAGTCTTTGACCTGATACTTTTTCAACTACTCTACCTAATAAGTCCACTGATAGGCTGTATTCCCAATTGGTTCCTGGTTGTGTACTCAAGGGTACTTTTGATAAAGCATCAATTTCTTGTTGGGGAGTAAGACTACGCACATCATAAGCAAGATTTTCATTAACCAGTTTTTGTTGTTTGTATGCATCTTGTAGTAACTTATTTTTAGTAATCTCACCATACACAATACCTGAGGTATGACGTAACAAATCAATAATTTGAATTTCTCTGTTAGTTGATACAAGTTTATAAGTTGTTTTATCCCCATCTTTTTCTTCAACAGCGACTTTCATTTCTTTTAATTCAGGGATGAACTTAGATACCGGATCGGCTAAAGTTAATTTGCCTTGCTCCATTAATTGCATAGCAGCAACTGCTACAAAGGGTTTTGTCATAGAGTAATTTCTAAAAATATTATTACGCTTCATGGATATATTTTTATCTTTATTCTGGTAACCAATTGCCTCTGCATAGACAATTTTTCCATGTCGTTTAATCAGTATTACCGCGCCGGGAATATGTCCTTCCTTAAATTCATTGTCGTAAACACGAGTTATTGTCTGTAACCCCTCTTTTGAAAAACCTAAGGACTCAGGTTTAATTGATTCAGCGTATGAATAGGGTAAGGCTAATAATACTGTTATTAAAGCAGCACTTCGCAAACTCTTAATCATGGGTATCCTCATGTAATGATTTTTTTGATTTGTTGTTAATTAATCTACAAATAGATTGAGATAGAAAAAGATATCTCAACAAGAAGCTTACCTTACTTGTTGTCTAGTTTGGAAGTGGGACTTACACAAAATATTTCTTAAAGAAAAAACGAAATAGGCTATTAAAACTCAAGATGTAATCGTAGGGCGTACACGTTAACAGGACCTCGGAACTGGTTATAGGCCGGATTTTGAATATATTGCCAATCGGCTGTAAGCTCTACCCCTTTTTTAATACGGTAACGGTAATACGTTTCTAATACTTCCTCTGGGGCATATAACAGATTACCGTCGCCAATAAATAGATCATAATTGCCAGCAGCAAGAAATTGTTGCCTTAAACTGTTAATTTGATTTTGGATATAACCAACACCAATATTATCCCCTTCCCTAGACCAGGCAGAACCATCAAATGATAACCCAGCTGAGTAGCTGGCATCTGCCTCAGTAAAAGCCATACTTTCATAGGTACCGCTATCACGAAAAGCGCGTGCAAAAAAACCAATATTTCTTGTGATGGATTGCTCAAAATTTAATCCAGCTCCACCTCGTTTGGCATTATATTTTGGTAACTGCTGAACCATCACTCCAGTTTGATTTAAATAAGACGCATAATTGGTTAAATCCATTCTTCCTTGATAGGCCAAAAAACGTAACGCACCACTTTGCCAACGTTTTTCCACTTCAAAATTAGCCCCAAAATGGTGACCAATTGACTCATCAATAGCAAGCTGATTTGGTAATATTGGCATAGCAAAATACCCTGCTCTAACAGAATAATTACCCCAATCTAACTGACTACCTAGGCCGTAAGTATAGCCTCTGGCATCAGCAGCATAATCATATGCGCAGGAGGTCATAAAACACCAATTTAAAAACTGATTATCCCCTTTATGAGCATACGTATTAGGATCAAACATACTCAGTACATCAACTTTCCCAAAAATAAAGTTCACCCGTTTTGCTGTATTCTCTAATCTTTTATCTAAGTTAGGATCATCTGGTGGAGGAGGTGTTGTATCAATCTCTCCAAAATTAATAGTATGTGAAAAGTAAGCCAATGCCACGTACGCTTGAAAGCGGTTATACATGACACGTTGAACATCGTTATTGGTTAACGCAGCCAATCCCCCTGCCCCAGATAAGGGAATACCACGAATCATTTCAAGACGACTGACAAACTGAGTACCTTGTCCAAAGTCATAACTTCCAACTAAACCTTCCACTGAAGAATAAGAGTTCTCATAGGATGAGGAAAGTGAATTGGCTCCATCAGGAAATCGATGGTTAAAGCCACCATGCCATTGATCTATCAATGTCATATCACCATGTAATTCAAAACCTGGATAACCCGCTAATAAGGGTGCATTATCATTTGAGGTGGCTGACGAATCAGCACAGGCATCAAATGCAATAATAAATAATATAAAAAGACAAAGAGCTTTCACTGTAACCAATCATGGGGAATTTCAATAATAGTTTTAACAGTCCAGCCATCTGCATAACTGTTAAATCCTCTTCCTACTCCTGCATTAAAGACCCATGGTCCACGATCAAAGTCAACAACTGCAAATAAAGTGTTTCCTTGTTGGTACATATATAAAGGCTGCACAACAGGTCCCATATCCCCATAAAACTCAAAGCCTGCTTGTATACCCTTAGCAACCGTTCTACCAACTTTTAATTGAGGCGAAAATATAGGGCCATCCTGTCTATAACCAGGGCGTGAGGTGTAATCCAAGACAGGATTAAAAGCAACCAGCCAATCGGCATTACGAAACCCCATTATCGGTCGCATCTCAATGGCTTGTTGTTGAGCCTCAAATTGATACTTTACATCTGACAACTCGACGTTGAATCCATAAAAAGAACCGCCATCAGGTGCCGCTTTACCAATCCATTTCATTCTTATTCTGGGCCCAGCGAACTCAGTGGGTCCTTGCGCTTCGTGAACAATAGGTAAATATAATCCTGCTTCAAAATGACCATCAATCCCATAACTTAACTCGTAGGTATTTCTCAGTTGATGAAGATTTGAGAGTTCCCCTGGATTAGGAGTAGTAGGAGCACCACCTAAAGTAGTGTTGGTATGCATTTCAACACCAAAAACTCCCTTGGCATTAATGGTGTCATCATAGACTTGTATCTCATCTTCGAGCGCATAGGCTTCTATAGTTTTAAAAAAGCATATCAAACATAGAATCAATAAAGTTATGAATCGAATTTTTATCATTAATTATGTTACCTAAATCATATTAGTGAAACGTTATACAAACCCAAATTTAAGGCCAAATTTTTATCTCAACACATAAAATGGAAGTTAAAAAAGACTACTTAATTAATAGGAAGTCTATAGACTCAAAGTCTAAAATAATCACAGAGTTAAAAAATTCATTATTTTGCTGATTATTTATTACAAATAAATTAATTCGTTAAAAAGCAATATGTTACAACATGTAAAAAAATCAAGACAAACTAATTTTGTCTTGATTTTTATAAATAAAGTTAATTATTTTCTGATTCATATAATGGTGAATAAAACCATTAAAAACATAAGGTTATATTAATCAATTTATTTATTGACTTAGATTCACACACGAAGTGCAACACGGGTTAAGGATTCCTGAAACACCTGATTCGGTGTTTTGAACCCCAATCTCTTTCGAGGCCTGTTGTTTAATTTATTTTCAATCATTCTAATT
>JAJZPN010000020.1 GCA_021811145.1 Pseudomonadota bacterium
TCAAACGCCAGCAGAGTTTGCGGCAGCATTTAGGTCAAAGCAAACAGGGTCAGTATTACAGGAAAAGAAGGATGTTTAACAGAATTTTACTAGATCGATGCTGAGACTATAAATGGGGGCAGGTCAGTATCAACTTTCTCATATTTATACTATGCCTAACAAACCACAAACCCAAGTCCGCAGAGTTATTAAAGTTGAGTCTACATCCCAGCAATCTCCAGAAATTGTAAAATTATTTCATGAAGGTCTTGCATTACATCAGCTAGGAAAAATCAATGATGCCAAAATCATTTATGAAAAAATTCTCGAAAAACAAATTAATCATTTTGATGCCCTTCAACTTCTTGCGGTTACTTACGCTCAAAAAGAGAGTTATGCGATTGCTCTGAAATATTTTGATCTAGCATTGAAGATCAATCAGACCAATGAAATTGTATTAAATAACCGAGGTAATGTTTTAAAAGAACTCAATCTACTTGATGATGCACTCAAGAGTTACGATGAAGCACTTCGCATTAAACCAGACTTTGTCGATGCGCATAATAACCGAGGAAGAGTATTAAGAGAACTCAATCGACTTGATGACGCACTTAAGAGTTATGATGAAGCACTTCGCATCAAACCAGACTTTGCCGATGCGCATAATAACCGAGGAAACGTATCAAAAGAACTGAAACGACTTGATGATGCACTCAAGAGTTACGATGAAGCACTTCGTATTAAACCAGATTTTGCTGATGCATATAATAACCGAGGCGTAGCACTAAAAGAACTTAAACGATTTGATGACGCACTTAAGAGTTACGATGAAGCACTTCAAATCAAACCAAACTTTGCCGATGCGTATAATAACCGAGGCGTAATACTAAAAGAACTTAAACGACCTGAAGATGCACTTAAGAGTTACGATGAAGCAATTCGCATTAAACCAGACTTTGCCGATGCGTATAATAATCGAGGAAACGTATTAATAGAACTTAAACGACCTGATGACGCACTCAATAGTTACGATGAAGCAATTCGCATTAAACCAGATTTTGCCGATGCGTATAATAACCGAGGCCTAGCACTAAAAGAACTCAAACGACTTGATGACGCACTCAAGAGCTACAATGAAGCACTTCGCATCAAACCAGACTACACTCCTGTATTATGGAATAAATCACTTTTGATGATTTTAGATGGAGAATATATTGAAGGTTGGTCTCTTTACGAAGTAAGGACAGAACTAGAAGATAAAAAAAATAATTACTATAAATTCTCACAACCATCATGGCGTGGAAAACAAAACCTTAAAAATAAAACATTACTCATTTACAGCGAACAAGGTTTCGGCGATGTGATCCAGTTTGTCCGATATCTCAAAGATATACATAAACTAGGAATTAAAATTATTCTTGAAATTCCTAAAACACTCATCTCATTGGTTTCCACATTAAATGTTCCAATGACAGTTGTGGAGAAAGGGAAGAAACTTCCTGAATTTGATGCACACTGCCCTCTTTTAAGCCTACCTTATGTCTTCCAAACAACTGTTAAGACCATACCTGCGCATATTCCCTATCTATTTTCTGACAATCATAAAGTTAAAAATTGGAAAAATAAGCTTGGAAAACAAATCAATAAAAGAATAGGTCTAGTATGGTCTGGATCAACTCAGCATGCACAAGACTATAAACGTAGCATTAGTCTAGACACATTCGCCGAACTTATTAAACTTCCCTTTGAATGGCACTCTTTACAAAAAGAGTATCGTGACAAAGATAAAGAATTTCTCAGATTGCATCCGGAGCTTCACCAACATCAAGATGATTTAAAGGACTTCTCTGACACTGCAGCTCTTATTGAGTGCCTAGACCTCATTATTTCCGTAGATACAAGTGTCGCCCATGTAGCCGGCTCCCTTGGAAAACCGGTTTGGATTCTCTTGCCTTTTATACCAGATTACCGATGGATGTTAGACCGTGAAGATTGCCCATGGTATCCATCTGCAAGACTTTTTAGGCACAATAAAAATGGTAACTGGTCAGATCTCTTAAAACTTTTAGCAATAGAACTCTGTCTGCCAAAAAATTTTAGTATGGCACCACCTGTGATAGCTACCAAACGATATAACGAGTCTCAACTTCAGGATCTGAATGTACAGAAATAGTCAAAAATCTCTAATATTCCTAGACCCAGAATAAATTGCTGGTAGCTTACCAATTAGCGATAAAACGGTCTGCCACCGTGTTTATGTGGATAATGACAAGGATAAGGTAGGCAATATTGTTGAAACGCCTCAGAAGCAAAAAGAAGCGGCGCAAACGCTATGCCGGTGGGTACGAAGATCTAATAATTAAATTTATTGTATTATTGTAATATCTATTTTTTATAAAACCCTTGGTTAGCATTGTTCAGTTAAAGTTAAACTAGCACATCATTAGAAACGACAACTACCCTGACACTAGGGCAAGTGCTAATGGAATTGGTGTCCAAGTGTTGCTGGAATCGGCATCCAAGTAGTGGTGGAATATGCATCCAACCCCGCCTCTTCCATCGTTAGGCTCGCGGCTGTGCCACCAATGAGGACGTACTGATCGGCGTATGCTGCGAAACACTCCTTAAAAATATCCAACCCTCTCACCATGGCAGTTGTCCTTTCAGTTCGTCCAGTGCGAGCTGAATTCGGTCATCGACGTTCTCCTGCAGGCTGAGAGTCAGCGAGAGCAGGTCCACCGTGTTGGCGTCTGGTACTAGCGCCGGGCTGTAACTCCACAGCTGCCATTCTTGGGCGCCTGCTTCGGGCTCAGGCAACTCGCGAATGCCGGCATCCGTCGCAGCCTTCCAGTCAGCAGCGGTCAACGCATACACCGGCAACTTTGGCTCGGTTAGCATTGAATAGCGCGCAAGCGCGCTCATACCTGCGATGCGGCTGGGCCGGTATGCAGCGACCTCATGGCCCTCCACCCAGACTGTGCGCCTGACCGGTGTTCGCAGCACGGGCTTTGCACGCTCCCAGACTTGCTCTGGTGGGAGTTCCATTCTCAGCCAGCGCGAGCGACCTGCCGTGTACGCGACTGCCAGCCCGGCCGCAGTCAGTTCCTTGACCGCGCGCGACATTGTCATGGGCGTGTAGCCCAGCGCGGCGGCGATCCTGGAAGGCTGCCAATCGGGTTGCCACGGTCGACTCAGCAAAGCGGTGATAAGCATGGCTTGTGCGGATGGGCTCAGGGCCGCTTCCGTGGCCTGGGCGCGCTGCCGAAAATACTCACGCAGGTCTAACCCTAGATCCGGCAGATAGAGCTGGTTGCCCGGCACGATGAACGGGACTTTTTGCTCGATCAAGCGCCGACGCTCATAAGAAGCCAAAGCATCAGTGACGTAGACCGCTGGCTGACCGTCCAGGGCCTTGACCTTGTCCAGCCAGATCCTGACTTCGCTGAGGGACTGCTTGACCTCGGCGCGCCCTATCGCCAGGACGACGCACTGCCCCAGCAGTTCAAGCTCTCTAAACTGGAAGGCGTCTCGCAGGAAGTACGGAAGTTCGTTGGCACGCGCCCACGGCTTTGGTTCGGGCACTCTAATGCCCAGGACATCGTTGAGATAATGAAGAACGGCGATCGTGAGATTTGGCAAGGCAAATTCCATTTAACTTAATTACAGCACGATAACATAAGAATTGTTATCGTGCAAATTTATGTTACAGTCTATTCACGGTATGGTACCGCATGTACTGATGAAGGCAACTAGACATGATCAGAACGAGGCCAAGCTATTCACATGCTCAATTTCTGGCGCTTCAGTAGCCAAGGTCACCCTTGTAGTACTCAGCAAGTGCAGGACGCAACACTTATCGTTATTGCAAAGCAAGTCGCTGTACAGACTCTTGAACACGTTGACCGAGCTTGACAATCACCTTCCACTGCTTAAGTACTGGCCGCGGTATTTATGTCCTACCCGTTGAGAGTCGTTATGGTACTCGTGCCCCATCAGCCATTGAGATGATTGAGGGTATGACCAATCAAAGTGGGGAAACTATCTTGTCTCATGGCGCTGCCGCCGCTAACGCCTTAGGATTAACCACGCAGGTACCAATGCGCGCAATTTTTCTTACTTCTGGCTCCAGTCGCTACTTGAAATTGGGTGAGCAAATAGTTGAATTTCGCCATGCGCCGACCTGGCAACTAATCTTACCAGGACGAGCCGCAGGCGAAGTAGTGAGAGCACTATCTTGGTTAGGCCCCGAGAATGTTAAAGAAGCGATCAAGAAACTACGTACTAAACTACCCTCCTCTGAACTAAAAGAACTCGTGTTGTCACGGTCACGCTTACCAACCTGGATTGCTCAAGAAGTCAGCACCTTGGTATCACATATCTGAGTTCTTTGGTCTCTCTACCACCGATCGTTTGGACGTTCTCAATATAGCAGCTAACGCATCAGGTATACCGCCTCACTTACTTGGAAAAGATATATGGGTGGTCTGGTCACTACAGCGGCTCTTTGCAAGTCCCTACGCTAAACACTTAGTATTCAAAGGCGGGTACTTCTTTGTCAAAAGCCTACCGCGTCATAAGGCGCTTCTCTCCAGATGTGGTGGAATAGGCAGTTATCTAGATCTGGTACTAAACAAAAAAAGAAAAATTTAAAGTAAATACTACATCCATAGACAGCCTTGAATAAGGTGCCTCTGCTAAAATGAGCCAAGTGATATTGGTGCTGATCCATTCCCCACAAATAAGAAGAAGTCATGGCGCAGTTCTTAATACCGCACTAAATTGGATGTGAATAAGTGTCAATTTGGAATCAAGATCTTTTTTATTTCCCGATCGGGAAATAAATTATTAATTATAGCTTAAACACACTCAAAATTCCCGATCGGTAAATATTGCTTGCACATAGAGCAGTTTTAACTGATAATTTCCCAAACGGGAAACTAATAAAACTATGACATCCATTAGATCATCTCAACAACTAGGGTCTGCACTACGTGCCGCTCGCAAGCAGCTTGGGCTGACCCAGCCCCAGTTAGCGCTTGCAGCTGGGGTGGGTGCACGTTTCATTGTAGACCTTGAGGCAGGCAAGCCCACCTTGCGACTTGAAAACGTACTGCGGGTCATTGATGTCCTGGGGGGTGAAGTCCAGTTGAATGGATTACCATCTGCTGCATCCGATAATCAACAAGTGAATGACGTCCGTGGCACATGAGCTCGAAGTCTGGCTTTTCGCTGAACATGTCGGCACATTGTCGCTGGTCGATGGGCGGCTAAACTTTTGCTACACCCCTGTTTGGCTGTCACACAAAGACGCCTTTTCCTTATCGGCCTCACTACCCCTGCAAGCGGAATCGTTCGACGATCGTAAAACTCGTCCCTTCTTTGCGGGGCTTTTACCCGAAGGGCAAATGCGCCGCCTGATTGCGCAGCAGTTTCAGGTTTCTGGCCAGAACGACTTTGCGCTGCTGGACCATATTGGTGGTGAATGTGCCGGGGCTGTGACCTTCATTGAACCGGGACGGGCTTTGCCTGTGCCAACCTTTAAAAATGAAGTTCAATGGCTAAGTAACAATGAAGTCGTTGCTATTCTGGATGAATTGCCACGTCGCCCCATGTTGGCGGGCAAAGACGGCTTGCGGCTTTCCTTGGCGGGCGTCCAAAACAAGTTACCAGTAGTTTTCGATGGTACGCGCCTTGGGTTACCCCTCAACGGCACGCCTAGCTCCCACATCCTAAAACCAGCCATCCAAGGCGTTGAAGACAGCGTAATTAACGAGGGATTTTGCATGGCACTAGCAGAGGCCATGCAGCTCAAACCAACAAAATCAAAAATTCACCAAGTACTAAATCGCTCTTTTCTGCTGGTTGAACGCTACGACCGACTGATCGATACCCAAGGGCACCGGCAACGGCTTCATCAAGAGGACTTTTGTCAGGCACTAGGTGTCGTGCCGGAAATGAAATACCAGAATGAAGGTGGCCCGGATCTGGCGCAATGTTTTGATCTGGTGCGTAGTGCAACGCGCCCTAGTGCGCCGCAGGTCCTGCGACTACTAGACTACGTGATCTTCAATGCGCTGATCGGGAACCATGATGCGCACGCCAAGAATTTCTCGCTACTTTACTCAGGCAAAACTGCCGTTCTAGCACCGTTTTACGATACGCTCTCAACGGCGGTGTATCCAACACTAACGCAGAAGATGGCGATGAAAATCGGCAGTAAATACAAGTTCAGCGAAGTCCAAGCGCGTCATTGGGAGCAATTTGCCCAAGGCGTAGGTTTTACCAAGGCTCAGGTCAAACGTCGAATCCTAGAATTGGCAAAGTTATTACCATCTATAGCGCGCAAACTCCAGTCTGACTCCAGGCACAATTTTGCAGGTAATGTTGTGGTTGAACAAATCAATACCTTAATTGAACAACGCTGCGCCCTCACGATTCGTAGGCTCACCGACCCCGCCGCTGAATCCTTTGATTAAACCACCAAGCGAGCGTGGGCTCGATTCCGAGTTTTGAATTGAACTACACCCCTAGTGTCAGGGTAGTTGTCGCTTTACATGTGCTGCTGACATAACTCATTGAGTAGCAATGTAAACCACTTCAGTTGTGTTTCGTCGGTAGATATTGACAACTACCGACGTTATGCAACATCATAACGGCATGGAAACTTCGCATCAAACCATTCTGAATCTCGCCGCCCAGCGCGGCTTGATACGCACACGCGATCTTAATGCGCTGGGGCTCCCCAGTGTCGCCCTCACTCGGTTGGTTCGGCAGGGCCTACTCACCCGCGTGGGTCGCGGACTGTATGCTCGTCCCGATCGTAGCGTATCTGAGCATGGCACGCTGGCCGAGGTGGCACGCAAACACTCGCAAGCCATAGTCTGCCTGCTGTCAGCACTGCGGATACACAATCTCACCACGCAGTCACCGTTCGAGGTCTGGCTCGCCATTCCCAACAAGGCTCGTGCGCCAAAGATGGATTACCCGCCACTTCGCATTGTGCGCTTCTCGCGTCCCGCGCTGACCGAAGGAGTTGCAGAGTGTCAGATCGATGGTGTAACTGTGCGAGTGACCAACGTCGCTCACACCGTGGCCGACTGCTTCAAGTTTCGCAACAAGATCGGCCTCGATGTGGCGATTGAAGCACTGCAGGAAGCCTGGCGTACCAAGCGCGTGAACATGGACGAACTTTGGCGTTATGCCACGCTGTGCCGCGTGGCCAATGTGATGCGCCCCTACATGGAAAGCCTATCATGAATGAACAAAACTTGGCGGCATCAGTACGTGCCCGTTTACTCAACCGCGCCCGCGAGAACAAGCAGGATTTCAACCTAGTCCTCACGCGCTATGCGATTGAGCGCCTGCTATACCGAATCAGTATTTCACAGCACGCAGATCAATTTCTTCTGAAAGGCGCACTGCTTTTTGATCTTTGGTTCGACATTCCACATCGCCCAACCAGGGATGCCGATTTTTTGGGATTTGGCTCGGCAGAGCTGCCGCACATAGAGACCATCTTCAAGGAGATCTGCATGATCGAAACGCAAGACGGCGTAACGTTTCGACCCGACACTGTGCACGCCGCTGAAATCCGCAAGGAGGCGAACTACGCCGGAGTGCGCGTCATGTTGCTTGGCTTGATCGATGGCGCGCGCTGCCAAATCCAGGTTGATATTGGATTTGGCGACGCCGTCACGCCTGGTCCGGAAGATATCGTATACCCCGTCATGCTGACGGAGTTCGCGGCACCAAAGCTCCGGTGCTATCCGCGCTACACCGTGGTGGCTGAGAAATTCGAGGCGTTGTCGTCTCTTGGCATCGCCAACAGTCGTATGAAGGATTATTTCGATCTATGGATATTGGCGCAGCACGCAGACTTCGATGGTAATACTCTTCGCCAAGCGGTTCGGGCGACCTTCGATCGACGAAAAACAACTCTGACAGGTGATCCCCCATTCGGCCTCACCGATGCATTTGCGCAGGATACGCAGAAACAGGTACAGTGGCAGGCCTTCCTGAGAAAGAACCGTCTGGAAGCGCTAGCGCTGAATGACATCATTACAACACTGGCCGCGTTCATGCTTCCCGTCATCAAGACAGCCAATGCCAATGAGGTGTTTTCAGCAAGCTGGCAGGCAGGTGGTCCGTGGTCGCCTGCAGACGCGGGGTGATTATCAACGATGTTGATATCACGCTCAACTACCAGTCTCTTGACGGCTCTTTTGACTTATTTTTTGCATTACTTGTCTCCATAAGTTGTTCGAGAGATAGAGATAATGCCGAATAAAATTGAGTAACATCAATTTAATAGGCGATAAAGTTGACATTATTTGCAGTTAAAGGCATATTTATTGACAATAATACTTGCTGGCCTACCTAATGCGCAAAAACGTTGACACTCTTGCGACCCTAATTTTCAGCTCTGCCGAAAACCAGGCGAATGCACAACGTGTTTCCAGATTAGCTCGTGCTGGGAAATTACGCGCCATTCATCGTGGCATTTACACCAGCGATCTAGAAACACCGCTTGAACAAATCGTTCGGCCAAACTGGCGGCAAATTGCCGAGTATCTTTATCCGGGAGCGGTTCTCGGTTATCGCTCTGCACAGGAGGGAAAGCCCGATCCAGAAGGACGAATTTTTCTGGTTCAAGGGAACAGAGCACGACGCACTGAATTACCTGGACTCACTCTGATAACCATTCCCGGTCCCGGTCCTGTCTTGGGGCAAGAGCCCGCACTGAATGACACGCCTTATGGAAAGTTGTTTGTTTCGTCCGAAGCCCGCCGCCTTCTTGAAAATCTTTATACTGGTCGGGATGCCACCATGCGGACCATGGGGCGGTCATGGGTTGAGTCGCATCTGAGTAGACTCTGCACGCTGCGCGGCGAGCACAAGATCAATGACCTACGTGACACTGCCCGGCGTTTATCAGAGATACTGGGATTAGATTTCCAGTTCAAAATCCTAAATGACATCGTATCTGCATTGATGCAGACCGGTGAAGCCAGACGTTTAAGAGCCTTTGATGCCTTGGCGCGCGCCGCAGGAAAACCCTACGATCCGGATCGTCTGGTTATTTTTGATGCGCTGTTTTCAGCACTCAGACAACCGTTTCCTCATGTACCCGATTCGACCACTTTAGGGGCGAATAGCGCCAACTTTGCATTCTTCGAATCCTATTTCTCGAACTACATTGAGGGGACCACCTTCACCGTAGAGGAAGCCAGCGAGATCATTTTTGAAGGCAAGATAATCGAGAAACGCCACGAGGACTCGCACGACATACTTGGCACTTATCAGGCCATTACCCGGCAACCTTTCCGGTCAAGCCCGCCGGGCAATGAGAATGATTTTCTGGAGTGGCTGAAACTCACCAATCACATGGTGCTGTCCAGTCGCCCGGAGAAACATCCAGGGCAATGGAAAGAAAAACTCAATCAGGCGGGGGGCTCCACGCTATTTGTTCACCCCGAACTGGTACAAGGCACCCTGCTTGAAGGATTCAAACGTGTTGCGCTGCTGGAAGATCCGTTTGCTCGAGCATTAATGGCCATGTTCATCGTGACGGAGGTCCATCCATTTGAAGATGGCAATGGCCGAACTGCACGCTTGGCGATGAATGCGTATCTAACTCAGTCATCCGCCTGTCGCATCATCATCCCGACGGCCTACCGCGAAGATTATTTACTACCGCTCAAGGCACTATCCAGAAACATAGACCCGATTCCCTTTATCCGTTCAATGACTCGCGCGCAAGCCTGGTCGGCTGCATTTAACTATTCTGACTTCCAGACCACATGGAAACAGATGGCTGCATGTAATGCATTTGACGATGACATTACCAGAAATAAATTACTGCACCCTCACGAAGTACGCACCTTTATTGACGATAGTAGTACCAATAACGAGAAACATTGACAGAGCATCAGATCGAGTGGAGTAAATTTACCATCTTGTTGACACAGCCACGCCCACAATAGAACCGTAATTCAACTCCCAAACTGGTAAACAAACCAGTATACATACATATTCCACCACTACTTCGATGCTAATTCTATATACTTTAATACTGATTCCATTAGTACTTACTGTAACTGGATAAAATCTTAGATTCATTAAAGCCATATCTACAGAAAACTAATTTATAGGTCATTTTAAAAGATGGCTTACTTTAGAATTTTTAATTACAAGATTAATTGCTGAATTACGATTCTCAATTCCAATTTTTTCAAAAACATGTTCAACATGTTTATCAATCGTTCTAGTACTATTACCAAGAATTGCAGCTATTTCTCGATTAGTCTTTCCTTTTATCAACCAATATAAAACCTCAGCTTCTCTCATCGTTAGTAAAAATTCTTGTTGAAGCGTACGCAATGCAAGCGCCTCGTTTTCTTCTCTCAGCAAGAGAACAACAAGATCTCCATTATTTTCTAAATTTTTGATATACCCATACAACTTACCTGCATCTTTTTCTGCAACGATATAAGTTTTATCAAGACCCTCTTCATCAAAATTAACTTTCAGAGCCCAATCGAAGAAGAGTTCTAACCAATTATTTGATGGAGTACTTAAATAGTCCTTTAATAAATTATTGGCCTTGTTACTTGCCCAATTAATCTTTTTTGCTCTTTTATCAAAAGAAAAAGTAGCCATATCAATTTCATCAAGTAACTCTTTAACATGGTTACTTTCTCTTGAGGCCTTGATATGTGTTGCTATTCTAGCTATAACTTCTTGATGATTTAAAGGTTTAGTAACATAGTCAATCACCCCATTGTTAAAGGCTTTTACTATATTTTCAGTTTCTGTTAATCCAGTCATGAAAATTATAGGAATATTACAAGTGCTGGGATTACTCTTCAATTTATCCGCCACATCAAATCCGTTCAATCCTGGCATTATGGCATCAAGTAAAATCAGGTCAGGGTGTTGATTTGATAGGATTTGAAATGCAGACTCCCCGCTTGTAGCAACTAAAACTAAGTACCCTGCCTCATCGAGAGATTCATGCAAAATGGCTAAATTTTCGGGAGTATCATCTACTACTAATATAGTGTACATATCTAAGTATTATCTAATTAAACTCTTTTCAAGAAATAAACGTAACTCATCTAACTTAAACTGACTAGTTAGAATGCGAGCATAATTAACAAAACCCTGGTATTGCTCACCTAAGTCTGTGACTTCATCTAATACAACCAATATTCCTTTCCAATAACCAGACTCAAGGCTGTTCTTTATTTTTTGGATATACTCTTGCGGAGGATAGGTAAACTGTTTCTCTGAAACTACTGGTTGGGTCGGTTCAACATTATGTACGATCCAATTTATTGATAATTTATCACCAATAAATTTTAATAAGTCATCAATAGAAACTGGCTTAGTAAAAAAAGAAGTAGGACTAATACCAAGATCATTATCAGTATTCGCCTCAAATGCATTGGCAGAAATAATTGCTATTATGTATTCTTGCTTAGTGCTTTCCTTTTTAATTCTTCGTATCGTTTCCCATCCATCTATTCCTGGCATAGCCAGATCCATGAATATCATATCTGGTGTAACTTTCTTTAATAAATCTATACATTGCTCTCCACTTTCGGCTTCTATAACCTCAAAACCAAGTGGACTTAGAAAGCTTTTAAGTAATGTTCTATCAATTTCTTCATTATCAACTACCATTATCTTCTTTCTTATTCCTTCATACCCAATATAAATTTCTTTATTGAAATCATGTAGCGAATTTTGGGTAATGACTTGTGGTAAATACAATTTCAGCGTGAAGATTGTTCCAACGTTTTCTTCACTTTTAACAGTAATTTCACCGCCCATAATATTAACAAGCATTTTTGTAATAGTAAGGCCTAATCCTGTACCACCTTCTATTTCAGAAGATATCCCAGTTCCTCTTGCAAACGGATCAAAAACTTTATCCAAGTCCAATTTGCTTATGCCTGGCCCCGTGTCTTCAATAATGAAGGTTGCAATATCTCCTTGATATTTAGCCCGAAAGAAAACCTTACCGTGCCGAGTAAATTTAATTGCATTTCCTAGTATGTTAATAAGAATTTGCCTTAACCTAGCGCTGTCTGCTCGAACTATAACAGGCAGGTACGAAAGTGCTTCAAATTCAAAATTAAGTTTTTTCTTGAAAGCCTGTAGTTCAAACATACTGACTATCTGTTGGATTAAATCTCTAAATTGCAATTGAGTGATATTTAATTTCATTTTCCCGCTTTCTATACGGGCAATATCTAGAGTACCCTCAATTAACGATAAAAGATGTTCGCCACTTTTTCTTATAATTGAAACAGCATGTTTACGATTCTCTGGAATATTTTTGTCTGCATCTAGAATTTGTGCATAGCCTAAAATACTATTTAACGGAGTACGTAATTCATGACTAATAGTCATAATATATTTGCTTTTTGCCGTATTTGCTAAGTCAGCTTGGTGGGTCGCGTTTTGTAGGAGTTTATCTGTGACTTCGTGAGATTCAATCTCTTTAACTAATAGATCTGTCTGTGATTTTGCCTCTTCGAGAGCCACTTTTCTACTACGGCTAATCAATACTAACCACCATGAAATCACTCCAATAACCAAAGTAATACCAAAATAGATTTTTGTATACAGACTATCTATATATTTCAGGAGATCTTCTTTAGTTAAATCTACAGTCTGGCTTGTATCTTGGTAATATAACAATGTTAAAAAAGCCACAACTAACAGCGAAAAAGAACAAAATAAAACAAAAAAATGTCCAACCCCTGATTTTGCAACTGAAGCAATTTTATTAGGAAGATATTTATCAAGCAAACCATTAAATTGGCTATGTATGCTGGCGTTTGGCTTACATAGATCTTGGCATCTTACATCTAGGGTACAGCATAATGAACATATATTGCCCTGATAAGCAGGACATGTTGCCATATCATTATGTTCAAAACTATTACCGCACACAATACAATTATCAACATCACCGTCAATCTTACTTGACTTATAACTATTGTCTCTAGCTATATAGTATTTTCCATGCGTATAAAAAGCCAAAAGAGGTGTCAATAACAAAGGTAGAATCAAAGAAATCAATATTGCATAGGACTTATATTCAACTCCAAACACCCCTATGTACACCAAGATTGAAAAAAAAGAGGTGATTAGCACACTAAAAAAACCAACTGGATTAATATCAAAAAGATACGCTCTTCTAAACTCGATACCCTTAGGTGATAAACCTAGGGGTTTATTTATCACAATATCGGCAAATAAGGTAATCACCCACGGTACTGCTATATTTGAAAACAAACCTAAAATTCGATCCATCACCTCTATTAAATTCAACTCCATTAATAGTAATGCGATTAAAATATTGAAAATCACCCACACCACTCTACCTGGATGACTATGAGTCACTCTTGAAAAGAAGTTAGACCATGCAATTGATCCTGCATAGGCGTTTGTAACGTTTATTTTTAACTGTGAAATTAATATCAATGAAGTGGATAAAATCAAAACCAGAAAATAGTTATTAAATACAAGTTGATACACAAAAGAATATAAAACATTAGGATTCAGAGTTTGTTCAAGCCCTATTCCGAAACGATAAGCCACATAAGCTAAAATTGCACCACCAAAGATTTTTAATGCGCTAAGTATTACCCACCCCGATCCTCCTATAAATACTCCGATATGCCAACGTCTCTTATTGAGTGAAGTTTGAGGTGGCATAAATCTTAAATAGTCAGCTTGTTCACCCATTTGAGCCAATAGCGGCATGATTACTGTAACTGCAGAAAAAAATCGCTCTATTTGAAATTTATTTGAATCGCCAAATAAACCACTAAAATTGAATATGTCTTCAATTAATATCACCTTATTCGAAAATAGATAGACATAAGGTGTTATTAACAGGAATAACCAAATTAGTTGAGTATTTGTTTGAAATTTACTAATGGAAGTTATCCCACGTGAAACAATGGGAATGACAACAAGCGCACATATTAAATATGACCATATAATATCAATTTTTAATATGAGACTAAGTGCATAAGCCATTATTGCGGCTTCTAATGCAAAAAATATAAAGGTAAATGCTGCGTAAATTAAAGAAGTTATTGTAGAACCCAAGTAACCAAAACCTGAACCCCTAGTTAATAAATCCATATCTAGGTTATATTTGGCAGCATAATAACCGATAGGTAAACTCACACTAAATATAATCAAAGCGGATACTAAAATGGCATAAAAGGTATTGATACCACCGTAATGTATTAAAAGTGTCGCACCAAGAGCCTCCAATACCATAAAAGATGATGTACTAAATGCAGTACTTGCTACTTTACCAATACCCCATTTTCGAAATGACTTTGGAGTATAACGAAGTGCAAAATCTTCCATGGTTTCATTAGCAACCCATGCGTTATACTCTCGACGAACATTAAATACTCCCTGTTTGGAGTATTGGCTCATAACATCCCTTTTTCAATAATGAACTGGATGACTTTCTCTAAGCCCTGTTTAGTCTTTAAATTAGTAAAAACAAAAGGTTTATCGCCACGCATGCGTTGCGCATCTTTATCCATTACCTCCAACGATGCACCAACATAGGGCGCCAAATCTATTTTATTGATAATTAATAAGTCAGATTTAGTAATTCCTGGTCCACCCTTCCTAGGGATTTTATCGCCTGCCGATACGTCAATAACATAAAGCGTTAGATCAGATAATTCTGGACTAAAAGTAGCTGCAAGATTATCTCCACCGCTTTCTACGAAAACAACATCTAAATCAGGAAATTTCTGCGTTAATCGATCAATCGCTTCTAAATTAATACTTGCGTCTTCACGTATGGCTGTATGAGGACAACCACCCGTTTCAACACCCATAATTCGATTGGCAGGTAGCGCTTGATTTCTAACTAGAAATTGTGCGTCTTCTTCGGTATAAATATCGTTTGTTACCGCTGCTATGTTGTATTTGTCTCTAAATGCGATACAAAGCTCTAACGTTAAAGCTGTTTTTCCAGAGCCTACAGGCCCGCCTATTCCAACACGTAATAATTGCTTTGTAGAACTCATGATCTAAATAACCTCGTATATTGTGTTTCATGATTTGCACTTGCAATGGCGAGCCCTGGTAAGACAGTTATTGGAGAAAATGTATTATGAAAAACTTCAGTTTCACAATGTGACGAGAGAAAATCGACCATTGTTACTAATACTCTTTGCCCAGCTGTTTGTCCTAAGGGTATGACTTTGACCCCAACCATTACTAAGTTTTCTAACCATGACCAAAGAAAACCTTTTTTTGCAATATGCAGAGAAACTCCAGCATGGAAACTTAACAACGCCCATGCGATGGGATAACCAAAAGATTGTTGAGCACAAGTCAACTCATCTAAATTTGTTTGAGTAATCTCAGGGATTAGTTTTAGTAAAGAGTAACCCATTTGTACTGTTTCAGCCCTTAACTCGCTGGATTCTCTGGAACTCAGGAACAATGAATTAACGTCAAATAATGACTTAAAATCGCCTGTAGAAACACATTGATAAGCTTCTGTAAAAAAACATAAATCACCCTTAAACTGACTATAAAGTGTCATATCTTTTAGCCAGTCAATAAAAGAGCTTTCGTTATTAATTAGTCCTTTTTCAACCCACCATTCTAATGTTTGCGAATAACTAAATGCGCCAACTGGCAGCGTAGGACTAACAATATGGAGTAATTTAAATAAAGCCAGATCATCTAGAGTATTAGCGCATTTCATGAATTCTCGCTCCACGACCAATACCATCAGCGCTATGGCCATGAGAATGCCCTACATGTTTACCATAAGCACCCGATTCAGGTTCAAAGGCAACAAAATCCTCTTTAACAGATAAACCAAGGCCTCTAACCATTTCCGCTAATACATGGTCTTTTTGAAACAGCAAACTATCGCTTCTAATTTCTACAGCCACATGGCGATTACCAAGATGGTAGGCTGCTCGGGATAATAAATGTGTATCATTAGTCGTTACAATATTCACATGCTCAGGAGCTGCTACAACCTCAATAATAATGTCATTATTAGCGATTAGCTTATCTCCCCCCCTAAGAACAGTCCCTCTCTCTAAAAATAAGCCGACTTCTTCTCCTGACTCAAGTTTAGTAAGAAGCCTATTTTTACAACGTAACTCAAAGGGTAAAATTAAACGTAATGTTGCAGTAACAGAAGAATTTGCTTTATTTTCAACAGTTAACATAGTCCAACACCTTAAAAAAGAAAGTAACGTTGACTCATAGGTAAACTGGTTACCGGTTCACAGGATAAAGCTTCTCCATCAGCGCAAACTATATATGTCTCAGGATCAACAGTAATTGTTGGTGTAGCATCATTAAAAACCATATTCTTTTTTGATATTTGACGAGTATTTTTTACTGCAACAAGTCGCTTTTCTAAACCCAATGATGACAATTGTCCGCTGTCTATAGAAGCTTGTGATACAAATGTAACGGAATTATATAAAATCCCTTTCCCAAATGCCCCAAACATAGGTCTGTAATGTACCGGCTGCGGGGTGGGAATAGAAGCATTTGGATCCCCCATGACTGAATAAGCGATAACCCCACCTTTTAATATTTGAAACGGTTTTACACCAAAAAACCCTGGTTTCCAAATAACTAAATCAGCTAATTTTCCCTCTTCAAGAGAACCAACTTCATGACTGATGCCATGGGTAATAGCGGGGTTAATTGTGTATTTTGCTATGTATCTTTTGACACGAAAATTATCGTTACTGTCTAACTCTTCAGGTAAATGTCCTCTTTGTATCTTCATTTTATGAGCTGTCTGCCAGGTACGCATTATTACCTCCCCAACTCTTCCCATTGCTTGTGAATCTGAAGACATCATAGAAAAGACACCGAGATCATGTAAGATATCCTCAGCTGCGATTGTTTCTCTACGAATCCTAGATTCTGCAAATGCGACATCTTCTGCAATAGATGAATCCAAATGATGACAAACCATTAACATATCAAGGTGTTCATCAATTGTATTAACAGTATATGGTCGTGTGGGGTTAGTGGATGAAGGTAAAACATTAAGCAAACTTGCAGCTTTTATAATATCAGGTGCGTGTCCTCCTCCAGCCCCTTCTGTGTGGTAAGTATGTATTGTTCTATCTTTGAAAGCAGCAATTGTTGTTTCAACAAATCCTGACTCATTTAATGTATCGGTATGAATTGCAACTTGTACATCAAATTTATCAGCAACACTTAAACAATTGTCAATCGCAGCCGGAGTACTCCCCCAATCCTCATGAAGTTTTAAACCAACCACCCCAGCAATAACTTGCTCTTCTAGAGCTGCAGCAACGGAAGCATTTCCTTTACCCATAAAGCCCAAATTCATAGGAAATGAATCAGCAATTTTCAGCATATTATGAATATGCCACGGGCCCGGAGTACAAGTAGTAGCAAAAGTACCTGTTGCTGGTCCAGTTCCTCCACCTATCATTGTAGTGACTCCAGAACATAGAGCCTCTTCAATCTGTTGTGGGCAGATAAAATGAATATGTGTGTCAATACCACCTGCAGTAATAATACTACCTTCACCTGCAATAATTTCCGTAGCAGCACCTATAGGAATAGTGACGTTAGGCTGAATATCGGGATTACCAGATTTACCTATCTTCCAGATTCTCCCAGACTTTATGCCAATATCTGCTTTGATGATACCTAACATGGCATCGACAATCACTGCATTTGTAATTACAGTATCAGCAACATACTCAGCACCAAGTTGAGATTGTCCCATACCGTCACGTATAACTTTTCCACCACCAAACTTTACTTCTTCACCATATACAGTAAAGTCCTGCTCAATTTCAATGAAAAGTTCGGTATCTGCTAAACGTATCCGGTCACCAACTGTTGGACCGAACATTTCCGCATAGGCTTTGCGATCAATTTGCTGAGTCATCTAACTCTCCAAAATCAAACCAATTGCTGATAATAAGAAGAAATACCCAGTGTTTTGCTTTAAATTTGGATGTAAAGAGAGAAACTTACCTAATACCCCACCTAATAAAAACAAAATTGAACTAGATAAAATAAATCCTAAAATATAAGCGCCAGGATGTGCTAAAGAAGGGATCTCGGAACCATGAGCGAGGCCATGAGAAAATGAAAATATAACGGTCAGTAAGGACTGAATCACTAACATGGTGTTTACATGCCTAATAATGAATAAGCTTGTAATCCCAACCGATAACGCAATCATTAAATCAATATTAACTTGTAATTTATAATCAATTCCGATCATTCCTCCAACAACTAAACCGATAATATACATAACAAAAAACAACAATTTATTATTGTCTTTTCTGGCAGTTGCCCACACGCCAATGGATAACATCCCCAAAATATGATCGATTCCTGTAAATGGGTGCACTAACCCTCCTAATAACCCATGGGAGTGTCCTGGATGAGCTAATGCAATTTGAGGTAATAGAAGCACTACAGCCAAAGATAAACCATACTTAATATTGTTAAACATTAATGTCTCCTTTAAACTTACCTTGAAATCCATAAATTTTCTTTAAACCATCTATTAAAACCAACTCAACAGTTCGCTCCTGACCCGGCTCAAATCGAACTGCCGTACCAGCAGGGATGTTTAATCTCATTCCTCGGGTTTCGTCTCTATTGAATAATAAAAATAGGTTGGTTTCATAAAAATGATAATGGGAGCCAACCTGTATGGGTCTGTCTCCCGAATTGATAACCTTAATGACACGTTTCAATCGCCCTTCATTTATACTGATTTTTTTATTCTTTAATATATATTCACCAGGAATCATGACAGTACCTATACAATGGGTTGATGAACTGTGACTAATTTTGTTCCATCAGGAAAAGTTGCCTCAACTTGAACCTCAGGAATTAACTCTGGGATCCCCTCCATCACATCATCTTTAGTAAGTAAAGTAGCTCCATAACTCATTAGTTCGGCAACAGTTTTCCCCTCTCTAGCCCCTTCCATAATCGCAGCAGTGATATAAGCTACAGACTCAGGGTAATTTAACTTTAAGCCTCGAGCTAAACGTCTTTCTGCAAGCAATGAAGCTGTAAATATTAATAATTTATCTTTCTCTCTTGGTGTTAATTCCATAGTGCTTTATGTCCTCCATATTCTTGGGATTACCCCTTCAACGCCAATAAGAAAAGGCCTTAAATGTTGCCAAATTTTAATAAAGTAATTTTTTGCACTTTCTGAAGAATCACCTAAATATCTAGCAATAAGCATGCCATTTAAGTACGTGATCCCTACTAGTGCTAACTTTTCTTCTGCGGCTATATCTCGACATGAAGAAATCAATTCTTTACTGATTTTTGAGTGATAAACAATAAAAGTACCCCAAATAGACTTATTAGCCATACCAATAGGTGAATACATAAATCGATCACTACCAATAAACGATCCCTGCTCGTTTAGAAGCCAATTATCATCAAGTCTGATTTGATACTTTGTTAAAAGCCGACCTTCAAGAAATGATTCATTGGAGAAACGTCTCCCAAAACAGTAAATTTCCCATGTGAAAAAAGACGAATCATTTTTTAAATCAATTAAAGTATGTGTTTTAGATTTAACTTGATCAAAAAAAATAGATTCTTGAGGAAACCACTCTAATACAGATTTCGCAGCTAATTTAATAGAGACATTTTGAGAAGCAATAAGCCCGTTACTTTTATACCATTTTGTTGCACCGGGTTGAGTAATAAGAACATGTGCCTGTGTTCCAAGATCAACATTTATATTTAAATTATCCCCACCAGCAACGCCACCTGGGGGATGTAAAACCAGAGTGTGGCAAATGGCAGGACTTTCTGGATAAAGTACTTTTTGAATTCGTAATGGACCGGAATGACTACGTGAGATTAGAGTGGTTTTATTTTCAAGAAACTTATACTGCAGTGAAAGAAAAGCACGCCAACCTGACTTGTCGTACTCTGAACCATCTGTAGAACCATTATCTACAGACATATGATTGTTTAATCCGTGATTCAGAGTACGTTCTCCCGATTAATTAATTGGGAATGCCAAGTATCGGACACTCCTTTGTCCCAACTGTGTCTCTAGTAATTTTCTCAACTGATTGTTTTGTTTTTTCAGGATCTTTTACCCAATTTATATAAAAATCATAAGGACACTCAGCAACACCATTAGGATCTTCTCCAGAGTTTATCTTACCAGTGTATCCTCTATGAAGTAATTTAAATAAATGATTTTCAGATTGCCCATTTTTACGAAAATCACGAATTAAGCTTTTTGATAATGCGGCATATTGAACGCCATTTTCCTCTTCCCCACACTCTCCTAGTGTTCTTCCATCAAAACCTATAATTGCTGAATGTCCAAAGTATGAATAAACGCCATCAAAACCAGATGCATTGGCAACTGCAACGTAAGTGTTATTGGCAAATGCCATTGCTTTAGAAATAATTACTTGTTGCTCCTTGGCAGGATACATATAACCTTGGCAACGAATAATTAATTCAGCACCTTTCATTGCACAATCTCGCCAAATTTCAGGATAGTTACCATCATCACAAATGATAAGACTGATTTTTAATCCCTTTGGTCCTTCAGACACATACGTCTTATCTCCGGGATACCAGCCTTCAATTGGGGTCCATGGCATAATTTTCCTGTATTTTTGAACAATTTCTCCTTGGTTGTTCATCAATATTAGAGTGTTATAGGGAGCCTTGTAAGGATGGCTTTCATGTTTTTCCCCAGTCAAAGAAAAAACTCCCCATACATTTGCCTTACGGCAGGCCTCTGCGAATATCTCAGTTTCATCACCAGGGACACTAGAAGCGGTGTCATACATCTCTTTTGGATCATACATAATCCCATGAGTACTATATTCTGGGAAAATGACTAAATCCAAACCTGGCAAACCAGTTTTCATCCCAACTACCATATTGGCAATATTTCGGGCATTATTAAGAACCTCACTCTTATTATGTAAGCGTGGCATTTTATAATTAACGACCGCTACACCAACCGTATCATTACTGCTTGATATATCTCCATGTATCATTTTCTTCCTCTCATTTAATGACTAATCATCCAAGGTCTTTTATTAGCAAAAGATTTGGGGGTAACAGAAGTGCTTGGTTTACTACAACATGAACATCCTGATTTATGCTGTTTTATCGTTGGCTCATGAGACGCCCGTTCATTTGTTTCAAATGCAATTCTCCTATTAGGCTCCATACCTTTTAATTGAGGTGCTTGTAATAAAATCCTCTCTGAGGCAGCTCCACAATCAGGACAAAATTGATGGCTATTTCTATCACTGATCTTTAAAACTAACTCAAACACACCACATTGTTTACAGACAAAGTCATATGTAGGCATATCTATTCCTTATCATAGGAAATTGGCATACTTGGACCACCGTTGATATATGTTGTGGGGCCTGACGCACTGGGTTTGATATCAAACTCAAAAATCTCAGTAGGTAACCATAAGGTGGCGCAAGAATTAGGAATATCAACAACACCACTAATGTGCCCTTGTACCGGAGCAGTACCTAATATTGAATAGGCTTGTGATTGACTGTATCCAAACTTTGTTAAGTAATTAATAGCATTTAAACAAGCTTGTTGATAGGCTACATTGACATCCAGATAATGTTGTTTGCCTGCATTATCAACAGAGATTCCCTCAAAAATTAGATAATCTTTATAGGTCGGGACAATGGGACTTGGTCTAAAGATCGGGTTTTTAATACCATACTTAGCCATACCGCCTTTAATGAGCTCTACTTTCATGTGAACCCAACCTGCCATCTCAATAGCGCCACAAAATGTAATTTCCCCATCTCCTTGACTGAAATGTAGGTCACCTACAGAGAGTCCGGCACCTTTAACATAAACAGGGAAATAGATTTTTGACCCCCTAGATAAATCCTTAATATCGCAATTACCACCATGCTCTCTAGGTGGTACAGTTCTAGCACCGGTCATTGCTGCAGCTTGTTTTGCCTCACCAGTTAATTTACCCATATGCGCTGTTGAGGGAAATGGTGGGTTTGCTAATGGCGGTACGCGATTAGGATTAGTATCAATAAGAGACTGCTCACGTGTGTTCCATTGTTCAAGTAAGTCATGACTGGGTAAACATCCAATTAAACCAGGATGAATTAAACCTGCATAACTTACACCAGGTACGTGCCTACTTTTTGTAAACATACCTTGAATATCCCAAATGGATTTTTGAGCGTGCGGGAAAAAATCCGTTAAAAACCCCCCACCATTTTTCTTAGAAAAGAAACCGTTGAACCCCCAGAGGCTTTCTTGCTTAGCACCTATATCTAAGAGATCAACTACTAGTAAATCACCTGGTTCAGCCCCTTCAACACCAACAGGACCAGATAAGAAATGTACAATTGATAGATCAATATCCCTAACATCATCTGCACTATCATTGTTTTGAATAAATCCACCAGTCCAATCATATGTTTCTAAAATAAAATCATTACCCGGTTTAACCCAACAGGCCATTGGGATATCTGGATGCCAGCGGTTATGAATCATTTCATTACTATATGGGGATTCTTTAAGATCTACTTTAATTAATGTATCTGCCATGACAATCTCCTAAGTTAAACGGATAAATACGAACTAATGATTTTTTCATCTACATTGACTGCAGTGTTTTGATAGACCAACTTACCTTTTTCTAAAACACAAAAGCGATCAGCAATTTCCATCGTAAAACTAAGCACTTGCTCTGAAACAATGATTGTTAAATCCTTTAAATTACGTATCTCTTTAAGTGTTTTAGCGATATCTTTAATAATTGAAGGTTGAATACCTTCTGTGGGCTCATCAAGAAGTAATACCTTCGGATTAGTTACTAGTGCTCGAGCAATAGCTAATTGTTGTTGTTGTCCACCGGACAAGTTCCCTCCTTTACGGGAACGCATGTCATATAACACGGGAAATAAAGAGTAAATTTCATCAGGGACTTTGCCATTTGCCTTTTGTGAAAGACCAGTTTGAATATTCTCTAGTACGGTCATATTAGAAAATATCATCCTACCCTGTGGGACATAAGCAATTCCATTTTGCACTCGGTTATAGGTTTCCATTTTGGCTAAAGAGACACCATCAACAACAATATCTCCTGACATAGTTGGAATAAGTCCCATTAATGTCTTAAATAAAGTAGTTTTACCCATGCCATTTCGCCCCATAATGGCGACTATCTCTTTTTGATTAATATCGAGTGTTATGTCACTAATCACTTTACTTTGACCATAACCAGAATTTAATTCTTGTATTGAAAACATTTTCTTTAACATAATATTTTCCTCAATGGCCCAAATAAACTTCAATCACTTTAGGATTTGCCTGGACAGATTCCATACTTCCTTCTGCTAATAACTTTCCTTGATGTAATACGCTAACTCGATGGGCAATCTGTTTTACAAATTCCATATCATGCTCAATTACTATCAAAGAACGGCCTTTTGCAATCTTATTAAGTAGTTCAGCAGTTTTTTCTCTTTCAACCACACTCATACCTGCAACAGGTTCATCAAGCATCAACAGCTCTGGATCTTGAATGAGTAACATACCGATTTCCAACCATTGCTTCTGACCATGACTGAGTAAACCAGATTGAATTTCAAGTAATTCAGTCAAAAAAATCATGTCTGCTATTTCATGAATTTTGTTTAATACAACATCATCTCTTTTAAAACGAAGAGCACCGAAGACATTTCTGCCCTTTGGATAGGAAATCTCTAAATTTTCAAAAACGGTTAAATTTTCATAAATTGAAGGAGTTTGAAACTTTCGACCAACTCCTAGCTGCACCAATTTATATTCAGGTAATTTTGTTAATTCAGAGTCCTTGAATTTGATAGATCCAGATGTGGCTTTTGTTTTTCCACAGATCAAATCTAATACCGTAGTTTTACCCGCACCATTTGGACCGATAATGACTCTTAACTCTTTTTCCTCGATATATAAATTAAGGTCATCAACAGCCTTAAATCCATCAAATGAAACGGTTAAGCCTTCTATTGCAAGTAATATTTGTGCCATGATTAACCCGCCCGTTTAACAGAAGAATTAGTTAAGGATTTATCTTTAATGAATTTCTTTTCAAACCAGCTTTTCAATTTTGGTGCATAGGAAACATAAAGACCGGATAATCCCTCTGGGAAAAACATCACAACTCCAATAAACATTGCTCCCATGAAAAATAACCATAATGTTGGAAATGATTCTGAAAAAGCGGTTTTTCCGTAGTTAACTAGAAGAGCACCGTAAATGGCCCCAATCAGAGACATACGTCCACCAATAGCGGCAAAAATAACCATTTCAATTGAAGGAACAATACCTATAATTGATGGCGACATAAAACCAACTTGTAAGGTAAACATCGCCCCACCTATTGATGAAATAACAGCTGAGAGTGCAAAGGCAAACACTTTAAAATTCGCCACATCGTAACCAGAAAACCTTACTCGATCTTCTTTGTCACGTATCGCAAGCAGTAATCGACCTAATTTTGTTGACGCGACATACTTACAAACAAGTACCGTAAGAATTAAAAGTCCACCATTAATGTAGTACAGAATATATTTTGCTGAATCAGTATTAATATTCCATCCATGTAAGGTTTTCAAATCGGTGATACCGTTAATTCCACCGGTAAAACCCTGTTGCCCTACCACTAAAATAGTAACGATGGCGGCAATAGCTTGAGTAATAATTGAAAAATACACCCCACTTACTCTTCTCTTAAACATGGAAATACCAATGATGTAAGCTACTATGATTGGAATTCCGACAATGGCAAAAAGTGTAAAAGTTAGGCTATGAAATGGCATCCAAAAAGTTGGAAGTTCCGTTAATTGATTCCAGTCCATAAAGTCAGGAATACCAGGGGTTGTTTGATGAGCTGTACTAACTGAATCAGAGGCCTCTAACTTTAAAAACATTGCCATACAATAACCACCGATTCCAAAAAATATACCCTGTCCTAAGCTTAATATTCCTCCATAACCCCACAACATAACCAAACCAACAGAAGTAAATGCGAAAGTAAGATATTTACCCACAAGATTTAACCGAAATATATCCATTGATAATGGAAATATGACAAAGATAATTAAGGATATAATCAACAAATCAATACCTGATTTGTTTTTAAATAAAGATAATAAGTATTTATTCATTTCAGGTTCCTCAATTAACGTCTAACTTTGTTTTTCATTAACCCTTCCGGCTTAATCATTAAAATGACTATGATCGTCAATAACGTTACAACCTTACCCATAGCGCTGGTTAAAAAGAAGGTTAAGATTGACTGTGCTTGAGCAATTGAAAAAGCAGAAGTAATGGTTCCAATTAAGCTTGCGGCCCCACCAAAAACAACGACCAGGAAAGTATCGACGATATACAAGGATCCACTGGTTGGACTTGTTGATGCAATTGTTGTGAAACAGGCTCCTGCTATACCTGCAATACCACACCCAGTAGCAAAGGTAATGCGATCAATTAATTTAGTATTTATACCAACTGCACCGGCCATAATTCTGTTTTGTGTAGTGGCCCTAACTTTTAGCCCCCACTGTGATTTGAATAACAATAAAGCGACAAAGCCACAAACGAGTAGAGCCATGACTAGAACAAAAACACCATTTAGCGGAATGTCTATAGATTCAGTTGGCTTCCAAGATCCCATTAACCAATCAGGTAAATCTGCACTTACTTCTCTGCCACCAAAAACAGATCTAAAAATTTGCTGCATGATCAAACTTAAACCCCACGTAGCAAGTAGAGTATCTAGTGGCCTTTTATATAAATGTCTTATTAATAAAAATTCAGTTACATAACCAACTGCAAACGCAATTACAAAGGCGATACCAATAGCAAATATGAAATAAAATGGTTTCAAACTTGGGAAGTAAGTATTTGTTAATGACGAAGTGATAAAAATTGTGTAGGCACCAATAGTCATGAACTCACCATGTGCCATATTAATTACACCCATTTGACCAAAGATGATTGCAAGTCCCAGAGCCATTAATAGCAACACGCTAAACATACTTAAGCCAGAAAACCCTTGCATTACCAAAATGGACATCAAGTCATTTAAAGAGTAACCACCCATTACAATCTCCTTATTTATTTGAATCTAACAAGAGGATGTATAAAGTTTCTTATACATCCTTTGTCAGTCCTACTCGCTCACTAGTAACCTTTAGGGAAAGGGTTTGGAGTTATATAGTCAGACGTATAAACAATGTCTGCCTGCCCATCTTTTCTCCATTGACCAATTCTTAACTTTGATTTCAAATGATGATTGGGCATCTAATATACTATTCCTTCTGGCGCATCTAAGGTGATTTTTCCAGATTCTTCTGCCTTAACTACTTTATCTGTATCAAAACTACCAGCCATTTCAACTGCTTTTTTCCATAACCATGGCCCTTCATACGCTGCTTGTGTCACGTCACCAATTGGTGCGTTTTCACCCCAACGTTTATGGAATTCAGACACAAATTTTTTATTTTCAGGAGTATCGAGGGTTTCAAAGTATTTGAAAGCAGAGTAAAAACCTGCAACGTTTTCACCACCAATGCCATATACCTCATCTTCTGATGTAGATAGGGTTAATAGTTTTTGCTTGTCACCGGTTACACCTGAGGCTTTTAATTGCTTATAAAAAGACACGTTAGATCCACCAACAACAGCGGCATATATAACGTCAGGTTTTTTTAATTTGATTTTATTAATAGTTGAACCAAACTGAGTACTACCTAATGCAGCATACTCTTCTCCCACTACCTTACCGTGTAAGACAGTCTCAATATACTTTCTAGCTAACTTCATTGTGGTTCTAGGCCAAATATAATCTGATCCAACCAGGTAGAAAGTTTTAGCGCCTTTAGATTTAGCTAACCAATCCAAACTTGCGAAAACCTGTTGTGTCGCTTCTTGACCTGTATAAACAACATTTTTTGATTGCTCTAAGCCTTCGTAAAAGGTTGGGTAATATAAAAGCCCATTATCACGCTCTAAAACAGGAAGAACTGCTTTTCTTGAGGCAGAGGTCCAGCAACCCATGATGGCTGCAACATGATCAGATTCTAATAATTTTTTTGCTTTTTCAGCAAAAGTAGGCCAATCCGATGCACCATCCTCATAAATATATTTAATCTTTCTGCCTAAAACACCACCGGATGCATTAATTTGTTCTATAGCTAAAATTTCTGCTTCACGAGCACCAGTTTCTGAAATCGCCATTGTTCCAGATGAAGAATGCAATATACCAATTGTTACTTCCTTGTCTGTCACAGCAATTTGAGGAGCTGCATTTACATTTAATGCACTAGAACAAGCTGCCATTACAAATAAACCAAATACTGATTTAGTAAATAGCTTTTTTGACAGATTTACCTTTTTTGAAA
>JAJZPN010000047.1 GCA_021811145.1 Pseudomonadota bacterium
CTTGGGTAAGGTGTGTGTATGTCATCTGTGCAATTTCGACTTGGCGGTTAAAAGAGTATCGATGCTACCTCATCTTACCCATTTAACCTACCGGTTCTAAAAATTGCACTTCATACTTGAATCCGCCATTTTTTATTATTTGTTTTTTGTTAAAAATATTGACGTATTGACGCTATCAGTTTATCATTTACGTCTTATTGCGGGAGTAGCTCAGTTGGTAGAGCGCAACCTTGCCAAGGTTGAGGTCGCGAGTTCGAGACTCGTCTCCCGCTCCAAATTTCATACCCATTTATTTTCCTCTAAGGCGGGGTGGCAGAGTGGTCATGCAGCGGCCTGCAAAGCCGTCTACGCCGGTTCGATTCCGACCCCCGCCTCCAATCACTTTTGATTGTGTTTTCTTAAATAATTCTCAATTCTTCTTTGAGTCATCAAGTAGGTTCGATGATGATGGCTTTTTAATTTAACTGCCTTTTGAATAGTAGTTAATGCCATCTGAGGTTGATGAAGGGCCATGTACGTTTCAGCTAAGTTATTTAGTGCGTCACCTGAAGATGGGTTTACTTTAACTGCTTTTTGAAAATATTCTAACGCTTCTTTGTAGTCATGATGGACGTATGCGATATCACCAATACCAATTAAGGCAACAATATTATTAGGCCATCTCTCTAAGGTTTTAAAATAAGCCTCTTTAGCGGCTAATGGTGCAATAGGCTCTATTCGAGATATGGCTGTTAAATATCCAATTTCTCTCGCAGAAGCTGGAATGATATTAGGTGGTGTGATAGTGATAGCCCAGTGCTGAGCTTGTGACCATTCTCGATCAAACTCGTCCATAGATAGCTTTTTTGGATTTCGAGTACTATCTGTTAATGTTATTGTTTTATCAGTAAAATCAAAGCCATAAACGGTATGAAACGACCAATCATCTGGATTATCAGGATTTTTTAGTGTCACGACAACAGGATGATTTTGTGATACTTCTAAAAAAACATCTTGAATATCTTCTGTTAAAGGATAGACGATAAAACCAAATTTTCTGGCACTTAATATTGCATCAAATTCAAGTGTTCCTTTTTGTGCAGTGATATAAGTGCGCGGCAGTAGTTTATTTACAAGAACATTAGTACCGTAAAAATTGAGATTAGAAGCTAGTGTGGATGGAGCAAAAAAATTTCTTGTATCAGGATAGTAAGGAATACCTTTAATTAACGCATTGTCAGGTACATTATTTGGTTTTAATATGGGAATATTACCAGTTAATGACTCACTTTTTTTAGCAATAGGTTGATTGGGTTGCTCTGAGTTGACAGAATCCACCGGAGCACAAGCACTAAGTAAAACCAATAATAGTGAATAGGTGAAATATTGAACTATTCTAAAAAACATAATTAATCATTCTACTTTTAAATGAATACTAGGTAATCCCTCAATTGTACCTGTAATGTTAGTTGCATAGTCAATAAAAAAAATGCCACTCAAACTTCCTGTTGTAATCCAGTGATCGTTGTTTACTTGCCTTCCGAATTGTCTTTGTTGTTCAATAAATGTCGGAATTAATAATCGTGGATCACCTGCAGGATTCTTACCTTTACGCGTTGATTTTTCAACTTGATTATCGGTAAGTGAAATAATAGGATCATTAAAATTAAATACATAGGCACAATAGGGTTGTGATTGACCTACTATCAACGCCCCATTACTTTGTAAATCAGCAGCCTTTAAATAAGGAGGCAGATCAGGCCAACCGTTTAGTCTAGTTGATACAATTTCTATGGCTGCTGCTACCTCTGAAATATGATTCTCTAATTCACTTAGAGTCATAGTGGCAGTTATTTGATTAATATTGTTAAGTTTAAATGCGTACTCAAGTTCAATACCCATCAGTGAGTAGCGATTCTTTGCAATAGTAGCCTGGTTAGAATAAACCCATTCATTCGGAATGGGGGAGGCAAAAACAGGGTTAGCATGATCACCAGTACCCACTTTCCACGCACCGATAACACCATTACATAGTTCCAGAATTTGATTTTGAGTTTGGTAGGCAGACTCAAGAGTTGTTGGAACTAATTCTTCCGAAATAGTAATTAATCTACCCAAACGATTTGCTTCAATGATTAATTGATTAAGTTGTGTCATTTATGTTAACGAATAATCACGTTTTATGAGTAATGAGGCACGTTCAGCCATCATCATAATAGGTGCTGCAGTGTTTCCTGAAGTAATCACTGGCATAGTACTTCCATCTACAACTCGGATATTTTTTATACCATTTAATTTAAATTCACTATCAACACAACGAGTTATATCATTCTTAGCACCCATTCTACATGTTGATGTGGGATGAAAAATTGTAGTTCCTATATTTCTTGCCCCATCTAATATTTGTTCATCCGTTTGATTAACTGGTCCAGGAAGGATTTCTGTTGGCTGATATGATTTGAATACGTCTGATTGAACGATTTCACGAGTTAATTTAACCGACTGTACTGCAATTGTTTGATCCTCAATTGTTGATAAATAATTGGGTTTGATAATTGGCTTAGCCAAAGGATCAGGGGAGCTAATATGAACTGATCCTTTAGATGTGGGTTGTAGATTACACACACTTGCAGTAAATCCATTAAAAGGATGCAAGGGTTCACCAAACTTTTCTAGTGATAGAGGTTGCACATGATATTGTAAATTTGCTCTTTGTTGAGAGGGTGAACTTTTTGCAAACACGCCCAATTGAGAAGGTGCCATTGACATTGGGCCACTTCTAGTTAAAAGATATTGAAGTCCTATACGCATTTTACCAAACCAACTATTCGCCATTGTATTTAAAGTGGGTAAGCCTTCAACGCGATAAACATGCCTTAACTGTAAATGATCTTGAAGATTTTCACCCAGCTCTGGCAAAGCTTGTATAACTGGAATATTAAATTGACTTAAGACTTCTGGTTTTCCAATGCCAGAGCGTTCCAACAATGACACAGAGCCGATAGCTCCAGCGCAAACGATAATTTCTTTTGTTGCAGTAAATATTGTTTTCTCATTGTTTTTTATTACTTCAACTCCAGTAGCAATTTTATTGTTATCAAATAAAATCTTACTTACATGAGTTTCACTGGAAACAGTCAGATTGGTTCGGTACATTGCTGATTTTACAAATGCTTGACCAGCGTTTAACCTCATTCCTCTGAATTGATTGACGTCAAAATAACCAACTCCAAGGTTATCACCTGTATTAAAATCTTTGGTAAAGGGAATCCCTTTATTAATGGTTGCTTCTTTGAATATCTCTAATACTTTCCAAGATAATCTTTGTTTAGATACACGCCATGGCCCTTTGTTACCATGATACTCATTTGTACCTGAATGATATTTTTCAATTTTTTTAAAGAGTGGAAGTACGTTGTCCCACTTCCAGCCATCATCTTCTGTTAATTGCGCCCAGTTATTATAGTCAGCCGCTTGGCCTCTCATATATATCATGCCGTTAATAAGAGAACTTCCACCAATACCTTTACCTCTAGGATATCGAATTGATCGCCCATTTAAACCGTTTTCTTTTTCTGTTTCAAAACACCAATCTGTTCTTGGGTTACCTATACAATATAAATATCCCACAGGGATATGTATCCATGGGTAGTTATCATGTTTTCCAGACTCAATAAGTAATACATTACAACTAGAGTCTTCTGATAACCTATTTGCGATCACTGACCCAGCACTTCCAGATCCAATTACAATAAAATCAAATTGAGTAGGGTAATTTAGCATGCTAATTTATTTCCTTATAAACTTTACTCTCACCTATTTTTAATACAATAAATTTATTGTTATCAATATGTTCTCTATTTAGTGCTTTTTGTAATTCTTTAGGTGGTTGCAAAAATGGCTCATCAGATAACTTAAAAACACCCCAATGGATTCCAATGGCTTGTTTCGCATTTATATCTTTCATTACTTTTACAGCTTCATAAGGATTAAGATGGTAATTTGCCATAAACCATCTGGGTTCGTAGGCTCCAATATCAATCGCAGCCAAATCAAAACCTTGAAACTGATTACCAATATCGATAGAGTCTTTTGTATAACCCAAATCACCTGAGAACCAAAACTTAAATTCGGGATGAACGATAGCCCATGATCCCCATAGAGTCTCATCTCTATCCCATAGAGATCTTGCACTCCAGTGATGGACAGATAAAAATGTAATGTTAAATTTATTGGTTTTTCCGGATAGGGAAATACTTTGATTCCAATTAAACTCTATAACCTTATTTTTATTAGCATCAGAGTTCATTACTTCTATATTATCCAAGAACCATTTTTTTACATTCATTGGTACTAGAAACAAGGGAGGACCTCCCGGCTGATTTGCTAAAGCTTTAACAGAGGGTAAATCTAGATGATCATAATGGTTATGAGATATCAGCACTACATCGATATGGGGTAACTGATCAAGTGGTACACCAGGTGGGACATGTCTTTTAGGACCCAAGGGAGGCAGGGGGCTGGCATAATCTGAGAATATCGGATCGGTCAGAAAGGTAATACCATCACACTGATATATTAGCGTTGAATGACCAATCCATGTAACGATGACATTTTTTCCTGGATGATGAATTAACCCAACATTTGGACTAGTGATGGGAGTGGTATCGTCAGAATCCTTGTGATTATTATAAAACAGTCTTTCAAACTGCCATTTAAGAAAACTTCCTCTGGGATATTTATCTGGGTAGATATTATGAAATTCTTTTATTTCACTTGAAGCATTAGCATCGTTACTTAAAGAGGAACTTGACGTTGAGGTGGCCGAAACATAATAGGTACAGCTACAAAGAAATAAACTGGCTATGATTCTTGGAATTTTTCCCATTGAGACTTTTTAACGTAGTGTTGAGAGAGATATTTAATTAATCTATAACCCAATAAAAACGTTAAAAGTATAGCATAGAGGATAGGTTG
>JAJZPN010000005.1 GCA_021811145.1 Pseudomonadota bacterium
TAGGACTGTTCAATTAACTGAATTACCTTATTTTTAACAAGATTGGTTGATACTTCTCCAGATAAAAGTATTTGATTATTTACTAATTGAACAATTAAATTTCTTTCATTAGGAAATACAGTTTTTATTTTATCTAACAACGGTTTGATGTTATTTACTACCTCAATTGTATAGTTATACTGATTTTTATCAGTTAAAACCAAAATAGATGATTCGCCTAATGATTTAGCTACTAAATATAAACTGTCTTTTTCAGCATATTGCACATCTACAATTTTAGGATTTGATACTACAATACGTCTAATATGAGAAATGAATATTGGTTGATTCTCTCCAACAACTACTTGTATGGTTTGAGAATGATTTACAGAAGTTGTCAGGTCAACAGAAAAACCTAGGGATGGTTGAAGTATGAATATTAACCAAATAACAACTTGAAAAAGAGAACTTAAAGTAAATTTTATGTACATAGCGAAATAATTAAATTTAATTATTTCTTATCATGTACCAAAAATAAGGAATTTCTTAGCTATAAAACAACAATTATTTTATATATAAAAAAGCACTGTATTTACAGTGCTTTTTAAATTGAATATATTTTAACCAAGAGAAAACTCTAGCTCACCAAGATTACCCACCTTAGAGACTACTTTATCTCCCTTTTTAAGCCAAACTTGTTTATCTTTGGGTTTCCCTAAAATAACGCCTTCTGGCGTACCGGTAAAAATGATATCTCCAGCTTCCAGGGGAAAGTGTTGACTAATATAAGAAATCATCTGTTGGGTATTAAAAATAAAATCAGAGGTATTAGATGACTGTCGTTTCTCTCCATTAACCCATGTTTCAACTGATAAATTATTGGGATCCTTAATTAAATTAGCAGAAACCAAATAAGGGCCTATAGGTGCGAAACCGTCTAAAGTTTTACCAATCATCCATTGGCCTGCTGGTAACTCTAATTGCAGGTCTCTTGCTGAGAAATCTTGTCCAGTAGCATAGCCTGCCACATAATTCAAAGCATCTTTTTCTGACACCTGAAAGGCTCTTTTTCCTATTACTATAACCAGTTCAGTTTCATAATCTAATTTATGTGTTATTGCTGGATCGGGGGTGGGTATAACATCATTAGCAGCTAATAATGAATTGTTATACTTATTAAATAAAGGCGGAACGCGGGGGAATTGCATACCAATTTCATGGGCGTGGCGACGATAATTTAAACCCACACACACAATTTTTCCAGGGTTTTGAAATAACCTTCCGTATTTAATTTCCCCTTCTTTTAACCAAAGGTTAGTATGTGCTTGCGCCGCATCAACTAGTCTTTTTAATTCATGTCCCCAACCCTCTTGAAGCGCTTGATCTAATGTATGCGGAGCGGGTAAGTGTAGATGTTGAGATGCTTTAACAACATCTAAAATAGCTTTTTTATCTTTAATAGCAAGGGTCTCATTACCTTCTTTTTGTTTAATTGAAAGTAATACAAGTCCATCAATCATATTAAAATCTGTTTTTTTTGATTTATGATGATCAGCATATGCGGTTTCAGTTAATCCCATAGTTATTGCACCAGTACCTACTGCCAAAGTAGTTGTTTTTTTAAAAAAATCACGTCGATTAGAATCCATTTTTTTCTCCCAAGATTATCGTTATGCAACATGAATTAATTTACGATTTACAACCAATGACCCTATGATCATACCCATAAAACTTGCAATTAATCCTGCCAATTGAGGTGGGATGAGTGCGTTAGGTGTAACCCATTCACAGACTATCCACACAACTCCTCCAAATAAAACAGACAGCAGACCACCAAAAGGAGTTGTACGTTTCCAATATAAACCAAATACCAAGGGAATAAATGCGGTAACAAGTGTTATTTTATAAGCATTTTCAACCATTTTAAAAATAGATAGTTCAGAGTGAATGGCTATATAAGTAACTAGTACCGTAAATATAAATACAATAATACGCATCACTTGTAAGAGTTGTGTATCAGTCATTTTTTTAAAAAATCCACGTACAATATTTTCTGCAAAAGTAACTGAAGGGGCAAGTAAAGTTGCCGAAGCACAACTTTTAATGGCAGAGAGTAATGCACCAAAAAACATAATTTGCGCAATTAATGGTGCCTTTTCTAATATTAGTTTAGGTAAAATTAATTGTGAGTCAGAATTGAGATAATTATTGACTAAATCTGGAGCAATAATAGTAGCAGAATAAGCCAAAAACATAGGCACGAAAGCAAACAGGAAATACAAACCACCCCCCAATACTGAAGCATTACGTGCGGTTTTCTCGTTATTGGATGAAGTGACTCGTTGAAATACATCTTGCTGTGGAATAGATCCTAGCATCATAGTAATCCATGCGGTAAAAAAGGCGATGATTTCTGTTAATGACGGTTTTGGCCAAAAATCAAACTTACCCTCTAAATTAGCGTGGTGAACTACATTCATTATTCCACCTGCCGGAACACTTAAATCCCAGCCTATATAAAGCATACCAATCATAATAATAATCATTTGAATAAAGTCTGTTATCGCAACAGAGAGCATGCCTCCAAATAATGTGTAAACCATTACAGTGGCAGCGCCAATGATCATTCCCGTCTCCTTAGAAATGGCATCATCTGATACTACATTAAACACTAAGCCTAAAGCCTTAATTTGAGCAGCAACCCAACCTAAATAGGAAATAACAATACATATTGTCACTAACACCTCTACTGTTCGACCATATTGCTTGCGGTAAAAGTCGCCAATAGTAAGTAATTTTTTTCTATATAACTTAACCGCAAAAAACAAACCTACTAGTATCAAACATAACGAAGAACCAAAAGGATCTGCCACTACGCCATGCAACCCTTCTTTTAAAAACGTAGCAGGAATCCCAAGTACTGTTTCCGAACCAAACCACGTAGCAAACACCGTAGCTGTAACCACAGGCAATGGCATACTGTGACCGGCAGCTGCATAATCTGCTGTATTGTGAACACGTAAAGCCACCCATAACCCTATGGCTACAGAAATAACCCAATATGCGACAACAAAACCTAATAACATATAGTCTAAAAATGATAAAAAATTAAGTATAGCGATATTTATTCTTTAATTAAAACTTCTTTATTAATCCAACAAATAGTCTTTTGCTCAGTCTGTTGATTAGGAATTTCAGCCAGCAAAGGAGTCCTCATTAAATGTTTGAGAGTCTTTAAATTTTCTGAATAGCGCGACATGTTAGGATCTATACAATTCGCAACCCATCCTGACACTTGAATACCTCTGTTCAAAATACATTGTTCTGTTAGCAAAGCATGATTAATACAACCCAAACGCATACCTACAACGATAATGACAGGTAAGGATAAGAATTCACACAAATCTATAGTTAATAATTGGTCATGTAGTGGAACTAAAATCCCCCCCGCTCCTTCTACAACCACTTTATCAACAGTTGACACCAGTGAATCAAGTGAATGTTTAATTATTTTAAAATCAATATTCACTTGTGCTTCCTTCGCTGCGATATGAGGAGCAATAGCGGGTTCAAAACAATACGGATTAATTTGATTGATTTTATAGTGATTACTCGAATGCTTAAGTAACTGATGAACATCTTCGTTTATCAGTTCTCCGTTTAACGATTTTGCTCCTGAGGCAACTGGTTTAAATCCAACCACCTTGAGACCGTTTTGTTTTAAATAATCAAGTAACAATACACTAAAAGTAGTTTTACCAATTTCTGTGTCAGTACCAGTAATAAACCATCCTGATGTCATAGTTCTACCTCATTTAACACCTTGACTGTAGCCGTTACTAACTCTTCAAATTCAATATCAGTAATGGTATAGGGGGGCATAAAATAAAGATGGTTACCTATAGGACGAATTAAAATTCCATGGGACAAGCCAACACGATAGCAATCCTTAGCAAAAGTTGGACTCTTGGTATTAATATCAAAAACCCAGATCATACCAATATGACGCCAACTTGTGACAAAAGGATGTCCTGTCAGTGGGAGTAACATATCTTTAAATACGCTTGAGCGTGCATTATTTTTTTCCAGTATCTGCTCATCATCAAAAATATTTAATACTTCAATTGCTGCGCGACACGCTAATGGGTTACCTGTATAGGAATGAGAATGTAGAAATCCTTGAGTAATATTATTTGTATAAAAAGCATGGTAAACATCATCAGTTGTTAAAACAGCAGATAAAGGTAAGAAGCCACCTGTAATCCCTTTAGACAAACAAATAAAATCTGGCTTTGCATTAGTATGTTGATAGGCAAAAAAAGTACCTGTACGACCAAACCCCATAGCTATTTCATCTACAATTAAATGAATTTGATATTGTTTTGCTAATAGAGATAATTCTTCTAGATAACGCTGTGGATAAAACAGCATCCCCGCTGCAGCTTGAACCAGCGGTTCAACAATTATTGACGATAAATTCTGATGATGTTCTTGTAGATAAACTTTAACGTAATTTAAACACGAGTCAATCTCACTATCATCATTTGAATAAGGGACAGGCATTAATGATGCCGAGCGTATCAAATCAGCATAAGCCTGTTTAAATATGGGTATATCCGTAATACCCAAAGCACCAATGGTCTCTCCATGATAGCTATTGGTTAATGCTATAAATTGGTTTTTTTGGGCCAGTCCTTTGTTACGCCAATAGTGCGCACTCATTTTTAAAGCAATTTCAGTGGCAGAGGCCCCATCCGATGCATAAAAAGCATGTCCAAGTAAGTTGTTGGTTTTTTTATTTAGTCGTTCAGAAAGCTCAATAACAGGTGGATGACTAAATCCAGCCAACATAACATGTTCAAGTTTATTCAATTGATCAATGATTGCGCATTTAATTCGTTCATTTTGATGACCAAATAAATTGACCCACCACGAACTGACTGCATCAATGTAACTATTGCCAAATTCATCAATTAGACGGACACCGTGTGCTTCTTTAATGACGATAGGTAAGAAATCCTCGTGAAACTTCATCTGTGTACAAGGATGCCATACTCCCTTTAGACTTCTACTGCCCCAACTATTTTCTGTACTCATAAAATATTTATTAAAACATCCACTAATCTATCAATATCACTGAATTCATGCTGAGAAGACAAACTTATTCTCAGCCTTGCACTACCAGGGGCTACCGTCGGTGGTCTAATCGCCGGAACCCAAATTTGTTCCTTTAACAATGTTTCCATACAATTCATCACCTCATCATTACTGCCGACAATAATAGGATGAATAGCCGAATTTGATGGTTTATATTGCTTAAATTGACCTAACTGTTGCGCCACATACTCTATTAATTGTTTAAGTTTAACCACATAGCTAAAATCTGTCTCAAGTAATGTAAGGGCAGCTATTGATCCTGCAGCTAAGGCTGGTGGACTCCCTGTGGTAAAAATATAAGTTCTTGCTTTTTGTAAAATCCAATCAATTAATATCTTGTCCCCTCCCACAAGCGCGCCAAATACCCCCATCGCTTTACCAAGAGTTGCCATATATAAAATACGGGATGATGACAAATTAAACTGTTCCAATACACCCTTTCCTGTTTTACCCAGAACACCAAATCCATGGGCATCATCAACATAAATATACGCATTGTATTGTTCGGCTAAAGAGAGCATTTCAGTCATGAAAGCCACATCGCCATCCATACTAAATACACCATCAGTCACAATCCATTTATTTCTCTGGGTAGAGCCTCTTAGTGCATTTTCTAAATCTTCCAGATCATTATGTTTGTATATATATAGTTGTTGAGGTTTTGCCAATCGAATACCATCGATTAAGCTGGCATGATTTAATTCATCTGAGAAGATTGCAGTATCAGAAATAGTGATTGCATTAATGACACCAATATTTGCCATATATCCAGTGGAAAAATGAAGTGCTTTTTCTAAATTCATTAAATTAGCAAACTTTTCTTCTAAAATATGAAAAAGAATATTATGACCACTTACCATTGCTGAAGAGCCAGATCCAGCACCATACTCACTCAAGCTATTTCTCATCGCCTCAATAATATCTTGATGGTTGGCCAAACCCAGATAATCATTACTAGAAAAAGAGAGCAATTTATCTTGATTAACCAGTAAATGCGGTTCCTGTGGTGAACAAATCAGTTTTCTTTCACGCCATAACCCTTGATTACGCCAATCAGTTAGTCGTTCTTTAAACAAATCATGCATATAAATATAAGGAATCGTTCTTTAATGGATTATTATTTACTATTATAATGTTGAATTATGTTTATTAATCATTTGGTTATTTATTATTATGGCAGCTTTTGGTACAGAAAAAGTTCTCTCCGTTCATCATTGGAATGACACACTATTTAGCTTTACAACCACCCGTGACCCAGGACTTCGTTTTGAAAACGGTCATTTTGTGATGATCGGCTTAGAGGTTGAAGGTAAACCTTTAACACGTGCATACAGTATAGCTAGCGCCAACTATGAAGAACATTTAGAGTTCTTAAGTATTAAGGTTCCCAACGGTCCACTTACCTCGAGGCTTCAACATATACAAGTTGGCGATGATATTCTGGTGAGTAAAAAACCCGTGGGGACGCTAGTCATTCACGACTTACTACCAGGTAAACATGTTTATTTATTTGCAACAGGAACTGGTCTTGCTCCTTTTATGAGTATCATCAAAGATCCTGAAACCTATGAACGCTTTGACAAAGTAATATTAGTTCATGGCGTAAGACAGGTTTCCGAGTTGGCTTACCGAGATTTTATTAAACATGAGTTACCAAATAACGAATTTTTTGGTGAAGAAGTTAAACAAAAGCTTATTTACTATCCTACCGTTACACGTGAAGAATTTGAAACCACAGGACGTGTTACTACGCTAATTGAAACCGGACAACTATTTAAAGATATTGGCTTACCGCCACTCAATCCTGCAGTTGATCGGGCGATGATTTGTGGTAGCCCTGGTATGCTCAAAGATATCTCTACCCTCCTTGATGAGCGTGGATTCAGCATATCTACAGGTGTAGGTGAACCAGGCGATTATGTTATTGAGCGTGCATTCGTGGAAAAATAAGCTTATTGTTGGTCATTTCCCGTTTTGTGTGTTTGGGCTACAGTCAAATACACAGCGGGAACAACAAATAACGTAAACAATGTTCCAATAGATAAACCAGAAAAAATCACAATACCCATTGCCCTTCTTCCTGCAGCACCTGCACCACTTGCAATAACTAAAGGCAGAACCCCCAAAACCATAGCAGCAGTTGTCATTAAGATAGGGCGTAAACGAATTGTAGAGGCTTCAATCACTGCCTCAAGTTTTGATAAGCCTTCCTTTTGTTTTTGATTTGCAAATTGAACAATCAAAATACCATGTTTGCTAATTAAACCCATTAAAGTAACTAATCCCACCTGGGTATAAATATTTAGTGTTGTTAGTCCTAAATTTATAAAAATTAACGCACCAAATAGAGCCATTGGCACTGAGATCAAAATAACTATAGGATCCCTAAAACTTTCAAACAAAGCTGCTAATACTAAAAAGACCATTAAAATTGCAAAAAGTAATGTCACAACAAAACTACCTGACTCTTTAATATACTGTCTTGATGCACCAGAATAATCAATGTTATAGCCGGTTGGTGCATATTTTTTCGTCGTTTCTTTTAAAAATGCTAATACCTGATCTTGAGTAACAAAGGGTGTGGCCACTCCAGCAATCGTAGTAGCATTTAATTGTTGGAAATGACTAACTACCTCAGGTACAACTTCTTGCTTGATCGAACCTATGGATCTCGCAGTAACCATTTGACCATTGGCTGTTTTAAAGTGTAAGTCTAACAATTGATCAGGATTTAATCGATCTACCTGCTCGACCTGAGGTATCACTTTATAAGAACGTCCATCAATTGAGAAATAATTAACGTAACCCGCTCCCAATGCGCTATTTAAAGAATTAGCAATATCTCTTTGCGTTAATCCTAAATTACTGGCTATATTTTTATCAACCATAAAAGTAGCCTGCGGTTTATCTAATTTCAAATCTGCGTCCACAAAGAAAAACATGCCACTTTTTCTAGCGTCATCAACCACCTTCTGTGCAACATCATTTAAATTACCAAACGAATCAGTCGTATTAATGACAAATTGAACAGGAAGACCTTGAGTACCTGGTAACGGTGGAAATTGAAACGCTGCCACGCGTGCACCTGGCAATTGCCCCCATTTCATTTGTAAATCTTTTTGTAGAGTTTCTGCACTCCTTGTTCTCTGATCCCAGGGTTTAAACACCACTCCACCAATACCTTGGTTTATAACCGGAGAGCCTGTAATTTGAAACATTTGCATATATTCAGGCTCTGTTTTAGCAATTTTATGTAACTCTTCTGCAAAACGTTGCATCTCATCTGATGAGGGGTTAGCGGGTCCCGTCATTGAATAGAGCACAATACCTTGATCTTCAGTAGGTGCTAATTCTTTAGCTGAAGTCATAAACAAATAAACAGCACTAAACAGTAACAGTACCCCCATCACAACTAAAACAGACTTGGTTTGAAGTAATACAGTTAATAGACGATGATACTTGTTATGTACTCGCTCAAATTGTTTATCAATCCAATGAGCAAAAGAATTATTGTGCTGAGTACTGGTAAAGAATTTTGAACACATCATTGGTGATAGCGTCAATGCAATTACCCCAGATACCGTTACTGCACCAGCTAGAGTGAATGCAAACTCAGTAAATAATGCACCAGTTAATCCTCCCTGAAAACCAATTGGGATATATACAGCAATGAGTACTACTGTCATAGCAAGAATAGGACCACCTAATTCTCTAGCAGCTAATATTGCAGCATCCCATGCAGATTTGCCTTCTTCATTCATATGTCGATCGACGTTTTCCACGACAATAATGGCATCATCCACAACTAATCCAATGGCAAGAACTAAGGCAAGCAATGTCAACAAATTAATGGAATAACCCAATATCAGCATAATTAGAAAAGTGCCGATCAAAGAGAGTGGCATCGCCACGACAGGGATCACAACTGCTCTTATATTTCCTAAGAATACAAAAATGACTAAGGTCACTATAGCTAGTGCCTCTAGAAGAGTTTTAGCTACTTCATGAATAGAAGTAGTGATGTATTGGGTCGAATCATAAACAATATTACCAGTCAGTCCGGTCGGTAATTTGCTCTTTATTGATGGAAAAACTGCGCGTACCCGTTTTGCTACGTCCAATACATTCGCATTGGGCGCTACTTTAATACCAATAAAAACAGATTTTTGGCCGTCAAAAGCCACATTAAAATCATAATTATCAGCTCCCAATACAACATTCGCTACATCCTTAAGGCGTACTGTAGAGTTACCTGATTGTTTGACAATTAAATTTTTAAATTCTTCAACACTATGTAGATCTGTATTCGCGGTTAAATCAACACTAACTGCCTGTCCTTTGCTAGAACCTATGGCAGCCAAATAATTATTTGCAGCCAATGCGGTAGAAACATCCTGAGCGGTGATACCAAAGGCAGCCATTTTACTGTCAATCAACCAAGCCCTTAATGCGAAATTACGGGCTCCTAAAATTTCTGCAGTTTGTACTCCCTCAATTGAATCTAGTTGAGGTTTAACTTCTCTTAGTAAAAAATCTGTAACGTTATTGGTGGGAAGCACATCGCTGTAAAATCCCATATACATAGAATCAATAGTTTCGCCCACTTTAACTGATAAAACAGGTTGCTGGGTTCCCGTTGGCAGTTGATTCAAAACAGTATTAACTTGTGTATTGATTTCTGTTAGGGCTTTATTGGGATCATAATTTAATCGTAAGGTAGCAGTAATAATGGAGGTCCCAAGTAAGCTATTTGACGACAAATAATCAATACCCTGAGCCTGAGCGATGGCAGATTCCAGCGGTTGTGTAATAAATCCCGCAACAGTTTTGGCATCGGCACCAAAATAATTTGTAGTGATGGTAACCACCGCATTTTGAGTGCGTGGATATTGATTAACTGGTAAACCAAAAATAGACCGTAACCCTAATACCAAAATAAATAGACTAACCACAATTGATAAGACAGGCCTACGTATAAAAATATCTGTAAAAGACATTATGCTCTATCCTAATTAATGTTCTTGAGGTGTAGGGGCAGGATTATTAGTAGGCTCTACCAAGTGGCTTATAGAAACAGGTATCCCCGTTTTTAATTTAAGTTGTCCACTGGTTACCACTTCATCCCCTTCTTTAATACCCGACAGGACTGCCACCTGGTCACCACGAGTTGCTCCCGTAGTAATAAACACCTGTTGTGCAACGGGTAACTTACTCTCGGTGGGGTGTTTAATAATAAATACTGTAGCACCATAGGGATTGAATGTAATCGCTGTTTGCGGCAAGGTTAAATAGGATTGAGCCGTACCATATTGCCAATGAACCATGGTAAACATACCAGGTAATAGTTGATGTTGATCGTTAGTAATCGCACCTTGAATAGCAATATTTCGCGTTGCTTGATCTATCTCTGAACTGATCGCATCAATTTCCCCTTTAAAAACCCGTTTTGGCCACACATCAGTGGTTAATGAAATGGGCTGTTTTGTTTTAAGGAATCGAAGCTGTTGTTGAGGTACGGTAAAATCAACTAGGATTGGAGACGTCTGCTGTAGTGTTGCAATTTTATCTCCCACATTGATATATTGCCCTGGATTAACAGTTGTTATGCCAATTTGCCCAGAAAACGGAGCACGTATTATTTTTTTCTCCACCAACGCCTGTTGCGCTTGTACTTGGGCAACTTTACTTTGATAATCAGCTTCGTCTGATTGAAGTTGAGCAAGACTAATGGCTTTTAAATGATATTGCTTACGATCACGCTCAAGCACTAACTTTGCTAAGCTTAGATTGGCTTTTAATACTTTTAATTGAGCTACTTCAGCATCATTATTAATTATCAATAAAATTTGATCTTTTTTAACCTGTTGTCCTGAGTGAAATTTAACTTTTTTTACAAGACCTGCTGATTCAGTACTAATATTGACCCCTCTTAGCGCACGAAGCGTTGCTACTTCGTCAATGGTAGGAATCCATTCACTATAATGAACCACTGTTGTGGTGACAGTTTGTGGAGGAATACCCATTGAGCTCATATATTTTTTGATGGCATGTTGTTTGAACACATTAAAGCCAACAATCCCACCCATTACAATTACAAAGACAATCAACATGATTATCATGCGTTTTTTTGTTAAGGATTTACTTTCACTATTGTGACTTTCCATAATTATTGTCATCCTAAAGCAGAATTATTTTGAAGTATGAGAAGATAGGTTATTCCACCCACCTCCTAGAGCAAGAAATAGCGCAGCAGTATCATTTAATCGACTTGCTCTAGCTTGTATTAAATTTATTTCAGTTTGTTGTTGATGTAAGCGGGCAGTCAATAACTGGAGGTGGCTACTTGATCCAGTTTCATACTGGGTTTGCGTTAATTGAGATTGGCTACTAGCAGCCTCATACGCTTCGTGATATTGATCGAGATATTGTCCATCAGTTTGTAGTGAAGTAATCGTATCAGAAACGTTTTGAAAAGCATTTAATACAGTTTGTTGATATTGTAAGGCTGCACTCTTTAGTAAGGCTTTAGCAGCGTCAGTTTGTGCTTCAAGCGCCCCACCACGGAACAATGGTTGTACTAACCCTGACGATAAACTCCAAATAGCAGAATTTCTTGAGAAAATTGAATTGGGATTTGCCGCTAGAGCACCATAAGAGGCATTAATGGTGATATTAGGATACTCGCCAGAAATAGCCACACCTACTTGGGCGGTTGCCGCATGAAGTAATGCCTCAGAAGTCAGTATATCAGGACGTTGATGAACTAATTCAGAGGGGACTGAAAGAGGCAACTCTTGAGGTAATTTAATCTCATTTAAATTTAAGTCACTTAACTCATGTTGTGCAGGTAATTGACCAAGGTAAACCGCCAATTGATTTTCAAGGGCCACATACTGGTTACGTAAAGAAGGTAATGTACTTTTAATCAAAGCCAACTGCTCTTTTGCATTGGCCGTATCCATCTGAGATAAAGCGCCGATTTGATAGCGTTGAAGTGTGGTTTGATAAATTTCCTGTTGTTTTTCAATAATACTTTCAGTTAATTCAATTTGTTTTTTTACCGCTGCTCGACGAATGGCTGTGGTCACCACATTGGCAGCTAGAGTAATTCTTGCGGCTTCATAAGTGTACTTCTGTGCCTCAGCTTGAGCATAAGTTGCTTCTATTTGACGACGTATACCGCCAAATAAATCTAGAGAATAAGACACGCCAATTGATGCATTAGTTAAACTAAAAATAGAAGGTGGACTAGGTTGCCCAAATGTCGCCGGATTAAATCGCTGTTTTGTTTCGGATAAATTAGCGTTGATTGCAGGTAGCGTTAATGATCTCTCCTGAGCCAGAGCTGTGTTCATTGCTCCCTCAAGTGTTTGTTGAAGTGCGCCTACATTAGGATTATTTTTTAGCGCAGTGTCTACCAGTTGATTTAACTTCTGATTACCAAATTGAGTCCACCAGTCGGATTTAACCGGAAGATCTTTTAACTGCTGTGTGGCTCCGTATTCATCTTGTTGATTTGAGCTGATGGTTTGTGGGTTGTTGTTTTTAACGTAAGAAGACACGTTAGGAGCCTCAGGGCGAGTAAAATCGGGCCCAACAGCGCAACCATTCAATAACAATAAAGATGATAAAATAGATAGAGATCTTTTCAATTAATTATTCTTCCAACGTAAAAAGGCCTGTTCATCACTTTGTTTTCCTTCAACCCATTTTTCCTTATCTAGATAAATTTCTTTTTTCCAAAAGGGTACCGTGGACTTTAATGCATCCATTAGGTATTGAGCTGCTTCGAATGCATCCTTCCGATGTTCACTCAATACGACTACACAAACAATATCCTCTTGTACGGCAAGTTTGCCAGTTCGATGAATCATTAATACATCAATCAATGACCAACGCTCTCTTGCCTGGATTTCCAAATCTTTCATCGACTTTTCAGTCATACCAGGATAAAACTCAACCTCTAGATGAGTGAGCGTACCTTGAGACCCTTGCTCTCTAACCGTACCAATAAAGCCTACCACTGCTCCCACCTGTTGATAGGAGGATCTCAATTGTTGCGTTTCAATACCCAGATCAAAGGAATTAGTTTGGATCCGTACCGACATAGTTTATCCTCCTGTGACGGGCGGGAAAAGAGCTATTTCATCATTTTCTGCAAAAGAATCGTGCCATGTACAACGTATTTGGTTAATTGCAATTTGAATTGTCCCCGAATTGTTTAAGCTATCTTGCCAAACTGAACCGCGTTGACTTAGAAATTCTTTTAATTGTTCTCCATTAGTAACGTGTTCTGGTAGATCAACCTTTTCTTCAGATAAATTTAACTTCTCACGCAGAGAGGCAAAGTACTTAAGCGTCACATTCATGATGTCACAATCCTGTATTGACTAAGACAATTGTAGAATAAACTCAACTATCTGCTGGGGCTGATTGATATCTAACTGTGTAAGACTATCTTGGGTTGGTTTATCACTCGCGACAGCCACAACATAGGGGTCACTGGGTGCAATTCTAGGATGGCCTGTAAGCTCACGCCATACTTCGATTTTTTTTATGGGGTGCGTTTTAAAACCTTCAACGATAATCACATCAGGATCTGTAAGTCGATCTATTAACTCATTCAAATCCGGCTCAGATTCATTACGTAATTCATGCATTAAAACCCAACGATGACTCGAGGCAACCAATACTTCCGTTGCCCCTGCCTCACGGTGTCTCCAAGAATCTTTCCCAGGAACATCAATATCAAAACGATGGTGGGCATGTTTAATAACAGAAACACGTAAACCTCTACCAGTTAAAATTGGTAGCAGTTTTTCTATTAGCGTTGTTTTGCCGGAACCTGAGTAACCGGCAAACCCTACAATTTTTGCCATCTAACACCCTATATATGCAAGCTATTATTTAACTAGCTGAGGCTATTCTGCACTACGTGCCGCTTTTTTACGTTCATGTTCCTGTAAATGACGTTTTCTTAATCGGATGGTTTCAGGTGTAATTTCCACTAACTCATCATCAGCGATAAACTCAATTGCCGACTCTAAAGTTAATAATACTGGTGGAGTAAGTACCACCGCCTCATCCTTTCCTGCCGCTCTGACGTTGGTCAATTGCTTGGTTTTAACAGGATTGACTACCAAATCGTTATCTCGGCTATGAATACCGATAATCATCCCTTCGTATACTCTATCACCTGGCACCACAAACATGCGGCCGCGATCTTGGAGTTTCCATAGAGAGTAAGCTACAGCTTCACCCTGCTCTGCTGAAATCAATACGCCGTTATGACGAGCTGGGATTTCAGGTTTCATTTCATCATAATCATCAAAAACGTGACTAATTAATCCCGTACCACGGGTTAGCGTCAAGAATTCTGACTGAAAGCCAATCAAACCGCGAGCAGGGATTCGATAATCTAATCTAACACGGCCTCTAGCGTCAGACTGCATATCTTGCAATTCACCACGTCTTTCACCCAATGCCTGCATAACGGGTCCTTGATGAGTTTCTTCCACATCAACGGTCAGCATCTCAAAAGGCTCAAGTTTACGTCCATCAACTTCTTTAATAAGCACTCTAGGGCGAGAGACAGCAAGTTCATACCCTTCACGACGCATATTTTCAAGCAAAATTGTCAAATGCAATTCACCACGACCTGATACTAAAAACACATCCGTATCGTCTGTTTCTTCTACACGTAATGCAACATTACTTAGTAGCTCACGATCTAAACGTTCACGTAATTGTCGACTAGTAACAAATTTACCTTCTTGTCCGGCAAAAGGAGAAGTATTAACCTGAAAATTCATCGTTAAAGTGGGTTCATCCACTGCCAACATAGGTAAAGCCTCAGGTTGAGCAACATCGGTGATGGTGACCCCAATACCAATATCATCAATCCCATTGATCAACACGATATCACCCGCTTCAGCAACCTCGAACTGAACGCGCTCTAAGCCCTTAAAACCAAGAACCTGATTAATTTTTGCACGTTTTGGCGTGGACTCTGGACCACGCATGACCATCACCTCTTGGTTAGGCTTAATTTTTCCACGGTGTATCCTACCAATACCAATACGCCCCACAAAACTTGAGTAGTCAAGTGAGGTAATTTGTAATTGAAGGGGACCATCCGGATCACCTGGGCGTTCAGGCACATATTTTACAATAGCATCAAACAATGCCCTCATATCTTTGCCTGGATTGGCTGGATCAAGGGTGGCATAACCTTGCAATGCTGAGGCATAAACCACCGGAAAATCTAATTGTTCTTCTGTGGCACCTAATTTATCAAATAAATCAAATGTATGATTCACTACCCAATCAGGACGAGCACCAGGACGGTCAATTTTGTTTACCACAACGATCGGCTTTAATCCCTGAGCTAACGCTTTTCTTGTTACAAAACGGGTTTGTGGCATGGGGCCTTCTACCGCATCCACTAAAAGCAAAACGCCATCAACCATGGATAAAACGCGTTCAACCTCACCACCAAAGTCCGCGTGTCCCGGGGTATCGACAATATTAATGTGCGTTCCTTCATACTCAACGGCACAGTTTTTAGCCAAGATCGTAATACCTCTCTCTTTTTCAAGATCATTACTGTCCATGACCCTCTCTGATACAGATTGATGTGCCGCAAAGGTACCAGATTGTTGTAACAGCTTATCCACAAGGGTGGTTTTGCCGTGGTCTACGTGAGCGATAATTGCGATATTACGAAGTTGTCGTGCCATAATAATTGATCCAAAAGAATTTAGCCCTCTATTCTATCATGTAGTAGGGGTTGCGCATCCGAGAAAAATTAGCCATAGTCACAACTATGACAGCACAAATTATTTTAAAAATAGATGTAGACACCTTAAGAGGAACGTTGGAGGGAGTCCCCAACTTAATAAAGTGCTTTAATTCACATCAAGTACCTGCTACTTTTTTATTTAGCTTAGGGCCAGATCACACAGGTCGTGCTATTAAAAGAGTCTTTAGGCCTGGTTTTTTAAGCAAAGTATCACGTACTTCTGTACTTGAACATTATGGCTTGAAAACCCTCCTGTATGGCACACTCCTGCCAGGGCCTGATATCGGCGTCAAAGCCAGACACGTTATTAAAGATACCCTGACACAAGGTTTCGATGTGGGGATTCACACTTGGGACCATATCACCTGGCAAGACGGCGTTAAGGAAGCCAATCAAGCGTGGACTCGCTCGCTTATGGATAAAGCCTATGAGCGTTTCCAGGATATCTATGGTATACCCTGTCGTATTCATGGGGCTGCGGGATGGCAAATGAATGATTACGCTTACCAGTGGTTAGATGAAAAACAATTCCTGGTATCATCAGACTGCCGAGGGCATTACCCTTTTTTACCAATTGTTAATGGTCAACGTTTATCCTGCCCTCAATTACCCACGACTCTCCCCACACTCGATGAATTAATTGGGATAAACGACTTGAATGAAATAAATGTAGCGCAGCATCTATTAACGCTGACCGCTAACCATCCCCAATCATTACACGTATTTACCTTGCACGCTGAACTAGAGGGGATGAAATTAATTCACGTTCTTGATCAATTAATTCAGGGGTGGAAACAACAACATTATGAATTTGTCACAATGACAGATTATGCTTTACGTATGACAGACCCACTTCCCTATTGCGACATTCAATGGAGAGAAATAACCGGGCGTTCAGGACTACTAATGTGTCAAGATATTAGTAATCAACATCTAACAAATAGTTAATAATGAGGATTTCTTTATGGAATTAATGACTTCTGTACCAGACTTTGAATTGGCCGCCACAGGTGGATTAAAATTCCAACTCCACGCAATGAAAGGCGCGCCTTTAGTTTTATATTTTTATCCAAAAGATGATACGCCAGGATGTACCGACGAGGGGTTACAATTTAAAAGCTTGTATGACGAGTTTAAAGCTTTAAAATGCTCAATCCTAGGTATTTCAAGAGACAGCGTAGCCTCCCACGAGAAGTTTAAAAGTAAATTTGATTATCCTTTCCCTCTTTTAAGTGATCCCGATGAAGTTGCATGTCACATTTTTGATGTGATTAAAATGAAAAACATGTATGGCAAACAAGTTAGAGGTATTCAACGCAGTACCTTTGTCATTGATAAAGAAGGAAAATTAGTCAAAGAGTGGCGAGGTGTAAGTGTGCCGGGTCACGCTCAGGCAGTGTTGGACTTTATTAAAACTCTTTAAAATAATTTCTCACATTACAAGGAAACCTTAACCCATGGTAAAAAAACACGTAGAAGAAAAAAAACTATTTGTCCTTGATACCAATGTGTTGTTGCATGACCCGACTTCATTGTTTCAGTTTGAGGAGCATGATGTTTATCTCCCCATGATTATTCTTGAAGAACTGGATAACAATAAGAAAGGAATGACTGAGGTTGCCCGTAATGCACGACAGGTAAGTCGTTTTCTTGATGAAATTGTAAATAGAGAAAAAGGAGATATTTCTCGAGGTATCCCCTTAGCTAGAGAAGGTGAAAAAAACGTTTCTGGATCATTGTTTTTACAAACATTAACAGGAGGTATTCTACCCTCCCCCCTTAATTATGAAAAAAACGATAACCAAATATTATCAGTAGCACTTGAATTAAAGCGAGCACAACCTAATCGGCCGGTAATTTTAGTAAGCAAAGACATCAACATGCGTATTAAAGCGCGTGCTCTGGGCGTTGAGGCTGAAGATTACTTTAATGACAAGGTACTTGAAGACAGTGACCTTCTTTACACAGGGACCCGCGAGCTACCCTCTGATTTCTGGGATTCCCATGGCAAAGACATCGAGTCATGGCAGGAACAAGGGCGTACTTTATATCGTGTTAAAGGACCTATGGTAAATACGTTTCTACTTAACGAGTTTATCTATCAAGACGATGGTGACACCCCTTTCTATGCCTTTGTAAAAGAAAAAAACAGTCAATTTGCTGTATTACAAACAATTCGTGATTATACTTCTCAGAAAAACAATATTTGGGGAATTAACGCCGCCAATCGAGAACAAAATTTTGCGTTAAATCTTCTTATGGATCCTGATATTGATTTTGTGACCTTACTAGGACAAGCAGGAACTGGTAAAACATTACTCACACTTGCTGCAGGACTCATGCAGACTCTAGAACATCAAACTTATTCTGAAATCATTATGACTCGTGTAACTGTTCCTGTGGGAGAGGATATTGGATTTCTACCTGGGACTGAGGAAGAGAAAATGACTCCTTGGATGGGGGCTTTGGAAGACAATTTGGATGTACTAAACAAAAACGATGATGAGGCAGGTGATTGGGGGCGTGCTGCGACAAGAGATCTGATACGCTCTAGAATTAAGATTAAATCCCTGAACTTTATGCGTGGACGAACCTTCTTAAGTAAATATCTGATTATTGATGAAGCCCAGAACTTAACCCCAAAACAGATGAAAACCTTAATTACGCGTGCAGGACCTGGAACAAAGGTAGTATGTCTTGGTAATATTGCACAAATCGATACCCCCTATCTCACCGAGGGAAGTTCAGGTTTAACCTATGTGGTTGATCGTTTTAAAGGATGGCGACATAGTGGTCATGTAACACTTCAACGAGGAGAGCGCTCACGTCTTGCTGATTACGCGGCAGAAGTGTTATAAGTTTCATGAATATAGGTTTTTATACAATACTTACAGCTCAGTTTTTATCAGCGTTAGCTGACAATACACTGCTCTTTGCCGCTATTGCTTTGTTAAAGATATTGTCAGCTCCACCAGAATACGTTCCTTTCTTGCAGCAGTTTTTTGTTGTGTCTTACATACTGTTAGCTCCCTTTGTTGGTGCCTTCTCGGATGCACTACCCAAAGGGCAAGTCATGTTTATTAGTAACTTAATTAAACTTATTGGCTGTCTTGCTATGCTCTTTGGCGTTAATCCACTTTATGCCTATGCCTTAGTGGGTTTAGGAGCAGCAGCGTATTCCCCTGCAAAATATGGCATTTTGACAGAATATCTTCCACCCGAATTGTTAGTTGTAGCAAACAGTTGGATTGAGGGATTAACTGTTTTGGCTATTATTATGGGAGCAGTATTAGGTGGCATTATTTTAAATGATCATTTTTGGGCTTTTCAGTCCTTAAATCACTTTCTTCAATCAATGATGTTTCCTCAGTTAAATAGTCCGCAGTTTTCAATTTTGATTGTTTTAGTACTCTATATCTTAGCTGCTCTATTTAATTTGAAGATTCCCAAAGTAAAACTGGATCATAAGCTTAAACACAATAATCCACTCTATATCATTATCGACTTTGCACGTTCTTTTAAAATGCTATGGTGTGACCCATTAGGTAAAGTTTCCTTGGCTGTGACGACCCTATTTTGGGGAGTTGGCTCTACATTACGTTTAATTGTCTTGGTATGGGCAAGTTTACAATTACACTTTAACTTAGAGCGTGCCACACAAATTACAGCAGTATCAGCTATTGGTATTGCACTAGGAGCTATTGCTGCCGCCAAATTAATCAAACTTGAGAACTCTCTTAAAGTACTTCCGGTTGGGATTGCAATGGGACTTGCCATTTTGGGAATGTTATTTATTCATGAATGGCATATGGCAATTTTTCTCTTAATTATAGCTGGGGCAATGGGAGGTTTTTTTGTGGTTCCCATGAATGCACTACTCCAACATCGTGGTCACCAGTTAATGGGGGCCGGGCACAGCATCGCAGTCCAAAATTTCAATGAAAACATTAGTATTTTATTAATGATGGGAGTATACGCATTAGTCATAAAAGCTGACCTCCCCCTAACCCAACTCTATAAAACAATTGGTGTCGAACACTTAAAGCAAAGAGTTCTTCTCCCAGATGAAGCGTCTTTTTACACTAGCGTTATATTACTGGCCTTATTTATTAGCGGTGTTATGTATTGGCTTTATCGACGTTATCGTCACGTTGAATATATTGACTAATCATTTTTTTAGCTGTTATGAAGTCTCGCCAGACACGCGATTTTTCTTGTGGTTGACGTAATATGGCACCAAGATCATGTGTTACTCTAGTAGGGATACCTTGAAACTCAAAGGTTTTATCACGCAATTCAGCCAGTGGCAGATCCAATCCCAAAAGCAATTTGGCAACAATACGTCCCATCAATATCACTACTTTTGGTTTTAACGTTTGGATTTCATTTAACAGATGATTTTGGCAACTATGAAATTCCTGTGTGCTTGGTGCTCGATTATGACTGGGACGGCATTTAACTAAAAATGTATGATACGTATCGGTAAAGGGAACAACATCTACAGCTTTCAACAAATTACTTAATAATTCTCCTGTGTTACCAAAGGATACTTGATTATGTAAATCTTCCTCGGTACTAGGAGACTCAGAAATAATTAACCAACTGGCTGACTCCTCTCCTCTACCCAGTAAAGCCTGTTGGCGGGTTGTGTGCAGTTGACAGGCTTTACACAGATTGACGCGCTCCAGTAAACTTAGGCTATTGGGGAGGGTATCAGCTACTTGCTCTGCCTTTACTTCTGTAGTCTTAACTTCTGGTGTCTTAACTTCTACTTTCTTTAAATCAGATGAAACAGATGGACTATTGATAATAGTGGCTTCTGCTTTTAATTGACTAGGAGAAATCGCTGCCGGAATAGTGCTAATCGCACCGACAGGCAACTGGTTATTTTGCAGCCATTCTGATACGGACCAAAGTGATAATTCGCGCAGAAGAGCTTCTTCTCTGTTCACAGATATTTCCTCATTACAATTGCGTCCTCACGTCCTCCAACCTTTGGATAATACCCTTTTCTTCTACCAATTTCAGTAAAGCCGTTAATTACGTAGAGATGATGAGCAGCCACATTCTCTTCTCTAACCTCTAAATAAATATCTTTAAAATGTCGCTGACGTCCAAAATCGATGACTTCGTCTAGTAACTTCTGGCCAAAGCCTTGATGCTGTTTTAACGGCGCAATAGCAAAGTTCAAAATATGTAACTCGTCAATCACCGGCATAATGACCGTGTAACCCAACCACTCTGTGTCTTTGGTCATGACTAAGCCTAAGGACCCGGAGCGTAGAGAATCTTTAAAGTTTTGCAGTGACCAAGGATGAGTAAAGGCACTTTGTTCAATAGCCATAACCTGAGAGAGATGTTGCTCTGTCATTTTGTCTATACAGTAGTTCATTACTGGCGTTGTCGTTCAGCTGTCGTTAAGGCTACTTTATCCCTAATATAAATAGGTAATGCTTCGTGAGAGGCTAATACATCTCCTTTCTGCCATTTACGTAAACCAATCTTAATTAACCATTGTGCATGAGGCACCTTGTTAGGCAAAATACCAGGAATAGGTTTACCTGAGATTAAACGCAATTGCTCAGCATAACAATCGGCACCACTACCTACTAGAACCATTTCCTCATTAGGTAATTCTGGTAGCTGATCAGGTTGAAATAAGCCAGTAGGGATCATTTCTTGCCAATCAGTCTCATCCTTTTTGTAAAGTGCTCCGTAAACCTGCCCCATTCTGGCGTCAAGTAAAGTGAATGCCCATGGCGTGTTAACTTGCTCTGCCAACATCAATAAAGTGGGCACGGCAATCACAGGTATTCCTAAAGACAGGGCTAACCCTTGTGTCACTCCACAGCCCGCGCGCAACCCTGTAAACGACCCTGGTCCTTGAGAAAAAACAAGTGCCTTCACCTCTTCAATTCTAGTATCACTTTCTTTTAAAATATCTTTTATGTGTGAAAGAACAGATTCAACATGCTTATCGGCACCTAGCCAATCGCTATAATAGTATTGTTCATTGCGATATAGGCATACAGATCCGGCCTCTGTGGCAGTATCTATAGCAAGTAGTATAGGATGAGAATCTGGTTTCACGAGCTGTTTATTCATGTTACAAATTGATATATTGAATTATAAAAAAAAGGTTAGGATAATGCCTATGGAAAAAAAACCCTCTAAAATTATTGTACTCGATGACGACATGCGTCTTCGAGAATTATTAAAAAGATACTTATCTGAACAAGGTTTTTCAGTTGAAGCAGTTGCAGATGCCAACTCTCTTGAACGAGCCATGTCCAGGGAACGCTATGATATCTTGGTACTAGATCTTATGCTACCAGGCCAAGATGGGTTATCTATTTGTCGACAACTACGTAGTAAAAATAACACTATTCCCATTATCATGCTCACCGCTATGGGAGAAGATGTGGACAGAATAGTAGGCTTAGAGATGGGTGCTGATGACTACTTATCCAAGCCCTTTAATCCCCGTGAATTACTTGCAAGAATTCATGCGGTGTTACGTCGTCAACCTAGTACAGGTTTACCTGCTGCACCGACTATTTTACCTGAAGGTCAACATACCATTCAATTTGGTTCATTTGAGTTTAATTTAAATAACCGTACCTTATTCAAAGACGGTATTGATGTGAATTTAACCAGCGGTGAATACGCATTGTTGCGTGTCTTAGTGACTCATCCCAGAGAACCTTTATCCAGGGAAAAACTCATGGATATGGCTCGTGGACGTGAACATGAAGTGTTTGATCGAAGTATTGATGTGCAAATTTCAAGACTCCGCCGTTTAATTGAGGTTGATTCAAGTAAACCAAGATATATTCAAACAGTATGGGGCTTTGGCTACGTATTTGTCCCAGACGATAGTCAATGAAATTCATTCCTAAGTCTTTACTGGGAAGAACTGCGTTATTTGTTATTTTTTTAGTTATCCTCACGCAGCTTGCTACAACTTTTGTTATACAAAGCTTCTACACTCAACCCTTACAAGAGAGGTTGGTTAACGATCGTGTTAACCAAATAAAAACACTCATTAATTCCTTAGGGTTACTTAATGATGAACAACGACCTGATTTTATACAAAACATCAAAATCAATGAGCACGCTACGATTGTTTCAGACAAACTCCTCTCTCCGCCGCCTGAAGCGGTAGTTGCAAAGCAAGAACGGTTGGTTTATGTAGAAAATCGGTTAAAAAAAGAAGTCTCTCCAGCCTCCAAAATCTATATAGCTGACAGTCAAACCATTCCAAAAATATGGATTTATTTAGTAACTAACCATGGTAACTATTGGTATATAACCGAACGACTACCCTATGATGCGGATTTTCCTGTGCGATGGACGATTGCATTGTTTTGTCTAGTACTACTGTCACTAATTGGTTTGTTTTTTGGTGTCCGTCACCTCATTCAACCCATTAACCGTCTTACTGAAGCTGCACAAACCATTGCCAAGGGCCACATTGCCGATATTGTTCCAGAAAACCAAGGGCCTGAAGAAATTCGAACTCTCTCGCGCATTTTTAATGATATGCAAGATTCACTCGAAGAGGTTGAAACTAACAGAGCGGTCATGTTAGCAGGTGTATCACACGACTTAAGAACCCCACTGTCACGCCTACGACTAGCCATTGAGCTATCCCACTTTGGTGATGATAAAAATACAGAATTAATGATTCAAGATTTAGAAGAAATTGATAGCACCCTAAATCAATTTTTAGACTATGCACGTATTCAAAATGAACATTGGCTTACTAAATCTGATCTCAACTATATTGTTCGTAAAGTCAGTGGCTATATCGCATCAACTGGTCAAGCGGTAGACGTCCAGTTATCTCCAGATATTTCAAGTATTATGCTGAATCCCAAATCCATTGAAAGGATTATAATTAATTTAGTAGAAAATGCCAGGCGATATGGCAAACCTCCTATCGCTCTAAGAACGTTTCAGGATTCTAAATCGGTTTGTCTATCTGTAATTGACCATGGTGAGGGACTCACTCAGGAGGAAGCTATACATTTATTAAAACCCTTTACACGTAAGAATCATTCACGTACAGGCATACCAGGAACAGGTTTAGGGCTCGCTATCGTAGATAAAATCGTTAGACTGCATAATGCTTCACTACAATTTAATAAATACCCAGGACAACATTTTGAAGTCCGTGTATCGTTTCCTCTTAGTCAACAGAGATCGAGTTAGTTTCAAAAAACTGAAGTACTTCTTCTACCTTTCTGGTTCGTTTCATAGCAGGTAAACTCATCCATATCCGCCGTCCATAGGATTTATCAATTAATCGCGGGTCACAAATCATTAATACACCTCGATCCTCTTCATCACGGATCAAGCGCCCTGCTCCTTGTTTTAAGGTAATCACGGCCTTAGGTAACTGATATTGCATAAAAGCATTACCCCCTGCTCGATTAATGGCATCAATACGTGCTGCTGTAATTGGATCATCCGGTGGATTAAAAGGGAGTTTATCTATAATTACCAAAGATAACGCCTCTCCCTTTACATCAACACCTTCCCAAAATGAATGAGTGGCACACAAAATACCATTCATAGATTGACGAAACTGATCCAATAACTCCATCTTGGTTTTTTCACCTTGTACTAGGCAAGTAAAATCTAATTCCTCTTCCTCTAACCACTCCCGAATTAACTTAGCCCCTTCTTGTAGTGCGCGATGAGTGGTAAATAATAAAAAGGTACGGCCTTGACTGGCTCTAATAATTGGTTTGGCTGTATCAATCACAGCCTCTGTATAATGGGTTTCGTTGGGTTGAGGTAACCCCATAGGCACATATAAAAGGCTATTTTCAGGATAATTAAACGGACTATCCCAACAATAGGTTAAGGCCTCATCCAAACCCATATCTCGAAGAAAATGCGAAAAGTCTCCCCGTAAAGACAAGGTTGCAGAGGTAAAAATCCATGCTTTATGCTGACTTTCTATTTGTGCTTTAAAAATATCGGCTATAGATAATGGAGTGTAATGAAATTGAAGGGATTGTGTAAAACAATCTACCCACCGTATCGCATCACGCTCATCATGATTTGGATTAAGCCACAAAGAAAAAAACTGATGTGCCTTATGCCACTGGCTGATAATCTTATCAAAGCCATCTGACTGACCAACAAACGGTGTCAAATAGGTATTTAAATGCCCTAAGTGAAGCAGTAACTGAGTTGCACTCTCAACAAATCCTGGAATAGATAAAACTGACTGGTAAGTCAATTTTCCGTCACGCTGAGTAAACAGTAATCTGATATCACGTAACCCTTTTTCAATCGGCAATATCATGTTATCCAGCTCTTCTCGAACTAATTGTTGAGCCACTCCCTCCACCACCATTTGGCGACCCAACTCAAGCCATTGTGCGGTTGATTGGCTTTGTCCAAAAAATAAAGTAGCCACATCAGGCAAGTGATGGGCTTCATCAAGAATAACCGTACCAGCATTGGGTAACAGCTCAGCAGCCCCTTCATCACGAAGCATAATATCAGCAAAAAACAAATGGTGATTGACCACCACAAGATCGGCGGCAGCGGCTTTTTTTCTGGCATTTAAAACATAACAGTCACTCTGATGAGGACAGTCTTGACCAAGACAATTGTCCTTGGTGGAAGTTACTTGTGACCAGATGAGGGCATTTTCAGGCACACTAACACACTCACTTTTATCTCCCGTCTGAGTCACCCCAGCAAACTGTCGTATGGCATTGAGTTGATCAACTTGCTGTCGATCCCTTAAGCGTCCTTCAGTTAAGGTAAGATCAAGGTAATAGTGACATAAATAATTAGCACGTCCCTTTAATAACGAGACACTGATAGGTAACTTCATGACTTCACGTAAAAAAGGTAAGTCACGATGAAACAACTGATCCTGCAGTGTTTTGGTGCCAGTAGAGACAATCACTTTACCCGATGACAGTAAGGCTGGGACTAGATAAGCATAGGTTTTTCCCGTACCCGTTCCCGCCTCCACAACAACCACTTGTTTTTCAGTAATGGCTTGATCAATGGTATTGGCCATAGCCAACTGTTGTTCACGTACACGAAAGCCCTCTAGAGAAAGTGCTAGAGGGCCGTTTTCATTTAACCAATATTGAATGTCATTCATCATCCAATTAGTTTAACCCGTAACGACGGATAAACCAGGTTTTCATAAGATGAGCCAAGATTAAATAACCAAATAAAATGGCTATTACATAGGGCCAGTAGCTCAGAGGCAAGGGAGTGAATCCTAGCGCGTGGGCAAAGGGTGAGTAAGGCAACCAGATACCCACAGTACAAATTAATACACTGGTGATAAACATAGGTAAACTTGCACGACTTTGGATAAAAGGAATACGTCCAGTACGAATGATGTGAATAATTAAGGTCTGTGATAAAAGTGACTCCACAAACCAACCTGTTTGAAATAAAGAAGCACCAGCTTCTGTATTGGCTTTAAAGACAAAATACATTATCGCAAAAGTAGCATAATCAAAAATCGAACTAATCGGCCCTACCATCACCATAAAACGGGTGATATTGGCAATATCCCAGCGTCGAGGCTTAGCGATATATTCCTCATCTACATTATCTGTAGGAATCGCTGTTTGAGAAAAATCGTAGAGCAAATTATTGGTTAATACTTGAATCGCTTGCATCGGTAAGAAAGGTAGCCAAGCAGAGGCACCTAATACACTGAACATATTACCAAAGTTAGAACTGGCACCCATTTTAATATACTTAACAATATTACCAAACACACGGCGCCCTTCAATCACCCCTTCCTCTAGGACCATCAGGCTTTTTTCCAAGAGAATAATATCCGCTGATTCTTTAGCAATGTCCACCGCCGTATCAACAGAAATACCCACATCAGCCGCTTTTAATGCCGGACCATCGTTAATGCCATCACCCATAAAGCCTACCACATGGTCACGCATATGAAGCGCTTTGATAACACGTGCTTTTTGCGCAGGTGATAATTTGGCAAAAACAGATACACTTTCTGCTGCCTCAGCGAGCTCCTCATCTGTCATTTGTTCTAAGTCATTACCTAATAGGATCTTATCCACTTGTAACCCTACCTCACGACAGACTTTTCTCGTTACCACATCGTTGTCACCGGTTAGAATCTTAACAGCAACGCCATGGCGATTGAGTGCTGCAATGGCCTCACGAGCACTGTCTTTGGGTGGATCAAGAAATGCGATATAGCCCACTAAAGTTAAATCTGACTCATCTTTTACTGAATAAGTTTGCGGTGTAGGCGCTGTCTCTTTGTAAGCAATGGCAATCACTCTAAAGCCATCTTCATTGAGTTCGCGTGTAATATCAATAAGTTTAGTTAAATCTTCTTGGTTTAAGGGAATGCGCTCACCATTGACTTCAGCCTGGGTACAACAAGAGAATATTTCCTCAACAGCACCCTTACAAATCAGTAAATGACGCCCCTTTCCTTCAACCACAACAGACATACGTCGACGTTGAAAATCAAAGGGGATTTCATCCACTTTACGGTAGTTGACTCCAGTTCTTAGTTGTTCATTTAATCCTGCATATTCCAATACCGCCACATCCAATAGGTTTTTTAAACCAGATTGATGAAAGCTATTTAAATAGGCGTACTCCAACACATCTTCATTTTCTTGACCATAAATATCAACATGTTTTTCTAGAATGATTTTATCTTGGGTAAGCGTTCCTGTTTTATCAGTGCACAAGACATCCATCGCCCCAAAGTTTTGGATAGAGTTAAGTCGTTTAACAATGACTTTTTTGCGTGACATGGCAAGAGCACCCTTACCAAGGTTTACCGTCACAATCATTGGAAGCATTTCAGGGGTCAGTCCCACCGCCACGGCCACTGAAAACAAGAAAGCTTCCATCCAATCGCCCTTGGTAAATCCATTGATAACAAATACCAATGGCGTCATGATCATAATGAAACGAATCATCAGCCAGGTAAATTGATTAATTCCTCGGTCAAAGCTGGTTAACTGTCTTGTCTGCCCGACCATTTGGGCAAGACTACCAAAATAGGTTTGTGACCCAGTTTGTGCAATCACGGCTGTGGCAGTGCCACTGACAACGTTAGTGCCCATGAAACAGATATTGCTAAATTGCAACGGATCTTTTCCTTCCACTTGTTCAACTGCAGCAAACTTCTCAACGGGTAAAGCCTCACCTGTCAGAGAGGATTGATTGACAAACAAGTCTTTGGTTGAGAGCAAACGAACGTCTGCAGGGATCATGTCTCCTGCGGAGAGTTGAATAATATCTCCAGGGACTAAGGTATCAAGAGGGACTTCACGTCGTTGTGGTCCTGCTGGCGAGAGATGAATATTGAAATAGCGATTCACTTCATCGGGTACACCACTGCGCCGATCTTTCCTTAATACAGTGGCTGTGGTACTTACCATTGCACGTAATCGCTCAGCTGCATTACTGGAGCGGAACTCTTGAACAAAGGTGAGAATAATACTCACTGCCACCATGATCACGATAATTAACGAGGCCTCTTTGTCGCCTAAATAAAAAGAAACAGCGGCCAAAATCAACAGCAAAACATTCAGTGGGTTTTTAAAATAGGACAATAGCTGTTTTACAGGTCCTTTGTGTTTCTCATGAACAATGGCATTGGGACCATATTGAGCAAGTCGCTCCTCCACTTCACGGTCGAGTAACCCCTCAAGGGAAGTATCAAGACGACGTAAGGCGATGTCCACATCCGATCCGGCAACGTCTAATAATATTCGATGAATACGTTGATTCGTCGATGGCGTTGTTGGCTGGCGAGGGTTAAAACGTGATAAAAGCTGATTAATGTAGTCCATAGTACCTCAATTCTTTATCTTTAGAATTGAGTCATATGAACGTTACACGTTGATGACAGAAGTAAACTCTAAAGAATAAAGTTGCAAAAATGTTGTATTTCAGTAGCACAATCCAAGATGGATTTACTCCCTTCACGATAAAAAAAGTGATTGTCCTCTGCAAGCCTTACCCTGTCAACCTTTTTCCATGATTTGCTGGACTTTTTTTCGCCTCACTCCATCGACATGGAGTGAGGTGAGCGTCAACGCTTTATTTAGAAAAAATAAACTTACCTTGTTTATTGATATCCACACGAATCACATCCTTAGGAGCGAAAGAGCCATCAAGAATTTTAACGGCTAACGGATTTTCTAATTCGTTTTGAATAGCACGTTTCAATGGCCGCGCACCATAAACGGGATCAAACCCAACCTCAGCCAATTGCTCCAATGCTTTATCAGAAACGTCTAGGGTTAAATCCATTTTACCCAAACGTGAAGATAACGCATGTAACTGAATAGCTGCTATGGATTTCACCGCTTGTTGTCCAAGGCTATTAAATACCACTATCTCATCGATACGGTTGACAAACTCAGGTCTGAAATGGCTTTTTACCTCACCTAACACAGCGAGTTTAATTACCGCATTGTCATCTCCCTCCATTTGTTGAATCATTTGCGAGCCCAAATTAGAGGTCATCACAATGACAGTGTTTTTAAAATCAACCGTTCTGCCCTGTCCATCGGTTAAGCGGCCATCATCTAATACCTGCAACAGGACATTAAACACATCAGGATGAGCCTTTTCAACTTCATCCAGTAAAATCACACTATAAGGCTTACGACGTACCGCCTCTGTTAAATATCCCCCTTCCTCATACCCCACATATCCAGGCGGCGCTCCAATTAATCGTGCTACGGTATGTTTTTCCATAAACTCAGACATATCAACACGGATTAAATGCTCCTCTGAGTCAAACAAGAATTGCGCTAAGGTTTTACATAATTCAGTTTTACCTACTCCGGTAGGTCCTAAAAAGAGGAATGACCCATAAGGCTTATTAGGGTCACTCAACCCTGAGCGTGAGCGCCGAATAGCGTTTGAGACGATCTCTACCGCTTCCTCTTGCCCTACCACACGCTCTCTTAAATAGGATTCCATTTTCAGTAATTTTTCGCGCTCTCCTTGCATCATTTTGGATACAGGTATACCAGTTGCCCGAGAGACCACTTCGGCGATTTCCTCTGCTCCTACCTGAGTACGCAATAATTGATTATCTTTGGGTTGTTGTGGTGTGGTAGTAAGAGTTAATCTCGCTTCAAGCTCTGGGATCTTGGCGTATTTGAGCTCTGATGCTTTTTGTAGATCGCCACTGCGTTGGGCAGCTTCCATTTCAGCGCGCACACGATCAAGCTCTTCTTTTACATGTTGCGTCCCTTGAAGTTGGGCCTTTTCAGTTTTCCAAATTTCTTCTAAATCAGCATATTCAATTTCTAGTTTATTAATTTCTTCTTCAAGTAAGGCTAAGCGTTTTTGTGACGCTTCATCAGTTTCTTTTCTGACCGCTTCACGTTCAATTTTAAGTTGAATTAAACGACGGAATAGTTTGTCCATGGATTCAGGTTTTGAATCAATTTCCATTTTAATTCTGGCTGCAGCCTCATCAATCAAATCAATGGCCTTATCAGGCAAGAATCGATCGGTAATGTAGCGATGCGATAATTCAGCTGCCGCAACAATGGCAGGATCCGTGATATCGACGCCGTGATGGATCTCATACTTCTCTTGTAAACCACGTAGAATCGCAATGGTGTCCTCAACAGAGGGCTCCCCTACCAATACCTTCTGAAAGCGTCTTTCTAGTGCAGCATCTTTTTCAATAAATTGACGGTATTCATTTAAGGTTGTGGCACCTACGCAATGTAATTCACCACGTGCTAGAGCAGGCTTTAGCATATTGCCTGCATCCATAGCCCCTTCTGCTTTCCCTGCCCCCACCATGGTATGTATTTCATCAATAAAGACAATCGTCTGACCTTCGTCTTGGGCCAATTCTTTTAAAACAGATTTAAGTCTTTCTTCAAATTCTCCACGATACTTGGCCCCAGCAAGTAGCGCTGCCATATCAAGGCTTAATACTCTTTTATTTTTAAGTGACTCGGGTACTTCGTTATTAATAATGCGTTGAGCAAGGCCTTCAACAATAGCTGTTTTTCCGACACCAGGCTCACCAATGAGTACAGGATTATTTTTTGTTCTTCTTTGTAGGATTTGAATTACTCGGCGAATTTCATCATCTCGCCCAATCACTGGATCAAGCTTCCCAAGCTGCGCACGCTCAGTTAAGTCAATGGTGTATTTCTTCAATGCTTCACGTTGCGACTCGGCAGCAGAGTGACTCACTGATTCACCACCTCGTAGCGCAGTAATTGCCGCTTCAAGGCGTGATCGCTGAGCCCCTGCTTGTTTAAATAAACGCCCTGTCTCTCCTTTATCTTCAAGAACTGCTAGTAAAAATAATTCAGAGGCAATAAACTGATCCTGGCGCTTTTGTGCCTCACGATCAGTAATATTTAGTAAATTAGAGAGATCACGAGAAACATTGATTTCTCCTGCCGTACCTTGAACTTTGGGTAATTTTTTGATGGCCTCATCCAGGGCTTGTTTGAGCGAATTCACTTGTACATCAGCACGCGTGAGGAGAGATGCTGTACTCCCATCTGCTTGATTAATTAATGCCAACAGCAAATGATGAGGCTCAATAAAGCCATTATCATGGCCGATAGCTAAGGACTGCGCATCAGCAAACGCTTCTTGGAAACGACTGGTTAATTTATCAAATCGCATGACTTATTCCTTTGTAAACTGTGATTAATAGTTAAATGGGGTAAATTTAGCTAAAAACAAGGGGGAGAATTGATTTTATGTTAGGATACAAACTAATTATTTACTATGATATCTAGAGGTTTTCTCTATGTTTTCACGTCTGCATTTTGTTATTTATTTGTTATGTAGTGGCTTATTGTTACTGTTAACTGGCTGTACCAGTATTCCCCCAGGACAAGAGGATCCTAAGGATCCCTTACAAAGTTACAATCGGTCCATGTATAAATTTAACGAAGGCCTAGACAGTTATGTAATAAAGCCAGTGGCCCAAGGTTACAAAACAGTAACTCCAGGTTTTTTTCGTGATGGTATCAGTAACTTTTTTAGCAATATTGGTGATATTACTGTCTTTCTTAATGACTTATTGCAAGGTAAAGTCACTCAAGGAGGTGAAGATGCTGGGCGCTTTGTAGTCAATACAACAGTGGGATTACTCGGTTTCATTGATGTCGCTAAACATATTGGATTAGAAAAACACAATGAAGATTTTGGTCAAACCTTGGCTGTGTGGGGATGGGATGAGAGCCCTTACCTCGTTCTGCCACTACTTGGCCCATCCACCATTCGTGATGGACTCGGTTTAGCAGCAGCCTACCCCTTTAGTTTCTATGCCAACAGCCATGCTAATAACACCCATTTAACAGAAATCGGGGCGTTAGAGGTGGTTAATACCCGCTCAGGATTACTAGCTGCAACTAATGTGTTACAAACTGCTGCCTTAGATCCCTATACTTTTGTGCGTGATGCTTATTTACAACGACGTAGAAATTTAATATATGACGGTCATCCTCCTCATCACAAAGAGGATGACGAGTGAGTAAGAGTTAGTCTTTCAGAGATTGTTTAAAACCGAAGGCTTTGATGACAAAGCCTTCTTTAAAGTAAAAACGATGGGCCTGTTCGCGTTGAGTCCCTGATTCAAGTTCAATACTCACGCATCCCCGTTGACGTCCTACCTCTTTCAAATAGTCCATCATCAAATGCCCAACTCCTTTAATAGGCGCTTTGGGATCAGCCACCAAATCCTCACTATAGATTTTTCTACCCACCATAGTATTGGTGGTAATACGAAAAACCACTAAACCACATAAGGTATTCCCTTCCATGGCCACAGCCATTTCAGCCCCTGTTTGAAATACTTCTTGCATGGACTCAACATAGGGGCTAGGAATATTGGGTCTCAATGTGCGATGCAGTGATTCAGCTTGACGTAATAAATCCTCTCTGACAATCGATCGATCTACTCCTGTAATGGCTATCATATCCATCTTGGTCTCCTCCCCCTTTATGGTTTTTATAAACTAGCGAATATATTTTTCCATTAAACGACTAATTACCGTTTTCTCAGCTGCGATTTGATGTGGCTGCTCGCTTTGCATAATGGCTGTATCAGGATCTTTTAAACCGTGTCCAGTTAATGTCGCGACCACCACTGAACCATTCTTAAATTTACCACGCGCTAAGTCTTTTTTAAGGCCTGCTAGAGAAGTCGCTGATGAGGGCTCACAGAATACCCCTTCAAATTGAGCCAACTCCTTTTGTGTGGCTAAAATTTCTGCATCAGTGCACTCATCAAACCAACCTTGAGATTCATTGACAGCAGCCCAAGCCAAGTCCCAAGACATGGGGTTACCAATACGAATCGCTGTAGCGATGGTCTCAGGATTTTTAACTGCCCCACCGCGCAAGAAAGGCGCAGCACCGGCTGCTTGATAGCCCACCATCACAGGACGATTGGTGGTTAAAGACGTGGTATGGTAAGGGCACTGTCCATGACACAATCCACAGGCTTTAGTCTGTTGGCATGTGGCCTCACTGTAACCCATCCAGTGAGCACTGATATTACCAGCGTTACCCACTGGTAACACATGATAATCAGGTGCTCGCCCAAGGGCCTCGATAATTTCAAACGCAATGGTTTTTTGACCTTGTAGGCGATAAGGATTGACTGAGTTAACTAAAGCCACAGGTAAATCTTCAGCTAGTTCTTGAACCAACTGCATACCATCATCAAAATTACCCTGTATCTGTAACACAATCGAGCCATGCATCATGGCTTGAGCAAGTTTGCCAAGAGCGATTTTTCCATCGGGAATTAATACAAAGGATTGAATACCAGCGCGTGCTGCATAAGCCGCTGCTGCTGCTGAGGTATTACCCGTACTGGCACAAATAATAGCTTTAGCACCCGCTTCAACCGCTTTAGTGACAGCCATCGTCATACCTCTGTCTTTAAATGATCCGGTTGGATTGAGCCCTTCAAACTTCACCAAAATACGGCCATCAAATCCCCACTGCTTAGGTAAATGGTGTAGCTCAATTAATGGGGTATTTCCCTCATTAAGAGAAATAATAGGAGTACTGTCGGTAACCGGTAACCGGTCACGATAACGATGAATTAAACCTTGGTAATGACTCATTTTCTCTCCCCTATTAATGACTATGCCAATGTTTCAAGACGAATACGAACCACCGGTCCTGAAATAGTATCAAGTTGTTCAATCTGTGAAATGGCTTGATTTACATCTTTTTCTAATGCGCGGTGGGTTAAGATGATGACATCAACACGCTCTTCACCCTCTGTTGGTTCACGCTGTAACATGGCCTCAATAGAAATATTTAATGCCGCAAGAATACGGGTTATATCCGCTAATACCCCCGGGCGATCCAAGGCACTCATTCTCAAATAATAAGAGGTATGTACTTGATCAATTGTTAATACCGGATCATCAGTTAAGCGATCCACTTGGAAGGCCAAGTACGGCACACGCTGATGTGGAGCGGCATCCGCCATACGGGCCACATCGACTAAATCTGCTACCACAGCAGAACCAGTGGGTTCCGCTCCTGCTCCAGGACCATAATACAAAGTGCTACCTACCGCATCGGCAGACACCAATATGGCATTCATAACCCCTTCAACATTGGCGATTAATCTCTTTTCAGGAATGAGGGTTGGATGAACACGTAACTCAAACCCCTGTTCTGTACGTTTAGTTATCCCCAACAACTTAATACGATATCCAAACTCTTCAGCATAGGTAATATCTTTTGCGGTTAATTGGGCAATCCCTTCTGTGTATGCCTTATCAAATTGAATGGGGATACCAAAGGCAATTGCTGAAAGTAGAGTGAGCTTATGGGCTGCGTCTATGCCCTCTACATCAAAGGTGGGATCAGCCTCTGCATAGCCTAAGGCTTGCGCTTCTTTTAAGGCCTCAGAAAAACTAATTCCTCTCTCACGCATATTCGATAAAATAAAATTACTGGTACCATTAATAATGCCAGCAACCCATTGAATGCGATTGGCACTCAACCCTTCACGTAATGATTTAATAATGGGAATACCACCTGCGACAGCAGCTTCAAAACCAATCATGACCCCTTTTTCATGAGCTGCCTTAAAAATTTCATTACCATGGAGAGCGAGGAGAGCTTTGTTTGCTGTTACCACATGCTTGCCTAGAGAAATAGCTTTTAAAACCAGGTCTTTAGCAGGCTGTGTCCCACCCATGACCTCAATGACTATATCCACATCAGGTGATTCAACCACTTGGATAGGGTTAGTGTAGAGGGTAATACTCTGCCCTACTTTTTTACTCACTTGCGCTACATCTTTTTCTCTTACAGCAGCGCAAGTGACGACAATTTCTCTGCCCGCTCTTCTGGCAATCTCTTGGCTATTACGCTTTAAAATATCGTATGTACCACCACCTACTACACCTAAACCTAACAAACCTACTCTCATCGGAGTCATAGCAATCCATCCTTCCTAAACATATCTTTAATTCCACGTAACGCTTGCTTAGTGCGTTCTTCATTTTCAATTAATGAGAAACGTATATGATCATCACCAAGCTCACCAAAACCAATCCCAGGAGAAACAGCTACTTTTGCTTCTGCTAGTAATTTCTTAGAAAATTCAAGCGATCCCATCTTCTGGTACATCTCAGGAATCTTTGCCCACACAAACATGGTAGCTTTGGGGTTGTCTACCATCCACTCAAGCTGATGCAATCCTTGAACTAGCACATCACGGCGTTTTTGATAGGTATTTCTTATTGTTTCTACGCAATCTTGAGGCCCTTCTAATGCCACAATCGAGGCCACCTGTATGGGCGTGAAGGTACCATAATCATGATAGCTTTTCATTCTCCCTAAGGCCGCAACCAAAGTAGGATTGCCTACCATAAACCCTACACGCCATCCGGCCATACTGTAGCTCTTGGATAGGGTAAAAAATTCTACTGCCACATCTTTAGCACCAGGAACTTGCATAATCGATGGTGACTGATAACCATCATAAACAATATCTGCGTAAGCCAAATCATGTACCACATAAATGCCATACTCTCTGGCAATGTTCACAACACGTTCAAAAAAAGCCAGATCAACGCATTGCGTAGTGGGGTTACTTGGGAAATTCAGAATCAGCATCTTAGGCCGTGGATAAGATCCTTTTAAGCCTTTTTCTAACTCTTCAAAAAAATCGACCCCTGGGGTCATACTGATGTGGCGTATATCCGCTCCTGCAATAACAGGGCCATAAATATGAATGGGATAACTTGGATTGGGCACCAATACCATGTCACCTGAATCAAGCGTGGCGAGCATTAAATGAGCAATCCCCTCTTTTGAACCAATTGTAAAAATAGCTTCCGTATCAGGATCTAATTCCACGCCATAACGACGTTGATACCAATTGCAAATCGCTTTTCTTACGCGAGGGATACCTTTTGATAACGAATAGCCATGGGTATCGTTACGTTTAGCCGCCTCTACCAACTTGTCAACAATGTGTTGCGGGGTGGGCTGATCGGGGTTACCCATGCTAAAGTCAATAATATCCTCACCGCGACGTCGGGCTGCTGACTTTAACTCACCGGTAATGTTAAACACATAGGGAGGTAAACGCTTTATTCTTGGAAACTCTGACATGATGTATGATCTATTCTGGCTTCAAAAGGGTCAATTTTACCTTAAATGAAGGAACCTATGAAACTAATCAACCATTTACCCGACGCAAACTTTAACATTACAGGCCATGGCAAAGACTTTGTTATGGTCAACAAAGAACGCTTAGAAAAGAGTCTTATCATCAGCCCCACTCGTCTTGAGCGCACTTGGGTAAATTCTCTTGATGAGCTCACAGAAGACCATATCGCTCAACTGGTTGAATGGCAACCTGCTATTGTATTGCTTGGTACTGGTCACACATTAACTTTTCCTACACCATCGTTATTGCGCCCACTCATACAAGCTCATATAGGCTTTGAAATCATGGATACACAAGCAGCCTGTCGTACCTATAATGTGCTCGTTAGCGAAGATCGCTTTGTGGTTGCGGCATTAATTATTTAACCCTCAAGTAGAGCACGAATATGCTCATTGACACTGCGCCCCAATGCATCAGGGTCGTACCCCCCTTCCAGCATGGATACAATGCGCCCGTCACTGTGTTTAAATGACAGTTCCTGAAGTTGTTGAGTTAACCACACGTAATCAGCCTCTACCCAACGCAAATGGGCAAGAGGGTCCAACTTATGAGCATCAAAACCTGCTGAAATCAAAATTAGTTGAGGGGCGAATTCATCAATTTTAGGGAGCGCATTTTGACTCATAATAGATTGCATATAGTGTCCATCACTGCCTGCTGGTAATGGATAATTAAGGATATGTTCATTTTTAGTATCACTACCACTGTAAGGATAAAAAGGATGTTGAAAGGTGGAGCAGTACAGGACTCTACTGTCATGTCTAAAAATATCCTCTGTCCCGTTACCATGATGAACATCAAAATCAACAATAGCGACACGCTCTAATTGATAGTGCTCCAAGGCGTGGGCCGCCGCCACGGCAATATTGTTAAAAAAACAAAACCCCATAGCGCGCTGATGTTCCGCATGATGTCCTGGTGGGCGTACCGCACAAAACACGGAGTTAGCGAACTGTTTCATAACCAGATCCACAGCCATCACCCCTGCTCCCGCACCGCACAAAGCGGCTTGTAATGAATGAGGACTCATAACGGTATCATCATCAATATGATGTAATCCTTGCGTAGGTGATGCAGCAATGATAGATTGAACATGCTCTTTACTGTGAACCCTCTCTAATTGCTCAATAGTGGCTTCTATGGCTTCATGCGGGATTAAATAATTGATTAAGCCTGAGGCAATTAAACGGTCATTGATGGCTGCTAAGCGATGTGGACTTTCGGGATGGTAATCCCCCATATTGTGTAAACCACAAAATGAATGCGTAATGTAAGCGGTATTTATCATTATAATAATTCTCTAACCTGTTGTGAGACGCCTTGATGAGACCACATTATTTGACACCCTTTTTTGCACCACAATCTGTTGTCATTGTAGGGCCACTATCAAGCTCTGACGCATTGTCTCGTTCAGTATACGACAATCTCACACTAAATCACTATCAGGGTGAACTCTATGCTGTTAACACCCTATCTCCCTCTAAAATTAATGCCAGTTTCTTCCCTAACCTCAATACATTACCCGCTATCCCAGATCTGCTCATGCTGGATGTGCCCGTTGATGAAGTTCAAGGATATCTTGAGCAATGTGGAGAGCTTAACATTAATCATGTTGTGTTAATGACTAACGTCACTCAACTTGAGCAACAGCATGTGGAGGAGCTTAAGTCTGTTTGGCGCGCTATAACAAAAGCCCAAGGAATACGCGTCATGGGTCCTAATTGTGCCGGCGTAATGCGGCCTCTGATTGGTATGAGTACTTCACTTATGAAACCAGGGACTTTGGGCATGCTATCTCAATCAACTGCTCTAACAAGCGGAGTATTGGATTGGGCCAGCGGTAATGGCTTAGGTTTTTCTGCTGTTGTGTCATTAAACGATTCGATTGATATCGGCTTTGCGGAAATTGTGGATTACCTGGTGTCCGATCATCACACTCAGAGTATCCTCATTTTTGTAGAGGAAGTGGCTCAAGCTCGTCAACTGATGAGTGCGTTACGCGAAGCGGCACGCGTCAAACCCACTATTGTTCTTAAAGCAGACAAACATGCGCTACTAAGAACAGGAGATCAGTTGTCTGACGTTGATTTTGAGCAAAGTGATGGTATCTTTAATGCCGCTCTGCGACGCGTTGGGGTAGTAAGAGTAAGAACCATGACCCAACTCTTTGCTGCCGCTAGAGCCTGTTCATTGCGCTATCGTAAAAGTGGACCTCATTTAGCTATTATTTCAAATGGTGAGGGCCCTGCCGCCCTAGCCACAGACCGCGCCTTAGACAATTACATCCCCATGGCCCGTTTATCTGAGCAAACGCTCAACTCACTCGATGGATTAATAAACAACAAAAGTGGTAATCCCATTGATCTTGGTGCCACCGCCAAGGCCCAACAATACAAACGTGTTGCTCAATTATTACTTAATGCTCCTGAGGTAGATAGTCTGCTTGTTATCTTATGCCCTCAACATGGTTCGGAAAGTGACCTAACTGCCTATGAAATTGCCGAGTTAGCTAAAAAAACCAATAAACCCATTATGGCCTGTTGGATGGGAGACCAGAGTGTGGTTCCTGCACGTCGTCTGTTTAGTGCTCAGCGCGTCCCCAACTTTAGAACTCCTGAATCCGCGGTGGATGCAATCCGTTATATCAATCAATATTTACATAATCAGCAAATGTTGTTTCAAACAACGAGCTCAAGGGTAATTGATTCACAACCCGATCTTGATCGTGCAAGAACTATTATTCATGAACAAATTGATCAAGGCTCACATACGCTGACACAACTTAATACAGAAAAACTCCTGGCAGCCTTTGATCTAACCTATCGCGCCAACATGCCAATGCCGCCTAATACCAGCAAACAATCACGTATCATGATCGACCTTGGGGTGGTGCGCGACAGCACTCTTGGACCAAGTTTATATATTTCTCCTGGAGGCATGGCCGCTCATTTGCCACATTCTAAAACTTACGCTCTTCCTCCTTTAAATCATTTTTTAGCAAAGGAGTTTATTGAGCGCAGCTTGTTAAGCCATCTCAACCACCCCTCCTCAGAGAAGGCCATAAGTCAGCATCATGCTCTGATATATCTTATTTTACGTTTATCAGAAATGTGTTGCGAGTTGGCCGCTATTGAAACCATTGAATTAAATTTGTGGCTCAAAGACGATGATTATGTAGAGATACTTTATGCTCACATAACACTTAATAAAGAACCAGTTACCTCTTTTGATTACCGACACTTAGCCATACACCCTTATCCTCTTGATTTGGTTAAATCGCTGACATTAAAAAACAATCTATCCATCCAAATTCGCCCTATCAGACCAGAAGATGCCGAAATGGAACAAGAGTTTGTTAGAAACTTATCAGAAGACAGTCGTTACTTTCGCTTTTTAGATGCCCTCAAAGAATTGCCTCGCTCTCTGTTAGTACGTTTTACTCAACTTGATTACGCAACAGAAATGGCATTAATTGCTACTACTACAATTGACAACCAAGAAAAGCAATTAGGGGTTGCGCGATTCACCACTAACCCCGACGGTGAATCCTGTGAGTTTGCTTTGGTCATTGCTGATCAATTTCAAGGATTGGGGCTAGGTAGCACCCTGATGAACGAACTTATTGTATGTGCCAAATCCAGACAGTTACGTTTCATGACAGGAGAAGTATTAGGCAATAATACTGGGATGTTACATCTTATGCACAAATTAGGTTTTCATAGCGCCATAGCTGAGGAAGAACCTAGCCTGAGGACGGTGACATTAAATTTAGAAAACTATCAACCCATCCTATAAAATACTGGTTCTCTGATTACTAATTTTTTAGTACCCGTTGTGGATTGATCGGTTTACCTCGATAACGGATCTCAAAATGAAGAGTGGCATTGGTATTGCCGCCCTGAGGAGAGAGTTCAGCGATTGCCTGGCCTGCTTTTACTTTAGCACCTTCTTTTACCAGTATTTTTTGGTTATCAGCATAAACACTTAAGATGTCTGGTGAATGCTTAATGACAACCATATGGCCATAGCCTTTCAACGAATCTCCCACGTAACTCACCACACCACTTGCAGAGGCATTGACTGTTTTATGTTCAGTCACTTCTATATCAAGACCTTTGCGATCACTGTGATAGAGCGCACTTTTATAATTTAGTATGGGCCATTGCCAATTAATTTGCGTTATCTCTGGTGGAAGAGGTTTATTGTTAGGTTGAGTAGCAGTTGATGCTTGAGATTTTTTCTTGTGGTTTTTTTTATGTTCTACAGAAGCGTCCTTAGAACCAATCGCTTGACCTGAAATACTCTCATCACTAACGGGAGCAGGGTTTAAGGTAGATGAGCAGCCGCTCAATACCAGACCAACACATAACGCTATCAATAATTGTTTCATTGCACGCTACCTTCCCTCAAAGGTACAAATTTAACTGCTTCAATGATCTGTTGAGTAAAGCCCTGCTCATCGCGATCAACAACGATTAATTGTTGTTTATTCCCCCCCACAGGGATAACTAACCGTCCACCAATACTCAATTGCTCAAGTAATGCATCGGGAATACTCTCTGGGGCTGCAGCCACAATGATACCATCAAAGGGTGCTGCGTCTGCTAGTCCATATGTACCATCAGTATGCATAAGACGCAGATTATGAATACGCATCGCCCAAACCCTTGAGCGGGTTTTTTCAAGTAACTGACCGATCCGCTCAACTGAGTAGACTTCTTTAAAGAGCTTGGACAACACGGCAGCTTGATAGCCACAACCTGTCCCTACTTCAAGCACTTTCTCTGGCGTTTTTTTTGCAAGCCTCAATAACTCAATCATGCGTGCCACAATATAGGGCGCAGAAATCGTTTGACCATGTCCGATCGGTAAAGCCGTATCCTCATAGGCGCGTGATGCAATAGCTTCATCCACAAAACTATGGCGTGGTATCGCTGCCATCGCCTTTAATACAGCCTCATCTTGAATTCCTGCTTGTCGTAGACGTTCCACCATACGCTGGCGCGTACGCTCAGAGGTCATTCCTTTCCCCGTTTCAAGTCGACCAATCATAAGCTTAACCAGCCACGAACTTTATCTAACTGCTGATAATGGGTTAAATCCATTTGTAATGGTGTGATAGATACAAATCCGTTTTTAATGGCATCAAAATCAGTCCCTACACCACAGTCAGCGGCAGGGCCTGCTGCACCAACCCAATAGACAGTTTGTCCACGTGGATTTGTTGCTTTGATAACAGGTTCTGCTTTGTGTCGTTTACCAAGACGAGTCACTTTGAACCCTTTTAACTCTTCAAAGGGGCAATCAGGTACATTCACATTTAACAAAGTAGGCTCAGTAAGAGCCTGGGTTTTTATTTGTTGAACTAAATGGGTAACCACTTGTGCTGCAGTACGATAGTGGCCCCCTCCTGATTCATTCACAAGTGACACGGCGATGGCGGGAATTCCCAAAAGAAACCCTTCAGTTGCCGCGGCTACAGTACCAGAATAGATTGTGTCATCGCCCATGTTGGCACCATGATTGATACCCGACACAATGATGTCAGGTACCTGATCTAACAATCCCGTCACAGCCATATGAACGCAATCTGTGGGGGTGCCATTAACATGATAAAAGCCATTTGGTGCTTGTTTAACAATAAGCGGTCGATCAAGCGTTAACGAGTTACTGGCCCCACTTTTTTCAGCATCAGGAGCCACCACTACAACCTCAGCTATTTTCTTAAGTTCATCATACAACACATTGATTCCTTGAGAAAAATAACCATCGTCATTACTCATTAAAATACGCATAACCTCGTCCAATAACCTTTATTTTTTGGGTGGCAAATCTGTACATACACCCTCTAACCACTCTGCAGCCATACCAATCGATTCACCCAATGTAGGATGAGGATGAATGGTTTTACCAATATCAGCAGGGTCACACCCCATCTCAATAGCTAGGCAAATCTCACCAATTAAATCACCGGCATGAGTACCCACAATAGCGCCACCTAACAACTGATGGCTCTTGGCATCAAAGAGTAATTTAGTAAACCCTTCATCGCGTCCATTAGCAATAGCTCGTCCGGACGCAGCCCAAGGGAAGACGGCTTTTTCCACTGCAATACCCTGCTCTTTAGCTTGTTCCTCAGTAAGCCCCGCCCAAGCAACCTCGGGATCTGTGTAAGCCACAGAGGGAATTTGTCTGGCATCAAAATAGGTGCGTCGTCCCTCAGCCGCTTCAGCTGCCACATGCCCCTCATGAACAGCCTTATGAGCGAGCATCGGCTGACCGACAATATCACCAATGGCAAATATATGGGGTACGTTAGTTCGATTTTGACGATCCACAGGAATAAAACCACGTTCATCCACCATTACCCCAGCTTGCTCTGCGCCAATAAATTTGCCATTTGGTTTTCGTCCAACAGCCACTAATACCACATCATAAGTCTCTGCCTTAGGCGTTCCTTCAGGTCCCTCAAAATGAACAGTAATGCCATCATTTGTCGCTGTCATTTGTGTGGTTTTGGTGTTCAGCATCACGCGCTCAAAGCGTTTCAGGTTTTTCTTTTCCCACACCTTAACCAAATCTCTGTCAGCGCCCATCATCAGTCCTGACTGCATTTCAACCACATCAAGACGGGTACCCAAGACAGAATAAACTGTTGCCATTTCAAGGCCAATAATGCCCCCACCTACCACTAACATTTTCTTAGGAATTTGAGTAAGCGCCAGGGCCCCTGTGGAATCAATAATGCGCGGGTCATCAGGAGCGAAGGGTAACTTTACCGCTTGCGAACCTGCCGCGATAATTGCCTTATTAAAGCGCACCAACTGCTCAGAGCCATCATTGGCCGTGACTGATAAATGCTGAGCATCAACAAACTTACCTACTCCCTGGAGCACTTGAACCTTACGGGCCTTAGCCATCATGGCAAGCCCACCCGTAAGTTTATTTACCACTGACGACTTCCATTGGCGTAACCCATCTAAATCGATTTCTGGCGCCCCAAAACGTACTCCATGTTTACTAAGTGCCATTGCCTCCTCAGTCACAGAGGCAACATGTAATAAGGCCTTTGAAGGAATACACCCTACATTTAAGCACACTCCACCCAATGTGGAATAACGTTCAACTAAGATAGTTTTTTGGCCTAAATCAGCACTTCTAAAGGCCGCGGAATAGCCTCCAGGCCCCGCTCCTAACACCACCACTTCACATTCTAATATTGCCATTTCTGCCATATTGACATCTCCTAGAGGGTCGCTCGTCTCAAATCAGCGAGCAATTCCACCAAATATGAATTAAAACGTGCAGCCAATGCACCATCAATGACACGGTGATCATAGGATAGCGACAAGGGAAGGATTAACCTGGGTTGGAACTGATTATCTTTCCACACAGGTTTCATCGCGGAACGACATACTCCTAGTATCGCCACTTCAGGGGCATTAATGATTGGCGTGAAGTATGTTCCCCCAATTCCACCTAAACTGGAAATGGAGAATGTCCCTCCTTGCATATCTGAGGGTGACAATTTCCCCTCACGTGCTTTTTTAGCCAATTGCGCAGCTTCATCAGCAATTTGTAAAACGCCCTTTTTATCTGCATCTTTTATAACTGGTACCACAAGTCCATTGGGGGTATCGGCAGCAAAACCAATATGGTAGTAATGTTTCAAGACCAGATTGTCGCCATCTAATGAGGCGTTAAATTGTGGGAATTTACGTAAAGCATTGCATACTGCTTTAATTAAAAAAGCGAGCATGGTGACTTTTATACCTGCTTGTTGCTTTTCTGAGTTTAGTTGTACACGAAAAGCTTCAAGCTCAGTAATGTCTGCATCATCGTTATTGGTAACATGAGGAATCATGACCCAATTACGATGCAAATTAGCCCCAGAAATCTTTTTAATACGACTTAAAGGCTGAACTTCGATTGCGCCAAATTTTGCAAAATCTACCTGCGGCCAAGGCAATAGACCTAAACCCAACCCAGCTGACACACCAGCACCACTTCCCTGCGCTACAGAGGCTAAGGCTGTTTTAACAAATCCTTGTACATCCTCTTTGAGGATTCTTCCCTTAGGACCACTTCCTTTCACTTTACTGAGATCAACGCCTAACTCTCGTGCAAATTGGCGCACACTGGGGCTTGCATGAGCTTTCATGAAAGCTACTTGATCAACTGTGTTACCAGATACCGTCTTATCCCCAGAGCTCACAGCCGGTTGTTCTGTACTAACAGATTGGCTTTGCGCGACAACCGGCTCCTGTGGGGTACCATAAGATGGTTGTTTGTTACTCTCTTGCTCTGGGGCTACCTGAGCCACAGGCTGAGAGACCGTTAAGGTTGCGATGGCATGGCCTTGCGAGACTTTGTCTCCTAGCTTAACCAATACAGATTTAATCACGCCATCCTGAGGAGCGGGGACTTCCATGGTCGCTTTATCTGACTCTAGCGTGATCAATGGATCGTTAGCTGAAACCTGATCACCTGGTTTAACCATCAATTCAATGATAGGGATATTGTCAAAATTACCAATATCAGGAACAGTAATGGTGATCTCCTCTGTCGCCGTCACTGCTTTGGTAGACTGTTCTTTAATGGGTTGCACTTGAGAAGGAGTATGTGATGTGTTGTCCTGCTGTTTTACTTCTTCTTGTTTTACTACAGGCTGTGATTCTTTTTGAGCAGCACCAGCTGATGTCTCCTCTACCGTCAAAATCAGGCTTCCTTCTGACACACGGTCTCCCAATTTAACGTGAACCGCCGTCACCGTTCCACTTACAGTGGCTGGAACTTCCATGGTGGCTTTATCTGACTCTAGGGTAACAAGGGGATCATCTTTGTTGACTTGGTCTCCAACTTTGACCATTAATTCGATGACAGGAATATTCTTAAAATCTCCAATATCTGGAACTTTAACCTCGACGGTCATGGGCAATTTCCTCCTCAAGAGCTAGTGGCTCAATTATTTTGTATGAACTTATTCGTATTTCCCGGGATCTATCCAAAAAACACGCTATAACTCATTTAGTTTAACATGTTAGAGTTCTACTAGGCTGTCAAATAAGGAAAATCAATGAAAATTTCTGTAATTAAACTTATTGTTATTGCCGTAGTAATTGGGGCAATTGTTGAAGGTGTATCTATCTATCGCAGTTTAAGTTATTGGGGACCTCAGAAGCACAGTGAAAACACTGCCACACCTAATGCCATGAACTTTTTGAAGCTCTCTCTTAGCGATTTAAATCAACAGCCTCAATCACTACAGCAATGGTCGGGAAAAACCATTGTGATTAATTTTTGGGCAACCTGGTGTGAGCCTTGTAAAGAAGAAATGCCAATGCTTAGTCAAATACAAAAAGATGTGGCAAATCAACAGGTCCAATTTGTGGGTATCGGCGTTGATGATGCCAAGGAATTACAAAACTGGATCAAAAAAAGTCCAACGAGCTATCCTATTTTAGTCGGTAATGACAGCACATTAGAGTTGACCCGAGCCTTGGGTAATGAACAACAAGGTATTCCTTTTACTCTTATTATCTCTCCCACAGGAAACGTCATCTATAAAAAATTAGGTAAAGTCAAACAAGAGGACATCATGAAAGCCTTAGCAACAACCCATCCACCCCAAGCCTAATTGCTTGACCAAGTCATTAAGCTAACACCTGTTTTTGTAATTCAAACAGAGTGTTAGCCACTTAGTTATATTTAATGTGAATTTAAAAAATAGTAAGCCACTATATGTTATAATTCAAAGTTAATAACATATTAATTTTAAACGAATTTTTTTGATTTCAAGTGGTAGTCTTCGTTAACTTATTGAATAACAGTTTGTTCAGGAATAGCTCTTTTTTTCTTGTGCTTTTCCTTTTATTACTGTCATTACTATCACAAGAAGCTCATGCTGCATCACCCTATCTATTAGACCGTGCGTATTTTTCTGATAAAGACAATCGTTTAACTATTGAAGATGTCACTTCACTCCCCTTTATTACTAATCAACCACAAACTATTAATCGAGGTTATATTAATTACCCATTATGGGTTCGCATAAATATTAAAATTCCCGTTAAAGAAAAATTAGCATTACGTATACTCCCTACGTTTTTAGACGATGTTGAAATATACCAACATGTTAATGGTCGATGGGAAGTGAAAAAAGTGGGCGATATTTATGCAAATAACAATTTTGATTATCCAATTACCACTTATGCAGTAGCAATAAACCCGCTAATTGATCATTCTGAAATATATATAAGGTTGAAGACGTCGAGTTCAGCAATAATTTCTACTGATATCTTAAGTGAAAAACAGCTCTTAGAAAGTGAAAGTAACCGCAACATAATTTTTGGGTCCTATCTCACCGTCATCCTGGCTACATTAATTTGGTCACTCTGGCTACTCTATCGTTTTCGTCAAAAAACTATTTTCTTTTTTTCTTTACGGACCATTAATGAGTTCTTTTTTGTTTTTTTTGTCATAGGATTTGGCGGACATTATCTGTTTCCCGACCAACCAATGATAAACAATAAGATAACCAGTATAAGCATACTGCTGAATGTACTGTTAGGAGTATTATTTCATCGAGAATTCATTAAAAATGAAGTTAATAATAGGTTTATTGTCCGCTGTCTAAGTGTTTGTTCTATCGCAGATGGTCTTTTAATCATTATGTATTTAATGGGTTATCATCAGTTCGCACTCAAATACAACCTAATTATGGCATTTTTCTCTGGTTTGGTTTTTTCTTATATACCAATCGATTATTTTTTACATAAGAACAAGAAGTTTTCGTTCAGTATTGCCTTAATATATGGCCTTATTGGTCCAGGCTTGGTGATAGGATTACTACCCTATTTCGGGCTAAGAGACAGCGCACATTGGAGTCAATCCCTTAGTATTGCTCATGGTATTTTTGCCTCTTTACTTGTACTCATCTTGGTGTACTTTAAAGCCCTATCAAACCAGTTGAGAATAAATAAAATGTCTCAAGACTTTGAAAAAGAAAAATGGGCTCATAACCAACAAAAACAATTACTTTCAATGTTAGTACATGAAATCAAGACGCCACTTTCTGTCATTAAATTAGCGGTAGATAGTCAATTAAAAGATAACGAGGTTGGTGGTTATGCCAATGAGGCGGTGAGTGATATTGATAAATTAGTTAATCGCATTGTTGAGTGCGATAGATTGGAAAATGAGCCAATTAAAATGCATCTATCTACCATCAACTTGAATGAACTCATTAGAGAATTAATTGATGCAACGGATCAACCAGAACGTTTTCTATTTTCTCAGCAAAACTCAACTACCCTTTCCGCTGATAGAGAAATTATAAAATTGATTGTAAACAATTTACTTGAAAACGCACTAAAGTACGCATTGGCAAATTCAGTGATTTGGATAAACACAGAAACCAAAGACAATCGTTACTATTTGTCGATAGAGAATGAAGTGGGAATTGCCGGTGCTCCTGATAGTAATTTTGTGTTTAAAAAATATTATAGAAATATAAAAGCAACCACAGTACCTGGTACAGGTTTGGGGCTATATCTAGTACGCTCGGTTGTGGAGCTTCTCAAAGGTGAAATGACTTACATAAATGAAGACAATAAGGTGATATTCAAGCTATGGATACCAACATAACCATAACTATTATTGAAGACAATCAGAGTTTAAGAAAGTTAATTGCATATACTTTGCGCTCACACGATTATCATGTTGTAGAAGCAGACAGTGCAGAGAGTCTTGATCAAGTTAATATCTTAAACCAAAGCCATTTGTTGATTTTAGATCTTAATCTTCCAGGTGAGGATGGCTTAAGTATTGCCTTAAGAGCAAAAAGTGCCAATCCAGACTTATTTATTATTATGTTGACTGCGAGACACACTGAGTTAGATAGGATAAATGGCTATAACCAAGGTGCTGATATTTATTTATCTAAACCTGTCTCTCAAAATGAATTACTCGCAGCCATTAAAAGCCTAGAAAGAAGGATTCGAGTAACTTGGGCTACTAAAGTTAATAATAATATAGATACTAGCAACATTTTATTTGAGGCTAATACGAACGTTAACACCAATTCAGAGGCTGTTAAATTAACTCCTATGCAATTAAAAGTGTTGGCACTGATTGCAAGAGGACACTCCAATAAACTCATCGCCAAATACTTAGATATTTCAGAACAAACTGTCAAAATACATAGTTCTCAGATTTTCAAAAGATTAGAGGTTGATAATAGAACGCAGGCGGTATTAAAAGCTCAATCCTACTCTCTCATCTAGTGCAACAGCCCATTTCCTTTTACGGCCCGTCTAGGAAGCGCCCGTAAGAGGTGATTTCGATTTCGGAGTACAGGTCTTACCGGCAGCCAACGATCCAGTTTTCTAGTTCGAGCGCTGGCACACGTTCGAACTCCGCGACGTTGTTGGTGACCAGCACCAAGCCTTCGCTTCGGGCATGCCCCGCAATGTGCATGTCATTCACCCCGATGGGTTGACCAAGCTTTTCAAGGGCCGCGCGGATGACGCCATAGTGCTGGGCGGCCTTGGTACCATAGGGCAGCACCTCCAGGCGGCTGCAGAAGTCCTCAATGGCCGCCAGGTTCTCACTGACGCGTTGGCTTTTCTCGGCGCCGTGTATCAATTCGGCCAGGGAGATTGACGAGATGGCCATTCGACTGGCGTTGGCGTTAAACGTGGATAGCAGCGCGAGCGGGCGGCGCTTCAACACATAGATGACAATGTTGGTATCGAGCAGGTAGCGCAACATCAAAGGGCTTCCCGCTCCGGCTGATGTTGAGAGGCACGTTCAGACAAGAAGTCATCACTCACACGTGGGCCTTCCAGAAAGAAGCTGTCCCAGGATTGACCGAGAGGCGCGATGATGCGCTCATGCCCTTTGACGCGGATTTCGACTTTGTGGACGCCCTCAGGCAAACGGACGTCCAACGGCAGCCGGACGGCTTGGGTGCGGTTGTTGACAAAGACGGTACCGATGGACATGTTAGACTCCTTACACGTTACTATACAGCAATTGTATATAGCAACGCCTATGGAGTCAAGTTGACGGCTGACGGCGCCAGAGGATCCCTGTAGCCATGTGCAAGACACGTGTACGAAGTCGGTCTCTGACAGCCGCAATTATAGAGTGTGTGTTAAGGAGCTCTGTGGATGATTAAAACTATCCCCTTAAATGGGAAAGAGCCACATAATGGTCGGGGCGAGAGGATTCGAACCTCCGACCACTTGCACCCCATGCAAGTACGCTACCAGGCTGCGCTACGCCCCGAACAATCTATTATAACAATATTCAACTAGTTAGATAAGACTGTCTTAAAGAAAAAACTAACTTAGTAAAGCCAAGATTGCCGATAACTCGTTGCGTAATTGGTTCTTATCAATTTTGCTACTGTGGAAGGGTCTCTTTTGTTCCTCTAATAACTGTCTAATGGCTACTTTTTCCTCAGGAGATGAGAGTACATGCTTGGCACCGTTAATAGTAAAACCGCGATCATAGAGAAGTGAACGAATACGACGGATAAGAAGAACTTCGTGAGGTTGATAGTAACGACGGTTACCTCTTCTTTTAACCGGTTTTAACTGATTGAATTCCTGTTCCCAATAACGCAGAACATGGGGTTTCACTGAACACAGCTCACCAACTTCACCAATAGTGAAATAGCGTTTATCAGGGATAGGAGGAAAGATAACCTTTTCCTCACTATTGGTCTGTGTTAGCGTCTCCATTGCGATTTTCCACTAGACTTTTCAATTTTTGACTAGCATGAAAGGTGACCACGCGGCGAGCTGAAATAGGAATCTCTTCCCCAGTTTTTGGATTTCTGCCAGGACGCTGTGGTTTGGTTCTTAACTGAAAATTGCCGAAACCAGACAATTTAACTGTATCGCCTTTTTCTAAAGCCATACGGATTTCTTCAAAAAAGGTATCCACTAAATCTTTTGCTTCGCGTTTATTCAGACCAACTTTATCAAACAATAAGTCAGATAATTCTGCTTTTGTTAGTGTCATGGATCACCTCTTAACGTAATTCTGCCTGAAACTCAGACTGTAATTTACTCAACACACCAGCTACCACCTGATCGATATCATTGTCTGTTAAGGTTTTTTCAGTATCTTGTATAACTATACGAAATGCAAGACTTTTTTTACCTTCACTCACTCCAACTCCACGATATAAGTCAAATAAAAATATATCTTGAACAGGGTTCTTAATGAGTGGTTTTAAACTAGCTAATAGCTGTCCTACAGCAAGACTTTCATCAACCAAAACAGCTAAATCTCTTTTTACTTGAGGATATTTTGAGGGTTCAAAATAACGTGTTAAGGATTGACTTGGTAGTAGATCAAGTTCGATTTCAGCCAATAAACAAGGAGCAGGTAAATCAAACTCTCCAACTAATTGAGGATGAAGCTCCCCCATCAGACCAATGATCTGCTCACCAATGACTATCTCTGCTTGACGCCCGGGGTGAAGACTAGGGTGCTGGCCTACTTTAAAACCAACCGTAGAATCATTGATTAGGGCCTCAATATCAGCTTTCAAATCAAAAAAATCAACTTTTCTACTCTTCTCACCCCACTGCTCTTGGTAGCGATCACCAAAACACATAAGAGCCAGTTTCTTGGGTTGCTTTACATCCCCAGTTTGATCTTTATAAAAACATCTACCCATTTCAAATAAACGCACTCGGTCAGCTTGTTTGGCAAGATTCACTTTCAGTGCCTGTATTAAACCAGGCCAAATACTGGAGCGCATAACACTTAAATGACTGGCGATAGGATTTAACAACGCCATATTATGCTGACCGTTAGAAAAGTATTGCTGTGATTTTTCATCGAGAAAACTATAAGTAATAGCTTCCTGATAATCACGGGCTACTAGTACATCTTGGATATGCGCTTCACTATAGAGTCCCTCAGGCTGGGGTAACATATTTAGTGTTCCAAGAGGTGGATGCTCAGGAATATTGTCATAACCGATTAACCGAGCAACTTCTTCAATGTAATCCTCTTCTATCGCTAAATCAAAGCGATAACCAGGAGGCGTTACCTGAAAACCTCCCTCAACGGCCACTAACTCTATACCCAATCTACGTAACAGTGTCTCTATAGTTTGTATTTCAACTGTAATACCCAATACACGCTCAATTCTCTGTTGTCTAACTAAACAACTTTTTCGTTGTGGCAGAGTATGCTCACTTATCACTAGAGGTCCTGCCTCTCCACCACATAAGTTAAGTAGTAACTCTGTGGCACGCTCAATAGCGAGTTGTGTATTTGAAAAGTCTACTCCCCGCTCAAAACGATGGGAGGAGTCTGTGCTTAAGTTTAATCGTCTGGCACGCCCGGCAATAACTTGCGGACTAAAAAAAGCGCCTTCCAGAAAGATATGCTTGGTGTTATCAGTCACTGAGCTTTGTAAACCACCCATTACACCCGCAATCGCTAATGGCTTTTTATCATCAGCAATAACCAACATATCTGTTGATAATGATATTTCTTGCTCATTTAATAAGGTAATTTTTTCATTATCTTGAGCAAAACGAATCTGTATATTTCCCTCTATCTTGTCATCATCAAAAGCATGTAAGGGTTGCCCCATTTCGAGCAACACATAATTGGTAATATCCACCACAACACCACGGCTTCTTATACCTGAGCGTTCAAGCCTTTCTAGCATCCATGAGGGAGTGGCCACATGGGGGTTATGTAAATTTAGCCGTCTACCCACATAAAGAGGACAAGCTTGTTGTTCGTGATTCAACACTTGACGAGTGACCAATGGACTAACAGGTTGGCTAGCGGGTAAAGAATAAGTTAAAGGATGCCCACTTAACGCCGCCACCTCTCTTGCCACCCCCAGCAGACTAAGACAATCAGCACGATTAGGGGTTAACTTAAGGGTCAACAATTGATCATCTAAATGCAAATATTGTCGAATATCTTGCCCCACTGGTGCTTCACTTGATAGCACCATGAGGCCATCAGCTTCCTCTTTTAAGCCAAGCTCCTTTTCAGAGCACATCATGCCAAAGGAAGCAACGCCTCGTAATTTCGCATCTTTAATTTTAAAATCACCAGGAAGAATCGCGCCTACCATAGCACAAGGCGCTTTCATTCCCACCACCACATTACCGGCACCACAGACAATTTGTAATGGCGCCTCGCGCCCCACATCAACTGACAGTACTTTAAGCCGATCAGCTTCAGGATGTTTTTCTGCACTTAATACCTGAGCCACCACTACCCCAGAAAACGGGGGAGCTACAGATTGTAAGGCTTCAACTTCAATGCCAGCCATAGTGAGTTGCTCAGCTAACTGAGTACTGTTCCAGCTTGGATTGACTAAGGTTCTTAACCAGGATTCAGAGAATTTCATTTAAAATCAATTAAATTGCGTTAGAAACTTCAAATCATTTTCAAAAAACACTCGTAAGTCATTGACTCCGTAGCGTAACATCGCCAATCTTTCAACTCCGAGACCAAAGGCAAAGCCCACATAGCGTTCAGTATCAATCCCAAGAGGTTTCAACACGTTAGGGTGAACCATACCGCAGCCTAACACTTCCAGCCAACCGGTGTGCGAGCAAACACGGCAACCTTTACCGTGACACATAACACACCCAATATCCATCTCAGCTGAGGGTTCAGTAAAGGGGAAAAAAGAGGGTCTGAAACGTGCTTTGAGTTCCTCTTGTTCAAAAAACTGGCGCATAAACTCAATTAAAGTTGCCTTTAATGAACTAAAGGTAACTGTTTCACTTACCCACAAACCTTCAACTTGGTGAAACATGGGGGTATGGGTCATATCAGAATCACAACGATACACTCTACCTGGCACAATCACTTGATAAGGAGGTTCTCTACGCTCCATGTAACGCACTTGCATAGGAGAGGTGTGAGTACGTAACACGTGCTTTGCATCCAGATAAAACGTATCGTGCATAGCCCGTGCAGGATGGTCTTCAGGAATATTAAGTGCGGTAAAGTTGTAGTAATCCGTTTCAATTTCAGGGCCATCGGCCACTTCAAAACCCATTGAAGAGAATAATTGACGTATACGACGAACAGTTAGCGTTACAGGATGTAATCCCCCCTGACTTGATCCTCGAGCAGGTAGAGTGACATCTAACGCTTCAGCAGCCAACTGTTTAGCAAGTTCTTTTTGTGCGATTTTATCGCGTTGGACTCGTAGGGCCTCTTCAATAGCTACTTTAACTTGATTAATCTCAGCACCACGAATGGGTCTTTCTTCAGCGGATAGCTTACCTAACGCTTTTAAGTGTTCAGTCAATACACCGGTTTTACCCAGGTATTTGGCTTTACACTCTTCAAGTAAAGCGGGGCTTTCTATAGCACTCAAGGAGGCTACAGCCTCCTTGAGAATGGTTTGAAGTTCTTGCATAAGATGTGAGTGCCTTGATTAACAAGGCACGTTAGCAATTAATGAGCTAAGGATGCCTTAGCGGTATCCACCATTTTCATGAAAGCTGGCTTATCAAAAACAGCGATATCAGCTAATACTTTACGATCAATCTGAATCTCAGCTTTTTTCAAACCGTTCATGAATGTACTGTATTTCATACCGCACTCGCGGGCAGCTGCATTAATACGAGCAATCCATAAAACACGAAAATCGCGTTTACGACGACGGCGGTCACGATAAGCATACTGACCTGCTTTCATTACCGCTTGTTTAGCGATTCGATACACATTATTGCGGCGACCGCGATAACCTTTGGCTTGAACTAAAACTTTCTTGTGACGGGCATGAGCCGTAACACCACGTTTAACTCTTGGCATTGCGGGCCTCCTTTATGCGTATGGCAACATGGCTTTTACTGAAGCCACATTGGTTGAATGAATTTCTGCAGTACCACGCAATTGACGCTTATTCTTGGTGGTTTTTTTAGTCAGAATGTGACGTTTGAACGCTTGTGAGCGCTTGATGCTACCACTGCCACGCACTTTAAAGCGCTTGGCTGCACCACTTTTGGTTTTCATCTTGGGCATAACCCATCTCCTTATTGTAACCAAACCAGGTGTTTAGGAACCCCCTAACTCTTGTTAACCTAGAACGGCCTTATTACAACAACACTTCTTTAAACTACACCTGAAGCTGGACTACTTCCAACTTGAGATTGAACGCTTTCTTCTTTCTGTTTAACTGGTTTGGCCTCTTTAACCGCCTCTTTTTTCTTAGGCGCCAAGACCATTACCATTTGTCTACCTTCCATTTTAGGAAACTGCTCTACCACTCCATAAGGAGACAGGTCAGCTTCAACACGTTTTAAGAGATTAAAGCCCAATTCTTGATGGCTCATTTCTCGACCTCTAAAACGCAATGTAATTTTGGTTTTGTCACCTTCATTCAAGAATCTGATTAGGTTTCTAACTTTGATGTTGTAATCTCCCTCATCAGTACCTGGACGAAACTTAATTTCTTTTACCTGAATCTGCTTCTGTTTAACTTTGGCTTCATGCAATCTCTTGCTTTCACGGTATTTGTATTTTCCGTAATCCATTAAACGGCAAACAGGAGGTGCGGCGTTAGGTGCAATCTCAACCAGATCAACACTTGCCTCTTCAGCAAGACGTAATGCTTCAGATACCTTAACTATTCCTAACTGCTCACCCTCTAATCCAACGAGCCTTACTTCGGGTAGATTAATTTCGCCATTAATCCTTAATTCTTTAGATTGAATGATGGTCAAACTCTCCTAAAAAAATATTCACAATACACTGATTCAGTGTATAAAACTTACAAGGTCTTCAAGAATTAGGATTCTTGCTGAAGTAGCGTGAACAAAGCCTCTTGCGTCATTACACCGAGATCTTTGTCCCCACGCCCCCTCACAGATACTGTATGTGAAGATACTTCCTTATCACCAACAATAATTTGGTAGGGAACCTTATCCATACTATGGGCACGTATTTTATAATTTATTTTCTCATTACGCAAGTCGGCATTAACCCTGAAGCCTTTTTCTTTCAATGTGTTAACTAATTTTTCCGCATACTCCACCTGATTTGAAGTAATGGTTGCAACCACTGCTTGCACTGGAGCTAACCATACAGGTAGAGCACCTGCATAATGCTCAATCAAAATACCTATAAAGCGCTCTAAGGATCCTAAAATAGCGCGATGGAGCATAACTGGTACTTGCTTTGAGTTATCCTCTGCCACATATTCAGCACCTAATCGTCCCGGCATTGAAAAATCGGCCTGAATAGTACCGCATTGCCAGGTTCTACCTATACTGTCACGCAAATGAAACTCAATTTTAGGACCATAAAAAGCCCCTTCCCCTGGCAGCACTGCAAAAGCAACACCAGTGGACTCCAATGCATTACGAAGAGCCGACTCTGCTTTATCCCAAATCTCGTCGGACCCTACTCGTTGCTGTGGTCGGGTGGCTAGCTTGTATTGAATATCCTCAAAACCAAAGTCTTTATAGACTTTTTGAAGTAACTGAATAAAACTTAATACTTCAGACTGTATTTGATCTTCAGTACAAAAAATATGGCCATCATCCTGAGTAAAGCCACGCACTCTCATCACACCATGAAGAGAACCTGAAGGTTCATTACGATGACATGAACCAAATTCACCATAACGAATAGGTAACTCGCGATAACTGCGTATGCCTTGATTAAATACTTGAACATGGCCCGGACAATTCATGGGTTTAATTGCAAAATCCCGTGATTCCGATTCAGTGGTAAACATGTTTTTTTGGAAGTTTTCCCAATGCCCAGACTTCTCCCATAGGCTACGATCAAGGATTTGTGGGCAACGGATTTCTTGATAACCATTGTCTCGATACACTTGTCGCATATACTGCTCTACTGCTTGCCATAAAGCCCAGCCTTTAGGATGCCAGAACACCATACCAGGCGCTTCGTCTTGTATATGAAACAAATCTAATTGTTTACCTAAGCGGCGATGGTCTCTTTTTTCAGCTTCTTCAAGGCGAAATAAATACGCCTCTTGATCTTCTTTTTTAGTCCAAGCGGTACCATAGACTCGGGTAAGCATCTCATTTTTAGAGTCACCACGCCAATAGGCACCTGCCACGTGAGTTAATTTAAATACTTTAAGCTTACCGGTTGAGGGCACATGCGGGCCACGACATAAATCGACGAACTCACCCTGACGATATAAAGAGAGAGTTTCACTTGCTGGAATACTCTCAATAATTTCAGCCTTGTAGGCCTCACCCAAACCTTTGAAATAAGCTACTGCCTCATCGCGCCCCATCACCTCACGGGTCACAGCAAAGTCTTTTTTACTGATTTCAGCCATGCGTTTCTCAATAAGCTCTAAATCCTCAGGTGTAAAAGGACGCTTATAGGAGAAATCATAGAAAAAGCCATTTTCAATTACAGGACCGATGGTCACTTGCGCTTCAGGAAATAACTCCTTAACTGCGTGCGCTAATAAATGCGCTGTAGAATGACGAACAATATCCAACCCTTCTTCATCTTTATCAGTAATGATAGCAAGATCAACATCTCGATCAATGGCAGTAGACAAATCTACCAACTGACCGTCAACACGTCCCGCTAACGCAGCACGCATAAGGCCAGCACCAATATTAGCCGCCACTTGAGCTACCGTAACCGGATTCTCGAATGAGCGGGTTGAACCATCAGGTAATCGAATAGTAATCACAGTGTCTTGTATGAAAAAAAGTTGGTAGGCACGATTGGACTCGAACCAACGACCCCCACCATGTCAAGGTGGTGCTCTAACCAGCTGAGCTACGCGCCTAATGAAAGCCTTAAATTCTAACTGTTAATCTTGTTTCACGCAATCAACATAAAAACGAGGTACTCCATCTACGACCACTTTTGACAATCCATGAACATCTGTCTCAAAGCCTGGAAAGCGTTCATTGAAAGAACGAGCGAATTCCAAATAACGAACAATTGTGGCATTAAAACGCTCGCCTGGAATTAATAATGGGATACCAGGTGGGTAGGGAGTTAATAATACCGCAGTAATTCTACCTTCTAATTGATCAAGGGGTACTCGTTCAATTTCCCGGTGAGCCATCTTAGCAAAGGCGTCAGCCGGTTTCATGGCAGGTACCATATCTGATAAATACATTTCAGTAGTTAAGCGTGCCACGTCATTATCGCGATACACTTCGTGGATTTTGTCACATAACTCTTTTAATCCCCATTTTTCATAACGCGGATATTTCGCAACAAACTCAGGTAAAACGCGCCACAGAGGTTGGTTTCTGTCATAGTCGTCTTTAAATTGCTGCAATTCTGTCACCATGGTATTCCAACGCCCCTTGGTAATACCTATAGTAAACATAATAAAAAAGGAATAGAGCCCTGTTTTCTCAACCACGACACCGTGTTCAGCCAGATATTTGGTTACCACTGCCGCAGGAATTCCCATCTCGTGGAAGTCACCATCTACGTCCAACCCTGGCGTAATGACCGTGGCTTTAATCGGATCTAACATATTAAAGCCTTGAGCAAGGTTACCAAAACCATGCCAACGATCGCTGGGTTTAAGTAGCCAGTCCTCTTGGTTACCTATCCCCTCTTCGGCAAAGTTTTCAGGTCCCCACACTTTAAACCACCAATCAGCCCCCCACTCTTCGTCAACCTTACGCATAGCGCGACGAAAATCTAAGGCTTCATTGATAGATTCTTCTACCAATGCTGTTCCACCCGGTGGCTCCATCATAGCGGCAGCCACGTCACATGAAGCGATAATGGCATATTGAGGACTGGTTGATGTATGCATCAAATAAGCTTCATTAAACGTATCACGGTCTAATTTTCTGGTTTGTGAGTCTTGAACTAAAATCTGCGATGCCTGACTTAACCCCGCCAGCAACTTATGGGTTGATTGGGTAGACATCACCATTGAATCATGACAGGGTTGACGGTCTTTACCAATGGCGTGCATGTTTTTATAAAAATCACTAAATGCCGCGTGCGGTAACCATGCTTCATCAAAATGCAGCGTGTCAATTTTGCCATCCAACATGGTTTTAATGGTTTCCACGTTATAAATAATGCCATCGTAAGTACTTTGCGTAATCGTGAGCACCCGAGGTGGAGAAGTGCTTTCTTTGGCAAAAGGATTGGCAGCTATTTTTTTCTGAATGGTTTCAGGTTTAAACTCATCAAGCGGAATAGGCCCAATAATGCCGTAGTGATTTCGAGTTGGCATCAAGAAAACAGGCACTGCTCCCGTCATCATAATGGCATGCAATACTGATTTATGACAATTACGATCAACCACCACCACATCCCCTGGCGCCACTGTGGAGTGCCAAACAATTTTGTTTGACGTTGAAGTCCCATTGGTGACAAAGAATAAATGATCGGCATTAAAAATTCGTGCAGCATTTCTCTCTGAGGCTGCAACAGGACCTGTGTGGTCTAACAACTGCCCTAATTCATCCACAGCATTACAGACATCGGCACGCAGCATATTTTCACCAAAAAACTGATGAAACATTTGCCCAACAGGGCTCTTTAAAAAGGCAACACCACCTGAGTGCCCGGGACAATGCCAGGAATAAGAGCCATCAGAAGCGTAATGAGTTAGGGCTCTAAAAAATGGGGGCGATAAAGAATCTAAGTATACTCTCGCTTCTCGAACGATGTGTTTAGCAACGAACTCTGGTGTGTCCTCAAACATATGGATGAAACCATGCAATTCTTTCAAGACATCATTGGGGATATGCCTTGAAGTACGCGTTTCGCCATATAAGAAAATAGGAATGTCAGCATTACGCCAACGTACTTCTTGTACAAAAGCACGTAAATTCTTTAGAGCAGACTCCATTTCATCGGGAGAACCAGAGCCAAATTCCTCATCATCTATTGACAGGATAAACGTTGAAGCGCGACTTTGCTGCTGAGCAAAAGAGGTCATATCGCCAAAGCTTGTTACCCCCAGCACTTCAAGCCCTTCGTTTTGAATGGCCTCTGCCAACGCTCTAACACCAAAACCACTGGCATTCTCAGAACGAAAGTCCTCGTCAATAATTACAACTGGAAAACGAAATTTCATGGTTTCTCCCTTAAGAAGGCGGGATTATAGAACGCTACGCACGATTAGTGGGGATTTTTTTAACGAGTAGTTGTTTACCCCATTTTTCTCGTAACAACACTTTTTGTAACTTACCCGTAGCAGTATGGGGTAAATCACTGACAGTAATAATGTCATCAGGTAACCACCACTTTGCTACATGTTCTTCTAAAAAACGCTTTAATGCTGTTGAATCAACCCGCTCACCTTGTTTTTCCACAATCAATAAAATAGGCCTTTCGCCCCAATGTTCGTGATGAGCGGCAATCGCTGCGGCCTCGGATACACCTGGAAAAGTTGAGGCAACTCTCTCAAGAGTTAAGGAGCTAATCCATTCACCACCACTTTTAATCATGTCTTTGGCTCGATCAGTTACTTGCATAAAACCAGACTCATCAATAGTGGCCATATCTCCTGTTGGGAACCAACCATTAATTAATGGTGATTCATCATTTTTATAGTACTGTGAACATACCCAATGCCCACGTACATACAATTCGCCAACACTCTGGCCATCTTGTGGTACATCATGACCGTCATCATCAACGAGTTTCATATCTGCCCCAAATAACACGCGACCTGATTTATTTAACCAATGAATACGTTCTGCGTGGGTCATATGACGTTGATGATATTTAGGTTGTGTTAGTGTTACCACGGGACTTGTTTCCGTCATACCCCAACCTGGTAACACACGCACATTGCGTTCCTCAAAATATTGAATGATGGGTTCTGGGCAGGCTGATCCCCCTACTCCGAGGCGCTTTAAAAAAGGTAATGAAGTATTACTTGTTTTTAAATATTGAATTAGACCATGCCAAACGGTGGGAACACCCGCTGTGACACTCACTTCTTCTTGATTTAATAGTTGAGATAAGTTGATCCCATCAAGTTGATGACCAGGTAACACAAGCTTGGCCCCAACCAGGGCTGCTGCGTAGGGAATACCCCAGGCATTAGCATGAAATAAGGGGACAACAGGCAGTACACTATCGCTCGCTGATAAAGCTAGGGAGTCGGGTAAAGCGACAGCAAAGGCATGTAACAGTGTTGAGCGATGGCTGTATAACACTCCCTTGGGCATCCCGGTAGTGCCTGATGTGTAACAAAGACTTGAGGCGGTATTTTCGTCGAATTGCGGCCAAAACCAGCTATTTTCGTTAATCTCCTTCAATAACTCTTCATAATGTAAAGTGCGGTATTGGGTTGATACCGATGAGCTGTCTTTATCCATCACAATGATGGTTAACTCATTGACTGACAAAGTTAATTCATCTAATAAGGGGATAAATTGCTTTTCCGTAAAAATAACTTTATCTTCTGCATGGTTAATAATGCTAGCAATTTGCTCTTTGAATAAACGGGGATTGATGGTGTGGCAAACTGCTCCCATCCCTGAAATGGCATAGTAGGCCTCAAGATGTCGATGGGTATTCCAAGCAAGGGTGGCCACTCTATCTCCTCTGGTCACCCCACAACGAATTAAATATTGCGCTAACCGTTTTGCACGCTGGTTTACTTGAGCCCAATTAGTACGATAGATAGACCCATCAGACTCACGTGACACAATCGGCGTATTGCCATGGTGTTTTTCCGCATGATCTATTAACGAACTAATTAATAAAGGCGAGTGCATCATTAAACCAAACACAAAACTACTCCTCTAATGGACAAATCCAATCAATAAAACGCAATCAAGAGTTATAATACCAAGCTATGAATGATAACCGTTTACCCTACTCTTTGGTTGATCAATTACAGCGCCCCCTTCAGGATCTGCGGATATCTGTAACTGACCGCTGTAATTTTCGTTGTACGTATTGTATGCCAAGAGCAGTATTTGGACAGGATTATGACTTTCTTCCACGTCCGGAAATCTTAACCTTTGAAGAAATTTCTCGCGCAGCAAGAATTTTCAGTCAATTAGGGATTAAAAAAATTCGTCTCACAGGTGGCGAGCCTTTATTAAGAAAAAATCTTGATCAGTTGGTGGCACAACTAACAGCTATTGAATCAATTGAAGTTGCCCTCACCACCAATGCCTCAATTCTTGCCAAAAAAGCACAGTCTTTAAAAGACGCAGGACTAAACCGTATTACAGTTAGCTTGGATGCGTTAGATGATCCGACATTCAAGCAAATGAGTGATGCTGACTTTAGCGTTAATGATGTATTACAGGGTATTGAGCAAGCTCTTTATGTTGGCTTTGAAGATATAAAGGTCAACTGTGTCATTAAACGTGGCACCAATGATCACGCATTACTTGATTTAGCGCGCTACTTTAAAGGTACAGCTGTTACTGTTCGTTTTATCGAATTCATGGATGTGGGATCGACCAATAACTGGCAACCTGTAGAGGTTATTCCGGCAAAAGAAATGAAAGAGATTATTGATGCAGAGTTTCCCCTTGAATCACTAGAAGAGTCCTATCTAGGTGAAGTGGCACGCCGCTATCGCTACGCTGATGGTAGTGGCGAAATTGGATTTATCACGTCAGTGACTCAACCCTTTTGTCGTCAATGTACGAGAATACGTCTTTCCACTGACGGTAAACTATACACTTGTCTTTTTGCCAGCCAAGGCAGTGATATACGTCACTTTTTAAGAAATGGCGGCAGTGATGATGAGATCACTCAACATATTATTACACTCTGGCAAGCGCGCAGTGATCGCTACTCTGAGTTAAGGCAACTTGAGAGTGGGCAAAAGAAAAAAATTGAAATGTCCTATATTGGTGGCTAGCCATGGATATTACAGGATGTATATTAGCAGGTGGGCAAGGCTCAAGAATGGGGGGTGTGGATAAGGGTTTAGTTACTTTCCAACAGCGCACACTGATTGAGCATGTTATCAGCCGTCTGCAATCACAAGTGCAACAGATCCTCATTAATGCCAATCGTCATCTTGATATCTACTCATCATTTGGTTACCCCGTAATAGAAGATCATGTTGAGTTGTACTCAGGGCCTTTAGCGGGGATAGAACGCGGTTTATTTGCTACTCAAACTGACTGGGTTGCTTTTGTTCCCTGTGACTCACCATTTATTCCGTTAAATCTTGTTGCATCTCTGGCTGAGGCAGTAACAAAACAAAATAGCCTATGTGCCTATGCGCTGACTAAAGAAGGATCGCAACCAGTATTTTGTCTCATTCATCGTCAACTGCATGATGATTTAAGTGAAACTCTCAAGGCGGGTGATAAAAAACTTCTACATTGGTTACAAAAGCATCCCTTTAGTGAGGTGTTGTTTGAAGACAGTGAGTTATTTATTAACCTTAATACAACGAAAGAACTAGAACGCTACAACCAATGACACATTCTTTTCCTCCGATTAATGAAACCAACGATTATGATCCTAACTCACTGACAGTTGATAAAGCGCGGGAGCTTATTCATCGTTACTTAACCCCTGTAGATGGCTATGAAGAGATTGCCATTTACGACGCATTACATCGCGTGACAGCTGAACATATCTTAGCGCCACATCATGTCCCTAATCACAATAATTCAGCCATGGACGGTTACGCCTTTAATAGCCGTGAACTCACTACACCGACTATTGAATTAACAGTAATAGGAAGTGTTTATGCAGGTCATCCCTTTACTCAATCAATCGCTCCTGGTGAAGCTGTTCGCATTATGACCGGAGCAGTGATTCCAGATGGGGTGGATACCGTTATTATGCAAGAACAGGTTGTCCGTGAGGGAGACACTATTCGTTTTGAGAATAAACAAATTAAAGTAGGACAAAATATTCGTCTTGCCGGAGAGGACATTCAACAAGGCGCTGTCGCTGTAAAAAAAGGTCAAGTGATCACCCCCGCCCATATGGGATTAGTTGCTTCTCTTGGTATTGCAACAATCAAAGTACACCGCCAGTTAAAAGTCGCTTTTTTTTCTACTGGAGATGAGTTGTGTTCAGTGGGTGAAGCCCTCAAAGAAGGCCAGATTTACGATAGTAATCGTTATAGTCTAAAAGGATTACTCACCTCTTTACATGTTGAATGTAAAGACTTTGGGGTAGTTCGCGACAACCCTAATGCGCTAAAACAAGTGTTTCATGAAGCAAGTTTATGGGCAGATGTCATCGTTAGTAGTGGCGGTGTGTCTGTGGGAGATGCCGATTTTATAAAAGCACTAATGGCTGAATTAGGGCAAGTGGTATTCTGGAAAATTGCTATGAAACCAGGTCGACCTCTAGCTTACGGCAAAATCAATCAAAGCCATTTCTTTGGTTTACCAGGAAACCCGGTTGCTGTAATGGTGACTTTTTACCAATTTGTTCAACATGCTCTTCAGGTATTAGCTGGACAAGAAACGACCACTGAGTTGCCACAAGTACGCTATCGCCTTCTAGAACCCATTAAAAAAACACCAGGTAGAATGGAGTTTCAACGCGGTATTGTGCTCAAAGACAGTAACGGTGAATGGTGCGTAAAAGCCACAGGTAATCAGAGTTCTGGGGTGTTAAGTTCGATGACCCAAGCAAATTGTTTTATTGTCTTGCCCCAAGAGTGTGGATCACTCAACAGAGGCGACTTTGTTGAGGTAGAATTATTTAACGGCATACTGTAGTCATTACCATGGCAAAACCACAGGACTTACCCCTTGAGTTTTTACAATTTTATCTAACTGCACCCTACCCTTGCAGTTACTTAGATAATGAGGAAGCTCGCTCCCAGGTACTAGCACCCAACAGCCCTATTAATAGTCATATTTATAGTGAGTTAGTTCGTCACGGTTTTAGACGTAGCGGCAGTTTTACTTACCGGCCACATTGTGACCAGTGCCAGGCTTGTGTTCCTGTGAGAGTCAATGTGGAAGAATTTATTTGGCGCCGTATAAACCGCAGAATCTTCAAAAAAAACCAGGATCTCACTGTTCACCATCAGCGACTGCTTTTTAAAGAAGAACACTTTCAACTCTATCTCGCTTACCAACAGGCCCGGCATCCTAAAGGGGACAGTGACACAGATAGTAAAGAACAATATGTTCATTTTTTAATTCACTCACCCGTTAACAGTGAGCTTATCGAGTTTCGTTTAAATAACCAAATCGTTATGGTCAGTGTGATTGATTATTTAGATGACGGCATCTCTTCTGTCTATACCTTTTTTGATCCAACTCAACCAGATAGAAGCCTCGGTCAATTTAATATATTGTGGCAACTTAATCTTTGTCGAACACTCACATTACCTTGGCTATATCTTGGTTATTGGATAAAAGAGTGTCGAAAAATGAACTATAAAATCCAATTTCAACCCTTAGAGGGATTGATTGATCATCAATGGCAACCTTTAGCTTTTGCACAGGAATAATGTTTTTATGCTCTATCAACTAATTCGCCCTATGCTGTTTTCAATGGACCCAGAAACAGCCCATCGTGTTGCTATGATGGGCCTTAATCAAGTGGCTAAATGTGGTGCCACACATTTACACTTTTCCCATCCCACGGAGGTCATGGGTATTGGTTTCCCTAATCCCCTAGGGATTGCAGCAGGGCTTGATAAAAACGCAGAATATTTACCAGGACTCTCTTCACTGGGAGTGGGGTTTATCGAAGTGGGTACAGTCACCCCACGCCCCCAGCTAGGAAATCCAAAACCACGTATGTTTCGTTTGATTGAAGAACAGGGCATTATTAATCGATTGGGATTTAATAATACTGGCGTCGATCATTTGTTAACTAATATTGAGCGCTCACACTACAACGGTATTCTAGGCATTAACATTGGTAAAAACTTTGATACTCCCCTTGAAAAAGCTCATGAGGATTATATCTACGCACTAGAAAAAGTTTATGCCAAAGCCCACTATATTACTATTAACATATCCTCTCCCAATACCGCACAGCTCAGACAACTTCAGCTTGGTGATGAACTCGTTCATTTATTGGCTTCTCTACAAGAGAGTAGACAACGATTAGCAGAACAACATCAACGTGATGTGCCTATGGCAGTAAAAATTGCTCCAGATTTAAGCGCTGACGAAGCAAAATTAATCGCCGATCAATTAATAGCTTATGGAATGAATGCCATTATTGCTACTAATACCACCATAGATCACTCCTCTGTAAGCCATCACCCTTACGGGAAAGAGCAAGGAGGATTAAGTGGTGCCCCACTCTTTGATAAATCGCTTGCCATGGTGAGCACTCTTAAATCTCATTTGGGTAACCAATTACCTATAATTGGTGTGGGTGGTATTACCAGCAAAGAGAGAGCGCAGTCAATGCTCCAAGCAGGGGCATCATTAATTCAATTGTATAGCGGTCTGATCTATCAAGGACCTGATTTAATCAAATCAATTCTTAGTGCACTATGAGTCTTAATTCACTTGAAAAAAAACACACTGTAGAGAATCGAGTTCAAACAGCGTGGATTGTTGAAGAAGAATGTATCGGTTGCTTTCGCTGTATTAAAGCCTGCCCAGAAAATGCCATTGTAGGCGCCTCACGTTATATGCATACCGTCATTCAATCCTTATGCACAGGTTGTGAGGAGTGTATGGCTCCCTGCCCAGTTGATTGTATTGAAATGAAAGCACTATAAACATGAAAAAACAGTCTGTTATTGATGTCTTTACTCGCCTAAGAGAAGCCAATCCGCATCCTAAAACAGAATTACTCTACGGTAATCACTTTCAATTATTAATGGCCGTTGTTTTATCTGCACAAGCCACAGATAAAGGGGTTAATCGTGCCACGACACCACTATTTAAATTTATCAAAAAGCCACAAGATTTACTTGATTTTGGTGAAGACAATCTAATGCAAGCTATTTCCTCGATTGGCCTATACAAAAGCAAGGGAAAACATCTAATGGCTACAGCAGACATACTCGTTAAAGAGCACAAAGGTCAAGTGCCTGACACCAGAGAAGAATTAGAACGATTACCTGGGGTAGGAAGAAAAACAGCCAATGTTGTCCTTAATACAGCTTTTGGGCAACCTACTATGGCAGTGGATACCCATATTTTTAGAGTATCTCAACGTATTGGTCTTGCCAAAGGGACAACCCCTCTTGAAATCGAAAAGAAATTATTAAAAGTCATTCCACAAGAATTCATGATGAATGCACACCATTGGTTAATTCTGCATGGCCGTTATATCTGTACCGCACAAAAACCCAAATGTGACCAATGCTTAATTGTTGATTTATGTCGTTATGGGGCAAAACATGTTTGATGTATCACGAGATCAAGCGCGGCAATTCTTTTTTGATGTCAGAAAAAAAAGCCAACACTCTCTTCCGCTCACACCGCTTGAAGATGTTGCCCTTACCATCATACAACACCACCCTGAATACCACGCTATGCTCGATGATCCGCAACGCTATCTTGATAAAGACTGGCGTAGTGAAGAGGGTATTAGCAATCCATTTTTGCATCTTGGCTTACATTTAGCCATTGAAGAACAACTCTCGATAGATCAGCCGCCAGGTATTAAAGGTCACTATGATAGGTTATGTCATTCACTCAAAGATGAACATCAAGCACGTCATGTTCTTCTCGAGTCACTGACAGAAATGATATGGCAAGCGCAAGTGAATCAGGAACCCTTCAATAATCAAAACTATTTAGTGATTATTGAAGAGCGGATGAGACAGTTAGGTATTGAGTTTCGCCCATAAACAGGCACCTTTACTTTCTTTATCAATTTTACTTAATTGTTGTTGATGACAATCCAATTCATCAACATTGGCATAAATCACCTTTAAAGCACTGCGATCAGATCGTGTAACAACAGCGCCCTCTTCAACGCTGACCATATGTTCATCGATAATCAATGCTTCTTGCCCCCGTGTCATAGCAAGATACACATCCCCTAACAACTTAGCGTCTAACAGTGCGCCGTGATAAGTACGATGTTTATTATCAATACCATATCGCTCGCACAGTGCATCAAGTGTATTTCTCTTACCAGGATGCATTTCTCGCGCCAACAGTAGCGTATCTATGACATGGTGATAATGGGTTTTAAGGGGTTGTTGTTCTACTCTGTGTAACTCGTAATCAAGAAACCCAATATCAAAAACAGCATTATGAATAACCAGTGTTGAGCCATCAATAAATGCTAAAAACTCATCGACTATTTGAGGAAAGCGAGGTTTATCTGCTAAAAACTCAGAGGTGAGTCCATGTTTCTCTAAAGCACCAGGCTCACTATCGCGATCGGGATTTAAATATTGATGAAAAGTTCGGCCTGTTAATTGACGATTCACTATTTCCACAAGACCAATCTCGATTACACGGTTACCCTTTGCTGTTTCAAGACCCGTTGTTTCCGTATCTAAAACCACATATCTCATTGTGTTAACCTATCTATACCAAGATTAGCCAATTGATCAGCTTTTTCATTACCAGGATGGCCTGAGTGTCCCTTAACCCATAACCATTGCACAGTATGTTGTTGGACTAATTGATCAAGTAGTTGCCATAGATCAGCATTTTTAACCGGTTTTTTATCAGCAGTTTTCCAGCCATTTTTTTTCCAATTAAAAATCCATTGTGTCATTCCATTTTTTACATATTGTGAATCGGTATGAATGGTCACCTCACACCCTCTTTGTAAAGCTTGAAGCGCTTGAATGACTGCCATTAACTCCATACGATTATTGGTGGTGTGATTTTCTCCGCCCGACAATACTTTCTCATGACCTTGATAAGTCAATAATGCTCCCCAGCCTCCCGGTCCGGGATTGCCACGACAGGCCCCGTCAGTATAAATCTCGACTTTATCCATGATGTACTACTGATCCTTATTATGTATTTTTTTGATTGGGAAAGAGTTGAACTACTTTAGAGGACATTTCCTGCTGACTTGAAGCAGACTGGACTGCAGGAACCAATACTTTCTCTTTAACACTAGACTGCCAACGTGGTGTGATCAAACGCACTCCCTGTACGCGTTTTATAGCTTCCAGAAAATACACTCCTCCACCTACTCCCCACCACCGATCACCTGCCAACTCCATAAAACGAAAACGTTGTCGTAATTGTTCACTACGAAAAGGGGGAACATAAGCAAAGAATCTTCCCGCATTCAGTTCAAACCCTAATAATGATAACCAATCTTTAATACGGTTTAATGAAATAAAATCACCACTCCAAGGAAAGGTTTTAGGGTGCCAAGAGAAAAACTGCCTTACTCCCCATAAACTTAAAGGATTAAAACCTGTAATAATTATTCGTCCCTCAGGCACCACTATGCGATCAATCTCTCGTAATAAGGCGTGGGGATATTGTGAAAACTCCAGTTGATGGGGCAGTACCACAAGATCAACACTTTGGCTTGCTATGGGTAAAAACAGGGGATCAGCTTGCAATTGACACTCTTTAGAAGTCCCAATGCGAATACGATTGGGAATACGATTAGCACGCAATGCATCAAGTCCTGGTAAACACAGTTGTAGCGCATGAAAACCAAAAATATTAGCGACAGCCTCATCCAAGATAAGCTGTTCCTGATTTAGAATATATTGTCCTAGGGTAGAATCTAACCAAGGAATCATGTGCTCTGTATTCATGATCTTATTTTAACGGAAAATGACACAACTATGGCAACTAACATTAACTCGTCTCTACGCATTCATGGTATTCCTGCCTTTCAGGATAATTATATTTGGGCGATAGATAATGGTCAGTATGCGCTGGTGGTTGATCCTGGTGATGCCGAACCTGTGATAAATTATCTTAAACAATTACACCTCAATTTAAGCGCTATTCTCATTACCCACCATCATGGTGACCATACGGGTGGTATAGACGAGTTAACTCAGCACTTTGCACCTACTGTTTACGGACCAGATAAAGAACGTATTAAGGGAGTAAATGTATCTGTTAATCCGCAGGACTCTATCCATATACCGCAACTGGATCTTGATTTTACAATCTTAGATTTCGCCGGACATACCCGAGGACATATTGGCTACTACACAGAAGGAATACTTTTTTGTGGCGACACGCTCTTTAGTGCTGGATGTGGCAGAATTTTTGAAGGCAGTGCAGCAGAGCTCTTTAGCGCACTAAATACTATCAAGCAATTACCTCAAGACACACAAATATATTGTGCTCATGAATATACGCAAAACAATCTACAGTTTGCCCTCGAGGTAGAGCCAAACAATTCAGCACTACAACATTACGCTGAACATGTTGATGAGCTACGCTTTAACAAACACTCCACGATTCCGACTCTATTGACTCAAGAGTTGCTCATCAACCCTTTTTTACGCACCGATCAAGAAAGCCTACAACAGGCTCTTCAACAGCGCTTTAGCGAAATTGATACTGATCCCTTAGCGCTATTCACCTTTTTGCGCGAATGGAAAAATATCTATCCCTCACCACCTATTAGAAACAAATAAAATTTATCCAATTTTAATATCACCTCGTAATAGAGCAATACCGGTATCCGGATGTAACAAAGAATTTAACTATGGAAATGAGAGGGTTAGAGACGGAAATATAATTATACTGGTATCTTTCATAGCGATTAAATAAGCCAGTTCAAATGCAAAAAATACTTCTATTATTAGTTAGTACTGAAACTGCTAAAGACTTAACATTAAGTATATAAATCAGCACGCAAATTTTTATATTAGTAGCATGACCTGTACAGAACCTAAAAGATCATTACAGTCCGGCATTGCATGACAATTTGAATCAACGTAAGATAAATTTCTTTGTTATAGGGAATTCTTTAATTGGAATTAAACTTTTTGCCCCAATGGCCTAGGACAGAAAACAGTTTTTTGCTTTTTGGTGCTATCTTACTTGTTGGAATCGTTGGAGGTGAGCTTGCCCAGCGCACTAGCTTCTTGCCGAGAATCACAGGTTTCGTTGCAACGGGACTTATTCTTGGGCCCAGCATGCTAGGCTTGCTCGATGCAAGCATGCTTACTAATGCAAAACCCTTCACAGACATCGCGCTCGGTCTCATCTTATTCCAACTCGGCATGCAGCTCGACTTCAAAGCCTTGCGTAGCGACAAAATCATAATTGTTTCAGCTCTAGTAGAAGCTATACTCTCTTTTTCACTAATCTTCTTCGTACTTAGTCTTTTTCACGTTGACTATCTGCATGCCGCCCTTGCCGCTGCAATAGGTATTTCTTCATCGCCTGCAGTGGTACTGCTCGTAATACGTGAATTCAAGGCTGATGGGCCCGTGACTAGGCGCGCATTGGATCATGTTGCTATCAACAACGTGCTTGCTTTTTTCGCCTATACGATTTTACTTCCTTTCTTGCATTACAGACAGCAGGCTGATTGGACAACGATCTTTCTGCAACCACTATACCAAGCACTGACATCCCTCGTTCTGGCTTGGTTTCTGGCCCATGCCTGCATCCGGATTGCCCGCCTTCTGGGTAGAAACGAGAATTTACAATTTGCTCTTCTTGTGGGCTTAATAATTTCCGCAATTGGCCTCGCTAAGCTTTTCAGTTGTTCTAATCTCCTCACCTTACTCGCGCTCGGCATCATGGCGCGCAATCTCGACATCCACAACGAGCTCATGGACATCGAGTTTGGTCATGGCGGTGAAATATTTTTTGTGCTGCTCTTTGTCATTGCAGGGGCCAACCTTCATTTGAAGGAGTTAGCTTCTGTTGGTTGGGCTGCTATTGCTTTTGTTGGCATCAGGTTTATTGGAAAGACTGCCGGCCTGCTCTTGCTGACTCCGTTCTCGCCGCTGTCTATCAAACAGTCGTCGCTTCTTAGCCTGACGCTAGTGCCGATGGCTGGGCTTGCGATAGGTTTAACTGAAGCCACTAGCCAGCTATATCCAGAGTTTTCTAAGGAACTCTCGGCCATCATCTTGGGCTCAGTCGCTATACTTGAAACCGTTGGTCCAATTGTGACCGAATTTGCCCTAAAACGCGCTGGAGAAGTTAGTTTAGACCAGAAACTGAAGCACTAAATTTCTTATGGAATTCTCTCACTCATTATGATGCCCAACTTCAACAACAAGAATAATGAGCTTATGATCTTTGATGTCACATGTAATGCTAACGTCGCCAACTCGATATTACCAATAGGCACCATATCGTAGTCCTCTAATTTTTTACCGAGTACTTGAGGATTTTCTGAATAGGAACTGCGCTTATCAAAACATTTAAAAATAGATCTATTATTTGACGATCCATTTTTTTTAACTGTTTAAGCTCTGTATACGTATACTCAGCGGTCCAGTCCAAGTTCTTTCCTTACCGAGTCAGATGAATGAATCACTTCTTACCCCTTACTAATTCGCTCCATCGTGCTATCCGCCAAATAGAAATCTTCGAGGTCTTCCAAGCCCGTTAGAATTAGCTCTATCAAATAATAAGATTTGGCACGACCTGTGATATCTGCTAAATGATCTAAACGGGCCTTAACTTCAGGATTCAAACGCACAGATATAGTCATAAAATCCTCTAATAGACTAATTGCATTATATGTAATACATTGATTAAAACCTATAACTGAATTTCTTAATTAATTCTTTCTTGGTCTAATTAACAGGAAAATCCGATCTGATTCCATCGATAGAATTAGCACTACCATCTTCTTTTTCTAACTTTGTAATACTAGTATTTAAGAGAGGTAATATCATCTTGATTGTCGCTTCTTTACCCCCCCCTTCACGAACACAAAGAAGTAACTTAATATATAGTTTGTGTTCAAACTAATTAGTGGGGTAGCTATGAAAATCAAACCTCTTGGTCAACAAGGTTTACAAGTAAGTGAAATGGGTTTGGGTTGTATGGGTATGTCTGAGTTTTATGGCAAGAAAAACGATGACCAATCCATCGACACCATCCATCGTGCTCTCGATTTAGGTGTTAATTTTCTTGATACGGCTGATATGTACGGCCCGTTCATCAATGAAGAGCTCGTGGGTAAAGCAATTCGCGGAAAACGCGATCAATTTATTATCGCTACCAAATTTGCTAATGTCAGAGGGCCTAACGGTGAATTTTTAGGTGTCCGTGGTGACCCTGAATATGTTAAGCAATGTTGCGATGCGTCATTACAACGCTTGGGTATTGAGACCATTGATTTATATTATCAACACCGCGTTGACCCCAATGTTCCTATAGAAGACACTGTGGGAGCAATGGCTGATCTTATACAAGCTGGAAAAGTACGCTATTTAGGATTATCAGAAGCGGGAGCTAGCACCATTCGTCGTGCACATCAGGTTCATCCAATTAGTGCCCTACAGACAGAATATTCACTATGGAGCCGTGATGCTGAGGATGATATTCTTCCTACAATACGAGAATTAGGTATTGGTTATGTGGCTTATAGTCCTCTTGGACGAGGATTTTTAACGGGCCAATTTAAATCTTTAAACGATTTAGATGCAGATGATTATCGTCGTCGTTCGCCACGTTTTCAGGCAGACAACTTCAATAAGAACCTCGATCTTGTCCGTGTTATCGAAAACATAGCGCAACAAAAGGGATGCACGCCTGCGCAACTTGCTATTAGTTGGGTTATGGCTCAAGGAACGGATATTGTTCCTATACCAGGTTCTAAGAGCTTAAAGCATTTAGAGGATAATATTGGCGCTGTAGCAGTCCAATTAAGTGAGCAGGAATTAGATTTTATCAATCAACATATCCCTCAAGGGGCGGCGGTAGGAGATAGGTATGCTGCTCCACAAATGCTTGCTCTTAACCGTTAATTAATTCTTTTTGTCTAAAAATAATATTCCCGGCATTCAAGCCGGGAATAAGTGAACAGTTTCTTAAGTTAAATCTCATCTACCTGAAAGTAATTAACTAACCACTCTTGCCTCACACAATGTTTTTTGGCTAATAGAGAGATAGGTTCAAAGATTCGGCTCAAGGCATGTGACTGCGTGTCCAGTCTGCTGATTTTTCAATGTCTTTACCCAATCCTTCCACCGTATTACAAGCAGTTAGAACACTTGCACAAAGAACAAGAAAAATTATTCTCTTAACAATCATTTTCTACCTCTTTTCTCTAAAAAAGCTTATATTGACCTTGGTATCCACATCAAGATAGTATCACTTGTTTAAGTAGTGAGTAATGCATGTTAAAGTTTCGCCCCGTTCATTTAGGGCTATATATTAGTTTACTGTTGTGGTTTGGAAATACTCAAGCTGCTAATGAACCTATACCTGTTAATGAGGAAGGGGGGGCTCTTATATCCGTTCCTGATGCCATTGCTAGCGTTAAAAAAGACAAATCAACCCCCACTACCGATTCCCTTAATATCAACACAGAGGGTAGTGACAATCAATTAAATACAGCAACCCAACCCTTAAGTATTGAGACAACCTCAGATGATTTATGGGATCGCATTCGCGCAGGTTTTGCCATGCCTGAGTTAAACGATTCTAAACGTATACAAAGACAAATTGATTGGTATGCAGCACGACCTGATTATGTTGAGCGTACTGTGGACCGTAGTAGAAAATACCTATTCTTCATCGTTGAAGAAGTACAGCGACGTAAAATGCCAACTGAAATCGCTTTATTACCTATCGTTGAAAGCGCCTTTAACCCCCATGCTCTGTCCATTAGTCAGGCTTCTGGTATATGGCAGTTTATTCCTGCCACAGGGCGTCATTATGGTATGGAACAGAGTTGGTGGTATGACGGACGCCGCGATGTGGTTGCTGCCACCAATAGCGCTTTAGACTATATTCAACGCCTTCATGATGAATTTGGTTCATGGGAATTGGCTTTAGCAGGATATAACTGTGGTGAAGGAAAAGTTCGCCGTGAGATTGCTTACAATCGAGCGCGTAACCTACCAACTGATTACTTAAGTCTTAATCTACCTTATGAAACAAGAAATTACGTACCAAAACTATTGGCTGCTAAAGCGATTGTATTGGATCCTAAACGCTATGGCTTAACACTTGATTCCATCCCTAATGAACCGTATTTTGCTGTGGTCACCACTAAAAAAAGAATTGATACTAAACTGGCCGCCCAATTTGCTGGTATGAGTTTAGCTGACTTTGTTATGCTCAACCCTGCTTTTAATCACTCAATTATTACTCTGAACTTTAATCACGAGCAAAATATTCTTGTACCAGCCGCTATGGCGGATAGTTTTGTTGCCAAGTTAGAAGACCCACAAGTAAAATTACAAACTTGGAAAACTGAGCACTTAAAGCGTGGTGAATCACTAGATCAGGTTGCCAATCGCTTTGGTATCACCACAGAAGAATTGAAACAAGTTAATGGTATCGCCAACAACAAAAAAGTTGCCGGTGGAGGAACCGTCCTAGTCCCTGATGACTCAGGAGCAGATGATCAAAGTTCCGAGGATAATGGTAAACCTGAGGGAGCGATTCCTTCTCCATCAACCAATAAAAAACCAGTAAAAGTCAAAATTCAGAAGCATGATAGCCTTGAGAGCCTTGCGCAAAAATATAACACCACCGCAACGCAACTCGCTCAATGGAATCACCTGAAAGTAAACAGTAAACTTAAGCCTGGACGTTGGTTAATTGTGGAGTTTAATGCTGATTCAACTGGCACTGGGACTAAACATTACGCACAATCAACGCATCACTCCTCACAAAATAAAGCCTCTCACACTCACGGCCATTCTCATAAACATCATCACCATCACCAAAGCGCTAAAGCAAGTAACCCTTAGGAATAGCTGAAATTAGATTTTGTGTGTAGGGCATTTGAGGAGATTGAATCACATGATCGCTCTGCCCCGTTTCAACCACACGCCCTTGATGCATCACCATGATCTCATCTGACATGTAACGCACCACTGATAAATCATGAGAAATAAAAATCAAACTGATTTTAAATTGATCTTGCAAATCTTGAAGAAGATTTAAAACCTGAGCTTGTACTGATACATCTAGGGCTGAGACAGATTCGTCACACACAAGAATATGTGGTTTTAGGGCAAGACAACGGGCAATGGCAATACGCTGGCGTTGCCCTCCTGAGAACTCGTGAGGGTAACGCGATAGCATAGTACTACTCAACCCCACTAACCCAACTAAACGCTCAACCTCTTGCTTTCTCTGTTGCCTGGTCATATCAGGAAAATGCAATAGTAATGGTTCTTCTATAATCTGAAATATAGTAAAACGAGGATTTAATGACGCATAGGGATTTTGAAAAATAATCTGAATGAGTTGTGCTGTCCCAATCACGTTATGAAGATCTTGATGATAATCAATGTGCCCTTGTGTCATGGGAATTATGCCCGCCAACATCAAGCCCAACGTTGTTTTACCAGAACCGGATTCACCAACAATGCCGAGCGTTTTTCCTCGATAAAGAGTACAAGATACATCCTTCACTGCATCAAAATAAGTCCGTGAAAACAAACCTTGAGTAACAGGAAAGCGTTTTGACACCCCTTTGACACTCATTAACACCTGATCCATGGCGCCTATCCCACGTACTCTTTCACGCTGTGGCTCTATGCCATGATGGGGAGCAGCGAGTAGCTCCTCTACCACGGGTAAATGAAATGGCCTGTGCGCTAAAGAGGGACGGCAAAGTAGTAACGCACGTGTGTACGGGTCCTGGGCGTCTTTAAAAATAGTGCGAGTAATACCTACTTCACGTATGCTGCCATGGCGCATCACAACCACCTTATCAGCAAACTCACCCACCAGAGCAAGGTCATGGGTAATAAATAGTACAGCCATATGACGCTCATTCGTCAACTGTTTGATTAACTCTAATATTTGTCTTTGTATGGTGACATCTAAAGCCGTAGTGGGCTCATCAGCAATTAATAGTTGCGGCTCTCCGCATATTGCCATAGCAATCATGACACGTTGTTGTTGACCACCAGAGAGTTCATGGGGATAGGCATCAAAACGTCGGTTAGGCTCTGGAATACCGACTTCAGACAATAATTCCAGAGCACGCAGGCGTGCCTCTTTATAACCTAAACTCAAGTGCAGTGTAATCCCTTCCATCAACTGTTCACCCACCGTCATGACAGGGTTCAAAGAGGACATAGGGTCTTGAAATATCATACCAATCTTTTTACCGCGTAACTGCCGATGCTGTTGTCGACTTAACTGAGTCAAGTTTTGATCATGCCAATTGATAGTACTGTGTTCATCAATAGATACTAGATCTTCAGGTAATAAACCCATAATGGCTAATGCCGTTACAGATTTACCACTACCGGATTCGCCAACTAAGGCTAAGGTTTGTCCCTTTTCAATATCAAAGGAAATATCATTTAATACCTGTTTGGATGTGTCACCTTGCTTAAAAAAAAGGGACAGATGCTGAACTGATAAGAGTGGTTTATTCATGTTATGCCACAACCTTGGGGTCAAGTGCGTCACGTAGCGTATCTGTTAGCACACTAAAAGCAGTCACTAAAATAGCCATGGCCGCTCCAGCGCCAAGTAATTGCCACCAAATACCAAGTACTAACTCATTTTGTGCTTCATTGAGCATACTGCCCCAAGAAACCACATCCACAGGGACACCAAATCCTAGGAAACTTAAAATGACTTCAGATTTAATAAAGCCAACCACATTGATAGACAATTGAACTAAGATCACATGAAAGGTATTGGGAAGAATATGAATAAACATTCGTCTATAGTGAGACGCTCCCATGGCTTTTGCTGCTAATACATATTCTCGCTGACGGTGTTTTAAATATTCAGCCCGTATTAAGCGAAAGACCCCCGTCCAACCCGTTAACCCTAGTATTAAAATGATCGTTGTTACTCCCTTTTGATTGAGTACTGCAGCAATGGCAAATATGAGTAACAAATAAGGAATCGCTGTAAATACGTTATAAAACCAATTCAGTAAATCATCAACCCAACCACCAAAATAGCCTGCCAGAGCACCTAACACTGTACCAATACAAGTAGCGACGATGGCTGCAATAAGCCCCACCATAATTGATGTTTCGCTGCCTTTAATGGTTTTAAGAGCAACACTTCTACCCCATTTATCAGCCCCTAATAATAAATGCGTTAATTTCTTTTCATCATTAGGAGGCATTGTGTCTTGAGGATGCGCCAGTTCAATTTGATTTAGTACCGCAGACAAAGGATCATGTAAACCGTATAAATTGATTTGTTGACGAGCTATCACCGGCCTTGAAACTGTATCAGTATGTTCCTTACTGGTATCTAAAAAAGATGGAGGAGCATAATTCACCGCTATCTCTTCATCCCAGTTTTGAGCAATCAATCCTGTGAAAGAACCCACACTAAGTAGAATAAAAAAGAGAACAATACCTAAAGAGAGCATCCCTATTTTGTCTCGTACTAAACGGGCACATGCTAAATTCCATAAGCTGGGTGAAAAGGATGGGCTTGTTGTAGTGTGATTCATTTTAAACTCACCCGTGGATCAAGATAGCGGTATAGTAAGTCAGCCGCCAAATTAGCAAACATCGTGGCAATTGCCACATACACAGTGGCGGCTTTAATAATCGGAAAGTCACTGCGCTCCACTGCTAGAATAATTTCACGTCCAATGCCTGGAATCGCAAAAAAACGCTCTAATAAAAACGCCCCTGTTAATAATCCAGGAAGGCTCATGAGTAAATTAGTTAAGATGGGTATAGCAGCATTTTTAAGTACATGTTTGAATAAAACACGGCTTTCAGTCAATCCTTTAGCTCGCGCTGTTCTGACATAATCTTGATTGATTTCATCTAAGATAAAAGTACGATAAAGACGTAAGGAAGGGGCAATGCTCACCATTAATCCCAAGAAAATTGGCAGTGGTGCGTAATACGTTAAATTTCGCCATAGTGAATCACCCCATCCCTTCACAGGAAACCAACCTAACCATGAGGCGAATATATATTGTCCTACAATAATGTAGACCAATAAGCTAATAGACATCATTACCGTACTTAGCACCATGAGAGATTGATCTAAGATAGAGCGTCGAAACACTGATACCAACAAAGCAAAACACACAGCCGATACTGTTTCAATGACCATCATGGGAATTAATAAAACGAGAGAGGGCCCAAGGCGAGTTGCAAAAATATGAGAGACACTCTCATGAGTAGCCCAGCTGTCCCCAAAGTTTCCTGACACAATTTGTTGAATAAAAATCCACAACTGACTATACCAAGGTTGATCAATACCTAATTGGTGGCGAATATTGGCAATATCCTCAGGGCTTGCCATTTTACCTGCCAATATATAAGCAGGATCCCCTCCCACCCAATTAAATAAAAAAAACACCAAGAGAATCACACCCAATAAGGTAGGGATCATTTGCAACAGTCGTCGTATAAAAAAAGCCCACATTTAATGTGCTTCCTGTTTAGTATCAATGTCTAAGTAAGACCACGTGGAGGGTAAAATAGGATGGGCTTTGTATCCTATTACCCAGGGCTGAATAAGTACGTTTCTAATATGGCTGGTACTGACTTTAGTGACTCCATCAATTTCTAATAATCTTGCTAGTTGTTTATAAATGTCATCGCGCTCGGGTGAGTCTGGTAGCATCTCAGTTTTTTCATATAACTTATCCCATTGTGAATTTTGATAGCAGGATGCGTTATTTTCATGAGTATGGGGGCCATACCACAGTTGCATAAAATTATCTCCATCAGGATAATCCGCAATCCATGATGATAAGCGCATGGCTACCCGACACTGTCTTTCTGCTCTGATAATTTCAGGAAACTTCAGTTTTTCACTGACAAAATGAATACCAATACGATCAAGCGATTTTTTCATGATTTCTTCCAAATCACGGTCTTGTGACGTTAAGCTGGTGGTGTATTTAACATATAAAGGACCACCATCAGGTTGCCGACGATAACCATCAGATCCCCTCATAAATCCCATTGCGTCCAATAAATCATTGGCTTCTTTGGGATTATATTGAATCAGACTTTGATAGTGTTGATCGTGTCCATTTACTCCTTCAGGAATGGGGAAGGCTTCTCTAAATGCTTGCCCTTTATAGATCACCCGTATCATTTCCTCATCATTAATTGACATCAGTATGGCTCGCCTTAAAGCGATACGTTGTACTGACATGCCACCAAGAATTGGATCTTGAATATTAATAAAATAATAAGTAATAGCAGGATCAACCAATCGTGTTAACTGAATACCCTGCTCTTTAAGCTTTGGTTTTAACTGATTACCCGATAATACAATGGGTGCAAACTGACCTGGAACACCAAATACGTCAAGCTCCCCCTTTAAAAAACTGAGGTAAGCTGACTGGGACTCTTCCACGATCTGGAGATCGACTTCATCAATTTGAGGGATTTTTTTGCCCGTCATACGGCGAATAATATCTTGGTCAGAAGGATCCGTTGAAGTGAACTGCCACACTTCATCTCTAAAGTTAGGGTTTTTAATCAGTGAAATACTCGCTGAACGAATCCATTTACCGATCATATAAGGGCCGCTTCCAACGGGATGGGAGGCAGTATCACCAGCATAATTTTCAATCACTTCACGGGCAACAATACCAAACATCGGCTGTGCCATAGCGTGTCCAAAATTATAATCCGTTCCTGTTAGATGAATTTTTAGCTGATAAGGGCCCACTACCTCAAGACCTGGTACATTGGCATCATAATCAAAATGACCTGTTTGTTTAGCCCTCTCTCCCAACTGATCTAATCCAACAATTTTATGATCCACTAAAAACTTATAGGGAGAACGGTTTTTAGGATCCATAAAACGCATGATGGTGTAAGCCACATCTTGCGCTCTCACTTCTCTTCGTTTTCCTTTAAATACTGGATCAGGAGAAAAATACACACCTTTTTTAAGAGTAAATAACCAGGTTTTTCCATGATCGGTGATCACAGGCATCCCTTGAGCAAGACGAGGTACTAGTTTTACAGGACGAGCCAAATAATCATAGGTTAATAGGGGCTCAAAGATCTGTTCTTCTATGGCCGCTGTATTCAAATCTGAAGTCATCACAGGATCAAAGCCTGTTTCTGCAGCAGATAAGGAGAGATGCAACACTTTTAGTGGCGCAGCTTCAGCATAACTAATAGCAAATAATACAACGAATAAAATAGTGCTATTGATAACTAATTGTCTTAAATGGTTTATCATAACCTCTATTGTATAAGGAGGTTTCATGGGATTTCTACAAAATAAAAAAGTTTTAATTACAGGCCTATTAAGTAATCGCTCAATTGCTTGGGGTATTGCTAAATCAATGCAACGTGAAGGCGCTGAAATAGCCCTTACCTACCAAGGTGATGCTGTGCGTGAACGTGTTGAAAAACTCGCTAAAGAGTTAAATATTTCCATAGTTCTTCCCTGTGATGTGTCACAAGATCAAGATATTGAAAACATGTTTAACACACTCGGACAACATTGGGATGGTTTGGATGTTATTGTCCACTCTATCGCCTTTGCACCTCGTGAAGCATTATCTGGTGATTACTTAGAATGCGTCAATCGTGAAAGTTTCCGTATTGCGCATGATATTAGCTCCTATAGCTTCACTGCTTTAGCAAAAGCAGGACTTCCTCTCATGAAAAACCGCCAAGGGGCATTGGTCACCCTCTCCTATCTTGGCGCTGAAAAATCAATTGTTAACTATAATGTAATGGGACTTGCCAAAGCGAGCCTGGAAGCCAACGTTCGCTATATGGCGCAAAGCCTTGGTCCGCACGGAATACGTGTCAACGCCATCTCTGCGGGTCCCATTAAGACTCTAGCTGCTGCGGGAATTGGTGACTTTAATAAAATCCTCAACTATGTTGAAGCCCATGCGCCACTAAAACGAAACGTTACCATTGAAGATGTAGGTAACACTGCTGCCTTCTTATGCAGCGATTTAGCCTTAGGGATTACAGGGGAAGTGGTTCACGTTGATGCTGGATTCTTCTCAACCATACCCGGTATGGCTGAGTAAATCACTAACTTCAAGAGGGATTACGCTGCGTATTTAAGATAGTTTTGTTGAGAATACGCAGTGGTTTCTTACTTTCCACTCCATCGATAAACGACTCCACAATACCTTCTGCATAATTTTTATCTAATGCAGCGGTAGTTTGTTCAATTTGTTGTTTACTCGGCGTTTCTTCGTACTTTACCCCATTTAACTGAACAATCGTATAACCCTTGTCAGTGGCAGCACCAATATAGTAGGGAAAGTGGTTAACAGGAGCGGAGTAGATTAACTTAACAACGTTACTGGGTAGACTATTTATCGCCTCAGCTCTGTTTAAAGTTGATACTGGTGACCATTTTACATTCACTGTTTGCCCTTTATTTAACTGCTCAACATCGCTTTGTCCTAATTGAGCTAGGGATTTTTGTGTCTCATCTCGTTCCAACATCGCTTTTATAGTACTTTTAAGCTCATCTAAGGAGCGATCGTGGGCATTTTGATGTGCAGTAACTCTAGCAGCAACTAATACATTAGGAGCCACCTCAATGGCTTGCGTGTTACGAGCATCTTTAACACTTTCTGAGTTAAAGATAGCTTTGAGTAGCTTTGGATTATTGAGATACTGTGGAGCCTCTTTTGCACCAAAAGGGGTTAACCAATCCGATGACATAATCTTCAATTTAAACTTATCAACGACAGGTTTAAGAGTAGTCGATTGTTCATAAACTAGATTACTAAATTGATCTGCCATTTCACTAAATTGTTTTTGCGCGCGTTCTTTTTTCAACTCCTCTGTCAGCACAGGGGTAGCTTCAGCCAACGTTTGAGTTCTCTGTGGTTTGATGGCAGTGACTTCGAGAATATGAAAGCCATAGGGCGTTTCAACAGGATCAGAGATGTCATTAAGCTTTAAATTAAATGCGGCTTTATCAAACTGTGCCACCATTGTGCCCTGACTAAAAAAGCCAAGATCTCCACCCTGCTTTGCTGAGACTGGATCTTGTGACTGCTCTTTGGCGACTTTACTAAACTCTTTTGGATGTGCTCTTAAAAAAGCAACTGTTTTCTTGGCTTTTTCCAGTTGTTTTTCTTTTTCAGCGGCACTCGCCCCTTGAGGAACAGCGAAGAGAATATGACTCACTCGTCTACTCTCTTTGGTTTGCCAGCGTTGTTGGTTTGCCGGATCATGGTAAGCGCGCTCAATGTCTTGAGAAGTCACGGGGATATCATGTTCTGCATCAGCAAGAGACAAGACCACATAATCAACCTTTACTTGCTCTGGGACCTGAAACTGTTCTTTATGGGATTCATAATAGCTCTTTACCTGCTCATCGGTGATTTGGGGTGCGTGAGCTAATTGAGTGACAGTTAACTCTGTTGTAGAAAAAATTCGTTGTTGACCAGTTAAGCGAATAAAGGCTTCTACAGAGGTGCGAGGTACCCATTGAGTTGCACTAAAAGTGTCTTTAACCATTCCTACGGCAAGATCACCACGCAGCGCATTCTCAAATGTCACGGGAGTCATACCTCGTTGTAATAGCAATGACTCATATTTTGTTTGAGAAAAGCGCCCGTTGTCCTGGAAATAAGGAATTTGTGCAATTTCATTAGCGAGCATTTGATTAGGTGCCTCAAGATGAATGTCTTTGGCGTAACCTTGCATGACATGTCTTACAGCCAAGGCTTGCAATACTGAGAATCTCAGTTGCTGACTATCCGCCTCGGTAGCATTTTGTCCTAATTGTTCAATTTGATTTTTAAGCGTCTGATTAAATTCAGAGAGTGTAATGGATTGGCCGGCAACTTTTGCTACTACATCGGCACCACTACTGCCTTGGTTAAAGTAATAGTTAATTCCAAACAATGCAAAAGGAACCATAATAAGTGCCAGTAATACTTTAGCAACCCAAGTTTGAGACAAGTCTCTAAATTTTTCTAACAACATGATTCATCCAATCTATTAATAAATTTGATCAGTAATTTAACCATGCAAGTATAGCGTTTGCTATGAGTACTCGCAATGCACACTAATGTGGCTTAAATACGAAAAAAAAGAGTTACAGGTTTAACTCTGTAACTCTTTTATATTGGCGGAGTGGACGGGACTCGAACCCGCGACCCCCGGCGTGACAGGCCGGTATTCTAACCAACTGAACTACCACTCCTTAAAACTTGCTGGTGGGTGCTGAGGGGCTCGAACCCCCGACATTCGCCTTGTAAGGGCGACGCTCTACCAACTGAGCTAAGCACCCAGCAAAGTCTACTAGTTTAACGCATCTTTGAGCGCTTTACCAGCCCTAAACTTAGGAACTTTTGCAGCTTTGATTTTAATTGCTGCACCAGTACGTGGATTACGTCCTGTACGAGCAGCACGTTTGCCTACGTAAAAGGTTCCAAAACCAACTAAAGTAACCTGTCCACCTTTTTTTAGTGAAGTTCTAATCGCAGCAATGGCGCCATCTAATGCACGTCCTGCAGCAGCTTTAGAAATATCAGCAGCATCTGCAATGTGATCGATTAATTCTGTCTTATTCACCTGATTTCCCCTTCTTGTTTAAAATTTTAGAGATTAATAAAAATTAATACTGTCTAAATCATTTTTTAAGTACATATTAAGCGTACCCCTACTTTATAAAAGGGTATTGAAATATTGTCAATTAATTTTTAAAAAAATACTGCTTAAATGGCTTTTAAACACGTAATTTTAAAAGAAACATATAGAACTCATACAACAAATAATCCATTTTTCCTCTGAAAGCACTTATTTTTCTAGCAACTTAATATTAAATTTTAGAAAACATATAGCTAAAAATAAAGAGTACTTATACGAAATGGATCAACCCAAAAGAAAAAATGATCGCGCTGACTGATGAAATGATGTAGAGATGAGAATAAATATTATTTTTCTAAAGAAGGATTTAAATTAAGCCAGGCAAGCCATAACTCATGCCCTGGTAGCGATACAGAATTAATCTTAGCTTGCTGGTTAAATTGATCGATGTTAATTTCTTTTACGTCTAAAGACATCATGAAACTTAATAACATGACCATATAAAGCGAATAAACAAATGACTTTTTAGCCCAACTACGATGAGGTAGTAACTCGCGCTTAACAATACTTGCCCTAACCCATAGTACAGACATAAGCAGAACGCTAACTAAATAAATAACGCCCACACGATGAGTAAAGAATAAAGAAACACTCAATAAACAAAATATCCCAACGTACCAGGGTGTCATCTCTTTTATTCGGTTTATTCCCCATTCGCCATGAGTGACCACAGGAATTTTGGCTTTTTGATAGTCATTTAAATGGAGAATTCCTAACGCTTGTGCGTGTGGAATTTGCCACAAGCAGTACATTAAAAATAAGACTAAAGCGGTGAAATCTAATGAATGTGTTGCACAGGCGTAAGCTATCAGTGGTGGCATAGCACCTGAAATGCTTCCACCCCAAGTACCCCATTGGGTTCTTTTTAACCACAGGCTATATAATACTACGTAGGCTAACAAACCAAATAAAGCCAAAGAAAAACCTATCAACCCTGCAAGACTATATAAAATATAGAGTCCCAAGGCACTCAATACAGTAGCAAAAACCAATGCTACATTAAGAGACACCCTACCCTGCACCAAAGGACGATTCTTAGTTCGCTCCATGAGTGAATCAATGTCACGATCTATACAATTGTTGTAAACACAACCACCTGCAATTAAGAATGACAAGCCCAACAAGGTTAAACAAAATAACAAGGGGTGCATAGCGCCCCCTGTTCCTAGAAAAAAAGCCCCTGTTGCTGAGACCAGATTACCTAAAATAATCCCAGGTTTGGTTAGAGTTAATAGGTCTTTGAGTAACACCGTATACCCTTAAGCACCAGGCATCATGAGGTTATGCATGTTATACATAATCCACAATGATCCAACCACAAGTAAGGCAATAATAACTAAGGTATAGATGAAGGACATCACATTCCAACGTTGTTCAGAACTGCCATCTAAATGAAGGAAATAACGTAGCTGCACATAAATTTGTAGTACCGCACAAATAACAACAGTAACTAGTTCAGTTGCCCCCTTAAGTGCACCAGACATAACTGCACCAAAAGCAGCAAAAGTTAACAGCATTGATAAGCTAAATCCAACCACGTAGGATTTGGCAGATAATTGATGACTATCGTGATGTGTATCGCTATGAGACATTTCACATTACTCCCATTAAATAAACAACTGTAAATACACCAATCCAAACCACATCAAGAAAGTGCCAAAAAAGACTTAACCGTAAAAGTCTAGAGCGAACCCCTGGAGTGATCCCTTTCTGAAGTAACTGAACAATCATCACTGTCATCCAGATAAGACCCACAGAAACGTGTAAACCGTGAGTACCGACCAAACCAAAGAAACCTGACAGAAAACCACTGCGGTCAGGTCCGTTCCCCTCAATCACTAAACGACTGAACTCATTAATTTCCATTAAGATAAAACCCAAACCAAATAAAGCTGTTGGAATGAGCCATTGAACAGTTTGCTTCACTTTGTTTTGAGACAGATTTATCATGGCAAAGCCATTAAAAAAGCTGGAAAACAAAAGAAGCATTGTTTCTAGGAAAACATAACGAAGCTCAAAAATTTCATGTCCTGTTGGACCACCTGCATTGTTATTTTTCAAGACAACGTAGGTGGCAAACAACGAAGCAAATAAAATGCAGTCCGTCATAAGGTATAACCAAAAACCAAACAATTGGTTATTTAGAGGACTGTGGCCATGCTCCGCATGGCCGTGATGGTTATCTAAAGTAGTATCTGACATAAAATTATCCTTGAGTAGCTAGGTCAGCGGCATGCTGGCCTGACGCTTGATTAGCTGATTGGTATGCCTCAGCTTCATACACAGCAACTTGCTGTGGTGAGAGCTCATAATCCACATTGTCATCAGTTGAGCGCATTACCAATAAAGACAAGATGGCAAACAGTGAACCTACCACTAGCCACCACATATGCCAAACCAAACCAAAACCTAGGGTAAAGGTAAATAACCCTAGAAATACACCAATGGAAGAGTTGCGAGGCATATGAATCGGTGCAAAAGGAGCTGTTGCACGAGGATTAATACCGTTTTCTTTCATGTAAGTGAAAGCATACAAATCTTCAACTACTGGAGTTTTAGCAAAATTGTAGAAAGCAGGAGGTGATGGAATAGACCATTCCAATGAATGGCTGCCCCAAATATCACCAGTTCTGTCACGGAGTGCATGACGTTGACGAATACTCACTGCTAATTGCATGATTTGACTGAAGATACCGAAAGCAATCAAGAATGTACCTAATAAAGCCACAATCAAGTAAGGCTGCCAGTATGGGTTATCGTAATGAGACATACGACGTGGCATACCCATGAAACCTAAGGCGTACAAGGGCATGAAAGCCAAGTAAAAACCAACTAACCAGGACCAGAAAGAACGTTTGCCCCACTTTTCATCTAAGCGGAAACCAAACATTTTCGGGAACCAGAAGTTATACCCTGCAAAATAACCAAACAACGCACCTGGAATTAACATGTTATGGAAGTGAGCAACTAAAAACTCACTGTTGTGTAACATAAAGTCTGCGCCAGGAACTGCAAGTAAAACACCAGTCATGCCACCCACAGCAAAAGTAATAATGAACCCAATGCTCCACATCATGGCTGTTGTGAACTCAATACGACCACGGTACATGGTGAATAACCAGTTAAATACTTTTACACCTGTTGGTACTGCAATAATCATCGTAGCAATACCGAAGAAAGCATTGACGTTGGCACCAGAACCCATAGTGAAGAAGTGATGTAACCAGACGACGAAAGATAGTATGGCAATGGCAATGGTTGCATACACCATCGAGGCATAACCAAATAATCTTTTCTTAGAGAAGGTTGATACTACTTCTGAGAAGATACCAAATGCTGGTAATACAACGATATACACTTCAGGATGACCCCAAATCCAGAAAAGATTGGCGAACATCATTTGATTACCACCAAAATCATTGGTAAAGAAATGCATATCTAAATAACGATCCATTGCTAACAGTGCCAGTGTGACTGTCAGTACTGGGAAAGAGAACATAATTAATACTGTGGTCACGAAAATAGTCCAAGTAAAAATGGGCATTTTCATTAAGGACATGCCAGGCGCACGCATTCTTAGAATAGTGACAAAGAAATTAATCCCTGTAACCAACGTACCAATACCGCCCAACTGAAGACTCCACATCCAATAATCAACCCCAGTGGAGGGACTGAATTTTAATTCAGAGTAAGGAGGATAACCTGACCAGCCAGCTTGAGAAAAATCACCGACAGCCAAAGAAACCATAACCAATAACCCGCTCGCTACGGTCAGCCAAAAACTCACTGAATTTAGAAACGGATAAGCTACGTCGCGCGCACCAATCTGTAGCGGTACCACGAAATTCATCAAGCCGATAAAAAATGGCATAGCAACGAAGATAATCATAATAGTGCCGTGTGCACTAAAGATTTGGTCGTAGTGTTCGGGTGGCAAATAGCCCTGCCCCATACCTTGTGCAAGAGCCTGGTGAGTTCTCATCATGATCGCGTCAGCAAAACCGCGAAGCATCATAATCACTGAAAAAATAATGTACATGACACCGATACGTTTGTGGTCTACGCTAGTAAACCATTCATTCCATAGGTAAGCCCAGCGACGTTGATATGTCAGCCACGCCACCAGTAACACCCCAAGAATTGTTACTGTGCCTACAGTACCCATAATGATAGGGTTTTGATAGGGTATAGCATCAAGAGTTAAGCGTCCAAATAAAGCAGATGTTGTCATAGTTTTATTTCCTTTAGTGACCTTGTGCCAAATTCACCAAGCGGTTTGGTGAGCAATAACTTGCCATAGCTTTTAAAGTAGAAGCGTCATTACCCATATATTTCATAATGACACTCTCAAAAAGATAAGGCGTTACAGTTGCAAAATGAATGGGTTTAACGTGATCGCTAGGCACTTCTAGTGAGCGCAACTGGGTCACGTTTAAATCGGTTTTCTCAGCATGAACTTGGTTAATCCAGTTGTTAAACTGATCGTTGGTGGCGACGGTGACGGGAAAACTCATACCGGAGAAGCCCTCACCATTAAACATCGCATCCATTCCTCGATATACCCCTGTTTCATTAGCAAACAAGTTTAAATTGGTCTGCATACCAGCCATAGCGTAAATCTGACCGCCTAGCTGAGGAATGAAAAAAGAGTTCATCACTGAATCTGAGGTGATTTTAAAGTGAACTGGCGTATTAGCAGGAATAACCAGATCATTCACCGAAGCCACACCCTGTTCTGGATAAATAAATAGCCATTTCCAGTCCATGGATACCACTTCAACTTCTAGGGTTTTATTAGTACTAGCAATAGGTTTTTCGGGGCTTAATTCATGGCTGGTTTGCCAAACAATCGTACCTAAAACCAGAATAATGACTGCAGGTACACTCCAAACAATCCACTCAATGGTGTGAGAATTGTCCCACTTAGGGTCATATTTTGCTGCCTTATTGTCAGCTCTATAGTGCCAAGCAAAGACAATTGTCATGACAATAACTGGAATTACAACAATCAGCATTAAGCCAAAGGCCGTGAGAATTAAATGTTTTTCAGCCGCAGCAACGGGTCCCTTTGGATCTAAAACAGCCCAGTTACTGCCCCAAAAACCACCTTGATCTGCAAAGGCAGAGGTGTAAAGCAGGTTAACAACCAACCCCATCATCCAAGGAATCAATTTTCTCATTTTCTTACACATCCTTTAGGCAAAATTAAACTTATTCTAATCCCGCAGCGCAAAATAATGGGTAACAATTTCTGAATGAATATTCTTTTTTTCTTAAGAAAAACTTATACATCCATTATTTCGCCTATCAAATCCAATAAAAAAGGGGTAGTTAAACTACCCCCTTGAAAGTACTACCTAACCACTTATTATTGTTGTTATAAGTGAATGCTGTAATTTATCTAACGCAGTGCATATCGCATCCTGTTACACCTACCACATCCTCTATATTAAAAGGTGAGGAATGAGGTAATAGTTGATAAGCAGGCATCGAGTTTTTCCAAAATGCCACTACTTTATGTTGCTGCGCAGCATCTAAGTCACCTAAAAACAACTGGGTCCTGGCGAGAGCATAATGCGCTCTTCTTTCAAAATCATCCAACACATCAATCTGTGTTTGAATTAAATGGGAGTTATCAACTCTTAACTTGTTGTCTTGATTGACTAGCGGAACTTGACTAAGTTCAATCATACTTTGTGACCACATGTCCCACATGGCATTTTGATAAGGTCTTAGATGAAGGTCTTGCTTAAGATTATTGATGGATTGCTGCAGAGCAACTTGATTAGGATCCTGATTAAAAACTTGCTGGCTAGTGGACGTTGCATTAACAGCTGAATAAAAACACAAACCTAAAAGAGCAGAAACTGAAGTTTTTACAATTCTGTTCATGATTTTCACTCCGAAAGATTAAACCATGTCTAATAGATAGTACTATTGATTTTTTGTTCCAATATTTCAATATTAAATTGAATATTTATTTGATTTTTTACTTGAAGCGCGCCTGAGAGTACTGAAAATGGTTTGATTCCAAACTGAGTTTGCGTCAATACTGTCTCTCCTGTTATGTGAATATGACCATGTTGATTGATTTTCTGGTAGGCAATTATTTTCTTTTGCGTTACGCCATGCAAATTAATCGTTAAGCCCACATAACCTGGATTGTCTTTAAGTGTTTGTGCGTGAAGTGTTACAACAGGATACTGATCAGCGAACAGTACCTTATTAAGCATATTATTGCGCGTCCCTTCTCTTGCGCTCTTTGAAATACCTGATGGTAAATGCATAAGCTGTCTGTAGTAAGGTTCATCAACAGCCATATTAGTAAGCAAAAAGCTAAAATCGCCAATTCCTTTGCTTTCGTCTATCGCCCCTTTTAAATCATGAACCACAACCACGTGGTCATGCCCTATTCTTGCTAGAGTCCCCGCTTTAAATACACTAATGATGATTGTTGAATGAGTTCTATCAACCCACAATACATGGTCCCCAGATTGCTGCCACTGTTTATAAGGCTGAGCGGAAAACTCTTGTTTTCCCTGACCTTGATAACCTGATGAGTGCGACCTATCTGTATTATTGTTAACAGAGCCACATCCCGATAAAACGAATACAACAATAAATAGTAAAAAGCGCATAATTCCTAACCTCTAAATTAGCGTATTATGATTTCATCTTTCTAATCAAAAGCTCATTAACCATATTATGAATGATAATCATCATTACGAAGAAAAATTGAAAGAATTACAAATAGAGCTGGTTAAGTTTCAACGCCATCTTATAAAAAGCAATGAAAAAATATTGGTTATCCTAGAAGGTCGTGATGCAGCAGGTAAAGACGGCGCCATTAAACGTATTATTGAGCACTTAAGTCCTCGCGATACGCGGGTGGTAGCCCTACCTAAACCTTCAGATCGCGAAGAAAAACAATGGTATTTCCAGCGTTATGTGTCGCATTTACCGGGACCGGCAGAATTTGTCATCTTTAATCGTAGTTGGTATAACCGTGCAGGAGTGGAACCTGTAATGGGGTTTTGTACCGATCAACAGTATGAAGAGTTTCTTAAAACCGCCCCCGAATTTGAAACCATGTTAGTTCGCTCTGGAATAAAAATCTTAAAATACTATTTAAATATCTCCAAAGAAGAGCAAGAGAGAAGAATGAAAGAAAGGCACTCTAATCCATTAAAACAATGGAAAGTGAGCCCTATTGATGATATTGCCATTAGTAAGTGGAAAGAATATAGTAAAGCACGTGACATCATGCTCTCACGCACTCATCATGAAATGGCTCCTTGGACCGTTATTGATTCTGATGACAAAAAAAGCGCACGACTTAATCTGATTCGCCATATCTTAAGGACGTTAGATTACCCAGGTAAAGCGCATGCACTCCTTTTAACAGATCCGAATGTTGTTAAAGAGTGGGCAATTGGACAACCACTCATACTCAAGAACTAATACGCAGTATCATGCTTGTCTGCGAGAAGTTAACCAACCAATAAAAGACAATAAAGATAACCCAATACCAATCATGAGTATGCCTGTAATTTCCAATACTTTGAATGCCTCATTCAAAATGAAACGTGATGAAAGAATAGCAATCACTGGGGTACCTAGCACTGAAAGACTTGCCTCCCATGCCGGTACACGATCTAAAATATAAATCCATAACCACCAACACAGTCCAGTACTAGTAACTGACATAAACACCAACAAATAAATATAATGTGCCGACCACTGCGTTGATCCTTCAGGCACAAGTACTGCTAAAAGAGTTAATGGAACCGCCCCTACAACCATCTGCCAAGTGGTCAAATTAATCAAATCCACTTGACTTTTTTGTCTTAACAGTTTGACCTGTATCGTTCCCACAGACCAGCACACCGCTGCAAGAATGCCTAATAATTTACTTAGTGCAGAGGCGTGCATATTCCAAGGTTCAATAATAAAAATCAGACCCACTAGAGTCAGTATGGCTGCAACCCACTGCACTCCTTTAACCACTTCACCTAAAAACACGCGGGCCAACAACAATGTCCAAATTGGCATGGTAAAAATCAGCACTGATGTTTTTCCAGGTCCTCCCTCAACTAAAGCCCAAGTTTGTAGTGCCATAAAACCCGCCACTTGTACCAAACCAATCCACATTGTGGCCTTGGGTTCTGCACATTTTAGCGGTCTATTAGTTAATTTGAGTAAAACAAATAAAGCGAGAGCACCACCAATACAACGTTGCGCAGCAAAAGCAAAAGGAGGGGCAAGACTCAATGCTTGTTTTGCTAAAACCCATGTATAGCCCCAAATACTTGATAGCAAAACCAGAGCCAAAATAGGGAACCAAGAACGTTGTGTCATAGTCGGATACTATAGAAAATAATAAATATTAACATTTTTTTTGTTTTGTTAATGTCATTAATTTGTCACAAAAGTTTGAAAAAATAAAAAGTATGAAAAAAGAGATACAAACCAATAATGTGCTGCTCAGTGGAGCAGAGAGTCAAACAATTACCCTCAATCCGGACATCGCTCCTAGTGAGGAACGTTACGATACAGATGACGATTCACTGGATGAGATGTACGCCATAGAAGATACCGAGTTAGATGATTTTTCTCGTGGCGGCAAGTAATCAAACTGCTTTTTTCTCGGCCCATAGCTTAAAGCACTTTTAAAACACCTGGGACAACGATAGGTCCCAAGTCGTTTGAGTCCGACAATATAAATGCCGCGACACACTCGGCATGCTTGCCCTTTTATTAAATCAGATCGAATTAATTTAATTAACCACCATGCTCTATCGAAACTCAAGGTACTTTTTAATTGAGTTAAAGCCCAGCTGGAACGCCACATTTGATAAGCCAACAGTAAGTAGCTTGCATTCACTTCACCCTCATGGACTTGTACACTTTGGTAATACTGTAAAAATAAAGAAGATTGTAAGTGGTTAATTCCTGTTAAATACCACTCTACTGAGGAAGGAATAGGACCTCGTGATGGTTTTTCACCTGTTGTATCTACATAAAACTTACGCAATAACCAAGGAGAGAGTTGTGTGAGCTCTCTGACTATCGGGACACGAGCACCCACAGAAAACAATTGCTGCGCTGTTTGATAACGGCCTAATTCTGTGTTTAATTCTCGATTAGAAGCCATGGCGCATCTCCTTTTCACCGATTAACATGGCTTGTGCCAATGCAATGGACTCACCTGATGCATAGAGACTTAATTCCTGCCAAACTTTGGGGTTTTTCCATCGTAAACCCACTAGCAATACGGGAGTTGAGGTTAATTGACGAATCTCTTTCACTGATAACTTTAGAATAGTACTAGCAACATCTCGATGAATTCCTAATTCATATAAAGCCCGTTCATAATTCTGACGTAGCATTTCACGAGCAAGACTTAGCATCTCTGTATTGAGTTCTACCATTGACCGTTCATGACCATCCATGTCTCTCTCCTCATTGTTATAGTGTTCAATGACTCTAACAATTACAGATTAAGAAAAAACAACAAATTGTCGATATAAAAAAGAAAACTAAGGAAAAGAAGTCAGAGCGCGATAAGAGAATACAAAAATAGGATTGTTATCAGTGTAAGTCACGACAACAATCCTATAGAGATATGACATTAAAGACAAAACTTAAATCTTCGGCAAAGTCACACCACGTTGACCTTGGTATTTTCCACCGCGATCTTTATAAGATACTTCACATACTTCATCGGATTCAAAAAAGAGAACCTGAGCCACCCCTTCGTTTGCATATATTTTTGCTGGCAGTGGAGTGGTATTTGAAAATTCTAGAGTGACATATCCCTCCCATTCAGGCTCAAAGGGCGTAACATTAACAATAATGCCGCACCGCGCATAGGTCGACTTTCCTAAACAGACAGTTAAGACATTTCTGGGGATTCTAAAATATTCAACTGTTCTTGCTAAAGCAAAAGAGTTGGGCGGAATAATACACACAGGCGCTTTAACGTCGACGAATGAGTTAGCATCAAAGTTCTTAGGATCTACTATGGTTGAATTGATATTTGTAAACAGTTTAAATTCATCTGAACAACGAATATCATAGCCATAGCTTGATGTGCCGTATGAAACAATTCTCTGGCCATTTACTTCTTTTACTTGGTTCGGTTCATAGGGTTCAATCATGCCATGTTCTTCAGCCATGCGTTTGATCCAACGATCTGATTTAATACTCATCACTCAGTACTCTCTTTAAGTTTTTTGAATCACAATTTTAGGAAATTTAGCACTGCGATCTTCGGCTTTTTGGGCAATTTTAACTGCAATTTTTCTTGCTATCGCACGATAATTTTGAGCAATATCTCCCAGTGGGTCAGCCGCTACTGAAGGTTTACCTGCATCAGTTTGCTGACGGATACGAATATCAAGCGGCAATGAACCTAATAACTCAGTACCAAAATCTTTTACCATTTTATCAGCACCACCGGCTCCAAAGATATGTTCTTCATGACCACATTGACTACAACGGTGTGTGCTCATGTTTTCCACCACACCAAAAATAGGTACCCCTACTTTTTCAAACATACGATACCCCTTTCTGGCATCTAATAGAGCAATATCTTGGGGAGTGGTGACAATAACCGCTCCTGTGACGGGTACTTTTTGCGCTAGGGTCAGTTGCACATCACCCGTACCAGGAGGCATATCAACTATAAGATAATCAACGTTATCCCAAGCTGTATCACGAATGAGTTGCTCTAATGCCTGAGTTACCATAGGACCACGCCACACCATAGGCTGATCTGAGTCGATTAAATAGCCCACAGACATCGTTTGTAATCCATAATTCTCTAACGGACGCATACGACGTCCGTCTTCACTACTTGAGGGTTTGTCATCAATACCAAGCATCATTGGCTGCGATGGGCCATAAATATCAGCATCAAGTATAGCCACGCGCGCTCCTTCATCTTGCAGAGCTAGAGCGATATTAACGGCCGTAGTGGACTTACCTACCCCACCCTTACCTGAGGCAATAGCAATAATGTTTTTAATACCTTCCAATGGCTTTAACGCCCCTTGAACAGTATGAGCAGCGATTTTCCAGCTCACATTAATATGCGCTTGTGGCAACTCTGGAAGGGTTTTTAGCGCAGTTGCTACTAATTGGGTTAACTGCTCTGTTAAGTGTTTAGCAGGATAGCCAACTTCTAAAGTAATTTTGACAGCTTGATCAGTTAACTCAATCAATTTAATGGCTTTTTCTTGGCCAAATGTTTTTAAAGTAAAGGGGTCTGTTAAACCATTTAAGAGTGTCTCAATACGCTGTTTATCCATGGAACATTACCTAATAATCACGTTTAAAAGAGGACTATTATAGTCCTAATATGGCAAATATTCAGGACCTTGTTAAACTATAGGTTTTAATTAACGCAGAAATCGACATTTTTATGCCTAGAACCATTATTGTTACCAGCGCCCTACCCTATGCCAATGGCAGTATTCATTTAGGTCATATGGTAGAACATATCCAAACAGACATCTGGGTAAGACATCAACGCATGAATGGACAGACTGTGCATTATATTTGCGCAGATGACACACATGGTACCCCAGTCATGCTTGCCGCAAGCCAACAAGGTATTACTCCTGAACAAATGATTGAAAAAGCTCGCCAAGAACACATGAAAGATTTTGCTGGCTTTTTCATTGATCACGACCTCTACTACAGCACGCACACTCCTGAAACAGAGCATTATGCGAAAGATATCTATACACGCTTAAAAAATGCAGGATTAATTGCAGTGCGATCTATAGAACAACTGTTTGATCCAGAAAAATCCATGTTTTTGCCAGACCGCTTTATTAAAGGTGAGTGCCCACGCTGTCATGCAAAAGATCAATATGGTGATAACTGTGAAGTATGTGGTGCTTCCTATACGCCAACTGAATTAATTAATCCGGTATCAGCCATTTCTGGTGCCACGCCAATTAAAAAGACCTCTGAACACTATTTCTTTAAACTAAAAGAATGCGAGAATTTTCTGCGCGAGTGGACACACTCTGGCACCATTCCTGAGGAAGCCGCCAATAAACTTAATGAATGGTTTAAAAGTGGCTTAACCGATTGGGACATATCACGTGATAAGCCTTACTTCGGTTTTGAAATACCCGATGCCCCTGGTAAATACTTTTATGTGTGGTTAGATGCACCAATTGGATACATTGGTACATTTAAAAAACTGGCTGACACTAAGGGGTTGGATTTTGAACAGTATTGGAAAAAAGACACTGACACAGAGCTTTATCATTTCATTGGCAAAGACATTCTCTACTTTCACTCACTATTTTGGCCAGCTATGCTGCATGCGGCTAATTTACGTACTCCAACAAAATTATTTGTTCATGGCTTTTTAACAGTCAATGGCCAAAAAATGTCGAAAAGCCGTGGTTCATTCATTACAGCACAGAGTTATTTAAAACATCTTAATGCCGAGTATCTACGCTATTATTTTGCTGCAAAAATGAATAGCTCAATGGATGATATCGATTTAAACCTTGATGACTTTATGAATCGGGTAAACAGTGACTTGGTTGGAAAGTTTATCAATATCGCGAGCCGTACCTCTGGTTTTATTACTAAACGTTTTGACGGTAAATTAGCTCCGCAATTTGATGAAACGGCATTACCCATCATTGAACGACTATATGCTGAAGCTACTCACATTAAAGAATTATATGAAGAGCGAGAGTTTGCTAAGGCAATCAGGGAGATTATGGCTTTAGCAGATCTTGCTAATCAATATGTTGATCAACAAAAACCCTGGGATCTGGCTAAGGACGAGTCTCGACTCGCCACACTTCATCAAGTATCCAGTTCGTGTATAGAGATGTTTCGCTGTTTAAGTATCTATTTAAAGCCTGTATTACCTAAATTAATTCAACAGATTGAAGTCTTTTTAAAACTCTCACCTTTGAGTTGGAAACATCTTGATAAGAAATATGCACTCACAGCTCATGAAATCCTTCCGTATCATCATTTGATAGCGCGCATTGATGCTAAACAAATTGAAGCTTTGGTTGATGAGAGTAAAAACAATTTAACAGAAAAGAAAAACCAACAGGCACAGTATGCTGCTCTATCTGAAACCATTGGTATTGATGACTTTAGTAAAATTGATTTAAGGGTTGTAGTGATTCTTACGTTATTT
>JAJZPN010000021.1 GCA_021811145.1 Pseudomonadota bacterium
GACCCGTGGCGTAGAAACCCTATCTTTACCCCTTTAACAGCAAAAGAGAGATACAAGCCTTTAAAAGATATTATGCAAAGGTTTTTACGCCAATAAAAAAGGATGTGGTAAACCACATCCTTTTAAAATCTAATTATTTTGTGATTATTTATTTACGCTAATTTGAGTAGCGACTTGATGGCTGCCTAAAGTTAAAGAGGCTGCTTTTGCATTGTTATTTAACATGTAGGCTGAAAAAATCGCAACTAAAATAACAAGCAAGAGTAGAATATACTTCATAATTAGCTCCCTAAATAATAATTATAAATAAACAACAACTTAAATTGGATTTTACACTAATATTTTCAAAAAGTTAAAGTAATTAGTTGCATTTTGTTTCAATACTTACTGACTGCAAAAAACACTTTTAAAAAAACAATTTTCTGATCTTTATGACTAATAAGGAGATACGCTTTTTTTGACGGATGCCCCGGGTGGCGGTCTACGAATTACACCTTATAATCCAGATTTTGAGCGTCAAATGAATTTAGCCGAGCAAATCATGCAGGAAGACCGTGAAGTCTTACGTGTACTAGCTAAATGACCACTTGGCGATGGATTCACAGAGACACCGTTTGCTATCCACGACGTTCAGCTCTCGCAACACGGTGGATTGGATGGAATAAAAGACATCAACCTGATTGAATCAGCAGTTGCCAGCCCACAGCAATTATTTAGCCATAGTGCCCCTACTCCAGATGCGTTTGATTTAGCTGCATCTTATGGTTTTGGGATCGTAAGAAGCAATGAATTTAACGATGGGAAAACGTACTGGTTGGATACTAGCGCGTTTATTTTGGCTGATAACGGCATCAAAATTCAATTTACGCCGCAAGACGCTATAGATATAAACAATACAATAATTGAGCAATTACTCTAGCGTTGATTTAAACATCTATTAACTTGGCGGGGAGAGGGGGATTCGAACCCCCGTCAGTGTATTACCCTGAACACGCTTTCCAGACCAATATTAGTAAAATTCTCTCCGAACTCGTCACATTTAGATTGGAAAAAAGACATTGCATTTTTGTGGCATCTAACCATTTCATGATGTATCATGATAAATCAAGATGTTTCATGATGGAGGGCTTATGAACGGAATCATTCGCAAAAAATTTTCTTCCCAGGCAACGCCTGAAGTATTGGCCGCGCTACGCCGAATTGCTGAAAGCCAGGGGCGGCAATTCCAAGCCGTGCTTGATGATGCGCTGCGCGACTATATCGACCGGCAGCAAACCGAGAGCCCGCGCCGTCATGTATTGGAAGCTTTTGCATCCAGCGTTCAGGAGTTTGATAGTCTCTACAACGAATTGGCCAAATAGTTCATGAAGAGAGACTACCTGACAGTTGCTGATGTGCTGGGGATGCACGCAGTGCTGATAAAGCGTTACGGTGGTTTGGACGGCCTCTGCGATCATGGTGCATTGGAGGCGGCTCTTTATCGACCGCAGACTGGCTACTATGGTGACATCCTTGCGGAGGCGGCAGCACTGTTTGAAAGTCTAGCGGTCAACCACCCGTTCGTTGACGGCAACAAGAGAATCGCTTTTGCGGCAGTCGATACATTTCTTCGCATTAATGGTTGGCGAATTCGGCGAGCGCCAATGCAGATTTATTCGGAAATGATCGAAATGTTTGAGTCGGCAACGTTTGATATCGGGCATATCGAACCGTGGTTGCGCGACATGTCGGGACCGGAATAATGTTACCAATTTCTTACTGTGGTCAGCCGCTGCAATCTTCTCAATGAATTTATCCATACACCGTCTGGACGATCACCCCTTTGTCCATAATCCGACCTCGACCAGTCGGCGAATAAGTGGTTCGCGCTTGGCATGGCGAACGACAAAATGGCGTAATGCACGGTCGAATTCTTTTTTCTTGTTGAGCAGCGCATACGCATCTGAAAGGTCGACAATCGCGCGTTTCGCCTTGTCATAGGACGACGCAGAGCAGCGATCCACTACAGGATGGAGTACATTCCAACAGCCATCAAAATCAGCGGCAAGCGTTCTAAGGTAGGCCTCTCGTGTTTTTTACTGTTCTTTTTCCAGCAGAATCCGGTCCTTTTCTTCCCCGTGCTAACCAGCCTGCGCGCGCCCATGCCGCCAGCCGACGCGTGGCAAGCGCAGAGGTCAATCCGAGTGCAGCAGCAGCCGTGCTGGTCGTGACTACTTGGGGATTGTCACGAAGCAGCTTACTGAGCAGGGCTCGGGAGTCGGGGCTAAGTCCTAGAGCTTCCACAAATATACTCTAAGCGCATTAACGTTAGTTGTGTGTACGTTTTTACGCTCAGAATATAGTTTTCATTAAAAACAAGAAAACTTTGAGCTGATGTTGGAGATATTTGGAGCTTGTGCGCAAATCTAGGCAAAGGCGACTCGAAAATCGGTCATTACGCTCAGTTACCTTGATTTATTTCCGGGGATTTCTTGCCACAACTTCGCCACACTGATTTGTGACAAAACCGTTATTTGGAATTACTTCCGTTAGCCTGCATTTAACGTAAGTTATTGATTTGGCGGAGAGAGGGGGATTCGAACCCCCGTCAGGGTATTACCCTGAACACGCTTTCCAGGCGTGCGACTTAAACCACTCATCCATCTCTCCAAACCGTGCATTATAGCTTAATACGGTAAATACTGTCATTTAGATGTTCGTTTGTTTCTTAATAAACAAACGTTTTACAGACCACAACCATTGCCTTTTAATTAACATGAAGAAAGCAATGAGAAAAAAACCTAAATGAATAGGCCAAATACCAATCCAAGGCGAGACCTTACCTTGCACTATCCAAGACTGACCAATACCCATCGTATTGTAATAAACCATGTAGGCCAATAAAGCAAAAATCATGTTAGCAGAGCGCCCTGCTCTGGTATTGATATATGACAATGGAATTGCGAATACACATAAGATTATTAAACTTATAGGCATGCCAATACGCCAATTAAACTCACTCCATTGCTCTAATGTGGGTTTAGTCATTAACTGAGTGATGGGCATAGATTTAACAGACAGTGATGTTTGGCCTGCCGCCTTTTCTTGAATTCTCAGTTGAGCTTCATCAAAGTCTACAAGGTTATAATTTGCTGTACCCGGCTTCCCTTCATAGCGTCGCCCCTTTTGTAGCACAACAAAACGGTCCCCGTTAGCTTTCGTTGTAACAAATCCCTTTTCTGCTGCAATAACACCTACTTTATTTTCCTGAATAGACTGAACAAATACATTTGATACATCTTTTTTATTAGTATTGATTGAATCGACAAAAAACACTTGATCTGATTGTTTGGATTCTCTAAAAACACCAGGAGTAATTTGGGACGTATCATCTTGGGAATCTAATCGTTTTTGATAAATGGCTTTTTGTCCTGTAGCCCACGGTGATATAACAATACTCATTAGTGAGACAATAAAAGCCATTGGTATAGCAAACGCCATAACTGGTACCAAAAAACGAGTTAAGCTCACCCCTGACGCGAGCCATATAATCATTTCAGAATCACGATAAGCGCGAGTTAATGTCATCAATACAGCCGTAAAAACAGATGCTGACATAATAACGGGTAAGTAAGTCAAAATCCCGAAACCCACCATAGCGGCCACGGCATCGCCAGACAATTCCCCTCCAGCAGCAAGCCCCAGCAACTTTACCACTGTAACAGTAAATAAAATTGCAACCAAAACCAATAAGGCCATTAATGAAGTTTGGCTAAATTCGCGTCGAAAAACTTGATTAAATATCACTTATTTTTTACCACTTTGACTTTTATTGAACTTTAACAAGATAATTTAGGGTTTAATATATCAATATTCTAATTTAATACGGAGAACAACTGTGGAATTTAGTTTAAAAGCTCAACCTTTAGAGAAAATTGTAGCTGACGCCCTGATTGTGGCTATTCCATCAAATCAACAACTATCTAGTGAAATCAAGCAGTTAGACACCGCGTGCTCAAAAATAATTAGCCAAGTTATCAAAGCGGGTGATTTAGGTAAAAACTTGGGTAGTACAGTTGTTCTTCATCATGTAAATGGGATCAAGGCTCAGCGATTGTTACTTATTAACAGTGGTAGCAAAACTGCATTAAATGATAACGAATACAGACAATTAGTTCGTACAAGCTTAAAAGCACTCGAAGCACTAGGCATTAAAAACGTTGCTTTGACACTGAATCAACTCAATGTTGAACATAGAGATGATTCATGGAACATTGAACAGGCTGTTATTATCGCCAGTGAGATCCATTACCGAGTTAAAAAAATAACCAAAGAAAAAGCCAATTTAAGTTCTCTTCAGCATATTGCTTTTGTATCCAAAGGAAAAACACCTAGTGCTGCACTAAATAAAGTGATTGCACAAGCTCAAGCTACAGCAAATGGAATTGCTTTCACTAAGGATCTCGCGAATTTACCACCTAATATCTGCACGCCAACCTATTTGGCTAAGGAAGCGCAAAAACTAGGTAAAGAATGGAAACTTAAAATTGAAGTTCTTGAAAAATCAGATATGGAAAAATTAGGTATGGGGTCTCTTCTCGCCGTATCCCAAGGTTCAAGACAAGCTCCCAAACTGATTACCATGAAATATAACGGAGCCACACAAAAAAATGCTAAGCCGATTGTATTGGTGGGTAAAGGGATTACTTTTGACACTGGCGGGATTTCCTTAAAACCAGCGCCTGAAATGGATGAAATGAAGTTTGATATGTGTGGTGCGGCTTCCGTTTTTGGTGTCATGCGCGCTGTGGCAGAAATGAAACTTCCTATCAACTTAATTGGTGTCGTACCTACCTGTGAAAACATGCCTGATGGCAATGCCACACGACCAGGAGATATTGTCACCAGTATGTCTGGTCAAACCATTGAAATTCTTAATACAGATGCTGAAGGTCGATTAATTTTATGTGACGCCCTAACCTACGCTGAGCGTTTTGAGCCCAAGGCGATAGTTGATATAGCCACACTCACAGGCGCTTGCGTTATTGCTTTAGGTAATGAGGCTGCAGGGTTATTTGCCAATAACGACAATTTGTCTTCTGCTTTAAAACAAGCTGGTGATGCAACAGGTGATAGAGCCTGGCCTATGCCACTATGGGAAGAATATCATGAAGGATTACGCTCTAACTTTGCCGATATGGCTAATGTGGCAGGACGCGCTGGAGGGAGCATTACGGCAGCCTGTTTCTTGGCAAAATTCACTCGCAATATGACATGGGCTCACTTGGATATTGCTGGTGTGGCCTATCGCGGCGGAAAAGATAAAGGAGCAACCGGACGCCCCGTTTCTCTTTTATGTCACTTTTTAAAACAACAATAATGAGATAATAAAAGGATCACTGAGTGACACGAATTGATTTTTATACCCATGTGGATGACCAAGTACTGGTAGCACAAAAGCTTGTTCAAAAGGCCTGGGAACAAAAAAACACGATTTGGATACGTACGGCCACTCAAGCTCAAGCAGAAACACTTGATGCTCTATTGTGGCAAACTCATCCGACTTCAGTGATCCCTCATTGCCTAAGTAATGACCCTATCGCTAAAGAAGTACCAATCGTCATTGATTGTGCTGGACAGACACCCTGGCATCATGACTGTTTGGTTAATTTACATCCAGAGCGCTTTGACTACTTTGCTCGTTTTCAGAGATTGTTAGAAATTGTAAGTATTGATGAGCAAGATAGGCAAGCAGCACGATTACGTTTTCAGTATTACCGTGATCGTGGTTTTGAAATTTATACACATGATTTGAGTCGCAAATAATGATTGAATTAGATAAAAGTTTTGATCCCCATTCCATAGAATCCTGTTGGTACCCTTTTTGGGAAAAAGAGGGCTTATTTAAAGCACAACACCAAAGTAATAACTCTCCCTACTCTATTCTATTACCTCCCCCCAATGTAACTGGAACGTTACATATGGGTCATGCCTTCCAACATACACTAATGGATGCGCTCATCCGTTACCATCGTATGCAAGGAGACAATACCTTATGGCAAGCGGGTACTGACCATGCTGGGATTGCTACTCAAATTGTTGTGGAAAGACAATTAGAAGCTCAAGGCGTTGATCGACGAACCTTAGGGCGCGATAGTTTTCTTGAAAAAGTATGGCAATGGAAAGAGCACTCCGGATCTACTATTACCCGGCAAATGAGACGTATGGGTAGTTCCTGTGACTGGGAAAGAGAACGTTTTACAATGGATGAGGGATTATCCAAAGCAGTCAACGAAGTATTCGTCCGTTTATATGAACAAGGGCTTATCTATCGCGGTAAACGCCTAGTTAACTGGGATCCCGTCCTTCAAACAGCGGTATCTGATCTAGAAGTAATCTCTGAAGAAGAGCAAGGGTTTTTGTGGCATATACGCTACCCCATCGTAAACCAACCAGGTCAATTTTTAGTGGTAGCAACTACCCGTCCAGAGACACTATTTGGTGATGTGGCTGTTGCTGTTAATCCTCAAGATGAACGTTATCAATCACTCATTGGACAATATTTAGCGTTACCGTTAACCAATAAACATATCCCAATCATTGCAGATGATTATGTGGATAGTAGCTTTGGTACTGGTTGTGTAAAAATCACTCCAGCTCATGATTTCAATGACTATCAAGTTGGGACAAGACACCAATTAACACCTATTAATATTTTTACAAAAGAAGCAAAACTAAATGAACAAGTTCCTGCTGAATTCCAAGGATTAGATCGATTTGTCGCCAGAAAAAAAGTATTGGAATACTTAGAAGCACAAGACTTATTAGCTGAGTCTAAAAAACATACCCTCATGGTACCAAGGGGTGATCGAACACGCTCTGTAATTGAACCCATGCTGTCAGATCAATGGTTTGTTCGTATGGAAGGTTTTGCACAGCAAGCACTAGAGTTAGTCGCCTCAGGACAAATCCGTTTTATTCCAGAAAACTGGACTAATACCTATAATCATTGGTTAACCAATATTCAAGATTGGTGTATCTCTCGACAATTATGGTGGGGACACAGAATTCCAGCTTGGTACGATGAAAATGGAAATGTATTTGTTGCTCATTCAGAAGCAGAAGCTCTGAAGTTAGCAGGAAATAAACATCTTAAACAAGATGATGATGTACTAGATACATGGTTTTCATCTGCCCTATGGCCTTTTTCAACTCTAGGATGGCCTGACAAAACAAAGGAATTAGATACTTATTTACCAACTAATGTGCTGGTGACTGGGTTTGATATTATTTTCTTTTGGGTTGCAAGAATGATTATGATGACTAATCATTTTACTGGCAAAATCCCTTTTCAAGAGGTATATATCACAGGTTTAGTGCGTGATGCTCATGGTCAAAAAATGAGTAAATCAAAGGGCAATATTCTTGACCCTATTGATCTCATAGATGGGATAGATCTCGAGAGCTTAGTAAGTAAAAGAACCAGTAATTTAATGGATCCAAAACAAGCCAAAGCCATTGAAAAAGCGACACGTAACGAATTTCCTAAAGGAATTCAAAGTTTTGGTACAGACGCATTACGTTTCACCTTCGCAAGTCTTGCCACCCACGGACGTGATATAAAGTTTGACCTACAACGTTGTGAAGGTTACCGTAACTTTTGCAATAAAATATGGAATGCTACACGTTATGTACTAATGAATCTGCCAGATCATGAATCAAAATTTGATAGTACTCCAACAACCTTTGGTTTAATTGACAGATGGATGCTAAGTCGACTCAACCAAGCTATTCAAGAAGTCAGAGAAGGATTTGATACTTATCGTTTCGATATTGCTTCTCGTAGTATTTATCAATTGGTTTGGGATGAGTATTGTGATTGGTATGTCGAGTTGGCTAAAACCTCTTTATCCTCTACAGATAAAGAGGTTCAATATGCAACACGTTATACGCTAATTCATACTCTGGAAACAATATTACGTTTAACTCATCCATTAATGCCTTTTATCACTGAAGAACTATGGCAGAAGATTTCTCCTTTGATGAATCGTCATGATAAAAGTATTATGGTTGCCCCTTACCCAGAGTTTAGCGCTAGTCAATTTGACGACCAAGCCGATAAAGAAATTAACTTATTGAAAGAACTGGTTAATGCTTGTCGGACATTACGTTCAGAAATGAATCTTTCACCTAAAGATCGTGTACCGTTACTGATTGTTGGTAATACTGATAACTTACACTCATTTGCAAACCATTTAGCCCATCTTGCTAAGTTAAGTGAGGTACAGTACGTTGATTCTCAAGTGTTGGATAATACAACCGCTCCCGTTGCTGTGGTGGGTGACTTCAAATTAATGCTTAAAGTTGATATTGATGTTGAAGCAGAAATTCAACGACTTAATAAGCAAATTGAAAAACTCACTATTGAAATTAACAAAGCCCGTCATAAGCTCGGTAACTCAAGTTTTGTAGATAAAGCGCCTGCTGAGGTTGTTAATCAAGAGAAAGAGCGTTTAGCGCAATTTGAAAAACAAGTTACTGATTTAGCATTACAGGTCAGTCGTTTAAAGCAATAACATTTTTATTTTTTACGTTTTGCCTTATCCGATGCCAGAGCATTTTTAATGGTATCTATTTCAGCTTCGACGGATGATTTTTGATAGAAATCTCCGTCTCCAGTTTTTAATGCAATTTGCAGTTGATCTAACGCAGCACTGTAATTGTCCATACGCTCGTAATAATATGCTAAGGCTTGATGGCTTGCGAGTTGCTGATTAAGAGCAGCAAAGGCTCGAGCTTCGTAGTTATATAGTTTCGCATCTTGTTCATTATGGCTTATGCGTTTACGAATATGAGCTAATGCTTCCTGATTACGCTTCAAGGTAAGCAACGTTTTAATATAGCCATAATTGAGCGCTCTATCATCAGGATACTGACTTAAAGCTTGATGGTATAAGTCTAGGGCCAAATCAAGTTTACCTTCATCTTGAGCAATAGCTGCATTAAGACTTAAAAACATTGGGTTTGTTTTCGCATACAGTCTGATACTGTCAAGTTTCTGCTGTGCTTCTGTGAACTGGTGATTACGCCACAGAGCAACAGCATAACCATAAATTTCAGGTTGATCTTGTGGATATTTTGGATTTAATTCTTCACCAGCAAATGAGCGTACTGCCTCATTAGGGGTACCAACAAGCGCCTTTATTCTTGAGCGTACTAATTGAAAATTCGGGCTATCTTGTACTTGTTTATAAGGGATATTTTGTAACCTGTTCTGTATTTCTGCTAGACGTTCAGTCGTTAATGGGTGAGTTTGTAGAAAAGCTGGAACGCCTTCATAAAAGCTATCATAGTGCTGCAGTTTTTCGAAAAAAGTCCACATCCCACGTGGATCATACCCTGACCTGATCAATCTTTGAATACCTAAGCGATCAGCTTCTTTTTCGTATCCTCTACTGGCATTTAATTGAGCCTGTATAGCACCAGCTTGAGCCCCCATCATTCCACCCACTGCTGCATCAGGGCTCGTTCTCGCAGCCAATAATGCTGCCGCCATAGCAGCCAAGGTAAGAGGCATATTTTGGCTTTGTGCTTCCATTTCTCTGGCAATATGATGTTGTGTAACGTGAGATATTTCGTGAGCGAGCACAGAAGCTAATTCAGATTCTGTTTCTGCGGCCATAATCAAGCCAGTATGCACACCAATAAAGCCCCCTGGCATAGCAAATGCATTAAGTGTAGGGTCTTGTAATATAAATACCTCAAAATGCATACCTATTGCATCTTCACTTACTGCCAGCAAACGTCCAGCAACGTGATTCACAAAATCAACTGACACTGGATCATCAAAATAAGCTGGATCAGACCGAATTTCCATCATAACTTGACGGCCAAGCGCTGACTCCTCTTGAGGAGACAGGTAGTTTGCAGAACTGTCACCAAGATCGGGTAACTCTGCTGCTATCGCGTACCCTGCGAAACAGCAAATTAAAAGACATAGAAAGACTTTTTTCATAACTGTATGATAACCTAACTTAATTACTTTTTTCTTAATTCAATATGACACTTACACACTTTAACGCTCAGGGCGATGCGCACATGGTGGATGTTGCGGAAAAACCCTCCACCCACCGACGCGCAACCGCTGCGGGGACAATTGTCATGAAACCTGCCACTTATGAGTTAATCGCTACAGGTCAGGCCAAAAAAGGTGATGTATTAGCTGTTGCTCAAATCGCCGCCATTCAAGGGGCAAAAAAAACAGCAGATTTGATCCCCCTGTGCCATCCCTTAGCATTAACCCATATCAATGTTGAATTTGAATTGGATCCTAAGTCGTTCGCAGTCCACTGTCGAGTCAGTGTTGAAACCATCGGTAAAACCGGGGTAGAAATGGAAGCGCTAACTGGCGTTCAAATAGGTTTACTTACCGTGTACGATATGCTGAAAGCAGTTGATAAAGGCATGATAATTAAAGAGATTCGTTTGTTAGAAAAAGAAGGTGGTCAATCAGGTCACTGGACTAGTGAAACTTCCTCTTCTCCCCATAGCATCTAATCTATTTTGGCAGTAATATATGGGTTGTGGCCGGTGATCCCGGCTGGAGGAGTCAATCTAATAAACTAAACCGCTGATCGCGAGGGAAATAACTATGTCCGCAGTTCCAGATAATGATAAACAAGAAACCCAAGAATGGCTTGACGCACTAGAATCTGTACTTGAACTTGAAGGCCCAGAACGTGCTCATTACATATTAGAGCAGTTAATTGACAAAGCACGACGTTCAGGTGCATTCCTACCGTATAGTGCAAACACTGCTTATATCAATACTATCCCCCCCCACCAAGAAGTGAGTGTTCCAGGCGACCCTGAAATGGAGCATAGAATACGCTCTCTAATCCGTTGGAATGCAATGGCTATGGTAGTCAGAGCAAACAAAACATCCAGTGAACTTGGTGGACATATTGCCAGTTTCCAATCAGCTGCTACGCTTTATGATGTTGGCTTTGATCATTTTTTCAGAGCACCTAGTGCTGAGCATGGCGGCGATTTACTCTATATCCAGGGCCATTCAGCGCCAGGGATTTATGCACGAGCTTTCTTAGAAGGCCGTTTGAATGAAGATCAACTTGCTAAATTCCGCCAAGAGGTAGACGGTGGTGGTTTATCATCCTACCCTCATCCATGGTTGATGCCTGATTTTTGGCAAATGCCCACTGTATCCATGGGCTTAGGACCATTGATGGCAATCTATCAAGCTCGATTTATGAAGTACCTAGAAAACAGAGGTATCGCAAAAACTGAAAATCGCAAAGTGTGGGCGTTTATGGGTGATGGTGAGATGGATGAGCCTGAATCCTTAGGCGCCATATCTCTTGCCGCCCGTGAGAAATTAGATAATCTCATTTTTGTTGTTAACTGTAATTTACAACGCTTAGATGGACCAGTTCGTGGTAATGGTAAGATCATTCAAGAATTAGAAGCTGATTTCCGTGGTGCCGGGTGGAACGTCATTAAAGTCATCTGGGGTAGACAATGGGATCCATTGATTGCTAAAGATCGCTCTGGGTTGCTGTTGCAACGCATGATGGAAGTGGTAGATGGTGAATATCAAAGCATGAAAGCACGTGACGGTGCCTATGTGAGAAAACATTTCTTTGGTAAATATCCTGAATTAGCTCGATTAGTAGCTAATATGACAGATAATGATATTTGGCGTTTGAATAGAGGTGGTCATGATCCATTTAAAGTCTATAACGCTTACCTATCAGCTGTACGTCACACGGGTCAACCTACAGTTATATTAGCCAAAACGGTTAAAGGCTATGGAATGGGTGAAGCTGGTGAGGGACAAAATATTACTCACCAACAGAAAAAAATGGGCGAAAACGCAATCAAACAATTCCGTGATCGTTTCCAAATACCTATTTCAGATGAAGTCATTGCAGAAACTCCCTTCTATCGACCAAGTGATGACAGTCCTGAAATACAGTACCTAAAACAGCAACGAGAAAAACTGGGTGGTTACATCCCTGCACGTCGCTTTGATGTACCTAAACTGACTATTCCACCGCTGTCAACTTTTGAGTCTTTATTGCAAAGTACAGAAGACCGACAATCCTCCACTACTATGGCTTTTGTGAGAATACTCACTCTCCTTACTCGTGATAAAGAATTGGGTAAGTTAATCGTACCGATTGTTCCAGATGAATCGAGAACCTTTGGTATGGAGGGAATGTTCCGAAGCCTTGGCATCTACTCTTCAGTGGGGCAGCTATATGAACCTCAAGATCATGACCAATTAATGTACTACCGAGAAGACGTGAATGGTCAAATATTACAAGAAGGGATCAATGAAGCAGGAGCATTTTCATCATGGATTGCAGCTGCCACTTCTTACGCAAACCATGGTGTCACGACTATTCCTTTTTATATTTTCTACTCCATGTTTGGTTTCCAACGAGTGGGCGATCTCGCTTGGGCTGCAGGAGACATGCAGTGTCGCGGCTTCTTAATTGGTGGCACCTCAGGACGTACTACTTTAAATGGTGAAGGCTTACAACACCAAGACGGTCATAGCCAAATTCACGCAAGTTTTATTCCTAATTGTGTGTCATATGATCCTACCTTTGCCTATGAAGTTGCAGTCATTATGCAAGATGGCTTAAGAAGAATGTATCAAGAGCAAGAAAATATTTTCTACTACATTACCACTTTAAATGAAAACTACTCTCACCCCGCAATGCCTCAAGGTGTTGAAGCGGGTATTTTAAAAGGAATGTATTTATTCAAAGCTCGTCAAGAAAAGCATAAAGGACCTGAAGTTCAATTATTAGGTAGTGGTTCGATATTACGTGAAGTTATCGCAGCCTCTGAACTACTGGCTGAAGATTGGGGTATTAATAGCCAGGTTTGGAGCGCAACAAGCTTTAATGAACTTGCACGTGATGGTCAGGACACTATTAGATGGAATCGTCTACATCCTACTGCACCAAGAAAACTGTCCTATGTGGAACATTGCTTAAAAGACACCCATGGCCCCGTTATAGCAGCGACAGATTACATCAAAACCTTTGCTGAACAAATTCGTGCTTTTGTCCCAAGTAAATATGTAACTTTAGGAACTGATGGGTTTGGACGTTCTGATACCAGAGCTAAACTAAGACATTTCTTTGAGGTTGATCGTTACTACGTAACAATTACAGCTCTCAACGCCTTAGCAGAGGAAGGTAAAATCAAACCTGAGGTGGTCTCTGAAGCTATTAAAAAGTACAACATTAACCCAGAGAAACCTGTCCCAACATCCGTGTAATGCTCATTCCCTCTAGGCAGCTTAAGCCTAGAGGGATTTTTTTGTTTTCTTTTTTTTATTATTTTTGTAGAATTAGTCTAAACTTTCACTAACATGGAGAATCTCATGGAACACCAGTTACCTGCTCTGCCCTACGCCAAAAACGCTTTAGTACCACATATGAGCGAAGAAACCTTTGATTATCATTACAGCAAACACCACAATGCCTATGTAGTGAATCTTAACAATCTAATTAAGGGAACTGAGTTTGAAAACTTAGATTTAGAATCGATAGTTAAAAAAGCCCCAGCAGGCGGAATCTACAATAACGCTGCCCAAGTATGGAATCACACTTTCTTTTGGCATTGTCTTAGTCCACAAGGTGGTGGAGCGCCAACCGGAGCACTACTTGATGCCATTAACAACAAATGGGGTTCTGTAGATGAGTTTAAAAAAGCTTTCCAAACTGCTGCAGTGGGTAATTTTGGGTCAGGTTGGACTTGGTTAGTTAAAAAAGCAGATGGTAGTCTTGATATTGTCAATATGGGAGCTGCAGGTACTCCACTTACCACAGGCGATAAAGCCATATTGTGCGTTGATGTATGGGAACATGCTTATTACATTGACTATCGCAACTTACGCCCTAAGTTTGTCGAGACTTATCTTGCTCATTTAGTTAACTGGGAATTTGCTGCAAAAAACTTTGCTGCTTAATCATTCTATTTAAACAATAATTGTTTATTATTAACAAAAAAGAGCTGAACAATGTTTCAGCTCTTTTTTTATAACTCTTCAACAGTTAATAGATCAGGGTAAGTGTCTCTCAACTCTATCAACTCTTTAATCCAGGCAGTTTCTTTTTCCTCAGTTCCTCCCAGAATATATAATTCACTCTGTGCTCTGGTTATAGCAACATATAATAAATTGTCTTCTTCCTGTTGAAGTAACTTTTCCTCTCTATCCAAATGGATTAACTGAGCTTTGGGAATCATTTTTTTCTCAGGAACATAAGAAAAATAATCAGGATACGCATGCTCTGGCGACCAATTCACATACCAGAAATGACTTTTTCCTTTGGCTCGCCATCCATCATGATCAACTAACCACACCATCGGTGCCTCAAGACCTTTTGCACCATGAATTGTCATTAACTTAACGGCATTAGTTGAGGCTGACAGCATACCTTGATCGGGAGCTTGTGATTCATCGCTACGTAATTCATCCATTTCCATAAGAAAACGTACTAAATTAGGAAAACGTCCACTGTTCCACGCTAAAGAAAACTCTAAAAAAGATTCAATATTTGCTTGAGCCTGATAATAGCGTTCAGGAGGTAGACATGTCTGATAAGAGTGTAAAATATTTCCTTCAATGAGTATTGTTTCCAATAAATCATGAACAGGTACCTGTTGTGATAGCTTTCTCCAGCGATCAAGTAACATAAAAATGTCTTGAAAAACAGGAATAGTCGACATTTGATGCCACCACGACAGATCACGAGAAAATGCTAATAAATCTGAATCTGTACGATTAAAAATGGGGGATTTTAAAAGTTTTGCTAAACTTAAATTATCCATTGGATAGACCAACACTTTTAGCAAACTTAAGATATCTTCAATTTCCAAAAAAAATAACAGTTGCCCCTTTTGCTGGCTAATAAAGGGAATACTTAAATCTCTAAATACCTCTTCAAATGCAATTAATGTTTGACGACGTCTAGCAAGAATCAATATATCACTATAATTTAATGTTTTTTTTCCTTGCGTCGTTAATATATCTCTCTTTCCTACGGTATCTTTGAGTATTTGAGCAACTGTCATTGCTCCTGTGGAATTTGTTTCATATTCTACTCGCGCCGTTTTTAACGGATGACGCAATGGAGTGTCTGAAGAAGTTTTTTTGTTTATTTCGGTTTTAAGAGATTGTTTATCTAAAATGAGTTTAACCAATCCCTTGTTAGGGTTGTTTTTAGCTTGATGAGTAACATGAGGAAAATACAACTTATTTGCAAACAAACCATTAACTAAATTAATAACCCCTTGATAACTACGATAAGACTGGGACAAAGTTAATTGTAATCCATCATATTGAGTTAATAGTAATTCCTTTGCCTCTTGAAAAATTCGACTATCCGATCGTCTAAAGCGATAAATCGCTTGTTTAGGGTCTCCAACAATAAATAACTTAAGTGATGAGTCTGACTCTCGAGCATTTAAAAACCACTGTTTTAAAATATGCCATTGTAACGGGCTGGTATCTTGAAATTCATCAACTAGCACTTGCTGGAAACGTGTATCTAATCGATAGAACCAATGAGGTGCTTCTACAGGATCTCTTAATAACTGATAGATCCAATAGGCTATATCAGAAAAATCTGCTTCGCGATTAAGCTTTTTAAGACGAATTAATTCTTGTATATATGCATCAAGACAAGCATAGAGTTGTATGTTTAACTGACCCGTAGACTGAATTCGAACCCCCTCTCTATAACGCTCCATTAAATCAACCCAATCTGACCACAACTGATCCTGTTGAACTGCAGCTAAAGCATTATTAAGGTTTTGTCTTGGGGTACCATACCCTTCTTGAGTAAAAGTCCACTCACAAAGACCTCTCACTTCTCTTGAATCAGATACCAATAAAGAGAGTTCTTGGGCTTGTCTTTGTAAAGCAGGCGTTAATTGTGCTAATTGTTGAATTAACGCTGAGGCTAATGCATTAACTCTAGAGTCAGTCATCATACCTTGAGGATTTTTTGCGCTTGCCTTATCAAAATCGATATTTTCCCATACCAAGTTAGGATTATTGTGCTGAGTAAATAATTGCCATTCCACACGCCAGTTAGCACCGTCAAAGAGTATTTGTCGAAGAGACTCAGCGCCCAGTTCTTTGATTAAACTATTCATTTCAGCCTTGTCATCATTTAATTCGATTTTTTTTAATAATGACAACCATGCTTCCTGACGAATCGATAAACGGTCAATTCCAGGGTTTACATCAAATTGTATGGAAGAAGATAAGGGTGCTTGTTTAATTAAAGATAAAAACCATTCATCGAAAGTATTTATTACAACGCCAGGTTGTATCATTAGATTCTGATACAGTTTTCTAGCACGTGGTAAATAGACACTCATCTGATTATGAGTAATCCCTCTTTCTAATAAAAAATTTGTTACCCAAGAGTCAGGTTCAAACGCTAATTGATGACACCATTCACGTAAACGAACTTGCATTTCTGATGCTGCTTTTCTTGTAAAGGTAATAGCAACAATTTGGTTTGAAGGAACATTATCTAATAATAAACGAACGATTCGTGAAACCAGTAGCCACGTTTTTCCAGTGCCTGCACAGGCATCAACAATCACTGAGCGTTGAGGATTAAGGGCTTCGTATACCTCTGTATGCGAGTTATTCATGTTAATTCCAATATTGACGTCGGCAAACACCTTGATATTGGCATTTCTCACAGGTTTTGCTTATCCCATTTGCAGGCCAATTCACGCCATTATGCGTATCTTTTACAATATCAAACCATCTCTCTATAATTTGCTCACTTAATTCAGACAAACGGCTAATACTCACCTCTCGTATCGGTTTATCCTCAAGAAACACATAACTGGTATTTATCTCTAATTCATCAACCAACTGGGCGTAAAAAGGAAGTTGAACTTCTTCTCCTGATTCAATATCTTTCTTTATAATTTGTTTACTGGTTTTCAGTTTGTAATCCAGAATTTCAGTCATCTGTTGATCTTTGTCGACTTTAATATCTAACCTGTCAACATTACCAACCAACTCAGACACCTCTCCCTGCATACCCTGTTTTAACTTATTAAAATATTGCTCCGTCGCCATTATTTGCCAATTATCTTGCTCTCGTTTATCAAACCATTCTGATACCGTCGGAATCAAGGAACTCCAATATACATACCAAGCCTGCCAATAAGGATCCTCGTCTAACATGGGTTGCCATAGATTACTTGTAACCTCTATTAAACAACTGTACCAATTCTGATTAGGGTGATGCTTTTTAAAAGCAACAGCTCTTTCAAGTACTAGATGAACTAACTGTCCAAACTCGGCTTTTGTTACTCCTTCGGTTACTGGGAAAGATTTTTTTATCCCCACAATATCGTACAGAAATGCCTGATAAGGACAATTCATGACTCTTTGATAAAACGATGCGGTAACTGTTTGAGGGAATTTATCAGAAGGAATAAATACCTCAGGTCTTTTTATTTGAATTGATTGATTCGCTGTATATGTCGGCTCTGTAGTAATAAAAAGAGAACACCCATACATATATTTATGGGTGTTTTCCATGAGATCAATCATGGATGCTAGCACTGATTGAACTCCATTTATTTGTGTACGATATGTCATTAATGTTCTATCGGAATGCTCAATCAATTCCAATATATCTTTTATGGATTCTTTTAAAAAGTCTTCTCTCAGGGGTAATCCAAATACTTTCCTGACTGATTCACCAAATACGGGGTTACTAGGAACATAGGGTAACTGTGTACTATCGACACCAAGAATTAGTGTTGCTTTTGATGAAAGATACAATGACTGAGATAGTTGGCTGAAAGTAACTAATGGATTGATATCTTCCCGTCTAAAATAACTGCTTTCTAATACTTCTTCTAACCATCTTACCCATTCACTAAAATAATATAAGCCTTGTTGATGTTGTTGATTGGACTGCAGTTGTTGCAAATAATCGATCAGTTGCTGCCCTGCACTATCTTTACATAAAGCCCCTGACATAGACCAACAATCTAACAACTGAAAAAGCTGGTTAATCCATCCGCTAAGACTTAATCTTTTGTGTTGAAACAAAGATAACCCAGCTAACAAAGCTCTTTTTACCTCATTAATTGTATTGTTAATTTTGTTTTCTTCTAAGATATCAACATTAGCTAGCCATTTATTTAATTGGCTTTGACTAGAAAACTGTCCAATATCATTGATAAGTTGTTCTATTAATTGATGGCGTTCATCTGCCTCATCATCTCCTAAAAACCAAGGTAAATGAAATAACTCAAACAAACCCTGCCTTGAAAAACCTCGGTAAGCTAAGTTCAAACATACCATAACAGCCGTAACCACATTGGTAGTACTAAACACCCAACCTGTAGAATCTTCAAAAGCAATATTTTTAGAGGATAGACAAGCCTGTAATCGTCTAACAGATTGTCTGTCTTGAGCAATCACCATCACAGGTACTTCATTGTTTTTTATTCTTTCTTCAATCCAAGATAGAGAAACTTGAGCCTCTTGCTCAAAATAATCGCAAGCAACCAATTTCACGCGATTAGTTAATGGACTATCTTGGTAGGTTGTTTTATAAGAATTAGCCCAATCTATTAGCGCCGTATCGGAGTGATGTAACCATAAATTTGATAACCAACTTCTCAATGCAGAAGGCTGGTTAGGTTCTATTGCAACTGTCTTTATCAAAACTTGACCGCGAATGTCATCAAGAAATTGTCTCTCTGCAGGATAACGAATACTAGCCTGCATGACAACTAACACATTCATTGCGCAATATTTGGGTAATCTCTTAAGACGCTCAATGTATGCCATTGAGCTTGATAAAGAACGAGAAGAATCATGAAGTAATTGCCAGAGTGAATGGACAACTCGTGCTTCAAACTGGAGGGGTTGTGATAATGCTGATTGATAAGCTGTTGCGAGAGTCTGTGCTAATTCTGATTCATTCTCAGGCCAAACTATACCTTGGAAATTTAATTCATCCATTAATCTCACTGACTCTTGCGCAAAATGCCAGCGATAGTGTTCCTCAAACCAACTATTGTCTACTAATGCGTCATAAACCAATTGTTGGCGTTCGTATTCTCCAATGATATGGCTCTGAATAGGAACCTGTTCAACTAAGTGAGAGAAGGTTGTGATTTGAGCATGTCTTGCGTAAGAAAAAACCAAGAATTCGAGATGGGGAATAAGCTTTGCATGTGGGACAACTACAGTGATTCCCCTACCCTCAGGATATTGATCAATTATCCTCTTAATTTCATGGGCTGTTTCCAATAACGCCCATGATGTTGTCTTTATTTCTCTAAGAAGTCTCGTTTGTCCTTCACGTCTTTCCACTCATCAGCATCCTCTAAAGGGTCTTTACGTTCAATAATAGGCTTCCATGCTTTTGCAAGGTCAGCATTAATGGCAATAAAGGCACGTTGGTTTTCAGGAACATCATCTTCAGCATATATGGCTTCTACAGGACACTCAGCGACACATAACGTACAGTCAATACATTCATCAGGATCGATAACTAAAAAATTAGGTCCTTCACGAAAACAATCAACTGGGCAGACATCCACACAATCGGTATATTTACAACGAATACAAGACTCGGTCACCACATACGTCATGACAGCACTCTCCTAACCTAAAATGTGACATTTTAGCAGTACTAAAAGACCTATCACAAATACTAAAATTGAATTAATTAAGATTTAAAATGTCTATTAACTAAATAATACTTTGTTATTCAAACAATTTATTACTTATTTTTGACAGCAGGGTAACCACTATGCGGCAACAATGAATTGGGTTAAAATAAACAAAATTTCGATGAGTTATCTGATTCATCAATCACAGTTCAAGTTTCTTTTTTCAGAGGAAAATCATGAGTGAATCAATAATACACGTGAGTGATCGTTCATTTGATGCTGACGTACTACAAGCCAGTACCCCTGTACTGTTAGATTTCTGGGCTGAATGGTGTGGCCCCTGTAAATTGATTGCCCCGATTCTAGAAGAAATTTCAAAGGATTATGCAGGTAAATTAAAAATAGCCAAATTAAATGTTGATGATAACCCAGAAACATCCAGAAAATTTGGAATTCGAGGTATTCCCACACTACTCTTATTTAAAAATGGTAATGTTGAAGCTACTAAGGTTGGTGCGTTATCAAAATCGCAATTAAGCGCCTTTATTGACAGTCATCTTTAAAAGGCGTAGATTCTGTTGCACAGTATAAATAATGACTGTGCAACATAACCTTAAAAATAATCTTAACCTTCTGATTCCACTATATATTTTCCCAAAATCTTACTATTAAACTTCGCGGTAATTCTATGCATTTATCTGACCTAAAAACACTACACGTTACTGAATTAGTCGAAATGGCCATTAAGAATGAAATTGAAGGGGCCAACCGATTACGAAAACAAGAGTTAATATTTGCTTTATTAAAAAATCAAGCAAAAAAAGGTGAAAGTATATATGGGGAAGGAACTCTAGAGGTTCTTCAAGATGGTTTTGGCTTTCTCAGATCGCCTGAAACCTCTTACCTAGCAAGCCCTGATGATATTTACATTTCTCCTTCACAAATTAGACGCTTTAACTTACATACAGGCGATAGCATTCAAGGTGAAATTAGAATTCCTAAAGAAGGTGAGCGTTATTTTGCATTAGTAAAAGTAGACGCAGTAAACGGCGAACCTCCTGAACAGTCAAAAAACAAGATTCTTTTTGAAAACCTTACGCCACTCTTTCCGACTGAACCACTTACTCTAGAACGTGATATTAAAGCAGAGGAGAATTTCACTGGTCGTGTGATTGATATCGTGGCACCAATTGGAAAAGGACAACGTGGATTACTTGTTGCAAGCCCTAAAAGCGGTAAGACTGTTATGTTGCAACATATTGCCCATTCCATATCCTCAAATAACCCTGATGCCCACCTAATCGTTTTATTAATTGATGAACGTCCAGAAGAAGTGACTGAAATGCAGCGTTCTGTTCGCGGTGAAGTTGTTTCTTCTACTTTTGATGAACCCGCCACACGTCACGTACAAGTTGCTGAAATGGTCATTGAAAAAGCAAAACGTTTAGTTGAACACAAACGCGATGTGGTTATTTTGCTTGACTCTATTACTCGTCTAGCCAGAGCTTACAATACCGTTATTCCTTCATCAGGTAAGGTTCTAACAGGTGGAGTGGATGCCAATGCATTGCAACGCCCAAAACGTTTTTTTGGTGCAGCACGTAATGTTGAAGAAGGTGGCTCACTTACCATTATTGCAACAGCTCTCGTGGATACCGGATCTCGTATGGATGATGTGATTTACGAGGAATTTAAAGGTACAGGTAACATGGAAATACATCTGGATAGAAGAATGGCTGAAAAAAGAATCTATCCAGCGATTAACGTTAACCGCTCTGGTACACGCCGAGAAGAAATGTTACTCAAACAAGAAGTACTTCAGAAAATCTGGGTTCTTCGTAAGCTACTCTACCCTATGGATGAAATTGAGGCGTTGGAGTTTTTACTGGATAAAATCAAAGCCACTAAGAACAATGCAGACTTTTTTGATTCGATGCGTAGAGGTTAGTCAGGTTCTAACAACCTTATTGCCAGAAATAGTGTTTTAAGTCATAATATCGGGCTTGGTGTCGTATACCCCGACATATTGTTTAGGAAAAGAGATTATGAAACCCGAAATTCACCCAGAATATCAAGACGTAACTGTCACTTGTAGTTGCGGCAATTCATTTGTTACCAAATCAACACTTGGTAAACCTAGCCTTTCTGTTGAGGTTTGCTCAGCTTGCCATCCTTTTTATACTGGTAAACAAAAAATTGTGGATACTGCAGGTCGTGTTGAGAAATTCCGTCAAAAATACGCTCGTAAATAATCGTTTTTTTCAGCATATAAAGGCAGCTATCGTGCTGCCTTTAATCTAACTGGAGACCACGTGCTATCACTTCTCTCCAACAAAAAATCTCTTAGCTTTGATGGTAAATTTACTCTAGGTAAAACCATTCTATTTGTATTGATTTGTTTTGCTTGGCTTATTCCGGGGTTAACAGGACATTCTCCCTGGAAGTATGACGAAGCGGTGAGTCAAGGTATTGTTTACCATTTAAACCATGGTGGACACTGGTTATACCCAACGTTAGGGGGGGAGCCTTATTTCAATACTCCACCTTTTTACTTTTGGGTCGCAGCTCTAATTCAACGAGTGTTTGAAGGTTGGGTTAATCCCGCTGATGCAGCGCGACTTGCCAGTGGTCTATTTATGACCCTTACCTTCATTGTTACTGCATTAGGTGGATACACTCTTTTTGGTACTAGAGCGATGCGTGCAAGCGTCATTTTACTCATGGGTTGTGTGGGGCTACTTTTACGCGCTCACGAAATGAGCTCACATCTGTCTTGGATTACAGGCACTGCTATGGTGCTAGCAGCTATTCCCTGGTCACGAAATCAATCGCTGTGGGCTGGACTATTAGCGGGAACTGGGCTTGGTATCGCGTTTTTATCTATTGGTCCAATAGCCGTGGGACTGTTATTACCGCTGATGATCTTTAGTCCAGTGGTAATAAAGCCCGTAAAACCCAGTAACACGTTATTTTATATTCTCGCCATCATTCTTTCGCTGGCGCCTTTCTTAATTATTTGGCCCTATGCACTTCATTTACACCATCCGCATGAGTTTCAACAATGGTGGATTAGACTTGTAGAACCTTTCTTACATCCAGAAAAGTGGTTCATTCTTACAACGAGCCCATTCTATTATCTTGGTGTGAGCATTTGGTTCGCTTTTCCTGCAGGGCCTCTTTCATTAGGTGTAATTTGGTATGGTGGGAAAACATTACGATCAAGACCATCTATACGCTTTATTATGTTAGCGATATTGTGGTTTTACTTTGTATTGGGTTTTTGTACACAACCTAATGAGTTTTATGTGCTTGTACTGTTAGTTCCTCTTTCTCTTTTGGCGGGCGGCAATATTGATTTATTAAAAAGAGGAACAGCTCATGCCCTTGATTGGTTTGGGATGATTACATTTGGTTTAATTACCACTGCTCTTTGGCTTGGTTGGATTGCACAACTTCTCAACTTTCCAGAAAGTATTGTGAATTTATTAGATGATAAATTACCTGGTTATAGAGCTCAGTTTCATACATTACCCTTTCTGTTTGCGCTATTTATCACGTTGTTATGGATAGTAACCATCATGCGCTCTCATCAAAATGCCAGACGAGCATTGATAAATTGGTCTGTCGGTTTAACCGTCACATGGTTACTATTAATGACTCTGTGGTTACCCTATATAGAACGTGCTAGAGGGTATACTTCCGTGATGGCGTCATTATCAACACACTTAGTTAATAATAACCAGGATTGTATTGCAAGCCTTGGTTTAGGAGAGCCACAACGTGGCTTACTCGAATACTACCTTAATCTACACACAGAGCGTCTAGAAATTAATCGTGGTAAAAATTGCCCCTTAATTCTAATCCAAGATAATCCCCGTCACCGTATTTATCCCGCCATAAAAGGTACATTGCTATGGAGCGGATCACGTCCTGGTGACCACAATGAGCGCTTATATCTTTACTCTAAATCATAACCACCATGCAAAAAATTGCCTTGAGTCCAGAGTTTGATGGCTCATTGCCCATACATGAACATCTAGAAGAGATTCAATCTCTAATTAAACGTCATCAAACACTAATTTTGTGTGGTGAAACAGGATCCGGCAAAACCACTCAAATTCCAAAAATTTGTCTTAGTCTAGGGTTTGGACAAACCAAAATGATTGGTTGCACGCAACCTCGACGCCTCGCAGCACGCTCTGTTGCACAACGCTTGGCTTTTGAATTAAAAACCGAAATTGGTGTAGGTGTAGGTACTAAAATTCGTTTTCAGGATAGAGTCAATCCTAAGCAAACGTCAGTTAAAGTGATGACTGACGGTATTTTATTAGCAGAGATCCATCATGACCCACTACTAAAAGCGTATGACGTCATTATCATCGACGAGGCCCATGAAAGAAGTTTGAATATTGATTTTCTATTAGGGTATTTAAAAAACCTACTACCCAAACGACAAGACTTAAAACTAATTATCACTTCAGCAACCATTGAAACAGACAAATTCTCAGGATTTTTTAATGATGCTCCAGTTGTTGAAGTCAGCGGTAGAAGTTATCCTGTAGATGTTCGATACCGTCCACCACTGATTGATGAGGAGGATGAAGAGAATGAGAATGAAGAACGAGATACTAAAAGTCATTTATTACATGTAATAGATGATTTAATGAAAGAGACCTATCAAGGAGACCTTCTGGTATTCCTTCCAGGAGAAAGAGACATCAGAGATACACTCGACTCTTTGAGAAGACAACAACCACCTCACACTGAAATTATTCCTTTATATGCCAGATTATCGCAAGAAGAACAAGATAAAATTTTTAAAACCTCAGGGCAAAGAAGAATCGTTTTATCAACCAATGTTGCTGAAACCTCACTGACCGTCCCTGGAATTCGTTATGTGATTGATAGTGGATTAGTGCGTGTTAAACGTTTTAGCCAACGTAATAAAATCGACCAGTTACTAATAGAAAAAAACTCTCAAGCCTCAGCTCAACAACGAGCAGGGCGATCAGGACGTATCGCTCCAGGAATCTGTATTCGCCTTTATAGTGAAGAGGATTTTACAAATAGGTCAGCCTTTACTACTCCAGAATTATTAAGAAGCTCTCTAGCAGGAGTCATACTTAAAATGGCTTATCTAGAGTTAGGTGAAATAGAATACTTTCCCTTTATAGACCCTCCCTCATCTAAAGCGATACAAAGTGGGCGTATTGAGTTACTCGAATTAGGCGCCATAGATCAACAACATAAGCTAACGGCTTTAGGGAAACAAATCGCTAAAATCCCTATTGATCCTCATCTTGCGCGTATTTTAATTGCCGCACAAGATTATCATAGTGTTACAGAAGCGCTCATTATTACCTCGTTCTTAAGTATACAAGACCCACGTGAACGTCCCTTTGAACACAGACAACAAGCCGATCAACAACATAAACTCTTTGCTGATTCTCAATCAGACTTTATTGCTATCATTAACTTATGGCATAGCTACCTAAAAGAACAAAGTAAAAGTAAGAAACAACAAATACGTTGGTGTCATAACCATTTCCTGAACTATAAAAGAATGCGGGAGTGGCATGAATTACATCACCAAATCAAACAAACAGCCCAAGGTTTTCACTTAACCCCTAACGACAAAGAAGCCACCTACGAACAATTACATCGTGCACTATTAAGTGGTTTTATAAGTCAAATTGGTCACTTTCATACAGAACTTGATCACTATCAAGGGGTGAGAAGTTTAAAGTTTAAAATTAGTAAGGCCTCTGCGTTAGCATCCAAAAAACCAAAATGGATGATGGCCGCAGAAATTATTGATACAGGATTACTACAGGCAAGAATAGTGGGGCAAATTCAAAGCCATTGGATTGAGGTGTATGCAAAACAATTAATGCAATACACTCTGACGCCAGGTGAATGGGATCCCCAACAAGGTCAAGCTATTGCCTATGAAAATGGTTCTTTATATGGTTTACAAATTATTAATCGAAGAAAAGTATCTTTGTCACAACGTGACCCTGAACAAGCGTATACATTGTTACTACGACATCTATGTGTACTTTTAGAGTCTGAAAAAAACATACCTGAATTTATTCGAATTAATCATGAAACCATTGAGCATGTGGCTCTCATTGAGCACAAAACCCGACGCCAAGATGTACTCATCGATGAAGAAGCTATAGTTAATCTTTATCGACAATATATTCCAACCACCATTACCAAAGCACAAGAGTTACATAGTTGGTATCAAAAGCTGTCAGCACAAGAAAAACAACAACTATTGTTCACACCTGATCAATTAAAAAAACAGAATAGTATTTCAACAACCATTGTTTTATATCCTGATACCCTAACATTAAACAATCATATCTATGACTTAACCTATCGATTTGAACCAGGACATCCTCTTGATGGGGTGACGATTACTGTCCCACTCCCCTTACTAGTGACCTTACAGGAGAATTATCTTGAATGGCTCGTTCCTGGGTTAATAAGAGACAAAATACAACAACTTATTAAGGGATTACCTCAGCAGATAAGACGAAATTTAGTTCCGGTACCAACTTTCATTACCGAATTTTTAAATCATTACTCAGAAACAAATGGATCATTAAAAAAATGTTTAGAAGTGTTTATCGCACAATCAGATCGCCA
>JAJZPN010000022.1 GCA_021811145.1 Pseudomonadota bacterium
CGTCTTAATCGATGGTTATGTACTGGATTTAATTCTTTAATAAGTTTCGCTTCCAGCAATAAGGCACCGAGTTCACCAACAGTATCATGATGTTCAATTCTTTTTATTTGTTGTGACAGTCGTAATTCTTTATGATGTTTATGATCTGAATTGAAATGTGATAGGACACGTTCTCTTAAATTGATACTTTTTCCTATATAGATTGGTAAATCGTTTTCCCCATAAAACAGATAAACACCTGGACTTTCAGGTAATGTATCTATTTCATGCTCATCGATTCCTGGTGGTAGGGAGGGTTTTTTTGTGACTTTTTGTATTGCTTGAGAAACCTGTTCTTCTGAGAAATGTTCTTTTGCATGAATCAAAAAATTTGCTACTACTTTGGCGTCACTTAACGCCCTATGTCTGTCTTTTACTTCGATACCAAGTCGCTCAATAATACTATCAAGGTTATGTTTGAAATGGTTAGGGTAGAGCTGTCTTGATAAACGAACAGTACATAATGTGTTTTCTTTAAAGTGTATGCCACATTTTAAAAACTCTTGTTTTATAAATGCGTAATCAAAACGTACGTTATGCGCTACAAAAAATTTATCTTTTAAAATAGTGAATAGTTCCTCTGCAATTTCAGAGAATAACGGAGCATCTTGTACCATTTCATTTGAAATCCCTGTAAGCCGACTAATAAATGGTGGGATAGGGGTTTCAGGATTAATTAGGCGATGCCATTCACGACTTGAGCCGTTTGGGAACAGTTCTACAATTCCGATTTCTGTAATTCTATCTTTAGTTGGATTTGCTCCAGTTGTCTCAAGATCTATACAGATTATGTTATTTTGCCAAAAACGGCTCATAAGTCTTTATTTTTGATTAACCAGTTGAGTTAAGTCAGCGATAACCTCTTTAGGATTTTCACCAGCATCGACGCTTTCATATACTTTAGCAATTTTTCCGTTAGGATCAATAATAAAGGTATTTCTTTTAGCCAGTTTATAACCTAGTAGGTTTCTCTCTGAACCATAGGATCTTGAAATACTCCCATCTTTATCTGCTAGTAAAGGGAAGGGCAAATGATGATTGGCTGCAAATTCCGCATGACTTGTTGCATCATCTATACTTACACCTATGACAACTCCCCCTAATTTTTTAACTTGATTAAAATCATCCCGATAAGCACAGGCTTCGGTAGTGCATCCTGGAGTCTCATCTTTCGGGTAAAAATAGAGTACTACCCATTTACCGCGATAATTAGATAGGCTTTGTGATTGATTGTGTTGATCTATGACTTTAAAGTCAGGTGCCATTTGTCCTACATGGGGCATTTCATTTGCTGAGGCTGTTCTTGAAAAAAGCAACCCTAACCCAATTAAAGCCACAACTGCCATTAGAATCAATTTCATGTTTTTCTCCATTTGGTTATTCACCGATTATTTTAACCAGTACACGTTTTTTTCTTTGACCATCAAACTCGCCGTAAAACAGTTGTTCCCAAGGACCAAAGTCTAATTTTCCCGCAGTTATCGCAATGATTACCTCACGCCCCATAATTTGACGTTTTATATGAGAGTCAGCGTTATCTTCGCCCGTATCATTATGCCTATATTGGTCGGTAGGCCGGTGAGGTGCGAGTCGCTCTAAAAATTCCTTAAAATCAACATGTAAACCACTTTCATCATCATTGATAAATACTGAAGCTGAGATGTGCATAGCATTGACCAGCATGAGCCCTTCCTTAATACCGCTCTCTTTTAAACATTGTTGAGCGAGATGAGTAATATTAATAAATTCTGTACGCTGGTTGGTATTAAACCAAAGCTCTTGTCGGTAGTGTTTCATATCACTGTTGCTCTATTATTAAGAAAAAGCGTTATTTGTTTTAAGCCATGGTGCAGTTAATCCTAGTCGTTGATAGGAATGAGCTGCTATACCATTTCTAAGCGCATAACGTACTGGTTTTGCAATTGTCAGTATTGTTGCGTCGAGTAGTTTTTTTTGTATTAATGAAGGGGGTGTATAACCTATCAAAGGATAAACCCAATTAGGTAAATTGTAAAAACCTGCTTTAACGATTAGGGAAAGAAGCGGCTTTCCTAATAGATTCGTTGGAAAGTGATCTAATAAATCAATAACCGTCTCAACTCGTTTTGTCATTCTTAATTCTGATTGATAACTATGAATTGCTTCAATTGTAGCTGCAAGAGTGACAGGTAAATCTGTCCCTCCTAATAAATGACCAATTTGAGCTATTTCTAAAAAATATTGGTTTTGTTCGGTAACACCCATCTGTGGTTGACGATAACGAATGTGACTATTAAGAAAACAAAGGCTTTCTGTAATATGAACCCACTTTAAAAGATGAGGGTTGTTGGCTTGATAACTGATTTCTTGGTCATCAACACCTGTTACCTTGTCATGAATACGTTTGACACGGTCAATTGCTGATAAAGCCATCTCTTTTGAGCCATAGGTGGTTGCCGCAATAAATTGAGCTGTGCGTCCTAAGCGACCTGGTAAATCTTCTTTGAAAGTGGAGTGATCCCATACTCCCGCCATCGCCTGTGGATGAAGTGCTTGCATAATTAGGGAGCTAATTCCACCAATCATCATACTTATAAAATCAGCATGAACTTGCCAGATAACACTATCTGGACCGAATAGACCTGGGTCTCCAGGTGGAATGAGATAGTCTTGAGCAGTTGTAGTTGATTTAACTGTTCGTCTAACTGTTTGGCGGATTACTTCATCCCACATAAACCTTGTCTTACTGAAGTGTAATTTATGATAGAAAGAGATTCGAACAATTAGTTCCCTAATAACTACTCATTGAGCTTATTAATAGATGTTACCGCAGTTGAAAAAATTTGCTCCGATAATCCTAAAGAGTCTTTGATAAATTCTTTATTTTTCTCAAGAAGAGAGAGTACTTCTGGGACCGTTGAGCATTGTTCAAGTTGAGTTTTGATTTGTAATATTTTAGGTAGATGCCACAAAGAAGGGGTTTTATTACTTTGTTTGAAGGCATGTTCTAGAATAGATTTGATGTTTTCTTTTTGCATTAACGCCATCCTGGTAACCAGTTATCTTTGTTTTTTAATTCTTGCCAATCCATTTGCCACTGACGATGGTTAATTAACGCTTCCATAACGATTTTTTCTGGTATCAAATGGTCTTCATCTTTGTATATTACTTTAATCACCACATGATGTTTTTCTTTATTAGTGGGATGTGTTGCTGTCCACTTGCTAAGTAGTAGTTTTTTACTATTTACTGTATTAGCCATGATGATAAATCAACTGTATGGTAAGACTGATAGCACTGATTAAACAAATCATACTAAAGAGTCGTCTTAAAATCATTTCATTCATTAAAGGAGCGATAGTTCTACCTATCGCCATAGTAATCAAAGCGCCCACTAAAAATGGAATAGCAAGCTGACTATTAAAGTTACCCATAGCGCTCCACTGTAATACACTTCCAGTTGAAACTAATGCCAAGACCATTAATGAGGTGGACGTCACAGAGTGAACATTTAGAGGGGTATGTTTTTTTAAAGCAGGAACCAATACAAATCCACCACCAACTCCTAACAAGCCGGAAGCGAAACCTAGTAGTATCCCTAATTTACTCATTGTCATGAGACATTTAAAATTCCAGCGAAAACGTCCTGTTTGTTCATCGATTTGACAAGGAAAATCCTTATCTATATCGAGGTGTTTAACAAAAGCGTAACGATATGCTTGGTAAAGTAAGAGTAAGATAAACAATAGTTTCAATACAACTTTTGGAATCAATTGGGCAACTTCAATACCAAAGGGGGTAATGAGTAAACCGATAGCGGTAATTAAAAAAGCGGCACGATAACGAACAATGCCTTGTTTTAGTCCTATTATCATGCCGATCCATGATGCAGCAGCAACGCCTATTAACGATAAAGGAGCGGCTGTGACCACATTCAGGTTTAAGAATAAAACAAGTAGGGGAGTGGCAATGATGCCGCCGCCTGCCCCGGTTAGCCCTAGAATGAGCCCTGTTGCGCCACCAAGTAGTATGGTGAGTATTGCCAGTTCCATTAGTTAGTTGTTGAACAAACTGGATTATGATGAGTTTTACAAAACTGCTCTTGAAGTGTTTGCATCACTGCCAGTGATTCGTTACTTGAGATGGAGTAATAAATGAATTTACCATCACGTCTGGTTTTTACTAACCCTTCCTCGCGTAATACTCCAAGTTGCTGTGAGAGAGTGGGTTGCTTAATATCAAGCGAACTTTCTAATTCACTCACACTACATTCTCCTTCAGCAATTTTACAAAGTAAAACCAAACGGTCAGTATTAGATAATACTTTAAGTAGCTGTGTGGCTCTACCTGCTGCTTCATACATCTGTCCGAAATCGATTTTGTCCATATTCTTAATTTTATCCTTAAAGAATAATTTGAATAATGATTATAGTAGTTGACAGTATAGCAAAAAACATTATATAAATGTAAATAATGTAATTTAATATAATATATTTAAATAAAGTGTAGGGGAGTGATTAATGCAAAAGTTAAATAAAATTAGAGGGTTAGCTTTATTAGGCTATCTATTTCTCTCGTTTTCAGTCCTTGCAGAGGCTCCTAATCAAAACAATAGCGACTCTTCACTTAATGCATTTGATGCTCAAATTGAGTCGGTTAATCATGCTGACCTAGCAGCTCAAGTATCTGGTAGGGTCACGAATATAAAAGTAACTGCTGGTGAAAGAGTAAAAGTAGGTCAAATTCTATTAACTCTCGAATCCACAAGTGCGCAGCAACAGGCTATAGCCAGTGAAGCGCAAATAGCCGCAGCCAATGCAGATTTAGAATTGTCACAAAAAGAATACCAAAGACAAGAAGCACTTTTTAAAGAAGATTATATTAGTCAAGCAGCACTTGATCGCGCAAAAACAAAGCTTGAGGCTGCCAAAGCTCAAGCTAGGGCTACCTCGTCATTAGCTAGATCTGCTAGAGCGCAATCTGATCTTTATATTATTAAAGCTCCCTTTTCCGGGGTGGTTGCAGAAATTCCTGTGAATCTAGGTGATATGGCTATGCCAGGTAGACTGTTAGTGAGCCTTTATGATCCTGACCATTTACGTGTTAGTGCTTCTGTTCCAGAAGCAGCAGTAAATAAAGAGTTAACTGTTAAAGACTTAAAAATAGAAGTTCCCTCTTTAACTAACCAGCAACATTGGCTTAATCCTCAATTTCTCCATATATTTCCAACGGTAGACAGTCAATCACACACGGTTTTATTACGTATAAATATAGATCGTAATAACGTAGATATTAAACCAGGTTTATTTGCCCGCGTATGGTTACCAACAAAACTGTCTATGCCTAATCGTGTAGTGATTCCCATTACTGCAATTGTAGAACGCGGTGAATTAACGGGCGTATATGTTAAAAATGAGAAAGGAGAACCCTTATTAAGGCAAGTACGATTAGGTCGTCAGTGGGGTAATGAAGTAGAGGTGATATCAGGTTTAAATTCTACAGATGGGCTAATTGATAATGCTCAAGCTCTCTCGTTTAAAAACGGACAATGAGGGAGAAATAAATGATTAAACCACTTGGTATATCAGGGCGCATAGCGCAATACTTTCAAAGTGCACAGATTACGCCGCTATTGGCATTGGTTGCATTATTACTGGGTATTTTCGCGTTAATTGTGACTCCTCGTGAGGAAGAGCCACAAATAAATGTCACCATGGCCAATGTATTAATCCCCTTTCCCGGTGCGTCTGCTAAAGATGTTGAGCAAATGGTGTCTACTCCAGCGGAACAGGTGTTGTCACAAATCCAGGGAATTGAACATGTGTATTCAATTTCTCGTCCGGGTATGTCGATTATTACGGTGCAGTATAAAGTGGGTGTTCCTCGGATTGAGGCGTTAGTAAGGTTATATGATGCGGTTAACGCTAACGCTGACTGGTTACCCTCAGGTTTAGGTGTCTTACCCCCCATCATTAAACCAAAGGGAATAGATGACGTTCCTATTGTGGCTTTAACTTTGTATAGTAAAGATCCTCACGTTGGGAGTTATGATTTAGAAAGAGTAGCCCATAGTATTGAAGTAGATATTAAACGGGTAGCAGGGACCAGAGAAGTAAAAACTATCGGTGGGCCAGGGCGCGTTGTGAATATACAAGTCGATGCCGCTCGACTAAATAGTGCAGGTCTTACAATCAACGATTTACAGAGGACTTTAGCCTCTGCAAATGTCGGTGCACCTTTAGGTCAATTATTAATTAACAACCAAGCGATTCAATTAGAAACCAGTAATTTTTTAACCAATGCTCAAGATGTATCGCAATTAATTGTTGGTGTACATGGTGGACGTCCAATTTACTTAAGTGAAGTGGCACATATAAATGATGCGCCTCCTATCGCGCAGCGTTATGTATGGTACGGAAAGCATAACAATAACGTGTCAGAGGAATATCCTGCAGTTACGGTCTCAGTAACAAAAAAACCTGGAGAAAATGCTATTGATGTGGCTGATGCTGTTATGACAAGAGTTGAAAGCCTTAAAAATACTATTATTCCGGCTAACGTAATTGTTGCTGAAACAAGAAATTATGGTGCGACAGCAAACGATAAAGCGAAAAAACTAATTGAAAAACTATTGTTTGCTACCTCTTCTGTGGTTGCATTGGTATTTTTTGCATTAGGACGCCGTGAAGCATTAATCGTAGGCAGTGCAGTTATTTTAACCTTAACAGTAACGCTCTTTGCTTCTTGGGCCTGGGGATTTACTCTTAATCGAGTATCGTTATTTGCATTGATTTTTTCAATAGGTATCCTAGTTGATGATGCCATTGTGGTTGTTGAGAATATCCATCGCCATCAACTGCATCATCCTGATAAAACCTTGTTACAACTCATTCCTGGTGCTGTAGATGAAGTGGGCGGGCCAACCATACTAGCGACCTTAACAGTCATCGCAGCCTTACTCCCTATGGCATTTGTCACAGGATTGATGGGGCCATACATGAGTCCTATTCCAATTAATGCAAGTATGGGAATGATTTTATCGCTGGCCATTGCTTTCATAGTCACACCATGGTTATCTCGAATTTGGCTTAAGCCAACTTCTCATCAATCTCATGGTGGTGGACTCGGTAGTAAATTACATCCTTGGTTCGTGAAAATCTTTACACCGTTATTAGATGAGGTGAATGGCAACAAAAATCGTAAAAAAATGGGCTTTGTAATAGGTTTGCTCATTCTCATCTCTCTTGTTTTACCAGCAACAGGATTGGTTTTACTTAAAATGCTTCCATTTGATAACAAATCTGAGTTTCAGGTAATGGTAGATATGCCAGCCGGAACGTCACTTGAAGAAACAGCTGCAGTGATGCATGAGTTAGGGGCTTATTTGGCTAAAGTGCCTGAAGTGATAGATTATCAAGCCTATGTCGGTACAGCATCACCAATAAACTTCAATGGTTTGGTACGTCAATACTACTTGAGAAGTGATAGTAATCAGGGTGATATTCAAGTCAATTTAGTTGATAAACATCATCGCGATGAACAGAGTCATGCTATAGCCACACGTATTCGTCCACAGTTGCAAAAAATCGGTCGCCTACATAACGCCAATATTAAGGTAGTGGAAGTACCACCCGGCCCACCAGTACTCTCACCAATTGTTGCAGAGGTGTATGGTCCAAGTGACAGTGGACGCTTAACTGTTGCTAAAGCGGTACGAGAAGTGTTCAGTCAAACTCCTAATGTTGTGGATGTAGATGACAGCAGTATCGTTAAGGCACCTAAAAAATTAATTCAGGTTGATCGCCGCAAAGCAGCTCTCTACGGTGTAAGCCAACAACAAGTAGTATCTACGCTTCAAACTGCATTAAGTGGTCAAGCTGCTACGTGGCTTCATGATGAAAGAAAATATCCTGCTGCTGCATGGATTCAAATGCCAGGAAGAGAACAAGGCGATCTTGGTGCACTTTTACATTTTAGTGTTCATGGTAGTCAAGGACAGCTAATTCCATTAAGTGAATTAGTCACCATTACTGATACAGTCAGAGAGCAACCTATTTTTCATAAAGATCTCTTACCTGTTAATTATGTCGTGGGGGATATGGCAGGTAAATTAGATAGCCCCTTATACGGTATGTTTAAAATGCGCTCCCATATTCATAACATACGTACTCCAAATGGTGAGCAGTTAGTTGATTATTTTATTCATCAACCTGCTGATCCTTATCGCCATTATGCAATTAAATGGGATGGAGAGTGGCAAGTAACTTATGAGACTTTTAGAGATATGGGCGCGGCTTATGCTGTGGGTTTAATTTTAATTTATCTATTGGTTGTCGCTCAATTTGGATCCTATCTAACCCCACTCATTATTATGGCGCCAATCCCTTTAACCATCATTGGTGTTATGCCAGGCCATGCACTATTAGGAGCGCAATACACCGCAACCAGTATGATTGGGATGATTGCACTTGCCGGTATTATTGTTAGAAATTCAATTCTATTGGTTGATTTTATTAATTTACAAGTGGCAGAAGGGGTTCCCTTTAAAGAGGCAATTATTCATTCTGCTGTAACTCGTGCACAGCCAATATTATTAACAGGTTTGGCTGCTATGTTAGGGGCCTTCTTTATCCTTGATGATCCTATTTTTAATGGCCTAGCAATTTCATTAATTTTTGGCATATTTGTTTCTACCTTACTAACACTGATTGTGATCCCCACTCTTTACTATGCCGCGTATCACAATAAGTTTATGCATTCACATAACCCTTCAGAGGAGATAACACAATGACTTCATGGCGAGTAGTACGCGTTATTGCAGGAACTTTTATTCTATTATCCCTAGCGTTAGGTACACCAGGAAGCCCGCTATTTGTAAGTCAATGGTGGCTCGCTTTCACTGCTTTTGTTGGTTTGAACTTATTGCAAAGTGGCCTAACCCGTTGGTGCTTAATGAATAACATACTTCGTAAATTATTTGGTTTACGTGAGGAGTGCTAATGAAAACAGTTCGGTCAAAGGCTCGTTTATTGTCAGTAATGATTTCTCTTGCTGTATTTGCGCAAGGAGCTTGTGCTACTGATTTAATTACTGTACTGAATGCAGCCCAGACCCATGATTTAGATTTTCTAGCAGCCCAATCTACTCATATGGCTGGATTAAGTAAGCATGATCAAGCCAATGCTATGTGGCGTCCTGATATTAGCGTTCAGGGTGGAGCAGGTCGAATGAACCAACAAACCCAAACAGTTGGTGCACAATTTGTACAAAATGGTACGGCAGGAATCGCTAACTTTAATACGTCTATTAATCAAGGCACCTATAATATGTGGGCTGTTAGTATTCGTCAGCCAATCATTAATGGAGAGCGTCTCTCTCAGTCCAAAGCATTAGATTTAGAAGCCAATACCGCCGAGCTTGAATGGCAGGCTGCACAACAAGATTTTATCTTACGAACGATTAAGAAGTATTTTGATGTTTCTATGGCCCTTGAGACAGTAAAAACCACTCAAGAGCAATTACAAGCTGTACAAAAGGTACAGGCTGAAGCGCAAGCACGTTATAAATTAGGTGATGCGCCTATTTTGGATGTGCATGAGACAACTGCACGCTTAGATGGACTGAAAGCTCAATTATTAGCTATACAAACAGACCTCGATATTAAAGAAAGTGCGTTATCAGATGCGACGGGAATCAGTATCGAACAATTAAAAATTATGATCCCCAGTGCTGGCGAAGTAGTTTTTGATAAGAAACCATTTGATTTTTGGCTATCACAGGTAAATACCAGTAACCCTCAATTATTGGTTGCGCTCAATCAGTTATCTGAGGCACGTCAAAACGTTAAACGTTATCACGTATTATCCAGCCCCTCGCTCGATTTGGTCGGTCAGATAAATGATATGCATGTTTATGGATCAGGAGATTATGGTCCTAATGCAAGTAATTTAAATAGAGATGCCATGGTAGGAGTACAGGTAACTATCCCTCTTTATAACGGTGGAATGCGTATTGCAAAAGAGGATGAGGCGGCTCACTTAGCAGAGGTAACCTTGGATAAAACAAACCGTTTGCGCCAGCAAGTTGGGTTACAAACCAAACAAGCTTATCTTGGCCTAACTATTGGTGTAAATCGTGTTGACGCGTTAAAAGCAGCATGGCAAGCAAGTGAATCGCGATTAAAAGCAACACAATTAGGTAAAAAAGTAGGTGATCGCACCACGTTAGATTTATTAAATGCTGAGACAGATGCTGCTAATGCTCATTTAAATTGGATTCAATCAAGAGTTGATTTGATTTTAAATGAATTAAATCTAGCTGCACTGTCTGGGCAATTAACAGAAGACAAAGTTAAAGAAATTAACAGCACACTACAACCATTTTAAAAAGGAGATAGAACATGGCACACATAGTCGTATTAGGTGCAGGAACAGGGGGAATGCCTGCAGCCTATGAATTGAGAGAGAAATTAGGAAAAGATCACCGAATAACTGTGGTGAATGCAGTGGACTATTTCCAATTCGTGCCTTCTAATCCATGGATTGCGGTGGGCTGGCGTAGTCGAGATCAGATCACTTTCCCAATTAGACCTTATTTAGCCAAGAAAAACATTGAGTTTCTAGCTCAACCTGTATCAAAAATTGACGCTGAGGGAAGTGCTCTTGAATTTCCTGATGGCAGTCGCTTAACCTATGATTATTTGATTATCGCAACAGGTCCTAAGTTGGCCTTTGATGAAGTAGAGGGAGCGGGACCTAAACAGTTCACCCATTCAATTTGTACTGTTGATCATGCTGAGGAAGCCTATAAAGATTATCAGGATTTAGTCACCAATCCTGGCCCAGTAATTATTGGTGCTCTACCAGGTGCTTCTTGTTTTGGTCCAGCCTATGAATTTGCTTTTGTGGTCAACCGTGATCTTCGTCGTCGTAAACTTCGTCATAAAATCCCGATGACTTATATTACTAGCGAACCTTATATTGGACATTTAGGTTTAGGTGGTGTTGGTGATTCTAAATCCATGCTTGAAAGTGAAATGCGCAACAATGATATTAAATGGATCACTAACGCCAAAGTAACTAAAATTGAAAATGGCAAAATGTTTGTCACAGAACTAGATGAACTGGGTAACGTAAAAAAAGAACATGAAGTTCCTTTTAAATTTAGCATGATGTTACCTGCTTTTAAAGGGGTTGATCCGGTAGCCGCTGTTGAAGGATTATGTAACCCAAGAGGAATGGTAATTGTTGACGAATATCAACGCAGCAAGAAGTATAAAAATATATTCTCAGCAGGAGTATGTGTTGCAATCCCTCCTGTAGAGGTGACACCGGTTCCTACAGGAACGCCAAAAACAGGTTATATGATTGAATCAATGGTTTCTGCAATTGTCCATAATATATGGGCAGATTTAAATGGTCACACACCTGATAGTAAAGGAACGTGGAATGCATTTTGTCTTGCTGATATGGGAGATACGGGTGCTGCTTTCATTGCGCTTCCTCAAATTCCCCCACGCAATGTGAATTGGTTTAAAAAAGGCCGCTGGGTACATTGGGCAAAAATTGCCTTTGAAAAATACTTTATTTATAAAATGAAACAGGGTAGTTCTGAACCTATATATGAAAAACATGTATTGAAGTGGATAGGTATTGAACGTCTTCAAAATAACAAATAAAGGAAAAACAAATGGGCTTATTTTCAAATCTATTTTCAGCTGGTGCAACTTCCGAGCTGCCAGCTAATGCCATGATTATCGATGTCCGTAGCCAACAAGAATATGCTACTGGCCATGTGGATGGAGCGATCAACTTACCTTTAGATATGTTTAATGCCGGCATACAACAATTAGTACCTGAAAAGGATACACCAGTAATTTTATGTTGTTTATCTGGAGGCCGTTCAGGTCATGCTTGCAATATTATGAAACAGCAAGGATATAAAGCTGTGTTTAATGGTGGTGGAGCGGTTCAGTTAGCGCAACGTTTAAATAAAGAATTAAAAAGATAGGTGTAGTGAATGAAAAGCCTAAATAAACCAAAACTGGGTAAAGAGTTAGCAATTGTGCTTCTGATCAAAGTACTCTTGCTCACTCTGTTATGGAGTCTTTTTGTTAGAAATCAAGAAGTAACAGTAGATGCTCAGAAAGTATCCCAAAGTTTTGGTTTTCAATCCCAAGTTTCAGATCAATTTCAAGGAGTAAATCATGATAAGCGATGAATTAGTTAACCTATCGCGCCTTCAATTCGCAGTGACTGCACTCTACCATTTCTTATTCGTACCATTAACAATTGGTATGGTATGGATACTGGTAGTGATGGAAAGTGTTTATGTTATGACAGGTAAAACAATTTACAAAGACATGACACGTTTTTGGGGTAAGTTATTTGGGATTAATTTTGCTTTAGGTGTCACCACAGGTATTACGATGGAATTCCAGTTTGGTACCAATTGGGCTTATTACTCCCATTATGTGGGTGACGTATTTGGTGCACCTTTAGCTATTGAAGGCTTAATGGCTTTCTTCTTGGAATCAACATTTATTGGGCTATTCTTTTTTGCTTGGGACAGGTTATCAAAACCCAAACATTTAATGGTAACTCTATTGATGGCTATTGGTACAAATTTATCTGCCATGTGGATTTTGATTGCCAATGGGTGGATGCAAAACCCAGTTGGTGCTGAATTTAATTACACAACTATGCGTATGGAATTAACTGATTTTGCAGCTATGTTATTCAATCCAGACGCACAAGCAAAATTTGTGCATACTGTATCAGCAGGGTACGTCACTGCCTCAACTTTTGTACTAGCAATTTCAGCCTGGTATTTACTGAAAGGTCGCAATGTAGAGTTTGCAAAACGCAGTTTTAGAATTGCAGCAGCCTTTGGCTTAGCCTCAGCATTATCCGTTATCGTTCTTGGCGATGAATCAGGTTATACGGTAGGTGAAGCACAGCAAACTAAAATGGCTGCCATTGAAGCCATGTGGGAAACGGAACCAGCACCAGCTCCTTTCAATTTAGTAGCGTCTCCTAATGAGAAATTACAAAAAAATGATTGGAGTGTTCAAATTCCTTGGGTTATGGGTTTGATTGGTACTCGTTCTGTAACAAAACAGATTCCTGGCATACATGATATTAAGGAAAAAAACCGTCAACGTGTAGTTTCAGGTATCGAGGCTGTGAAGGCACTTGAAATTATTCGTAATCATCCTGAGGACATGACTGCAAAAGCAGTTTTTGAGGCTCATAAAAAAGACCTCGGTTTTGGATTGTTGTTAAAACAATTTACTAATGACTTCACTCATGTCACTCCAGAACAAATAGATAAGGCGGTCAACTCAACAGTACCAAAAGTGGCTCCTATGTTCTGGGGTTTCAGAATCATGGTGTTAATTGGCTTCATGTTATTAATGTTGTTTGCTATCTCTTTTTGGGCGAGCTTAAAAACCCGTTGCGAAAAAATGCCTTGGTTACTCAAATGGGCCTTTTATATGTTCCCAATGCCATGGCTTGCTTGTGAGTTTGGCTGGTTTGTCGCTGAATATGGTCGGCAACCTTGGACAATCTATGGTGTATTACCAACCCATCTATCAGTCTCAACATTAAGTCCTGCCTCACTTTATGGATCAATTATTGGATTTGTAGGGTTCTATACATTACTTCTTATTGTAGAAGTCTATTTAATGGTTAAGTTTGCACGTCTTGGTCCCGGCAGTTTAGGTACAGGTCGTTATGACGGTGAAACTGATCTTGCTCACGGTCGTGCATAAAAGGAGTATGACATTATGGATTACGCTACATTAAAAATAATATGGTGGCTTTTAGTAGGTGTTTTATTGGTTGGATTTGCCATCATGGATGGTCATGATATGGGTGTTGGAACATTACTTCCCTTTGTAGGAAAAAACGACAATGAACGTCGGGTTGTAATTAATACAGTAGGACCTCACTGGGACGGCAACCAAGTGTGGTTTATTACTGGTGGTGGTGCTATTTTTGCTGCCTGGCCTATTGTTTATGCTACCGCCTTTTCTGGTTTTTATTGGGCTATGTTGGCTGTTCTTTGGGCTTTGTTCTTTCGTCCTGTGGGCTTTGATTATCGTAGCAAAATTAATAATTCCACTTGGCGTAATACCTGGGACTGGGGACTATTTATTGGCGGAGCTGTCCCACCACTGATTTTTGGTGTGGCGTTTGGTAACTTATTACAAGGTGTGCCATTTGGTTTTGATCAAAACTTAGTTTCTACTTATACAGGATCCTTTTGGCAATTGTTGAACCCGTTTGCCTTATTAACGGGTGTTGTAAGCTCAGCAATGATTACCTTTCATGGCGGGGTCTATCTTTCACATAGAACAGAAGGGATAATTCAACGTCGCGCAATGAAAGCCTCATCAATTGCTGGTCTAGTGATGATTATTGCCTTTACTGCTGCGGGTATTTGGCTTGCTAAAGATATCAGTGGCTATGTGATTACTTCGCATGTAGATCCAGATCAGTTGGCCAATCCTCTTGCAAAAACTGTTATACGTGAGAAAGGCGCGTGGTTAACTAATTATTACACTATGCCATGGACTAAAGCGATCCCGCTTATTGCCTATTTAGGTGCATTTTTAGCTATATTTGCACTACGCTTTAATAAAACTTTACTGGCTTTTGTGTTTTCTTCCTTATCCATCGCTGGAGTAATAGGTACAGCTGGTGTATCCATGTTTCCTTTTATTATGCCATCGTCAACTATGTATAACTCATCGTTAACGGTTTGGGACAGTGTATCTAGCAAAACGACTTTAGGGATTATGTTAGTGGCGGCAATGATATTTGTCCCAACAATAGTTTTTTATACCTCTTGGGCATATAAAGTCATGGCTGGGAAAGTTACTTTACAGTTTATTAAGGATCATGATCATTCTGCTTACTAATATTAAGTAGCAATAGATTTAGGAGAATAAATTATGTGGTATTTTGCTTGGGTTTTAGGTATTGGTTTTGCAGTGTTATTAGCAATATTAAATGCTATGTGGGGTGAGAATGAGAGTTCTCGTTTATTATCCAAAGATGAGAGCGATCATTAATGAGTACTAATCCACAGCAACGTATTTGGACTGAACGCTACCAATCTGTTGGTGAGACTTACTTATTTGGCGAAGAACCGAATACATTTTTGATGAAACAGTTAAGTCTATTTAAACCAGGCCAAAAAATATTGTGTGTAGCCGATGGAGAGGGACGAAACTCTGTTTGGTTAGCCCGCCATGGTCTGGACGTGACAGCAGTAGAAATCTCAGATGTGGCGGTAGAAAAAGCCAAACGCTTAGCCAATAAATATCATGTAGATGTTAAGTTTGAATGTGCTGATTTATTATCAGATAGCTGGATTCAAGAACATTCAACTATCCAATATGATTGGGTTGTTGCTATATTTGTTCAGTTTGCAGATCCAATTACACGAAAAAAGTTGTTTGCGGTTATGAAACAACTCACTCGATCTGGTGGTGGATTGGTACTACAGGGTTATACACCAAAACAGCTTGAATATAAGACAGGAGGTCCTTCTGTTTTAGAAAATCTCTATACAGAAGAACTGATACGCTCTTTGTTACAGGATTGGCGTATTGATCAATTAACTCAATATGAAGAGGTGGTCTCAGAAGGACAAGGACACCATGGTTTATCTGCGTTAATGGGTGTTATTGCTCGTAAACCTTAATTCAAAAGAACTCTCTAAGTGCGAAGCTCTTGGCGGGGGAGGAGTCCCCCGCATTTTTTTTAAGCCCACTTAATAGAGCAACCAATAGAGGGAGTTTGGGATTCTGGACCTTTTCCACTTTGTGCAATACTCGCCATAGCATCAAACAGCTCTCTTTGCCTGTTTTCTGGTGCATTATTAATTCCATATGGATCTAACCGTCCTCTATATTGTAGTTTTAGCTGATGATTAAATCCAAAGAAGTCAGGCGTACACACAGCGTTATATTTTTTTGCTATCTCTTGGGTTGTATCAATCACGTATGGAAAAGGAAAGTCTAATTCCTGTGCCCAACGTGACATGTTTTCAAAACTGTCCTCAGGATAACTTTTAATATCATTACTCATAATGGCTATACTATTGATACCGTACGATTGTAATTCCTGACAATCTTCACATAACCGTTCAATAATTGCTTTGACATAGGGGCAATGGTTACAAATGAACATCACTAGCAAGCCATTCTCACCTCGACTATTTTGTAATGTATATGTTTTTCCGTCTACACCGGTGAGTGCGAAATCAGGCGCTGGCCAATTAAAGTTACATACGGGTGAACTAAGGGCTGGCATAGTGTCTCCATTTGATACAATGAGAAAATTGAATTTTAAGGTAATTTGTCCATTGTGAGTACCTATTTACATAAACCATCATTATTGATATCAACGTTGTTATCTGTTGCGCTTGTCATGTTGACTGCGTTAACTGGAATGTTGTTTTTACCTGGGACGTGGTATGAGGGATTATATAAACCTAATTGGACTCCACCTAATATGGTGTTTCCAATCATGTGGTCAATACTGTATCTAATTGATATCTGTGTTGGCGCTTGGGTGATTCAAAAAGGAACTAAACAACTGCTATTTATCTGGTTGTTACAATTATTGTTTAATGGATTTTGGTCTTATTGGGTATTTGGACGCCATCATCTGTTTTTAGGTTTACTGGATATTATCTTGTTATGGTTGACTATATTACTATTTTTGCTGCAGGTTATTAATAAACATAAAGTGATTTTTACTTTATTCATTCCCTATCTATTATGGGTTAGCATAGCTATGATACTTAATCTTAATCTTTGGCTTTTAAATTAAACAAAATGTAATGATGTTCTATTTTAAAAAAATTCTTAGCGCTTGGATTATTCCTCCTATTTCACTAATCATAGTGGCATTAATAGCGACTTTTCTTATACGTCGACGACCTGTCCTTGCTAAAAATATAATTATTGCGTCTCTTGGTTTAACCTTATTTTTGTCATTTTATCCAGTTACTGATTTATTAATGTGGAAATTACAGCCAAGCCACGTATTAAGCCAAAAAGAATTAGAAAATGCACAGGCTATAGTGGTTCTTGGTGGTGGAACATATGTGAACGCCCCTGAGTATGGTTCTGATACAGTTAGTCGTTTCACCTTAGAAAGAGTTCGTTATGCAGTTGAACTTCAACGCCTGTCACACTTACCTATTCTTGTTACAGGAGGGAGTGTATATGGGCAAATCTCGGACGCAAGAGAAATGCAAGCAACTATAGTTCATGATTTCAGAGGTGAAGTTGAGTGGATTGAAGATCACTCGAGGGATACGGCTGAAAATGCACTTTATTCGGCGAGTTTACTTCATGTGGCCGGTATCAAGCGCATTATTTTAGTTAGTCAAGCGTGGCATTTAAAGCGTGCACAGCAATTGTTTGAAAAAGAAGGTTTAACGGTATACCTGGGTCCGACAGGATTTGTTACTTATCCGCACAGTTTTTTATATATGATATTGCCTCATTCAGAAGCATTAATGATGAGTTGTGTTGCTCTTCATGAATGGTTGGGTATTGTGGTAGACAGAGTTTTTAAAGGAGTTAAAGCATATGGAGAATAATGGTTCATGGGAACGTGATGTCATCATTCAGTTGGCTACATCAGCTCTCGCAGAGCAAAAAACCGCCCGCCGTTGGCGAATTTTTTTTAGAGCAAGTACGCTACTGGTTGTTTTTGTCATTGCTTGGTGGGTGTTGGTGAAAGAATCTGGAAAAAATATGTCCTCAGGAGGAAAACACACCGCTGAAATTCAATTAAAAGGTGAAATTTCATCAGAGAATACCAGTGCTGAAAAAATTATTCAGGGTTTGGATGATGCCTATGATGATCCGAATACGGTTGGGGTGATATTAAGAATTAATAGTCCTGGAGGTAGCCCCGTACAAGCAGGGCAAATTTATGACGAAATAAAAAGATTAAGAAAAGCTCATCCTACAGTTCCTATCTATTCTGTGGTTGAGGATTTATGCGCATCAGGTGCTTATTATGTTGCCGCGGCAACTGATAAAATCTATGTTGATAAAGCCAGTATTGTAGGATCCATTGGGGTGATTATGAATGGCTTTGGCTTTACTGATACCATGAAAAAATTGGGTGTTGAGAGACGCTTAATTATTGCAGGTGAAAATAAAGCTTTTCTCGATCCATTCTCTCCAGAAAACCCAAAACAAATGAGTTATGCCAGAAATATGCTTGAAGAGATACATCAGCAGTTTATACAGGCAGTTAGATCGGGAAGGGGGGAGCGATTACATGAAACCCCTGATATGTTCTCTGGTTTAGTGTGGACCGGTGAGAAAAGCATTCAGTTAGGCTTAACCGATGGATTGGGTAATGTTAAGTTTGTGGCTAAGGATGTGATTAAAGCTAAAAATATAGTTGATTTTACGCCCACTGAGGATATTACCGATCGTTTGGCGAAACGTTTAGGTTCAACAGAATCACATATGAGTTGGCAAAGTTTGTTAGGATTTTTTTCAATAAACTAAGTATTGAGTTGTGCTTTTTTAGAGAGCTTATCCATGAAGGACTGGGTTTTAATTAGCGTTCTTTCATGGGTAGCCTCACCGATTTGATCAATGCCATCAAATGCGGTAATTGTGAACGTGATTTTACGGCCATTTACCGAAGTAACCAATGCCGTGGCTTCAACCTTAAAACCTAGGGGTGTAGCAGCCAAATGCTTTAATTCTATAGATGTTCCTAAAGCTGTCTCCCCCTCATCAAAAAAAGGCTTAATTGCATTTAAAGCGGCATTTTCCATGACAGCGACTAGCATAGGCGTTGAAAAAACGGGTGCCAGAGAGGAGTCTTTCAGTTGACTTGCTAAATGATGTTCTTGAACAATTAAACTTGCATAACCAATGGTATTGAGTGGAATTTCTTTCATGTTTTTGCAGGAGGTTGAGGGTTGTTTTCATTAGGATTAAATTTTACTGCAGAAATACGAGCAAAGATTAATACGGCTAATAGTGCTGTTAGGGTAAGGATAATTTCCCATTCAATGGTATTGTTGTATAGATCAATTAATATCTCTCTTAAAATGAATGCAATCCCTACCTCAGAGAGAACTCGTAATCTGATTCTATGGTATTCAAAGTAGTCACTAAAGGTTCTAAAGAGTTCAATGAGTACAAATACGGAAAGAACATCTATAACCAAATCTCTAGCCCAACTATCGACAAGACCGTGAGAAAGATTGTGCGCAGGAATACCTGAGCGGATAGAGTTAAATGCAGATCCTAAGTCAATTAACACACCAAATACCGTTGCGATTAAAATAAGTAGCATCACTATAATCATTATCGTGATGATTACATCAAGCGCTTTACCATACAAACTGACAATTTGATTTTTAAACATAGTCAACTTACCGTATTAGATTATTGTCATTGAGACAATGTAACATGTTAGACTGAATTGTTAAAAATTTTATTTATTATTCAATGTTCAAGCTATACAGTTACTGGAGAAGCTCTGCTGCTTTTAGAGTGAGAATTGCACTCAATATAAAGAAAATTCCTGCAGAAATTATTCCAGTATCATTAACATCAAAAGACATTACTCCTGACATGCAGTTGTTGCGTGACATGAACCCTGCAGGAGCAGTACCAGTACTCACTGATGGTAATATCACCTTAACCCAATCTGCAGCCATTTTAGAATATTTAGAAGAGCGTTATCCAACTCCTCCGCTGTTACCTTGCGATAGTGTTGAGAGGGCTTATGTAAGAGCATTAGCTCAAGATGTGGTTTGTGACATGCATCCTTTAAATAACTTACAAGTATTACGTTTTCTTTTGAAGAATATGAAGGTTAGTAAAGATCAAAAAGATGAATGGGTTGTTCACTGGTTAAGAAATGGTTTTAGTCGTATAGAAGTAAAATTAGCCCAAAGAGGTATTCAACAGGGGCAATTTATTTTAGATAATCAGGTTTCTCTTTTTGAAGTCTGTTTGATACCACAGGTTAGAAACGCAATCGCTGTGGATTTGGATTTTTCTTCATTTCCATTGATTCGTTCTATTTATGACAAGGCCATGTGTTTACCTGAATTTATTGAGGCCTCATGGGAACAGCAACGTGATTACGGGAAGTAAATAATAATGTCACCCTTAAGAATTCTCTTTTTTGTATTTGCGTTTATTCTATTAATTGTAATTATTCAATTAAATATTATTACGGTTGCTTTTGATAAACTTGGTTTATCTAATCATTCAGCTTATCTATTAATTATGGCTACCTTAATTGGCAGTATGATTAATTTGCCGTTAATTACGCTAAAAGCTGATAGTAGCCTAGCTAAAGACGACCCATTTGCAAATTTCTCACAACAGCTTTTTAGTCGTCCTCTTTTTGTTGGGAAAACTGAAATAAGAATTAATGTTGGGGGAGCATTACTACCGGTTATTTTTTCTCTTTACTTGCTTATGCACCATCCAATTTCTCTTATTCAGCTAATCACTGCTATTGTGTGTGTATCAGGTATTTCTTATTGGATTAGTAAACCTGTCCCCGGGATGGGTATTGGTATGCCAATCTTTATTGCACCGATCTGTGCTGCTATTGTGTCATCTCTACTCAATCCTGAGGAAAGAGCTGCTTTGGCTTATATTAGTGGTACGTTAGGGGTATTAATTGGTGCTGATATTATTCGTCTAAAAGATATCAGACATTTAGGGGCTCCTATTGCATCGATTGGTGGGGCAGGGAGTTTCGATGGTATTTTTATAACAGGTTTTATTGCTGTTTTATTAGCGTAAAGTAACTGTTATCAAGCGGTTTAGCTGATAGGTCTCTCTTTTAGCGATTCGTCTTCAGTTTCCAAGACATGATTAAGCTACCAATACCCATTGAGCCACAGGCAAAAACCCAGGCGATGGTGTTATGTTGTCCTCCTAAGATATCGAGAATCATGCCGACAATAATGGGTCCTAAAAAACCGGCGCCAAATCCTGCTAATGAATAGATTGCCATAGCCGCCCCTCTTATTGATTTGGGAGTGATTTCAATTAGGCCAGCTGTCAGAGCTCCTGAATCAGCCATAACAGTAAAAAAATAAAGAGGTAATAGAAAAAGTAAAATCCACATATGGTGTATGAATAACCCACAAGCCCACGCCAATATGCCTGAGATGAACATAGTTCTTTTAATAAACTGTGCTCTACTATTTTGTGAAGCGAATTCATTCCCTAAAATACTAGCAGGAATTCCTACTAAATTAATTATTGCGGCTGTTAAGGTCGCTGAATATCGACCGTGTAATCCTTCGGTAAGAATAACAACGATCCATGAACGAAAAGCAAATAATTCCCAACAATGCACTGAATAACCCAATATATAGTTGCGAATATTTTTATTCTTTATAGCGTTAAGCTGCCCTGTAATAAGAGACTGTGAGTGTTTTTTTGCATGATGTACATCTTGAAGAGCTATAGTAATAACGAGAATAGCTAAGAAGGGTAATAGGCCATTAATTAAAAACGCTGTAGTGATATTGCTTATATGGCTAATCCAACCTGTCATAGCGTAGGATAGAGAAGCGCCAATGCCAAAGGTGGAGGTATAAAAGGCGACATAACGCGTTTGTAAATGATCAGGCATTCGGTCGGTTAACGCACGTAATCCAGGCATATAGGTGCCAGCTAGCCCCGCACCACACAGTAATTGTGAAAGACATCCTAAATACCAATTATGTGCAATAAAAATAAATAATAAGCTGCCCAATCCAGCCAAGCCAGATCCAATTAAATATATTTTTTTTGCATCTATTCTATCGGTGGCGCCTGAGAGGTGTGAGATACTAATTAAGTAGCCTAAAAAATAAGATCCTCCTAATAAGCCCTCTTGGGTTGCTGACATATGCCAGTCTTGAACTAACCGAGGTAGGAGTGCTGGGATAGAGGAAAAAGGTGCCATCGTTAATATTTCGGCACCACAGAGTACTAAAAGTAGTTTTATTGGGGTCATTAAGCGAATGATAATATTTATATACTTCTCTATTTCAACATAAAAATATGTCTGTATCTACTGCCAACTCTCTATCTCGTCCCAATACAACTGCACACATAGTAGCTCAAGCTTTGTTAGATGGATTTAATCGACATTATCGATTATTTCGTGAGGCATCTCAAAGAGCGAAGTGGTTATTTGAACAAAAAAATTGGCTTGAATTACAACAAATAGCCGTAGAGCGTATTGAATTTTATGACCGACGAGTTCACGAAGCAGTTAAAAATTTAATCGAGCAATTTAATGCAGATGCATTAAATGATGATACATGGCAACAGATTAAACTTGAATATATTGTTTTACTGACAGATCATAAACAACCCGAATTAGCAGAAAGCTTTTTTAATTCGGTTTTTTGCCAAATTTTGCATCGCTCTTACTATAACAATGATTTTATTTTTGTCAGGCCAGGTGTTTCAACTGAGCATATTGATTCGGATCCCCCAGCGTATCGTTGTTATTATCCATTAAGAGATGGATTGCGACATATTATTAAACAGGTTTATCAAGATCTGGGGTTTACTCAGCCCATCACTTGTTTTAAACGTGATTTAAGAAGACTACTGAGAGTATGGCGTAACCATTTACCGTATCCATTGGTCTTAGAAGCCAATCATCAAATTCAAGTATTAAGTAGCGTTTTTTATCGTAATACCTCCGCTTACATTGTAGGTAGAATGATCAATGGGGGTAACCAATACCCTTTTGTTGTGGCATTGATGCACGATGACATGAAAGGTATCGAGGTAGATGCACTATTGCTGACACCAGAACAGCTTTCTGTATTAGTTAACTCTAGTCGTGCCTATTTTTTTGTAGACATGGAAGTTCCCTCAGCGTTTGTTGAGTTTTTACATAGTATGTTGCCTCAGAAACCCAAAGCTGAGCTATACAGTATTTTAGGACTGCATAAACAAGGTAAAACTCTTTTCTATCGCGATTTTTTGCACCATCTTAAGTATTCAAGTGATGATTTTATCGTGGCCCCAGGTATACGCGGGTTGGTTATGGCTGTGTTTACTCTTCCTTCTTATCCATATGTATTTAAAGTGATCAAGGATGTGATTTCCCCACCAAAACAAATTAACAGAGAACAAGTGAAGGCAAAGTATTTGTTAGTTAAGCAGCATGATCGTGTGGGGCGAATGGCAGATACGTTAGAGTATTCTAATGTGGCTTTTCCAAAGCATAGATTTACTCAAGAGTTACTGGATGAATTAAGACGATTAGCTCCGTCGCAAATAGAAGAATCAGAGGATACATTGATTGTTAAGCATTTATATATTGAACGACGTATGGTGCCGTTAAACATATATATGGATAAAGCCAATGATGAACAAATTGCTCATGCTATTACTGAATTTGGAGACGCTCTTAAAGATTTAGCCGCGGTTAATATATTTGCTGGAGATTTATTATTTAAAAATTTTGGTGTAACGCGTTTCGGTAGAGTGGTTTTTTATGATTATGACGAAATTGACTATATTACTAACTGTCATTTCAGGAAAATACCCCCGCCACGCTTTGAAGAAGACGAATTGTCAGCAGAACCATGGTATTCGGTGGACCCCAATGACATCTTTCCTGAGGAGTTTGAGTACTTTTTACTTACTGACCCTAAAGTAAAACAGTATTTTTTCGCGAAACATAAAGATTTGCTGGATGCCAGTTGGTGGCAAGCAATGCAGCATGAAATACAAAGAGGGCGAGTGGTTGATGTCTTTCCTTATCCGCAGTCGCAGAGATTTTCTGCAATGTTTAAAGAAGGCCTACCAATATACGTGAGAGCAAGTGCTAGTCAGGGTTTCAGGGGACTTGCTAGTCACGAAAGAGCATTAAGTTCTGGAAGAAAACGCCCCCTTGGTCGATTTTCATTTGACAGCGATTAAATTACTCAGTATAGTAGCTGACTCTACTCACCTGACGCGGGGTGGAGCAGTCTGGCAGCTCGTCGGGCTCATAACCCGAAGGTCGTAGGTTCAAATCCTACCCCCGCAACCAGATTGAGATTGTTCTTTAAAATTTAGATAAACCGATAGGTGTGGGTACTAGTGAGGAGTAATTTATTAGTATTGACACTTAAAATTTCCGTTAGGTTATTTGAGTGATTTTGTGTAGGAATTGAACTGAAGAGTTTGATCCTGGCTCAGATTGAACGCTGGCGGCATGCTTTACACATGCAAGTCGAACGGCAGCACGGGGGCAACCCTGGTGGCGAGTGGCGAACGGGTGAGTAATACATCGGAACGTATCCTTGAGTGGGGGATAACGCAGCGAAAGTTGTGCTAATACCGCATAAGCTCTGAGGAGGAAAGCGGGGGACCGAAAGGCCTCGCGCTGAAGGAGCGGCCGATGTCCGATTAGCTAGTTGGTGAGGTAAAGGCTTACCAAGGCGACGATCGGTAGCTGGTCTGAGAGGATGATCAGCCACACTGGGACTGAGACACGGCCCAGACTCCTACGGGAGGCAGCAGTGGGGAATTTTGGACAATGGGGGCAACCCTGATCCAGCCATGCCGCGTGAGTGAAGAAGGCCTTCGGGTTGTAAAGCTCTTTCGTGAGGGAAGAAACGGCCATAGTGAATAGCTGTGGTTACTGACGGTACCTCAAGAAGAAGCACCGGCTAACTACGTGCCAGCAGCCGCGGTAATACGTAGGGTGCGAGCGTTAATCGGAATTACTGGGCGTAAAGCGTGCGCAGGCGGTTTGTTAAGTCAGATGTGAAAGCCCCGGGCTTAACCTGGGAACTGCGTTTGAGACTGGCAAGCTAGAGTCTGTCAGAGGGGGGTAGAATTCCACGTGTAGCAGTGAAATGCGTAGAGATGTGGAGGAATACCGATGGCGAAGGCAGCCCCCTGGGATAAGACTGACGCTCATGCACGAAAGCGTGGGGAGCAAACAGGATTAGATACCCTGGTAGTCCACGCCCTAAACGATGTC
>JAJZPN010000048.1 GCA_021811145.1 Pseudomonadota bacterium
GGTCTGTTTCCAGTATTACACGGTAAAGATTTGATTCCGTGAAAATAGTTGAGACCATTCTTTGGCCATATGCATCATAAAGAGAATTATCAATATTGGCGACACTGACACCCAAACGCGAGGCTGTATCACGGTCTATTTCTAAAAAGCTTTGTAAACCTTGGTTTTGTATATCCGATGCAACATCTTGAAGTTCAGGTAGTTGTTTTAATTTATCAATTAACTTTGGTGTCCATTCGTCTACGTCAGATTGTTTGGGACTACTTAAAGTAAACTGGTATTGTGTGCGACTAAAACTATCTTCAATGGTTAAATCTTGAACGGGCTGAAAATAGACCTGAATATTGGGTAGGTTACTTAATTCTTTATTCAGTCGATTAATTATTGTTGATACAGAGTCATGGTTTTTTCTTTTATCAAGGGGTTTTAAGTTAATTAATAGTCGTCCGTTATTGAGTGTGGTATTGACTCCGTCAACACCGATAAATGAGCTTAAATTATCAACATCTGGATCATGTAATATAGTTTCAATGGCAAAACTTTGTCTTTTTTGCATATCTGAAAATGATACATCTTGGGGTGCTTCAGTGACACCTTGAATAATCCCTGTGTCTTGTATTGGAAAAAATCCTTTAGGGATAAGTAGATATAGCACGACAGTTAGGAGTAGTGTTCCTGCAGCAACGATTAAAGTTTCCTTCTGATGGTTGAACACAAACTTTAATGCAATATCGTACTTTGCAATAAGTAGGTCTTGCCAATCATGAAATTTTTTAATTAAAGGCCAATGTTCTAATTTATCATTATCTTTACCAAGTAACCGCGCACTCATCATTGGTGTTAAGGTTAATGAAACAATGGCGGAAATAATGATCGCGATAGCTAACGTAATAGCAAACTCTCTGAAAAGACGTCCAATTACATCATGCATAAATAGTAGCGGTATTAAGACTGCAATGAGAGAGACTGTAAGAGATATAATGGTAAAACCGATTTGTTTTGCTCCCTTTATTGCTGCTTGGTAGGGCGTTTCCCCTTGTTCTACATACCGTGATATGTTCTCAATCATAACGATAGCGTCATCAACCACAAAACCAGTGGCTATCGTAAAAGCCATAAGAGTGAGGTTATTAATACTAAAGTGGATTAAATACATGACGCCAATGGTACCAACAAGGGATAGTGGTACAGCAATACTGGGGATAATTGTTCCTGAAATACTTCTTAAGAACAGGAAAATGACCATAACCACTAAACAGATAGCTAACATTAACTCAAATTGAACGTCTTCCACTGACGATCTTATTGTAGTTGTTCTATCAGTAAGTATTTTCATGTCCATCGATGTGGGCATGGAACCTTTGATATTAGGTAATATTTCTTTGATGCTATTTACAACATTAATGACATTGGCACCAGGTTGTTTTTGAATATTTAGAATAATAGATGGGGTGGTATTCATCCAGCCAGCTAATTGATTATTTTCAGCACCATCAACAACGCTGGCAATGTCGCCTAGCCGTATAGGGTTTCCATTTTGATAGCCGATAATTAATTTTTCATATTCACTGGCATTATGTAATTGATCATTTGCATCAATAGTTATGGATCGCTCTGGACCGTCAAAACCACCCTTAGCAATTCGTAAGTTGTTGATTACTATGGCAGTACGTATATCTTCGAGGTTCAGTTTCATGTTCGCTAGTGCGACTGGGTTTACCTGAATCCTAACGGCTGGGCGTTGTCCTCCAGCAATACTAACCATTCCCACCCCTGAAAGCTGTGAGATTTTTTGCGCAACCCGTGTTTCAACCCAATCTTGCAATTCACGTAAACGCAAGTTTTTTGAAGTGACAGCAATGGTAAGTATTGGCGCGTCCGCTGGATTTACCTTGTTATATATAGGTGGCATAGGTAAATCGGTGGGTAAAAATGTCGTGGCAGCATTAATAGATTCTTGAACTTGTTGCTCAGCCACATCAATATTAGTACTTAATGAGAACTGGAGAGTAATAACCGAGGCTCCGCCACTACTTGTAGAGCGCATTTGAGTTAAACCTGACATCTGCCCGAACTGTCTCTCAAGTGGTGCTGTAATAGTAGAGGTAGTCACTTCCGGTCCGGCACCTGGGTATAAGGTAATGACTTGTATGGTTGGATAGTCAACCTCAGGAAGAGCTGATAATGGTAGAAAACGCCACGCAGTTAACCCTGTAATTAAAATTGCTAACATTAACAAAGTGGTTGCAACTGGACGCTCAATAAAGAGTTTAGAGAAATTCATGCCCATTTAATCCTAGTATGTATTCTTTGTTACAGGGAATTGGCTACCTTGACTTGGGCACCCTCTCTTAAGTTGTCTATACCATCTTTGACTACTATATCACCTGGGTTAAGACCAGAGAGAACAACGGTATCTTTATCGTTTGTTGGACCAACAGTCACTTTTTGGACAGAAACAGTTTTGTTACTTTCATGATAAATATATACATAAGGTCCACTATTGCCTTGCTGAATACTTGCAGCAGGTACTACATTGGCATTGGGGATGGTTTCGATGAGAATTCTGGCGTTTACAAACTCGTTAGGGAAAAGTTTATAGTCTTTATTATCAAAATTGGCACGTAACTTCACCATTCCTGTTGTGGTATCAACTAAGTTATCTACAGTAATCAACGATCCTTCAGTAATAAATTGTGTGTTATTTCTATTCCAAACTTGAACAGGAATGGATTGTTTTGAGTTAAGTCTGAGCATGAGTTTGGGAATAATATCTTGAGGTAATGGAAATATTACGGTGATGGGATCAAGTTGTGTCAAAGCAACCATGCCATTGGTATCTGCCGCATGGATGATATTCCCTAAATCCACCAGTCGTAATCCCAGTCTGCCTGTAACTGGTGCAGTAATGTGACTATAGGTTAATTGAAGCTTGGCATTATCAACTTGAGATTTATCAGTTAATACGGTTCCTTCGTACTGAATAACGAGATACTTTTGAGTATCCAATTGTTGCTTTGGTATTGCTCCTTTAGCGGATAAGACCGTATAACGTTTTAAATCTAACTTAGCATTATTTAATAGTGCCTGATCATGCTCTAACTGACCTTGGGCTTGCTCTAACTGTACTTGGTAGGGACGTGGATCAATGTCAATTAGCGGATCGCCTTTTTTAACAATATCCCCTTCCTTAAAGTAGATTTTTACGATTTCTCCATCAACACGGGAGCGAACAGTAACGTTATAAACAGGTGTGACCGTACCAAGACCTGTTACCCATACAGGGAAATCCTGCTTGACTGTTTTGGCAATCACTACTGGTGGAATAGGGCGAATATGTTGTTGTGCTGCTTCATTAGCTAGTTTTCTTTTATGATGAACATACCCCCAAATCACAAAGATAATTACAACACTTAAAATAAATTTTCTTCTTGTAGAAAGGGTTTTTAAATACAGGACAGGTTTCATGGCGAGCCTTAAATATTAATTGACTGTAAACGAAAGTCATCTTCTAATTTTGATTGGGTAACTTGAAATGGGACGGGACCATCCGCTTCTGCATTGATAAATTGATGGGCATATGGATTTGATGAGTGAATCATATTCTGAGGGTCACCTGATGCCACCAATTTCCCGTCGCTCATTAAATAAATGTAATCGACAACTTTTAAGGTTTCGCTAACGTCATAGGTCACAACAATTGAGGTGATACCGGTAGTGTCGTTTAAATGTCTTACTAATTTAGCTACTGCATTAAGTGAAATAGGATCTAACCCGGCAAAGGGCTCGTCATAAATGGCAATATTTGGATCCATAGCGATCGCTCTGGCTAGACAGACTCGTCTGTTCATTCCGCCTGATAACTCGGCGGGATAGAGGTCTCTGGCACCACGCAAACCAACCGCTTCAAGTTTCATGTATACAAGATCTCTAATTAGTTTTTCAGGAAGTCGTGTATGTTCTCTAAGTGGAAAGGCAATATTCTCAAAAACAGTTAAGTCACTAAATAATCCACCTTGTTGAAACATCATGCCCATTTCTCTACGCATGGCATAAAGTTCTGAGTCATTCATTTCATGCACGACTCGCCCATTGTATTTAACCGCCCCTTTGCTAGGTTTAAGTTGTCCTCCAATAAGTTTTAACAGCGTGGTTTTTCCACATCCGCTGGTGCCTAGAATGGCACTAACTTTACCCTCTGGTATAGTTAAGCTAATTCCTTGGAGAACCTTTCTATTTGCGTAGTCAAAATGCAAATCGTCAATTTCAAGTAGTGTAGGCAATGTTTTTTATCCGTAATAATGGTTTGCTTGCTAACAATAAAACAATCATACCTAGGTTAACCAAGGTTTTCTACCTAACCCCTTTATTTATAATGTAAAAATTAGAAAATATTTTAA
>JAJZPN010000049.1 GCA_021811145.1 Pseudomonadota bacterium
AGGAGTAGTCCCCACACTAAAGGAATTATGATTCATCAAATGTACTCTGATGGTTTATCATCTTTTTCTATTTTTGTTGAAGAATCTGAAGCTAATTCAAAAACAAAACAATTAATAGTCAGTAAAATATTGCAAAATTCATTAAGCTTTTATTCAGCTCAAGTGGATAACCACATCATTACTGTTGTAGGTGATTTACCGATGAATTCAATAAAACAAATTGTATCTTCTGTTTCATTTTCTCGGAGTTCCAATCAATGAAGCGTCTATTTTATGTTGTAATTACTTTAATTTTAACTTTTCAAGTAAATGCTGAATCTTTACCTGATTTTACGACTCTGGTAGAACAGCTTTCTCCTGCGGTAGTAAATATAAGTACGACTACAAAAGCCAAAGCGGTTCATAATAATGGAACCAATGGAAACATAGATCCCAATGACCCAATGTTTCAATTTTTTAGACGTTTTGGTATTCCAATGATGCCTGGTATGCCTGGTTTTCCTGGGCAAGGTGAGATACCTGAGTCCCACTCAATGGGATCAGGTTTCATAATTAGCCAAGATGGATACATCTTAACTAATACTCATGTTGTACAGGGTGCGGATGAAGTTTTGGTCACCTTAAACGATAAGAGAGAATTTAAAGCAAAAGTAATTGGTACTGATGCAAAATCTGATGTAGCAGTATTAAAAATCTCAGGTAAAGACCTACCGACTGTAAAACTAGGTAACTCAGACAACGTAAAAGTTGGTGAATGGGTTATTGCAATTGGATCTCCCTTTGGTTTTGAAAGTACAGTAACTAAAGGTATTATTAGCGCTAAAGGTCGCTCACTTCCTGATGAAACTCTAGTTCCATTTCTTCAAACTGATGTCCCAATTAACCCGGGTAACTCAGGTGGTCCGCTTATAGACATGAAAGGTGAAGTAATTGGTATTAATTCACAGATTTATAGTAAAACAGGTGGATTTATGGGGCTTTCCTTTGCGATTCCCATTAATGTTGCTCAACAGGTATCCACCCAATTACGTGCAACAGGTCATGTGAGCCGCGGTTGGCTCGGTGTAGTAATTCAAGAAGTTACCAAGGAGCTTGCAGATTCATTTGGTTTAAAAGAGGCGAAGGGTGCACTAGTTTCAAATGTACAAAAGGGTTCACCTGCTCAATTAGGTGGTCTTAAAGTTAGTGATATTATTCTTAAATTTAACAGTAAACCAATTAATACTGATGCTGATTTACCACGCGCTGTTAGCGAAGCTAAAGCAGGCTCCATAGCTAATATTACAGTGTGGAGACAGGGGCAACTCGTTGACTTACAAGTTAAATTAGGTGAAATGCCTGCTGACACTTCAGTTGCAAGTAGTAAAGATGAGGGAACAGACTCTAAACCTTCTCAATCAGTAAATAAGTTAGGTTTATCTTTGTCCAATCTAACCCAACAACAAAAGAGTCAATATGGCGTTACTCACGGTGTTATTGTAAATAACGTTACTGGTTTAGCTGCTGATATAGGTATGCAACCAGGTGATATTATCTTATCCATTAATAACGTAAACATTAAAACTACCAAAGAGTTTGATGCCATACTGTCAAAACTTGGTAACAGAAAGGTTGTTGCGCTATTAATTAAACGCGGTGATACTTCACAGTTTGTTACTTTGAAATTAGGTGATTAATTACCTACTCGTAGTCAGGCAGGGTTGCCATCTTTGTGATGATATGAAGGCAGCCCTATCTGGTTATTTATTATCAAAAAACATCTCTATTGAATTAATAGATATTGATCATAACGATTATTATCATCAACTATACTTTGATAAAATTCCTGTCCTATTATTAAACAACACAGTTATTTGTGAAACTTTCTTCGACAGTTGTCGTTTTGAGCAGACTTTAACATCTCAACGAACTTTAGATTAGCTTTTAGTAGTGCAGATACTTGCACTTTAATATAAAATACAATGGTTTATAAGCTACTAAAACGATATATGGATACTTACTTAAGTGTCCTTTCTCAAAAGCACATATGAATTTAATCCGAAATTTTTCAATAATTGCACATATTGATCATGGTAAATCTACTCTAGCGGACAGATTTATTCAAACCTGTGGGGGGCTTTCAGATAGAGAAATGGAAGCACAGGTTCTTGATAGTATGGATTTGGAAAGAGAACGTGGCATTACTATTAAAGCACAAACTGCGTCACTCCAATACAAAGCACGGGATGGACAAATATATCAATTAAACCTAATTGATACGCCAGGACATGTGGATTTTTCTTATGAAGTTTCTCGATCATTAGCGGCTTGTGAGGGCGCTATATTGGTTGTTGATGCATCGCAAGGAGTTGAAGCCCAAACTGTAGCAAACTGTTATACCGCTATAGAGCAGGGTGTAGAAGTGTTTCCTGTACTCAATAAAATTGACTTACCTTCTGCGGAACCTGAAAGAGTAATAGGTGAAATTGAAGATATTATTGGGATTGATGCCCATGAAGCAGTTAAAGTGAGCGCAAAAACTGGATTAGGAATCACAGACGTATTAGAAGAAATCATACATCGATTTCCACCGCCAACAGGTAATCCTGACGCCCCATTAAAAGCGTTGATCATTGATTCCTGGTTTGATAATTATGTTGGCGTTGTCATGCTGGTTAGATTAGTTGATGGTGTTCTAAAGCCCAAAGATAAAATACTATTGATGTCGACTCAAGCCAGTTATTTATGTGAACAAGTTGGTATTTTTACTCCTAAATCACAAGTTAAAACACAGCTTTCGGCAGGGCAGGTGGGTTACATTATTGCAGGTATAAGAGAGCTTGATTCTGCAAAGGTAGGGGATACTATTACGTTGGTTCAAAATCCAGCCAAAGATCCCTTACCAGGTTTTAAAGAAATCAAACCACAAGTTTTTGCTGGTTTATATCCTGTTGAATCTAACCAATATGATGCCCTAAGAGATGCTCTAGAAAAATTAAGATTAAACGACTCATCATTACAATACGAACCTGAAACCTCTCAAGCACTAGGCTTTGGTTTTAGATGCGGTTTTCTCGGTCTTTTGCACATGGATATTGTGCAAGAAAGACTAGAACGTGAATACAATATGGACTTAATAACCACTGCACCAACTGTGGTTTATCAAGTGGTCATGAATGATGGTACCGTCCAGGAAATTGAAAATCCTTCAAAATTACCTGAACCATCTAAAATTAGAGAAATTCACGAGCCCATAATCACAGCGACAATTCTTCTTCCCCAAGATTACGTGGGCCCTGTAATTACATTATGTAATCAAAAAAGAGGGGTTCAAGTGGATATGCAGTACTCAGGAAGACAAGTTATCTTAACTTATGAATTACCGCTTAATGAAGTTGTAATGGATTTTTTTGATCGTTTAAAATCCGTTAGCCGTGGTTATGCTTCACTTGATTATGAGTTTAAAGAATTCAGAGCTTCTGATTTAGTAAAACTGGATATTCTAATTAACAGTGATAAAGTCGATGCTCTTTCTTTAGTTGTTCATCGCTCTAGTAGTCAATATAGAGGACGGGAGCTTGCTGCCAAAATGAGAGAGTTAATACCTCGCCAAATGTTTGATGTGGCAGTACAAGCGGCAATTGGCTCACATATTATTGCCCGTGAAACGATTAAAGCCTTACGAAAAAATGTGTTAGCTAAATGCTATGGTGGTGATATTACCCGTAAGAGAAAACTCTTAGAAAAACAAAAAGCTGGTAAAAAACGAATGAAGCAGGTAGGAAGCGTTGAAATTCCTCAAGAAGCATTTTTAGCTATTCTACAAGTGGAGAATAAATAAATGGATTTAGTAAAAATTGGCTATGCAGGACTAGCTATTTCAATACCAATAATTATCTGGGATTTGTTCTCTAAACGAAATAGAGTTAAAGAAGACCCAGTTTATTTTATCGTTCACTCTGCTTGGTTAGTATTGTTTATCTCTGGATTTGGTTTGTTATTAAAAATAACAGGATTTTCTGAAATTCTCCTTACTGCGTCATTTTTGACGGGATTGGTATTACTATGGCATTGGCTAAGAACTAAAAATAGAAGTACTGGATCAAAGGTTGAAACTCCTTTAGTAGAAATTTCAAGAAGTTTTTTTCCTGTAATTCTTGCCGTGTTTGTAGTTAGATCCTATTTGTATGAGCCTTTTAAAATACCATCTGGATCTATGATTCCAACATTACATATTGGTGATTTTATTCTTGTTAATAAATTCATTTATGGATTACGTTTACCTTTTACTAATCATACATTTATTAAAATACAAGAACCTCAAAGAGGGGATGTAATGGTATTTTAAAAGGCTCATACAAATAG
>JAJZPN010000023.1 GCA_021811145.1 Pseudomonadota bacterium
TGATTTTAAACATAACCCTGCAGCATCAGCTGTTACATTAGGTCGTGCTTCATAAATGATGGCAATGACACCAAGCGGTACGCGCATCTTACCCACTTCAATACCAGATGGTCGTCTGGCCACATCAGTAATTTCACCAACAGGGTCAGGTAGGGATGCGATTTGCTCTAAACCCAGTGCCATATTTTCAATACTTTTATGGGTCAGTGTTAACCGATCAATAAAAGATTGCTCTAATCCCTGTTGTAGAGCCTTATCAAGATCCTGTTGATTGGCTTTTAAAATCTCATCAATATGATGTCTAATTTCTTGTGCGGCAAAACGTAACGCGGCATTTTTTGCTGCCGTGGGGGCTTTCGCAACACTACGCGACGCTTTTCTGGCGTTTTGTCCGAGTAGAGTGATAGTGGATTTTAAATCGTTTGCATTCATAGTTTAATGTTATCAGATTGCATGGGTTTACGTTTAGATTAAGTTTTTTTGAAACCTCTTACAAATAATAGACCCCAGTTGGCAATGGCATGCCAAGGGTCACCATGTTTAATTCCTTTTATCATTTGATCAATATGATGTAACTCATGAATAAGTTTCATGCCAAGTTCTGCTGAACAATATTCGATTAAGGATGGAAAGAATTTATTATGTAGAGGTTTGAGATAGAGTTGGCGGGCAATATCAGAAAAACGTACTCCCTTATTTTTAAGCTCTAATGTCTTTTCAAGTAAATGTGTTTCTTCGTTTAAAGCCCATAAAATCAAAGGTAATGCTTCGGCTTCTGCTTTCAGGCCATATAGAATCCGTTCAAACTGAATTAAGTCGCGCTTGTATAAAGCAGGCATCAAGTCAAAAACTTGAAAACGCGAGACATCTACAATAGCATTTTCAATGTCTGCATCTAAAACAGGCCCTTCTGGAAAGAGCAATCTTAATTTCTGAATCTCTTGATGTGCTGCCAGTAGATTTCCTTCAACTTGGTTAGCAATAAACTCAGCGCTGTCAGGGGTAATACGTTGACCTTGTTGTTCAAAGCGTAGAGTAATCCATTGCGCCAACTGAGGGCGTTCTATTAGGTTACACTGAATTAATAAGCCATTTTTTTGTAACGCATCAAACCATTTGCTTTGTTGTGTCCGATAGTCAATTTTAGGCAAACTAATTACCACAATTGTATCAGGAGGAGGCGAGAGGCTTATCTCTGCCAATACTTCTGCCCCCGATAGGCCTGGTTTCCCTGAAGGAATACGTAAATCAATTATTTTTTGAGAGGCAAATAAAGATTGGCTCTGACAATTTGCTCTAAAACTTACCCAATCAAATCCCGTATCAGCGACATATGTTTCACGAACACTGTAGCCTTTACTTTTAGCAGAGTGAATAATTAAATCAAGCGACTCTTGAGCCAGTAAAGGCTCGATGCCGTGAATAACACTAACCGCTAATAATTGTTTCTTTAAGTGGTTACTGAGCTCATTAGAATCGATACGCATAAGGCTTAGTGCGCTAATTTGGGATTGATAGCAGACAAACGGCGTAGCATTTGTAGAACTAAATCTTGACGCATATCATCATTAAGACTTTTTTCTTCCTGTAAACTGGCGTAGATCTGTGCATCACTATACTTCAAAATTCGTGTTGCCACTAACTCAGTGGGTGGTAACAACTCATTGTCTTCATTGTCTCTGGCACGAAAATTAAGTTTCATGTAAAGCGTATATTGAGATACTAAACCTTGAGCATTCAAGCTTAAGATTTGTCTACTGGGTTGCGGTGGTGAAATGCTAACAATCACTTCTGCATCTGCTGGATTTTTAGTGATAGTCAGACCTTCATCTTTAGTGAGTGAGTCGACAACTATATGTTTTATTGATGGATCTAATGATCCATCAATAAAAATAGTATGAAAGTGCAGTTGTGGTGGCTGCCGTAAATGAAAGCCACAGGAGGTTAATATCAATAATGTGAGTAAACTGGTTAAGAGTAGTTTGATTTTCATTCAATTAAATCACAATATTAATTAATTTCCCGGGTACTAAAATCACTTTTTTAATGGCCTTACCATCGATGTGTTTTATGACATTTTCATTGGCTAACGCTTGTGCTTCTATTTCCTCTTTTGATGCAGAGGTTGAAACAGGAATCGACCCTCTTAATTTACCATTAACTTGAATAATAAGATCAATATTATTTCTGATTAATGCGCGTTCATCATGTAAGGGCCAAGGCGCATCAAAAATACTATTACCTAATTGTAAATAGCGCCATAAAGACTCACATAAATGAGGTGTGATAGGAGCGAGTAGACGAAGTAGTATGGAAAGGCCTTCTTCAGTAAGACTGTCATCGTTGTGCCAGGTTTTATCTAAAATATTTAAGATTTTCATGGCGGCTGAAGCGACAGTATTAAACTGCTGTTTCTCTAAATCATAATTGGCTTGTTTTAATACTGCATGCAACTCGTAACGACTATCAGTTAATTGCTGTTTCGTAATGAGCGCATGTTGCTCCTTCGCTTCTTTAAATTGCACTGCAAAATGCCAGAGACGTTTAAGGAAACGATGAGACCCTGCAACGCCACTATCAGACCACTCTAAAGATTGCTCAGGAGGACTGGTAAAGATAATGAAAAAGCGAGCGGTATCGGCACCATATTGATCAATCAAGGCTTGCGGGTCAACGGTATTACCTTTTGATTTTGACATTTTAGCGCCATCTTTTAACACCATACCTTGTGTTAACAGGCGTTTAAAAGGCTCATTATGAGTTAATAAACCCGCATCACGCATCAGTTTATTAAAGAAACGCGCATACAACAAATGAAGAATGGCATGCTCAATCCCCCCTACGTATTGATCAACAGGTAGCCAATAGTTAGCGCGTTCATCAAGCATACCTTGAGTCTGATCAGGGCAACTAAAGCGAGCGTAGTACCATGACGACTCAACAAAAGTATCCATGGTATCGGTTTCACGTTGCGCTCTACCCTGACATGTGGGGCAGGTGGTTTCAAAGAAGCTAGGGTCTTTTTTTATGGGAGAGCCAACACCTGTCATTTCAACTTGCTCGGGAAGAATAACGGGTAGGTCTTTATCTGGAACAGGAACATTGCCGCAGGTAGGGCAATTAATAATAGGAATGGGGCAACCCCAATAACGTTGTCTAGAAATACCCCAATCACGTAAACGGTATTGGATTTGCGTTTTACCACTTTCTAGCGCTTCTAATACCAGCGCCATTTTATGTCTTGCCTCAGCGCTGGTTCGTCCAGAAAAATCTTCAGAGTTCACAACAATACCATCTTCACTATATGCTTCTTGAAGAGGTGATGAGAGCGAATCATTAAGAGGATTCACTACTATTTTGATAGGTAATTGGTATTTAGTAGCAAATTCAAAATCTCGTTGATCGTGAGCAGGAACAGCCATCACAGCTCCTTCTCCATAACCCATTAGTACATAATTAGCGATCCAAACTGGAATTTTTTCACTGGTTAAGGGATGAATAACATACAATCCTGTGTCGATTCCCTTTTTCTCTTGAGTAGCAAGATCTGCTTCTGCCACACCGCCGAGGCGACATTCCTCAATAAATTGGGCTACTTCATGATTGGTTTTCGCGGCCTTTAAAGCGAGTGGGTGCTCTGCAGCTACAGCTACATAGGTCACGCCGTAGAGTGTATCCGCGCGGGTTGTAAAGACCTTGAGCTGTTGCGATGGATCATCAGCATAATTAAATTCAACGACTACACCTTCTGATTTCCCAATCCAGTTGCGCTGCATGGTTTTAACCTGATCAGGCCAGCCATCAAGCTGATCAAGTTCAGTCAATAACTCTTCTGCGTAGTCAGTGATCTTAAGGTAATACATGGGGATTTCACGTTTTTCAACCAGCGCACCTGAGCGCCAGCCACGCCCATCAATGACTTGTTCGTTCGCTAAAACAGTTTCATCTACAGGATCCCAATTAACAGTACCAGTTTTACGGTAAATGAGTCCTTTTTCGAAAAGACGAATAAATAACCATTGTTCCCAGCGGTAATAGTCAGGTTTGCAAGTGGCGATTTCTCGTTGCCAATCAATGGCAAGCCCTAAAGATTTTAACTGGGCTTTCATGGCTTCTATGTTTTGATAAGTCCACTGAGCAGGAGCAACCTGGTTTTTTAGAGCAGCGTTTTCCGCCGGAAGACCAAACGCATCCCACCCCATTGGCTGCAATACGTTAAATCCTTTCATTTTATGCGAACGAGCAAGTACATCCCCGATGGTATAGTTTCTCACGTGACCCATGTGTAGCTTGCCTGATGGATAGGGAAACATGGATAGACAGTAATATTTTGGTTTGTCTGATTCTTCGCTCGCTCGATGAGTGTGTTGTTTGTCCCACTCATCTTGAAGCTGTTTCTCTATTAGCGCTGGGTTGTATTGCTCATTCATGGGAATAATCGATCCGCAAACAAAAAAAGACAATTATACCAATTCATGAGCTGATTCTCATGATCATCTGTTTTGTCTAAAAGTTGGTTGTTAATTAGCGTCGATCTCTCACGGAGTTGGTTTTTAATTATCACTTATGTAAAAAGAAAAAAATATTTCTATTCTGTGGAGCTGATAAGCCAACGTATAATGTTAAGTTAGAAATTTATATTAGAAGGTCAGTCATGGAGTTGTTGTCAGGTTTAAATCAAGAGCAGTCACAAGCTGTCACATTAAATTCAGGATCCGCATTAATTTTAGCGGGAGCGGGAAGCGGAAAAACTCGAGTATTAACAACTCGTATGGCTTGGTTAATTCAGAATTCAATGGTGTCTCCTCATGGTATTTTGGCGGTAACCTTTACCAATAAAGCCGCGAAAGAAATGCTAACTCGTCTTTCTGCGCTGTTACCCATTAACACACGAGGAATGTGGGTGGGGACTTTTCATGGCCTTTGTCATCGTTTGTTGCGTACACACGCCCAAGAAGCCAATCTTCCTCCTTTGTTTCAAATTTTAGATAGCCAAGATCAGTTGTCTGCTATTAAACGATTGTTGAGATCTATGGGGGTGAATGAAGAGCAATATCCCCCTAAGCAAATTCAACAATTCATCAATAGCAACAAAGAAGAGGGTAGACGTGCCCAGGATGCGTCAGTTTACGATGCAATAACCCGATCAATGCGTGACATTTATGCTCAATATGAAATTCAATGTCAACAGGAAGGAGTGGTTGATTTTGCAGAACTACTATTACGTAGCGTTGAATTATTAAAACGTAATACAGTATTGAGAGAGCATTATCAAAAGAGGTTTATGCATATTTTAGTCGATGAGTTTCAAGATACTAATCGTTTACAGTATGTGTGGCTAAAACTATTAGCAGGAGAGCATGCTTCAGTCTTTGCTGTGGGTGATGATGATCAGTCTATTTATGGTTTCCGTGGTGCAGAAGTGGCCAATATGCGTCAATTTGAAACGGATTTTGGCCAACCTGAGGTGATCAGATTAGAGCAAAACTACCGCTCCTTTGGCAACATTTTAGATGCGGCGAATGCCTTGATTAAGAACAACCAAGGACGCATGGGAAAAAACCTATGGACAGAGGCTGGGGCAGGGGAGCCAATTAGAATTTATGAAGCGCCAACTGATCAAGATGAAGCCCGTTTTATCGTTGATAATGTTAAAGAGTTAAGTGCAACGGGAACAGCTCTCTCTGACATGGCGATTTTGTATCGTTCAAATGCTCAGTCTAGGGTGCTAGAGCAAATGCTTTTTGCCGCAGGGGTGAGTTATCGCGTGTATGGTGGTCTACGCTTTTTTGAGCGTATGGAAATTAAGCACGCTCTCGCTTATTTACGATTAGTTGCTAATCAAAATGATGATGGTTCATTGTTACGTGTTGTGAACTTTCCGCCAAGAGGGATTGGTCCTAAGTCTATTGAGACTATTCAGTCTGCTGCACAACAGCGTTCAATGAGTTTATTTCAAGCTGCCTCAACAATAGAGATGACAGGAAAAGCAGGCACTGGATTAACGCAGTTTGTCAGTCGTATAGAGCGTTGGCGAGAAATGGCTCAGGAAGTTACTTTGCCTGAGCTCGTTGCTATGGTGATTGAAGAAAGTGGGTTAGTGAGTCATTTCAAGCAAGAAAAAGAAGGACTTGATCGGGTAGAAAACTTAGAGGAACTAGTGGCTGCAGCCAATGGTTTTGATCATCAAACAGACTTAGATGATTTATCAGCCTTTTTATCTCATGCAAGTCTTGAAGCTGGCGATCATGAGGCTCAGGTTGGGGCAGATGCATTACAGCTAATGACTGTTCATGCGGCAAAGGGGCTTGAGTTTGACGTGGTATTTGTAAGTGGTCTGGAAGAAGGGCTTTTCCCTCATGATAATGCGCTCAATGATGCTCAAGGATGTGAGGAAGAGAGAAGGTTGATGTATGTGGCTATTACGCGAGCACGTCAGAGACTCACGTTAACTCGTGCGGAAAGCCGGATGCTCCACGGCCAAGTACGATATGGTATGCGCTCACGTTTTATCGAGGAAATTCCCGAGGCCTTATGTAAGTATTTAACGCCGAAAAAGAAAGTGGAATCATTTTTTAGTTTTCCAACCAGCCATAGTACAGCGTCTGTGTCTCGCAATCAGTTTTCTGCCCCCAAGTCATCTAACCCTTATCGAGTGGGACAAAATGTGACCCATGCAAAGTTTGGGCCGGGTGTTATTTTGGCTGTGGAAGGGAGTGGGGAAGAGGGACGTGTACAGGTAAACTTTAGAGAAGTGGGAGTCAAATGGTTGGCTTTAGCTTATGCGAAGTTAAGCGTTGGTTAAGTTCTGCTAAAATAGAATGAAAATTGGCTAAAAGGGAGAAGTGCCATGTTTAAAACAATTTTAACGTTAAGCTTGTTAGTGCTTACTATCTCTGTGTACGCTGAAAATGGTGACCCTGCTAAAGGAAAAGTTGTTGCATCAGGCGTATGTTATGCCTGTCATGGTCTTGATGGAGTCAGTCCGATCCCAACCCAGCCTCACTTAGCGGGGCAAGTTGAAGAATATATTGTTAAACAACTTCAGAATATGAAGTCTATTAATGGTGCCCCTCCTGAGCGTGAGAACTTAGTTATGTCAGGAATTGTCCCAACCCTGAGTGATGCAGATATGCAAAATGTCGCTGCTTGGTATGCTGAACAAAAACCAAACTTGGCATCTGCTCACAGTAAACAATCTGTTGCTATTGGTGAACATCTTTGGCGTGCAGGAGACACGATTAGAGGAATTCCCGCCTGTGCTAGTTGTCATGGTCCCACAGGCGCAGGAGTACCTAGCCAGTACCCAAGACTTGCTGGACAATACCAAGAGTATACGGAAACGCAACTACTTCATTTTAAAAGTGGGACCAGACACAACTCAGCAATTATGATGGCAATTGCTTCACGTTTAAGTAATGATGAAATTAAAGCGCTAGCTGATTTTACGGCGGGCCTTAGGTAACTGGAAAATAGTCATGAGTCAAAAAATACAAGGAATGGCTCTTTTGGGCCTGTGGGTAATTGTTGTGTTCTTTACATTAAGACACTCCCCTCTCGCCTTAGATGAAGGCGCTGCAAAAGCATTATTACTAGATTGGTCTATCGGCGATCAGGTTGCAAGTTCTGTAGTAACGTTGGGCCTACCCGATCTTCGTGTATTAACCTGGATTCCTCTCGGGTTTTTGTGGCCAGGTCAGGTTATGGCTGCCAAAATTGTTACCCTACTGTTATTCGCTCATGCTATTTACTTACTATTTAAGTGGCATCAATCAAATAAACAAGAAGAAACAGCTTTATTAGCTTGTGGGTTAGCTCTATTTGCTCCACTCACGTTACAACAAATTGATCAACTAAACCCTGGATTAATGCTTTTTATAAGCATGGTTTATTTAGCTTACTTGGATCGTTCATACCGATTAGCCCCACGTCTTTTTGGCGGCAATTTTTTCGCTCAATTGATCTTGATTTTATTTGCCACATCCCTGCACCCTATGGGAATCGCTTTAGGTCTTTCTCTTTTCTATGGCTGGTATAAGGATGGCTCTTTAGGAAAGATACATCAAAGAAGTTTTTTAATTGGTTCATTAATCACCGTCCTATTCGGCGTTTTATTAAGATGGGGATGGAAAGAAATCAACTTTGGTTTAAACCCTTTTCCAGGAGCAGCTAGTGTTTTTCTAGGGCAGCCTATGGATGTGGCTCTTAACTTAAAAGTAGCCATGCTTGGCTTATTAGCCATGTGTTTGGCTTTATTGTTTCTTATTTCAGATCGTAAAAATATTGTTGGCAGTATCTTCTCACGATCTTTAGCTATCGCCGTGGTGATAGGTCTTGTTTCAGGGGACTACAATTGGGGATATCTTCTTTTGATGTTTATTCTTAATGTAGGTTTTCCATGGATTCTAAAGCCAAGAGAAGTGGTTTTACAGCATGGCTTTTTTATACAACGAGGATGGTTGTGGGTGGTGTTACTTATTGTTAGTACTACCTACTTGCATACAGATCGTAACCACTATTTTTTAGTGAAAAATAACTTATTATCCAATCAAGATCAACTTATTCAGACGCTCTCTGATGATATTGATTTGATTAGAAAGATTTCCGATCAAAAAAGTGTTCCAATGCCTAAAATTCGCGTAGCAAGCCAATGGCCTGCACGTACCATGATTGCTTGTCGTTGTGATGTGTTACCTTTGCCCCCTGCTACAGCCAAATCAGAGCAGCAATTGGCTTTGATTAAGGGGATTACACATATTGTATTTGTTCCTAATGAGAACAAAAATCTTGGTTTAACGCAGAATTTATCTATGTTAGGGGATCGTGTTGCGACGGTATCTTTGCAACCTGGTGGTGTTATTTTGCACGTTAAACAGGACGCTAAACAATAATGGATTTTAAAGAAATTCTTGTCTACATTGTAGTTGGTTGTAGCTCGTTATTTCTCTCTGCTTATACCGTTCATATGGTGGTGGGAGGAGTAGTGGAAGAGAAAACCGAGTATTCTCTAATGGGCGTGATGTGCTTATTGGTGGCTACAGCAATTGGTTATATGGCTTGGGATGTATACAAAAAGAGAAGAAATAAGCGTTAAGCTTTAATAAAAATTTTAGTTAACGCATCATATTCTTTTTCAAGAATAAATTGGCCTTTGTGAAAAACAAATTGTTGTAAACGTCCTGTCCCATCTACACCTGATAAACCAACACTTTTACCAGATAGGTCTCTAAAAAACTTAACTTGTTTTATCAATTCGATAGATTGACCACTTCTTAACTTTATATTGGCCCACTTACCGTCAAGATTTACTTCTAAGCCAATAGGTGATTTAGGAAGAATCATTAACCTCGTTTTAAGTATTCGATTAGTGCCTGCGATAGCAAAAAAACTACCTAAAAATAGTAATAAATAACTTAAATAAGGATTATTTTGAAACCAAAAACTGGCAGATAGTCCTAGTAGAGCGACCACTGTTGGAATATAGAGCATTAAGTCCCAGATTAAACCTTGTTTGTCTTGGTGTAGGGTAAAGGCTTTTTTTGACACGTCAATTCTTTGCGCTATTTTGTTTGGGTAATGTTTTTTGAATAGCAGCATCCATTTCTGTCATTAACATAGGACCTGGTTGTTCATAACGGACAATACCTTTACCGTCAATAAAGAAATTCCAAGGATCACCCATCACTTGATACGCTTTGAAAGCATCAGGATTTTCATACTGATCCATATGTAAAAATATGACCTGACCTTGATACTTATCAAGTAATGCTTTTACTTCTTGTAATTGGCGGTCACATACTGTGCAGTGACCAGGAGTTGCAAACTCAAGCATGATAGGTTTACCCGTTGCGAGAGCTTGATCAAGAGAATACTGGTACATTCTTTTGTCAGGTTGCCTGTAGGTAGTAATTCTTGCCATATCCCCACCTACGTCTTGTAATGTTTTAGTTCTAATTTTAGGCGCTTCAGAACCAACATGAAGGCGGCTTGTGGGTGTACAAGCCGTTATCAACAATGTAGATGCAACAGTAATGAGTGATAGCGCAAAAGCTTTTTTCATAATTGTCGTATCTCTATAAAAATCGATAATTATGGATTAACCAAATTACCGGTTGTAAAGTTTGATGAACGAGTTTGTTCGGTTTTAGTGTCTGTTGCAGCAATATAATCCGGACCATTTTTACCTGTTTTGAAAATATTGTAGCCCCAAATAATGTTAGCCAATAAAACCAAAGTACCAAAAAATCCTACACCAGCCATAAGATGATTAACCATTTGTTCGCTATGGGCATCCGGTGTATAACCACCAATTGAACCCGCCAAAGTAAATAATACAACCATTCCCATTAGACCAACATTGTGGATCCAAAAGTGAACTTTAACTAATTTTAAGCTATAAATTGGGCGGTTAACGAGGCGTGGAATAAAGTAATAAATGGCACCAAAAATAGCCATTTCTACCCATCCTAATAAGTTGATATGGCCGTGTGCAAGAAGAATTAGTTTGCCATGTGGTGCGTAATCAACGAAATTTCTTAAAGCTGGGATCCCACCCATAATGGCGCCCCACGAAAAACCAATGATTGCGTAAGTAACGCATGCATAAACAAACAACAAGGTATAACGTGTATATACTGGATTATAAATCTCAGCGTGGTAAGGACGAGCAGTAGTCATTTTTATTTATCTCCTATTATTTAGCGGGTGGCTCTCCAGCTTCTATTCTAAGGTCTTTGTGTTCAGATTTCCAGCTTTTAGGAGCCCAAATCTTAACCATTTCATCAACAAATCCAGAACGTTCAGGCATAGGCATGGGCGAATCTGCAGCACCTTGTTTTGCTTTCAATTCAGATAAGAAAGTAGCAATATCGTTCAATTCATTTGCAGGTAAATTGGCAACATAGGCGGCTTCTTTAAACGGGCCATGATCAATGGTTTTTGCATCATAGGTGGCTTCTGGTTTATGTAAGAAATTAAGTAAGTAAGTAAAAGTTCTTTTTGTACCAACCCCGTCTAAATCAACACCATTATTGGTTCCATTTCGAACGGCGCGATGACAGCTTGTACATCCTCGATCACGGAAAAGAACAGAACCTCGAAGACCTGCTTCGGTGAATTTAAATGAATCATTAATTTGATACATGGGGTGTTTTAATTTTGACCTATATATTTCAAGACCTACAAAGCTGACAATTGCAAAAACCGCAATTAACCCAACAATACCAAATAAAACTTTTTCACCAATTCTGTATTTTTTTGTTGCCATAATTGTCTCTTTTAAAAAAAAACCCGCACTTTAAAGAGCGGGTTTTGTACTCATAAATCCAATAAAGAATTACTGTGTTTTTGGACTAAATGAGGTGTAATCACTACCACCTTGAGTTGTACGAGGTGCTGTTGCCAAATAAGTAGCTGCATCAAGTATATCTTGATCAGTTAGGTTTTTAGCAATAGCTCTCATCATGCCAATAGGATCGTTTGCGCGACTTCCATCTCTCCAGTTATGTAATTGATTAACTAAGTAAGTAAATTTTTGCTGACCAATTACTGGGAACATAGGAGGAGCACCACGTCCATTGTAACCATGGCATGTAACACAAGCTGACACTTTGTTTGTTACACCATATTTAACAAGTATTTCACCCCTGTAGCGAACACCAACTGGTTGTCCACTAGCTTTGAGTTCTTTAACGTCTGATAGTTCAGGTGTGGTGTTTAAAGTATTCACGTAGGCTGCAATATCTTTTCTTTCTTGTGGAGTTAATTGACTTGCAAAGTAAGGCATAACTGCACCAGCACCTTGCGGTACACGACGTCCTTCAGCCAAATCAGTTAGTTGTTTAACTATGTAGGGATATCCTAGGTTAGCCAATCGTGGCGCACCCATAGCTTCAGTTCCCCAACCAGTAGGTCCGTGGCAGGTCATGCAAGCAACAACTGGACCTTTGCCATTCATGAAAATCTGCTTTCCGTTGGCGGGGTTTCCGTCCATTGGAACACCTTCAGCCATCGCAATACTAGATACTAATGTTGAAGCGACTGCCAGCGCTAAGCTAGCTTTTTTTAATGACTTATACATTTACCCCCCCAAGTGTCAAAGGCATTGATAGTTTTAAATACATACTTCTTTAGTTTTTTTAAAATCGGTACTTGTTATGAGAATAACCTAAAAAAAATATCAGATCAATAACTTAATAAGTATTTAGTTTTTAAGAATCGTATTAAATTGTAACAAAGTTCAATTTATTTAAATTGAATGCAAACAAACGTTTGACAACAGTTTTTTTTAGAGATACGCTAAACACATGTCAGTTATTCAAACGACTGGTCTGTCACACGCAAGAGCGTATATATAAAAAGTTTGAAAACTGGTTTTAATTAATCATCAAGTTTTTGGGGGATTACTAAATGGAAGAGATCAAACACTCACGTCGTCAACTTTTGAAGATGGGTTCAATTGCTTTAGTTGCAGCTCCTTTGGTTGGTTTTTCAACCGGTGCTTCAGCTAAACAAAACACAGCTGTCCGTGCAGCTTTACATTTTCAAACACATCCAAATGGCGCAAAACACTGTGCCGTATGTATGAACTTCTTACCTAACAAAGCTAATGAAAATCACAGTGGATGCAAACTTTATCCTGGTGATGATGAAATTTGTCCAAATTGCTATTGCAACGGTTTCGTTCAAAAAGCTGGTTAATAGTTGTGAAAAACAAGGCGGGGTGCTTTGCACGCCGCCTTTTGTTTCTCTAGAAATAATAAGATAAGAAAAGTAAATAATTCCACAAAATTTTAATAAGTTATTTTGATAGATAATATTTGTAAGTGCATATTCAAGAAAAAAAGATTTTGCTGCAAGGCAAAAAAGTAAATAATAACCCAACTTGCACTATAAACAAATTTTATCGTTAATGCAAGTGTTTTTTAGAATAAAAAAGTTTTTTGCGTTGCAAAAAAACAACTGACGCTTACATTGGTCTAATCTTTGGAGGAGGAGATTGGCGTGATTATAAGAAAAATATTATTTGTTTTTTCCTTGTTAGCCTTAATTGTTGCTTCATTTTCAATTAACGCAGAACCATTCAAAGCTGGGGGGGCGCTTGGTACTCAAACCATAGATGGTTATAACGCATTAGGCCCGCAAGTAGAGCAGCCAATAGAGTTTCCGCACTACATCCACGCGAAAATAATGAAAATAAACTGTATGTATTGTCATACCTATGCCAGGAGAAGTGCTGTATCAGGCATTCCTAGATTAGATAAGTGTATTGGTTGCCACAAAATGATCCCAGAGGTGAGGGATCGTCCAAGAATTAAGAAATTATTTTGGTATTGGGATAACCATTTATCAATTCCATGGAAAAAAGTTCATGATTTACCAGATTTTGTTCGTTTTAATCATGAACGTCATATTCAAAGGTTTTATTTTCAAGATAAACGTCCTGTAAGAGAGGTATGTGGCTACTGTCACGGTGATGTCGCCAATATGACTACAGCTAGAAGAGTTAAAGCAATTTCAATGGGTTGGTGTATTGATTGTCATAAGAAAGATCATCAAATCAGTGCCGTAAATTTAAAAACAACAAATGGTCCTCATGATTGTTGGATGTGCCATAAATAAGGCGCTGTAATAAGACCATATAGTATTAAGGAGGGGAAAATGGCTACTGAAAAAAAGATGGGTGTGGATCGAAGAGACTTTTTAAAAGTACTTGGTATAAGTGGTGCAGCGGCGACACTAGCTGGTTGCGGTAATACATCAATTGAATCAGGTGCGGAAAAAGTTCAAGCATATGTACAACCTGAGGATTTTGTGGTTCCAGGTAACAGTGTGTTTTATGCTTCCACATGTACTCAATGCCCATCACATTGTGGGGTAATGGGAAGAGTTAGAGAGGGCAGGGTACTAAAATTAGAAGGTAACCCTAACTCAACTATTAGCAAGGGTAAAATTTGTGGTTTAGGGCAGGCAAGCGTTCAAATTCAATATAACCCCGATAGATTGACGACCCCAATGGTTAGAAACGGAGATAGTTTGGTTCCAGCAACATGGGATCAAGCAATGACTGTTATTAAACAAGGTCTTGGAAAAGACAGTGTTATCTCTGGAGAGGAAATTGTATTTTTAACAGGCACCACAAGTGGACATCAAAAGGTTTTAATAAATAATTTTTTAAATAATTTTAATTCTAATAATCATATTGCCTATGATGCATTATCAAACCATGTTGGCGAAACAGTTAGAGAAAATGTTTATGGTTATAGTAACCCAGTTCAGAAAATCAAAGACGCAAAATTAATTATTTCATTTGGTAATGACTTTTTAGGTTCTGGATTATCGCCTGTTTATATGGCAACCCAATATGCGCATTTTAGAAAGGCTCCTAGAGGAACCCTGGTACAAATTGAGCCTAGAATGACGCTGACAGGTGGTAATGCTGATCGATGGTATCCAATTCGACCCGGGACAGAGGGGATATTTGCACTTGGTTTAGCCAATGCTCTAGTGCAACATCCTGAATATGATAAAGCGATTCCAGATGAAGTGAAGCAAGCTTTGCAAGCCTATGATAAACGTACTGTTGGTGAAATAACGGGGATTAATCCTGATGCTATTACCCATCTTGTAGGAATGATGTGGGAAAGAACCCCTACATTAATATTGTCAGGAGCTACGGCTGAAGGGCAAAAGCAAGGTTATCAAAATGCGTATGCGATTGAATTATTAAATGTGATTTTGGGTAATGTTGGTAAGACAATTACAGCGCCAACTGAGAATCCATTTCCGCAAATGAATCCTACTAACGCAACTTATCAAGCTTTAGTTAACTTAAATGAACAGTTAAGTGCGAAAAAAGTTAAGGCCTGTTTGATTATGGGTGTAAACCCAATCTATACAGAACCAACATTTGTGGGGATTGCAAAAAATCTAAAACAGGTTCCTCTTAAAGTGGCAATGGTAACTCAACTAGATGAGACAGCTGAGTTATGCGATGTTGTTCTTCCTCTTTTATCTCCTGTTGAGGATTTTGGTACATATGTAGCAGAGTATCAGCCAGAGGGCGTTGAAATTGGTATTCAGCAACCTTTAATGGAAAAACTACATCCCCATACTAAGAGTTTTGGAGACGTATTGCTAACCTTGTTAAAAGAACGTGATCCAAAAAATTATAGTCACTATCCTGATTACTATTCGTATATCAGAGAAGCTGTTATTAAATCTAAACCAGTATTTAAGTCTTCTATGACCGATGATGATTTCTGGGATAGTACTCTTATGAATGGGGTATTACATATTCCAGTCAAAGAAAGTGAAATTAAGGAAGTAAAAATTAATATTGCAGATTTACCAAAAGCAGAAAAGGCTCCTGCAGATGTTAATTATCCGTTCTACTTTGTGCCATCGATAAAAGCAGATCTCAGGGATGGTAGACACGCTAATCTTCCATGGTTACAAGAATCACCAGATCCTATGACGACTGTAGTTTGGGACTCTTGGGTGGAAATTAATCCTAAGACTGCAGAAGAAATGCAGATACGTGAAGGTGATGTTTTAGAGGTTCAATCATCAATGGGATCAGTAACTGCGCAAGCTTATTTGTTCCCAGGTATACAACCTAATACCGTATCGATACCTTTTGGTCAGGGTCATACTTCGTATGGTAGATATGCTACTAACCGTGGGGTTAATCCATTCAAGCTGATCAATCCAATTACAGACGAGAAAACAGGTGAATTAGCTTTATTTGCAACAAAAGTACAAATTAAAAAAACTGGAGACAATAAAAAAATTGTTAAGGATGAGGGGCCAACAACATTGCAGCAAGGTAGAAAGCTTGTTGTAACGATGGCGGCTGATAAAGCTGAATTAAGTAAGGAGGTGTAAGCGATGTCTTTAAATAATTTAATAAAAAACTGGACAAGTTTTAGAGCCCGTCGTCCTTATCTTGATCAATATAAAAATGCTGATTACAAATGGGCAATGGTAATCGATTTAGATGCATGTACTGGTTGTAACGCATGTACTACGGCATGTTATGCAGAAAATAATTTACCTGTAGTAGGTAAGGAGAGGTTTGAAAAAGGTCATGCAATGCATTGGATGCGCATTGAAAGATATTGGGGAGAGGGGGAGAGCGTCCCTGTCGATATGGTCCCTGACAAGGGCGCTCAGTTTTTACCTATGATGTGTCAACAATGTGAAGCAGCTCCATGTGAAGTGGTGTGTCCTGTAGGGGCGACGCACCATTCAGCTGATGGATTAAATACTCAAGTGTATAACCGTTGTGTGGGGTCTCGTTATTGCTCTGCTAACTGCCCTTATAAAGTTCGTTATTTTAATTGGTGGCAGTATGCCGATTTTGCTTGGCCGAATCCGTTAGAGTTACAGCTAAACCCTGATGTCTCTGTAAGAAGTAAAGGGGTGATGGAAAAATGTACTTTCTGTGTACAGCGACTCAGAGAGTCAATGGACCATGCAAAAACTGATGGTCGATTGGTTCGTGATGGTGAGGTGACTACAGCCTGTGCCCAGGCTTGTCCAACATCAGCAATTACTTTTGGTAATCTTGCTAATCCTCAATCTCAAGTAGCTAAAGTATGGAAAAACCAACAAATAGCATTAGAAAAAGATGAGCAAAAGAAAGATGAAAACATGAGAGGCTATCGAATCTTTGAAGAGTTTAGAACTTATCCGTCGGTCGTTTATTTAGAGCGAGTAAGAGATTTAGAAGCGTAAGAAAACAAATAAGGCGTCTCATTTAGGGGCTAAGGGAGAGAGGGGAATTTATGAGTCAAATGATAAATCACGATATTCCAGATGATCATGAAATTCAAATCGAGAAGAAGTTTATACCAAAAGATTTGGATATAGATAAGGATATCAGTTGGGCTAGAATCAATAAGGACGTATTAAGAAGCTTGGATCGCCCAAGACCTATATTTTGGGTGATTTTCTTTGCTGCTCTGGCGTTGTTTTCGTTTGGTGTTTATTGTGAAAAATATCAATACGATAATGGATTAGGCGTAGCAGATTTAAATAATCCTCAAGTCTGGGGATTATATATCGCCACATTTATTTTTTGGATTGGTATGGGGCACTCAGGTACTTTACTGTCTGCTCTACTTCACATCATTCATGCGGATTGGCGAAAACCAATTTATCGTTATGCTGAAGCGATGACCACATTTTCATTGTTGACAGCAGCGCTTTTTGTGTTGATTCACTTAGGCCGTGTATGGCAATTTTATTATGTGGTGGCTTACCCTAATGAACGATGGGTTTGGCCTAATTTCAGCTCCCCTTTAGTCTGGGATGCAACAGCGATTGGAACCTATTTAACTTCCTCTTTATTATTTTTATATACAGGAATGGTTCCTGATTTGGCTATCTGTCGTGATAATGCAACGGGTGCCAGAAAAAAACTATACACATTTTTATCCTTAGGATGGCAAGGGACAGATCGTCAGTGGTCAACTTTTAGAGTGACTTACATGACACTTGCATGCTTTTTGATGCCCCTTGCAGTTTCAGTCCACTCAATTGTTTCTACGGATTTCGCCGTATCACAAAACCCGGGTTGGCACATCACCTCTTTTCCACCTTACTTTGTAGCCGGTGCATTATATTCTGGTTGTGCAGTCATTATTACACTCTTCATTTTATTAAGATATGTCTTCCGGTTTGAAGCATATATGACTATGCCTATTCTCAATAAGTTAATCAAAATGACTTTTGCAATTGCCATGGTTTGGAATTATTTAAACTTAATTGAGTACTCAACTGTATGGTATGGCGACAATATGATTGCTAAGCAGCAGTTATTAGACAAAATGACAGGAACCTATGCACCTGTATTTTGGGGTATGGTGTTTTGTTCAACAGTAATGCCATTTACATTACTTATCAGGTTTGTTAGAACGCATTTACCCACCTTAATGGTTGTTTCTTTAATTCTTAACTTTGGAATGTGGTTGGAGCGTGTACAAATTATTACTCCTACTTTTGGACATTCACAGTATCCATGGACTTGGACTTCTGGTTGGTGGCCTAGTTGGGTTCAATTTGGCATCGTAGCGGGGAGTTTTGGTTGGTTTACGATGTTATTTATGTTGTATTGCAAGATTTTCCCAACCATTTCTATGTATGAAGTAAAAGAGATGGTTCATGATCAAGGTAAAATGCTCAAAGCTAAGAAGGTGGCGTAATGAAATCACACATACTTGCTCTTTATAATGATATGGAAGAGGCGGCTTTAGTTTTAGATGAGTTGAATACAACGAAGCTACCTGGATTTAGTATGAAAGATGTGGTTATTAAGTCACCAATTGAACATCCTGAGCTTTCTGAAAAGCTCGGTAAACGTCCTGTATATGTTCAATTGTTCACATTAATGGGTGTTTTATTGGGACCAATTACAGGGCTGACGTTAGTGGCATCAGCGCAAGCATCATTTATTTATCAAATACGCGGTGGACGTCCTGTTGTCCCAATTCCACCTGATATGGTTTTAACTTACGAGTTTTTTATTCTCTCTGGAGTACTAATGACCGTAGTTGGCTGTTTTATTGGTTGGAAATTACCAGGCAATAGAAGCCCTTTGTACAACACAAGAGTAAGTGAAGACAAAATAGGTATTCTTGTTAAGGCAGAGAGTTCTGCTATTCCATTTTTACATGAAGTGTTTAAGAAACACCATTCGTTAGAAATTCTTGGGGAGGAAAAATAATGAAACGAAGTGCTCTCTTAAGTTTAATGGTGCTATTACCAAGTGTTGCATTTGCATGGCCTTGGAGTCGTGACATGGCTAACCAAATTAGTATCAAACCTCAAGAAGGACCTGAGTCAGTAAGACCGTATCCATCAACCTCTGTTCCTATGGCTGGGACAAAGACTACTCCGTTTGTGAAAACACATGATGAAGCCATGAAATTGAAAAACCCAAATCCAGCAACTGAAAAGTCAATTAGTTACGGGCGTGAATTATTTCAAATTTATTGCGTCCCTTGTCACGGAGTATCTGGAACGGGAGATGGTTTGGTAGGGGCAAAGTTACTTGTACGTCCATTTGATCTAACCTCAGACAATGTTCAAAAAATTGTGCCTGAAGGCTATATCTTTGCGCATATTACCTTTGGTGGTGCACTGATGCCATCTTATGGCAATGACATGTATCCCAAAGAGAGATGGGATGTAGTGAATTATGTGAGGCATGGACTGGTGGCTGATGATAAAAAAATGGCTCAAGAAAAAAATACAGTTGGTTCAGCAAAATAATAAAGTTTAAGGGGGAGACAGCGTGATTTCTTTTTCAAGTTGGTCAGTACTGACTGTTGATTTTTTGATAATTTTACATTTATCGTTGGCTGGAGTGATGTTGGCGGCACTGTTGCATTTAGTGGGAGCAAAATGGCGTTTTGATATACGCGCAATTTCAGTTTCTTTTTTCTCTTTATATCCACTGGCTTTTATTTTGTTGCTCATTTTGCTTTATGGCGGGAAATTAACCTTTCCTTGGGTAGGTTCTTACGGAAAGTTACCTACTTGGAATAATCTATCTTTCCTAGCAACACGTGAAATACTAGGGTTTATTGTAGTAGGCATTTTGTACGGATCTTTTGTAAAACTACAGGCAAAAGCAGAAAGTAGCCCTGATGCCAGTCATAATTTTCGTTGGGTGGCAGCGTTGGTTCCCTTTGCGCATGTGTTATTTTGCACTATGGTTGCTTGGGATTTTGAAATGACCCTTTTACCAAACTGGGAAAGTTCAATGTATTCCATTTATCATTTTATAAGTGCTTTTGGAATGTACTTGGGGGTACTTGTGTTGACTGTTTTTGTTCTTGATAAATCCGGTTTGTTTATCAAGTCTCCTAGCCCATATGTATACAATTATATTGCTCAAATGATGTTAGGGTTTTCCATTTTATGGGTTTATACTTTTTTTGCTCAATATCTGATTATTTGGTACGCAAATTTTGGGGATGAAACAGATAGAATATTCTTAATGCAAAATGGTCCTTATGGCCATTTGTTTTGGACGTTTTTTATAATGAAATTTGTGTTTCCATTCGTTATGTTAGTGTTCCCATTTAATCGACATAACCCTGGAGCTATCGCATTGATTGCTTGTTCTATTGTTACGGGAACATGGATTGAACGTTACACATGGATTTCAGGAACCTATCCTACAAAACATATGCCAATGACTGGAATATTTGATATAGGTTCGACTGTTTTAGTATTCGGAATTGCCTATATGATTATGAGGAGATCGTTAAAAAGAAATCAATTAATAAGATAATATAATTAAGAATTATTAAAATTAGTTGAAAAGTGAATCTTAAGCTGGTATAAAGAAAATAAGGTTTTTATTAACTTTAATTTTAAAAGCTGTTTGATGACAGTTTTTTTAATAATTTGTTACTTTTATTTAGAAAATATTGATTAAACTATTTAAAACTAGTTAGATAAAAGGTTAAACCACCGAAGGGGGGGGGATGGAAAAAAAGTCAATTAGAGAACGTGGTTTTTGGGTAATGATTGTAGGTGGCATGCTAACCGGTATGGGAAACGGTAGTGTGTTTGGAGCCACTGTAATGTGTTTTGCTGGGCGTGGTAAATTTCAAGACTGGGGAGGTTGGATGAGTTGGGCATTTGTTCCGTCAACTTTTACAGGCTTTATTGATTGGTGTATGTTGGTGTTTGGATTTGCCTACGTTGCTCTACTAGCAATTTCCTTGAAACGCCATAATGCTCTTGAAAACTTGGCTTAACAAATAAAGGATTCTAATATGTTAAACACAATAGCAGCGGCATTCGGTATCGCATTAGCATTCTCTAGCATGCTTTTGTCTTGGTATATCTTAATGCCACATGATCGTAAGAATACCCATCAACATTAATTAATTTAGGCTTTAGCAACTGCTAAAGCCTTTGTATTATGTAAAATTAGTAATTGTAATTTTTGAAGTAAAAAAACAAGGGGGGTAGTAAAGATGTTTAAATATTTGCTGGCTAAAAATGAGGATATACCTCATGGCGCATCAGCAGTTTACTGGGGCTTTTCAGCGATCACCTGGTTTGTTATAGGTACCGCATTAGGTTCTTTTAATGCTGCTAAATTAGCTTTTCCTGACTTTGTAACAGGTTATGAGTTTTTATCATTTGGTCACATGCGTCAGGTGCACGTTCATGCAGTGATATTTGGGTGGATCTCAATGGCTTTTGGTATGGCTATGATGTATATCACTCCAGCCTTAGGTAACACCAGATTATGGTCTGAAAAATTAGGTTTGTGGAATGCGTTTTTATGGAATGTTGGTTTGTCGTTGGGCTTAACCCTATTATGGGCTGGCATGACTTCAGGTCGTGAATATTCTGACTTCCCCTGGTTCATTGACTTGTATATCATTTTCTTCATGGTTGTGCCATTAGGTATCAACGTGTGGATGACAATAATAAACCGTAGAACTCAAGGTATCTACACAACCAACTGGTTCTTTGGTGCTGCCACATTTATGTTGGCTATCGTGTTTACAGTTGGCAACTTACCAGAGTTCTTTCATTTAACAGGCTTAACAGAAGCTTACTTAACATGGTGGTTTGCACACAATGTTTTAGGTCTTTGGATTACACCAGTAGCTGCAGCTATTGCGTATTACACAATTCCTAAGGTAACTGGAAACCCACTTTATTCTCACAGAATTGGTCACTTGCATTTCTGGTCAGTTGTAGTGTTTTATTCAACTCCTGCAGCTCACCACCTAATGTCAGCTCCATTACCTGAATGGCTCAAATCTTTTGCTTCAGTTGAGGGTGTTTTGATCTTAGTACCTGCAATTGCTTTCGTGTCAAACATTCTACTAACCATGCAAGGTAAGTGGAATATGTTTGTTGAAAACATTGAAGTTAGATTTACTGTAACAGGTTGCTTAATGGCTATTCCTTTAAACATGCAAGGTGGTTTTCAACAAACCCGTGCTATTAACTGGTATATCCATGGAACGGGTTGGATCGTTGCTCATGCACATTTGGCTTTACTTGGTTTCTCAACCTTCCTTGAGGCTGCAGCCGTCTACTTGGGCTTACAAAGCATGATGCGTCGTAAGCTCTATTCATTAACTCTTGCAAACATCCACTTCTGGCTCTTGTTAATTGGATTCACCACATACTGGGTATCCATGACGATTGCAGGGCTAATTCAGGGTGCCGGTAAGATTTATGAAGTACCATATATTGACGTAGTTATTGCAGAACACCCATACATGATCGCTCGTTGGATTGGTGGAACGTTAGTGTTCGTGGGTAACTGCTTCTGGCTCTACAATATGTGGATGACAGCACGTGAAGGTACAGAAGTTCCGCAAGGTCGCATGCCACATGAATTGGCTTACGAACGTTAAAATTTAACTAATAATAAGAGGTAAAACGACATGAATTTTAGAGAGTATAAAGTCGGAGCCCGTTTTTTCGCGCTAGCATTGGGCGGGTCAATGACAATCACTTTGCTATTACCCAGTTTTGATATTTCTTCAGTTAGCGCCACGGAAGTGGCGCTGGATAAACAACTCTGGGCTGGGCACGAGTCAGGATTTAGTTTAGATGATCCTTTATTACTCGGCTGGAATCGTCCTGAGAAAGTAATATTGAAAACTGATCCAAAAACAGGCCAGCCAATTGAGCCAACAACCGCTTATGTTTATGAAAAAGGCACACCATTTCCAGGAGGTGTTTTACATCCAGGAAACTTGGGTAAAGTCTCTGAAAGATTAAGTATTGACCAGGGGCATATAAACGAAGCAAGTAAAGATCAAGGTGCTGTGTTTTTGATTCGTTCTAACGATCAAAAGCAATACTACATTGAGGATGCAACTGCAACAAAAGGTTGGAATCCTGAACAGGTATTAAAAGCGGCAGGTGATGCAAACACGTATTACGCTAGTGCTGGTAAATCAATATTTGTTCGTGAAGGTTGCTGGTGGTGTCATACACTATTGCCAGAACAAACTCAGGATTGGCAGGTATTTGGCGCACCTCCTATGTTAGGTGATTTTAATGGTGAGTCTCCAACTGCTTTTGGTTCTGATCGTAAAGCACCTGATTTATTACATGTTGGCTCAAGAAATGCTTCAAAAGAATGGTTGATGCTTCATTTCTTTAATCCGCGCCTAGTTCAACCGCACTCAATCATGCCTCGTTTTGATTATTTGTGGGGTAAGGTTGATGCAAATGGTAAAACAATCGACTATGACAAATGGCGTAAAGAGTATAGCGAGTATGCAGAAGGTAAAAGAATTTACCCACCTGAAGTACCTATGTATGCCTCTAATAGTGATGCACGACATCTGATTGATTTTATCTTGAATCTTAAGTAGTAATAGTATCTGGGTGGGGTATTTACCCCACCTTAATTAATTAAGAAATATAGGGGGGAATATGGGCTGGTCATTTAAAGATCCTTTAGTTACGCTCAGTGATGATGAGACCACAGAAAAAAATAAAAAACTGTGGGAAAGAGAGTTGTTAGGTGGTTTAACAGAAGATAACAATCCTGTGCCAGTACCTGTTGTTTGGTTGGTTTTATTAACTGTAGTCACTGCCTTTTTGGTTACATTCCCATTGTGGGGTCAACGCCCAACTGCAAAGTTATTTTTACCATACGTTCAGGCTATGCAGAATCCTGAAGTTTTAAATGCAAAAAATGACGATGAAGCTTTAAAATTAGTAGAAAAAATTGTAAAGCAAGATCCTAATGCAAACCAAGCATTGTTAGAGAGACATCCGGTTACTATGGATGATTTAAGGATTGTTGCTCCGCAAATTGAGGCTTTAAAGGCTCACAATGCTCATTTAGGTGACTACACTGTAGTAGGTCCTAATGTTGTTCTAGCTAATTTTGAAGGTAATTATCGTCCAGATGGATCTAGAATTCGCCAACAACCTTGGTGGGATAAAGGTTATACCATCGATTTATTCTATTTATCATATTTCTTCTTAGCTGTATTTTTGATGATCAAACGTTTGCCTCCTACTTCCTGGCAACCTAGACACGGACACGTTGAAGAATAATTTTTTGGAGAAAAAAATGATTGAATTAGATTATGGTCCTTTAGC
>JAJZPN010000050.1 GCA_021811145.1 Pseudomonadota bacterium
ATACTTCTTAAAGTATTACGACTGTCACAACAAATAAAAAGAATTGAACATCATGATACTGTTGGTGAACTCGGTGCCTTATTGCTGGAAGCGAAACTTATTAAAGAATTAAATCCAGTACATAACCATCGATTAAGACGTCAACAACAACTGTGTTCCTGGCAGTGGAATTCAGGAAATAATAAAAGTCTATTAGAAATTAAAAATACTGATGAAATTAACTTTTCACAGTCAGATAATTATTTTGGTGTTTTTCAAACCCGTAAAAAAGCATTAGATACACTAAGAGCAATCGCTGATGCTCATGGTTTGTGCCTTGCTCTATTAGGAATAGATAAGCACTCCAAAGGAAAAGCCTGTTTTCGAGCGCAAATTAATAAATGTCACGGAGCATGTTGCGGAAAAGAAGATATTGGCCATCATAATTTAAAAGTTCAAATGGCTCTTGAAAAATTGAGACTACAAAACTGGAAATGGAGTGGAGCAATAGTTATTAAAGAAAGTAATCATTCTCAAACAGACTTTCATCTTATTGATCAATGGGCATACTTTGGTACATACCAATCCTATCAAGATGCTTTAGAAGCGAATAGCTCACGAAGAGAGGTGATTTTTGATTATGATGTTTACAAAATACTCATCAAGTTTATTTTCAAATCATCCGAAATCATAGTCTTACCAAATAATAAGTCTATTTATCACCAAACAGAAGATTATCTAGACGAATCTTTGATTGATGAATAACACGTTCTTTTTCTTCATCCTTTAATACAATCCAGTCCGTAATCTCTTGAATTGTTCGCCCACATCCCAAGCAAATCCCCGTTGGGGGATCCACTTGGCAGACATTAATACAAGGGGATGGAGTCATTACTATTTTCACTATTGATCGTAACGAACACCAAAGAATACGTTTGATCCTGGTGTGTTATAGCCATACTGTAATTGATAAGGCATATTAGTCACGTTATCCCAACGTCCAAACACAGACCATTGTTTAGTAACTTGATATGAACTATTTAAACTAAACAGTTGATACCCGCCCATTGGATAATATTGCCCAGCAGACAGTGACTCTGCACCGTAACGCCTGCTTGAGGCTATTACATTAGCGCCTAGTTTTAGTTTTTCAAATGCATAATCAACACCTAGTCTTCCAACTTCCTCTGCTCTGAGTGGTAGTGTTAAATCAGTATTGCGATCAACTGGATTCAGGAAATCCATTGAACCGTGGACATTGAATGAACCAATATATTTCTGAGCAGAAATTGTTGCACCTTGTATTCTTGCTTTACCTATATTGTATGAAATAAATGTATTAGGATCAGCTTGGATTAAGTTTGAAATATCATTTTGATAAAGTACGACTCCAAAAGCTTGGTGATGATCATCGTAATTCAATCCCCATTCAATATTTTTACTGTATTCAGGCGATAAATTCGGATTACCATAATAAGGGTAATAAAGTTGATCAAAGGTAGGTTGACTAAACGCACTACCAACACCGATATGTGTTTTTAAAAACTGATAAATTTGATAGCCATAGGTAACGCTTCCTGTCATTTTAGCCCCATAACCAGAATACCCGTCACTTCTTGCACCAAGATCCAGTGAATGTGCATCTCTTTTTAAATGATAAATCAATGCTAAAGAGTCGATATTACGGGAGAGGTTTTGATTACATGTACTACAACCATCGGTTACAGTACTGTAGGTTGCATTTAAGTATTCACTTCTATGTTCTGCGATAACTTGTAATTGGTCCTGTCCCAATGACAAAGTGTTTTGCCAACGGTAATCATAAGTTGGGGTGTAAGTTTCATCATTTGATAATGAAGTTAAAAACTTTGCATAGTTTGAGGTCAATGCAATTTGCAAATTACTCAGCCAATATTGATTAATTTGGTTATTACTATACAAAGCCACATTAACTAGGTTGTTTAAGTTATTATCAAACTCAGGATTAGAAGCATTTGTAACGTAACTATATAAAGAGTTTGGATAAGCGTAAGTATTTTTTGATGCAAGTAAATGAATACCCACTTCTTGTCCTGCACTGATTGTTTGTTCCAAATTGCCATAGGCACCGTAACGTTGATATCCTGTAGCTCCTGTTGGATAACCAGTATAAGGAAAATTGGTTCCTATTGTGTTGTAACCAGATGAGTTTTCTTGTGAAACCCCAAATGAATATTTTGTGTCATGAAGAGACTGGGTTGATCCACTGACTGACGCACTGGACATACTTGTTCCATAACTACCATAACCAGTCATTGCACTAACTTTTGGAGCACCCTTACCTTCTTTTGTAAAAATTTGTACCACCCCTCCAACTGCATCAGAGCCATAATAAATACTTTCAGGTCCATAGATCACTTCTATGTGATCTATCATTGTTAAAGGAATAGCATTCCAAATACCACCACCAGTACTAGTTAGTTCGACTCGAACACCATCAACAAGCAATAATGTATGGTTCCCATTTGTTCCGCGGGTAAAAACTGAAGCCGTGTTGCCAGCATCACCATAAGTCGCAACTTGAAAGCCAGCTTGCTGCTGGAGTAGTTCAGCTAAACTTTGCTGCCCCGCAGCTCGAATTTGTTCATTACTGATATAAAGGTGATCTTGAATAACCTGAGAACTAGGTTTAGGTATCATGTCAGCAGTTACTATGACTGGATCAATTTGCACAGAATTATTATTTTGAACATCTGCAATGGAGCTTAAACTTGCAGTAAATAAAAGAAAACTTAAAATAAGTTGAGTACTCTTTGGTAAACGAGTACATGTAGAAAAAAACATAATAAATCCCTAAGCAACAGGTCACACCCACGTAACCTTAGTCTCTTTAAAAGAGTATGGGATAAAAAAGACAAATCGATAGATAATGAGAAGACAATAAGAAAAGCTGTTCACTCAGTATCAGCGAAGGTCCCCGTCCGCGTTACTCCACCATCTTATGGCCGATATCCGGGCTAGTGAACTTAAGGACTTTACCTTCCCATAATTAAATACAGTGGTATTAAGTCCGTAGCAAAGAGAACTTTACATTCACTTACCGTTGCGGGGGCAGCACACGTTTGGTTAGTGTTTCCCGTTTAACTCATTTTTAAATGAGCACCATAAGTGTCCATATGTTACCAAAAAACATAAAAGGTAAAAAATTATTTTTTTACCCATCCAAGTCTAATAAAAAGTCATTACAATAACTTATTGTTTATTTGGATAAAATCACAGTGGATATTAATAGTGCATTAGAAATTGTCAAAGCTGACTCTAATTATCGTGTTCTTAGCCGTTTGAATATAAAGGATCTTCATCAATTTGAAAATCCACCACCAGACGAACCGATTGGTCGACTTGCAGTAATTGATACTGAAACCACAGGATTAAAAGTTGATGAAGGTGATCGTATCATTGATCTATCAATAGCCACTTGCGAGTATGGGAAAAATACCGGGCATTTATATCGTGTAATTAATCGTTATGATAGCCTTGAAGACCCTGAATTCCCTATTCCTCACGAGGTTACTAGACTCACTGGAATTAGTGATGATATGGTAAAGGGGAAAAAAATCGATGAAAGAAAAATTGATGAAGTTCTCGAAGGAGTAAGTTTAATCATCTGCCATAACGCCAGTTTTGACAGAGGTTTTCTAGAGGCGCGCTATCCATTATTTAGTCAAATGCATTTTGGTTGTTCACTTCACGAAATCCCCTGGGATCTGTGGGCAACTAAAAGTAGCAAACTGGATTACTTGGGTTTTCGTTTTAATTTATTTCATGACGCCCATCGTGCACGTGCTGACGTAGATATGCTGATGATGTTACTTAGTCAGCCTACTCCAGATATGAGTGCTACCGCTCTTTCTTTGCTCATTAATTCAGCCAGAAAAAAACTATGGCATATACAAGCTATTGATCTTCCTTTTGATAACAAGAATTTAGCCAAAGCCAGAGGGTATAAATGGTTTGAAGGGTCAAGTGAAATTAAAAAATCTTGGTACATACAAACCGAAGATTTGGATACGGAACTAGAATTCTTAAAAGAGGCCGGCTGTAGAAACCCTATCTTTACCCCTTTAACAGCAAAAGAGAGATACAAGCCTTTAAAAGATATTATGCAAAGGTTTTTACGCCAATAAAAAAGGATGTGGTAAACCACATCCTTTTAAAATCTAATTA
>JAJZPN010000006.1 GCA_021811145.1 Pseudomonadota bacterium
TGATAAGTCATTTTTAGCGGTATAAAGTGTAATATGAGGAGTATTTGCAAAAAATACCAAGTATCCAGTAATGAGACTTCCTAATAGAGAGACAATCCATACCCACCACCAGGTTTTATACTGATTTATAATAGAAAGAACAAATTTCATGAGAGGCGGCATTTGTTTTGAGGAGAAAATGATTGATTCATTTTCTCCTAAGCTAATAGTTATACTGCTGCTGCTATAGTGGTTGCAATCGTCGTAAATTTGGCATTTAAGTTACTCCCTAATAAAGTGGTCCCCGCTATAATTGCTAAACCTATCAATGAGGCAATTAGTCCGTATTCAATGGCGGTTACGCCATCTTCTTCTATTAAAAATGAGTGTAATTGTTGATAAAAGCGCTCTATATATTTCATAACATTCTCCTGGTTGACTCATCGTTATTCGATGTTTATTCAGGTTAGTGTTTTTGTAGAGCAGAAAATAGGGACAAAGCTCCTAATTTATGAGGGTGTTATATCCTGAAATTGCTGTGACAATTATCTGAACCGCCTCTAAATAGATAGATAGATTTTTTTAATCGCACAACTAACAATTGGCTGATGATTGATATGTTAATACGTAAAAATATTGATGTAATTATCTTAAAATGAAGCATCATAACGAGTCTTATCGTTATTTTTTATTATGAGGTTGCCTTGGCGTTAACGCCTACTCATTTTATTCAGATGAGTCATTTCTAAACTAAATGCCCATTTTTTTAAAGCTATAACGCTATTGTTTCTTGCTCAGGTTAGGATGACATCAATTGGGTGTCGGAAGAATTATCTGTCGCTCTAGAGAGAATGCGATTAGAGCTGCTTTGCCTTTTAGCTCTAACTTTTTATAAATTTCAGATAAGTAGTTCCTTATTGTAGAAGGACTTAAATGGATAAGTTGACTCAACTCACGAATGGTGGCATCGGGGTAGCGAACAACATAAGCAATAATTTGTTTTTCACGATTACTTAGCTTTCTTATTAGTACTTCTTCATGAGAAATATTCTCATCTATATACCCGCTTATGGCTCGCTCCATCAGTCTTAAGCCAAGCTCGGGGGAGAACCAGGGTTTAAGTTGTGCCACTTGTTCTAGTGCGCTGATAAAAGTGCCTGGGGTTTCGTTCCAGGATACCACTGCCTTAGCACCTGCTTTAATGAGTGTCTCCTGTTGTACTAGATTGCGATCAGGAACCATGATGAGTAACCCAATATTTTTATTATGAAGTTGATTTGGTAGGTCAAAATTAAATTGAAGTATGCTGGGATCGGCTACGATAACATGAGGTTTTTTACGTTCTAGGGTATTTAGAATAGTATGACTAGGGGGCTCATTTCCCATCCAATAAAGAGGGCGTTGTGTGCTTTCTATTAAGGAACGTACACCTAGGATAGCAATATGATGTTGGCTTGATGCAAATACACGTACTGCAGATGACTCAGACATACTCTCTCTCCGATTTGTAAAAAAGTAACAAGTATGATTAGTGTTTTTATGGCATTTATACTATCGACTTTAATGACGAAAGTAATTAAAAGATTTGTAAAGATTGTAAAGATTGGATGGTTTTTCTTGTGATTTATTTAGTCTTTATGAGGATGTAATATTTAGGTATTACACTTTCTAAATGTTGATTGGGCTGTTGTTAAATAGCAAATTGTTGACGGTGACCTGGTTTGTAATAATGATCAGGTTGATCACCCCTCATGAACTGATTGATTGTTCAGCCAATTCATGAGGGGTTAATGGTTTAGAATAGCAAACAGTTAGCGTGCTCGCTGGTATTGTGGTGGGGCAAATGGTTTATCACCTAGCTCAAGGGCCGCGGTCCATGGCCAATGCGGATTTTTTAGTACAGCACGAGCAATAGCAATCATGTCTGCTTGTTCTGATTTAAGTATAGTTTCTGCTTGTATCCCACTTGTGATTAATCCTACAGCCATAGTGGGAATAGAAACCTGTTGTTTAATCGCTTGTGCATGTTCAACTTGATATCCAGGACCAACTGGTATTTGTTGATGCGCAACCAGTCCGCCTGTTGACACATGAATAAATCCTGCACCTAATTGTTCACACTCTTTTGAAAAAACGATACTCTCATCAAGAGTTAACCCACCTGGAGCCCAGTCCACGGCAGAAATTCTCATCCCTACAACAACATGAGAAGATACAGCTTGTTTTACAGCCGCTAAAATTTCTAAGGGATAACGCATTCTATTTTCTAATGAGCCACCATATTGATCTTGACGTTGATTAGAGAGTGGTGAGAGAAACTGATGTATTAAATAGCCGTGCGCGCCATGTAATTCTATTGCCAGAAATCCAGCACGTTCTGCTCGTTTAGCTGCTTGCACAAAGTCTTTTTTAACCTGTTCTAGATCATCCAAGCTCATGGGGTGAGGAGGCATACCTTCCTCATAAAATTTAATCGCTGAAGGTGCCCAAGTTTGCCATCCGCCCTCTTCGGGTAGATAAGGGTTACCTGGCTCCCACGGACGACGCGTTGAGGCTTTTCGTCCCGCGTGAGCCAATTGTATGGCCATTTTTGCTTGGCCATGATGATTGGCAAACTCAATAATATGTTTTAAAGCAGCTTCTTGTTCATCGTTATATAAGCCAAGACAGTAAGGTGTAATTCGTCCTTCAGGATTAACCCCAGTGGCTTCAACAATAACAAGACCTGCACCTGAAATAGCTAGTCTCCCCAAGTGCATTAAGTGCCAATCTTGTGCGACACCATCGACAGCAGAATATTGGCACATCGGAGCAATAACCAAACGATTGGCAAGAGATAGAGGGCCCAAATGGTAAGGGGAGAAGAGTAAACTCATAGTAAACCTCGTTAATTAGTACGTATCCGAATTATATTAATCTATTTTATGAAAAGACAACAGGTCTATCTACGTAGTAGCCTTCTTTTTAACCCACATAGTTAAGACAATACCTGCCATGATGAGAATAATCCCTAGTGCATGATATAGATGAACGCTCTCATGCAAAAAAACAAATGCCAATAAGGTGCCAAAAACTGGCATTAAATGTATAAATAAACTGGCTTTTCCAGGACCTATTTCTGCTACGCCACGATTATAGAATACGTAACTTAAGTAACCTGGAAAGATCCCCATGTAAATAAGACCAATAATCGTGTTTGGTGAAAAGTGAAGAGGATGGTTTAAGTGATTAATTTCCCAATAAACGGGAGCGATAAGAGTAACTATGCCAATTATCACCATCGCTGACAGTAACAACTGAGGAGTGATCGTCTTGGGTCGATAGTGAAGTAATACTGTATAAAGAGCCCAATCGATAACAGCCACAATAACCCAAAAGTCACCAATATTCACTTGAATTTGCGTTATTCCGGTCAAATTTCCTTTAATAACAATTGTAATAACGCCAATAAAGGAAATGACGATACCCAGATATTCTCCGATTGAAAGATTTTTTTTAAGCAATAACCAAGACAACAAAATCGTAGCAATCGGTATGAAAGAATTTAATAGCGCCCCATTGGTGGCCGTGGTGGTTTGTAAGCCAAGATAAGCAAAAGTATTGTAGCCTCCAATCCCCAATATACCTAGAGTGAAGAGGATTTTCCAGTGACTAACTAACTGTTCTCGATATTGTTTTAAGTCGCCAAGTGATTGAGGAATTATAAATAAAGCGGCCACTAACCAGCGACACAGAGCCATAGTAAAAGGAGGGATATCATGCCCTAAAGCACGACCTAGAACCATATTACTTGCCCAAAACAGAGCAGTAAGAACCAATAAAAAATAGGGATTTTTAAATAATGATGGTTTCATGAAAAAGCAGATGTCATATCAGTGGTCTGAAATGAATGATCTAAATGGACTAAAAGTAGTTCAAAGTTACTTTTAGATGGTGCCCGGGGCCGGACTCGAACCGGCACACTGTTGCCAGCGTCAGATTTTGAGTCTGATGCGTCTACCAATTTCGCCACCCGGGCAGTAATCCGCTATTATATTACGATTATGAAACTACGCACAGATGATTTTGATTATTTTTTACCTGAGCATTTAATTGCCCAGACCCCTGTTCACAATAGAACGCAAAGCCGTTTATTGATAGTGGGAGAGACTGTCGATGAGGATCGACATTTTTATGAATTAGACCAATGGTTGCAACCTAACGATTTATTGGTGGTAAACAATACACAAGTATTAAAGGCCCGTTTATTTGGTAAAAAAGAAAGTGGCGGCAAAGTTGAGTGTTTAATTGAAAAGGTAGTGAGCTTACAACGCGCGTTAGTTCATTTTCGTGCAAGTCATGCCCCTAAGTCCAATTCTTCAGTCCTCTTTGAACATGGTATTACGCTTAAAGTACTAGGACGTGTTGAGGATTTATTTGATGTGGAGTTGATATGCCATAATCCAGATGGTCCACAAGATTTTTTTCAGTGGATGGAACAAGATGGGGTATTGCCTCTCCCGCCTTACATTGAGCGCTCTCAAGCAGAGGAAGACTTAGAGCGCTACCAAACTGTTTACGCCCAAGTTCCAGGTGCCATAGCGGCGCCTACGGCAGGTTTACATTTTGATGAAGAGCTGTTTGCCAGATTAGAAAAAAAGGGAATAAAACGGGCAAGTATTACTTTGCATGTAGGGGCGGGAACTTTCGCGCCGGTCAAAGTAGACTATATTGATGAACATGTTATGCATAAAGAGTGGTACCACATCCCTGAAGAGACGGTGCAAGCCATTCGCGACTGTCGACGCCAGGGCGGCAGAGTGGTGGCGGTGGGAACCACTAGCATGCGTGCATTAGAGTCAGCTGCCCAACAAGGAGAACTGTCGCCAGGTTCTCAGGAGACGGCTATTTTCATTACACCTGGCTTTAAATTTAAAGTGGTTGATATGTTAGTCACTAATTTTCATTTACCTAAATCCACTCTGTTAATGCTGGTCTCTGCCTTTTCAGGATTGAAACGTATGCGACGAGCTTATCAGCATGCTATTCAACAACAATATCGGTTTTTTAGCTATGGTGACGCCATGCTATTGACGCGCAGTGAGGAGCTATGAAGTTTACTTTACATACACAAGATGGCCTGGCACGTCGAGGTAGCATTGAATTAGCCCATGGTGTTGTAGAAACCCCTGTATTTATGCCAGTTGGCACCTATGGTTCAGTTAAAGGCGTATCACCTCATGAATTGGTTGAATTGGGTGCACAAATTATTCTTGGGAATACGTTTCATTTATGGTTACGTCCTGGATTAGATGTCTTTGAGGAAGTCGGTGGGTTGCATCAATTTATGGGCTGGCAAAAGCCTATCTTGACGGATTCAGGGGGATTTCAGGTATTTAGTCTAGGCGCTTTACGTAAGATTTCAGAAGAAGGGGTGACATTTCGCTCACCTATTAACGGCGATCGATTGTTTTTAACTCCAGAGGAATCAATGCGCATCCAGCGTATTTTGAATTCTGACATAGTGATGGCCTTTGATGAATGTACGCCTTATCCAGCTACTCATGAGCAAGCAAAGCAATCCATGGAACTCTCTTTACGTTGGGCTGAACGCTCACTTAAAGGACATGAAGGAAATAGTAATGCCTTGTTTGGCATCGTTCAAGGCGGGATGTATGAGGACTTAAGAGAAGTCTCAGCCAGTGCCATGGTCGCTATGGATTTTCCAGGTTACGCCATGGGAGGATTATCAGTGGGAGAACCTCAAGAAGATCGTGAGCGCATTATGTCTCATACGCCCCAATTATTACCAACACATAAGCCTCGCTATTTGATGGGTATGGGAACTCCAGAGGATTTAGTGTTAGCGGTAGCCTCGGGTATTGATATGTTAGATTGTGTTATGCCTACAAGAAACGCGAGAAATGGATGGCTTTTTACTCGTTTTGGGAATATAAAAATCCGTAATGCGCGTTATAAGCATGATCATCAACCATTAGATGAAACCTGTAAATGCTATACGTGCCAACATTTTTCGCGTAGTTATTTACATCATTTGCAACAGGCCAATGAAATTCTGGGTGCGCGCTTAAATACCATTCACAATCTTTTCTATTATCAAGAGCTAATGGCTGATATGCGTTTAGCTATAAGCGAAAAGTGTTTCTTAAGCTTTCAAGAGGAATTTCATGGAAATCGACAACTCCATGGTAAAATAGCAGGATAAGTTTTTTTGATTTTATTTTAAGGGGATAAGCTGTGGCACCTGATCTTGGTATGAATATGGTTTTTATTTTTGTGATGTTTGCTGTGCTCTATTTCATGATGATTCGTCCACAGATGAAACGTCAAAAAGAGCTTAAAGCCATGTTAAGCGCTCTTGGTAAAGGAGACGAAGTGATGGTGTCTGGATTGGTGGGTAAAATTACTGATCTTGATGATAATTATGTTCGTCTTGAAGTGGCTAAAGGAGTGGTTGTTCAAGTTCAACGCGCTGCTGTATCAATTCTTTTGCCTAAAGGCACTTTTAAAAATTAAATAAACATTATGAATAAGTTTCCTCTCTGGAAAAACACCCTAATAGTGGCGGTGCTACTATTAGGTTTTTTTTATACTCTGCCTAATTTTTATGGCCAGTCTCCTGCGGTACAAATTTCAGCCCAAGGAGTTGGCGTAAAAGTTGATTCAGTTTTGATGGCTAAGGTTGAGTCAGATCTCCAAGCCAATCATCTTACTCCTATCCGGGTTAGCCTTGAGGGGGATGGCCTAAAAGTGCGTTTTGCCGATGCAGACACGCAACTTAAAGCCAGAGATATTTTGGATCACACACTCAACCCTGATGAGCATAATGCCAATTATGTAGTGGCACTTAATTTGGTCGCTAATGCCCCCAAATGGATGAGAGATCTTGGTGCGTTACCCATGTATCTTGGATTGGATTTGTCAGGTGGAGTACATTTTCTCCTGCAAGTTGATATGAAGGTAGCAGTTGATAAGAAATTAGACGGTATGTTGTCTGAAATTCGCACTGAATTAAGAGACCAACGTATTTACTACGACACGATTAAACGAGAGGGGCAGCGTTTAGTATTGGTATTTCATGACCAATCTAGCCGTCAACAAGCACATAAGGTAATTGATAACCTTCTGCAGGATTTTATTGTTAATGACCAAGGCTCTGCAGGCGACAACGAAATTGTGGCTGTCATTAAACAAGAGTCGTTGAGTAAAATTCAAGAACAAGCAATTAAGCAAAACATCTTGGCACTTAAAAATCGCGTTAATGAATTAGGTGCAAAAGAACCGATTATTCAACAGCAAGGATTGGATCGTATTATTGTTGAACTTCCTGGCGTACAAGATACTGCGAAAGCAAAAGAAATTATTGGTCGAACAGCTTCTCTTGAGATCCGTTTAGTGGATGAAGATCACGCTAACCCAACTAGCCTTCAAGAGATACCTCCCTATGGAGATGAGTTGGTTGTTGAGCGCAATGGCTATCCTGTATTTGTTAAGAAAACAGTGGTACTGACAGGTGACGTCATCACTGACGCAGGAGCAGGTTTTGATTCGCAAACTAACCGTCCTTCGGTGAATATTAGTATGGATGGAAAGGGGGCGCGAATTATTCGTCAGGTATCTCGTGATAATCTGAAGAAACGCATGGCTATTTTATTGATTGAAAAAAATAAAACCGAAGCTATCAGTGTGGCAACCATTCAAGATGAGTTAGGTGCTCGCTTTCAGATTACAGGGTTGAGTTCGCCAAAAGAAGCCAATGACTTGGCTTTACTGTTGCGTTCAGGTGCCTTAGCAGCACCGATGGATTTTATTGAAGAGAGAACCGTTGGGCCAAGTTTAGGTGCTGAAAATATTGCTCGTGGCTTTCATTCTACTTGGATAGGTTTTACTGCCATTACCCTATTTATGGTGGCTTACTACCTGTTGTTTGGTTTTGTTTCTATTGTTGCCCTAGCCTGTAACGTTTTACTTTTAGTGGCAATCTTGTCACTGTTACAAGCTACGTTAACACTGCCTGGCATGGCTGGTATCGCACTTACAGTGGGTATGGCAATTGACGCAAACGTATTAATTAACGAGAGGATTCGTGAGGAATTACGCAATGGGAATTCTCCGGGGGCGGCCATAGCGGCAGGATATGAGCGCGCATTTGCTACTATTCTTGATTCTAATGTAACAACAGGTATTGCTGGTATTGCTTTATTTGCCTTTGGCTCTGGTCCGGTAAAAGGTTTTGCTGTGGTATTAGTGTTAGGCATTATGACGTCTATGTTTAGTAGTGTGCTGGTTTCACGCGGCTTGGTAAATTTGATTTATGGTTCACGTCGTAAGATTGCAAATTTATCAATTGGTAATGTGAAATGGCATGATCAGAACGACAAAAATAAAAACAGCAAGGGATAATCTTTATGGAATTTTTCAGAATTAAAAAAGATATCCCCTTCATGAGTTGGGGAAAGATTACTACTACGATTTCTTTAGTTACTTTTTTGATTAGTGTTTTCTTTTTGGTAACGAGAGGATTGAATTTTTCTGTTGATTTTACAGGCGGTACGGTCATGGAAGTGGCTACTACCCATGTGGCAGATGTTAATCGTTATCGTGGCGCTCTAGAAGGATTGGGTTTTCGAGATGCCAATGTAGAGAATTTTGGTACCTCAAGTGAGGTGTTGATTCGTTTGCCTCTAAAGAAAGGCCTAACTAGCGCCAAATTATCTGATCAAGTTTTAGAAGCATTGAAAGTGGTGGATCCGCAGGTAAGTATTCGTCGTGTTGAGTTTGTTGGTCCTCAAGTGGGTGACGAGTTAGTAAAAGATGGTGCCTCAGCATTGTTATTTGTCATATTGGGTATTGTCATTTATTTGTCTCTTCGTTTTAAATGGCGACCCGCTGTAGCAACCATTGTGGCGAACTTACATGACGTTGTGATTATTTTAGGATTCTTTTCTTTTTTCCAATGGGAATTTTCTCTACCGGTACTTGCAGCGGTACTCGCTATTTTAGGTTACTCAGTCAATGAATCTGTGGTGGTGTTTGATCGTGTTCGAGAAAACTTTCGTAAAATGCGTGGTGTGAGTGTCGCTACAGTGATTGATAATGCCATTACACGTACAATGAGCCGCACTATTATTACTCACGGTTGTACTCAATTAATGGTCACTTCTATGCTGTTTTTTGGTGGTGAGGCGCTTCATTATTTTGCGCTCGCTCTTACCATTGGTATTATTTTTGGTATTTATTCTTCAGTTTTGGTTGCAAGCCCCATTGCAATGTGGCTTGGTATGAATCGTGATGATTTTGTACAGACCACTAAAAAAGCTGAACGTGAAGCTACAGAAACATAGTGGTTGCTTGAGTGATCAGTCATTTATTTTCTTACATAGCGCACCTGGATAGTCATCTGATCGATGCCAGTTCAACCTATGGGCCTGCAGTGTACGGGATTCTGTTTCTTATTATATTTTGTGAGACAGGATTAGTTGTTTTTCCGTTTTTACCAGGCGACTCACTTCTTTTTGTCGCGGGAGCAGTAGCTGCGATGGGGGCTGCTAATAGTCACGGCTTAAGACTACCTGACTTATTGCTAGTGTTATCGTTAGCGGCGTTTTTGGGAAATGCTGTTAACTTTCAAATTGGTCGTTTTATTGGCCCCAAGGTTTTTCATTGGGAAAAATCTCGTTGGTTTAACCCTCATCATTTAGCAAGTGCCCATGCTTTTTATGAAAAACATGGAGGTAAAACAGTTGTTATTTCCAGGTTTGTTCCACTACTACGTACTTTCGCCCCTTTTGTCGCGGGAGTAGGGGATATGACCCATCAACGTTTTTATTTGTTTAATGCAATCGGTGCGGTATTGTGGGTCAGCTCACTGCTTGTGGCTGGTTACTATTTTGGTAACGTTCCTTTTATTAAGGGGCACCTGACATTAGTTATACTAAGTATTGTGGCGGTTACTTTAATTCCAATCATGTACGCGGGTTTAAAAGCACGTATGCATATGAAGAAAAAGTAACTTTATACTTATTTTTATTGTCAGTTTTTCTATTTAGGCATAAGTTATGGCGCAAACAACTTTAACAGCACTTTCTCCTCTTGATGGTCGTTACGCTTCAAAATGTGACGCACTTCGGGTTTTTTTTAGTGAATTTGGTTTAATTCGCTTTCGCGTACAAATAGAAATTGATTGGCTCATTGCCTTGTCGATGGAACCTGCCATCAATGAATTAGCTCCGTTTTCACAAGAAACCCTTGAGGAATTGGAGAAATTGGTTAAACAGTTTTCTGTGGCTGATGCGGAACAAATCAAAGCTATTGAGACAAGAACGAATCATGACGTGAAAGCTATGGAATATTGGTTACGTGAACGTCTAGCTACAAATACTGAAGTCGTGGCCGCCATGGAATTTATCCATTTTGCTTGTACGTCTGAAGATATAAACAATTTGTCGCATGCACTGATGTTGCAAGGGGCAAGAGAGCAAGTACTGTTACCTCAGCTTAATCAGATAGTTGAATTACTGACTGAGCGCGCGCACCGTTATGCAGAGATTCCTATGTTGTCCCGTACTCATGGTCAAACAGCCACACCAACAACGGTTGGTAAGGAGCTAGCTAATGTAGTGTATCGCTTAAAACGGCAAGTCGAACAATTAAAGAATTTACCTATATTAGGAAAAATTAATGGCGCTGTAGGTAACTATAGCGCTCATTTATCTGCTTATCCGCACTTTGATTGGCCTAAATTTAGCGAACAATTTGTTGTAGGGCATGGACTAACATTTAATCCCTATACAACTCAAATTGAACCACATGATAATCTTGCAGAATGGATGCATACCATTATGCGTATCAACACTATATTGATCGATTTTAATCGAGATATGTGGGGTTATATCTCACTGGGCTACTTCAAACAAAGACCAAAAGAAGGGGAGGTCGGCTCTTCTACCATGCCACACAAAGTGAATCCCATTGACTTTGAGAACTCAGAAGGTAATCTTGGTATAGCAAATGCGCTAATGGCACATTTAGCAGAAAAACTTCCTATCTCACGTTGGCAACGTGATTTAACAGATTCCACTGTACTTAGAAATTTAGGGGTCGGTATGGGGCACTCTTTGCTTGCCTATGAGGCGTGTTTGCGAGGTCTCAATAAGGTTGAATTGGATTCTCAACGTCTGACAGAGGATTTACTCAAGGCCTGGGAAGTGCTAGCAGAACCCATTCAGACTGTTATGAGAAAAGCGGGAGTGGATAATGCCTATGATCGCTTAAAAGAGTTAACTAGGGGACGAGCAATTGATGCGCGAATAATTCAGAACTTTATACAAGGTTTACCGCTCTCAGTGCAAGATAAAGACAGACTGCTCGCTATGACGCCTACTAACTATTTAGGAAAAGCGATTGAATTGGCTAAAAAAGTGTAACTTTTTAAGGAAATAAAATGAAATTATATGGTTCAGTAACAAGTCCCTATGTCAGAAAAGTGAGAGTCACTTTAATTGAGAAAAAAATTGATTTTAACCTTGAGCAGGGTTATTTAACCGGCAATCCACCTATGATTGATGGCGTAAATCCCTTAGGTAAAGTCCCTGCCTTAGAACTTGATGATGGTACCTTGATATTTGACTCGGCTGTCATTGTTGATTATCTAGAGGGATTAAATCCTGTTGGTCATTTAATTCCTGAAGACAGACATCAGCGTATGTTAGTGAAGCGTTGGGAGGCCTTGTCAGATGGATTGTTAGATGCAGCCGTATTGGTTTTACTGGAAACTCGTCGTGATAATCCAGCTGAACGTTCACAAGCTTGGATTGATAAACAACAGAGCAAGGTTGACCGCGCCATGGCTTACATGTCGCAACAGTTAGGTGAAAAAAATTGGTGTCAGGGTGATGCTTTCACATTGGCAGATATTTCTGTTGGTTCTGCTCTATTATGGATAGAGTTTCGTTTTCCAAATCATAATTGGAGAAAACAGTATCCTAACTTAGATCGTTTGGTTACTAAATTAGCTCAACGTAAATCCTTTCAAGATACCCCACCGCAAGGTTAATCAGGTAATTAAGCAAAAAGCCATTGTTAGTCAACAATGGCTTTTGGTTTTTTAAATCATTTAACAACTATCCCGTCTGGTTTAGGATTATTTAATTATTCCTCCACCAAGGCATATTTCATTGCTATACACTACAGTAGACTGACCCGGTGTAATGGCCCACTGAGGTTCTGTGAAAGATAAACTAAAACCGTCACTGCTATTGGTTAAATGACACGTTGCGTCCTGTTGACGATAGCGAGTTTTAGCACTTAAAGCGTGGTCTTTTGCGGGGGGCATCCCACTAATCCAAGATATATCTTGAGCGTCCAGACTCTTCTTTAGTAACAATGGATGATTATGCCCTTGCACAACAATTAAAGTGTTTGTTTCTACAATTTTATCTGCGACGAACCACGGTTCTCCTGCACCACCAATCCCTAGGCCTTGGCGTTGACCAATGGTGTAATACATTAAGCCTTGATGTATCCCCACTTCTTTCCCGTCAGGAGTCATCATCGGTCCTGGTTCTTTCGGTAAATAGCGTTGTAAAAACTCTCTAAAGGGGCGTTCACCAATAAAACAAATTCCTGTGGAGTCTTTTTTGGTCGCTGTGGGAAGACCTGCTTCTTTGGCAATCTCACGAACTTGGCTTTTATGAAGTTCTCCCACTGGAAACAACGTATTTTTTAATTGATTTTGGTTGAGACGATATAAAAAATAACTTTGATCTTTACTCGGGTCTAACCCCTTTAATAATTGGAATTGACCGTTTACTTCGCGGACTCGAGCATAGTGTCCTGTCGCAATATAGTCTGCACCAAGAGAATAGGCGTGATCTAAAAAGGCCTTAAACTTAATTTCTGAGTTACATAAAATATCAGGATTCGGTGTACGCCCTGCACGGTATTCAGTGAGAAAGTTTTGGAAGACACGCTCTTGATATTCTTGCGAAAAATTGACCGCTTCAATCTCAATACCCAGAAGATCTGCCACGGATGCGGCGTCAACTAAATCTTCTCTGGCATTACACTCTTCATCGTCTTCCCAGTTTTTCATGAAAAGACCAATGACTTCGTAACCTTGTTTTTTTAAAAGTAGGGCGGTGACGGAGGAATCTACGCCACCTGACATCCCAACTATGACACGTTTTGTCATGATAAGACTGATCTGTACTTATGAGTTATGTTTATGTTTTTTATGGTGCTTTTTAACTGCTTTACTAGCATGGTGAGCTTTACTTTGTTTATGGTGTTTTTTAGGCTTCGCTTCGCTATTATCCATGGCAGCGTTAGCAGGCTGTGGAGCAGGACTTGCTAGGGGCATTTGTTGCATTGGTGCGTTACTGGGTTGAGTGGGTAGAGCATCTGCTGCAAATACATTAACAGAGAGGACACTAACTACAACTGATATTAGAGATACGATTCTCATGACAACTCCTTTCTTATCTTACAAAAAATCTGGGGTGCCTATAAGACACCCCATATTATGTTAACGCAAGTTGATTAATAAACGTATTATTTTTTAGTCAATATAGTCATAACCTGGGAGAGTGAGGAACTCAACGAAGTCGTCTGAAGTGGTTAGCTCATCAAACATTTTCGCAGCGTCATCATATTTCCCTTTAGCGTATTGTGCGTCACCCAATTCTTCTTTGATCTTGTTGAGTTCAGAGGGAAGTAATTCACGGAACAGCTCGTTAGTCACTTTACGTCCGTCGGCTAATACGCCATGAGGAGAGCGAATCCATTGCCAAATTTGTGCGCGTGAAATTTCTGCTGTAGCAGCATCTTCCATTAGATTATGAATTGGAACACACCCTACGCCAGCAAGCCAAGCACCAAGGTACTGAAGACCAATATTAATATTCATCCGCAAACCTTCCTCTGTAATTGGGCCACGAGGAGCGAAGTTAAGCAGATCCTGTGCGCTACTATTCACATCATCACGCTGACGTGAGATTTGATTAGGAGTGGTCATATGTTGGTTAAATACTTCCATCGCCACTGGCACTAAGCCAGGATGAGCGACCCACGTACCATCGTAGCCGTCGGTTGCTTCTCGAGTTTTATCTTCACGTACTTTGGTTAGCGCAGCGTTATTGGCAGCTTCGTTGTTCTTGATTGGAATCTGTGCTGCCATCCCACCCATTGCAAACGCACCACGTTTGTGGCAAGTCTTAACTAAAAGAAGCGCATAAGCACGCATAAAAGGAGAGGTCATCGTAACTAAGTTACGGTCAGCTAAAATGAAATTCGGGTCTTTACGGAATTTTTTAATACAGCTAAAAATATAATCCCAACGTCCGGAGTTAAGTCCAGCGCTGTGATCTCTTAATTCATAAAGAATTTCATCCATTTCAAAGGTAGCAAGTACTGTTTCAATGAGCACAGTCGCTTTAATTGTTCCCACTGGAAGTCCAACAGCCTGTTGTGCTGCGACAAATATATCATTCCATAAACGGGCTTCAAGGTGACTTTCCATTTTAGGAAGATAAAAGTAAGGACCACTGCCGCGTGCTAAGAGATTTTTAGCGTTGTGGAAGAAGTACAAGGCAAAATCAAAAATACCCCCTGAGATAGGCTTACCATCAATCAGAATGTGTTTTTCATTTAAATGCCATCCGCGTGGACGAACAAATAACACAGCGGGTTTATCACTTAGTTTGTACTGCTTGCCTTCTGGGCTAGTAAAATCAATAGTACGGTTAACTGCATCACGAATGTTAATTTGACCACGAACAGAATTGTCCCAAGTTGGCGTAGTGGAGTCTTCAAAGTCAGCCATGAAAACTCTAGCGCCAGAATTAAGGGCGTTGATAACCATTTTTCTGTCGGTCGGTCCGGTGATTTCTACCCTACGGTCTTGTATATCTGCGGGGCAAGGAGCCACTTTCCAGTCACCAGAGCGAATGTGGGCTGTTTGTGGGTTAAAATCAGGGCGCACGCCTTGGTCAAACTCTTTTTGACGTTGTTCGCGCTGTGCCAACAATTCTTGGCGACGTGGTTCAAATTGACGACTTAAATTGGCTAGGAAAGCCAATGCATCAGGGGTTAAGATTGACTCATAATCAGGGTGAATCGGTGCAGTAATAGTAAGGCCTTGTGGCCAAGCGGGTGCGTTCATAATAGCCTCATTAAAAAACGATAAGTTCAAGCAACATACAAGTATAAGGTAAACTGATAAGACAGGAAAGGTTCAAAAAAAATCCTACCTCAGGATCGCCAAGGTAGGATTTCCACCTACTTCATCTACTCAGACTAATTAATTAATGAAACTGCTCTTCTTCGGTTGAACCGGTGAGCGCTGTAGTAGATGACTCCCCCCCCTGGATTACTTGTGTTACCTCATCAAAATAACCTGTACCCACTTCACGTTGGTGACGTGTAGCGGTGTAGCCAATTTTTTCTGCTGCGAATTCTGCTTCTTGAAGTTTGACATAAGATGTCATGCCGTCACGAGCGTAGCCATGAGCAAGATCATACATGCCATAGTTCAAGGAATGGAAGCCAGCTAAAGTAATAAATTGGAATTTATAACCCATCGCTCCTAATTCACGTTGGAATTTGGCAATAGTGGCATCATCTAAATGCTTTTTCCAGTTAAAGGAAGGTGAGCAGTTATAAGCCAGCATTTTGTTTGGATGCACTTTACGAATGGCTTCAGCGAACTGACGGGCAAACTCTAAATCTGGTTTGCCGGTTTCACACCAAACCATATCAGCCACTTCGGCGTAGGCAATTCCTCGGGCAATAGAGGCTTCTAAACCATTACGTACACGATAGAAACCCTCTGAGGTTCTCTCACCTGTGCAGAATGGTTTATCTCTCGGATCAACGTCTGAAGTCAGCAAATTAGCAGCTTCTGCATCAGTTCTAGCTAATAACACAGTAGGAACACCCATAATATCAGCAGCTAAGCGAGCGGCCACGAGCTTTTGAACAGCTTCTTGAGTGGGGACCAATACTTTTCCGCCTAAGTGACCACATTTTTTCGCTGCAGCCAATTGATCTTCAAAGTGAACGCCGGCAGCCCCAGCTTCAATCATGGCTTTCATCAGTTCATGAGCATTTAATACACCACCAAAGCCTGCCTCAGCGTCGGCTACAATGGGTACATACCAATCAATATTGGTGTTGCCTTCGGCAAAATGCAATTGATCAGCGCGGCGTAAGGTGTTGTTAATACGTTTTACAACAGTTGGTACTGAGCTCACGGCATATAAACTCTGATCAGGATACATTTGTAGAGAGTCGTTTGCATCACCTGCTACTTGCCAGCCTGATAAGTAAATCGCCTTTAAGCCCGCCTTAACTTGTTGCATAGCTTGGTTACCTGTTAAGGCGCCAAGAGAGTTGACATAGGGCTCTGTGGTGCAGCTATGCCAGAGTTTTTCGGCTCCACGACGGGCTAGTGTGTGTTCAATTTGCAAACTTCCTCTTAAACGGACAACATCTTCAGCGCTGTAGGGGCGTTTTACGCCATTCCAACGAGGATTTTCTGCCCAGTCTTTTTTTAGTTTTTGAATTTCTGCTTCAACGCTCATTTTATATCTCCAAAGTATTAAGATTGACGGTTATTCCAGGGGAGAATTAACACAAACTACAATTCCATCTTCATCGGCTACCATCCAGCTCCCTGGGGTAAAGGTAATACCAGCGAACGTAACAGGTATTGCAGCAGTCCCTTCTCCTTTTTTAACGGATTTACGTGGGTGAGTCCCTAACGCTTGTAATCCGACGGGCATATTGGCTATGGCTTCTGAATCCCGAATACAGCCATACACAACAATTCCTGCCCAGCCTTGCGTGATGGCCAATTCTGCTAATTGATCACCAACCAAAGCGCAACGGAGGGATCCGCCCCCGTCAACCACTAATACACGGCCATGCCCCGGGGTTTCCAGGGTGGCGCGCACGAGAGTATTGTCTTCGAACACTTTCACTGTCGCAATTTGACCATGAAATGATGTCGAACCACCGTAATTGTAGAAGATAGGGTCAGCGACTAAAGCGCGATCACCTAATTCATCACACAAATCAGCGGTATTGATCATGTCACTATCCTTGTACAATAGTGGGTTGGAAATAATGTTCACTTTTTCCTACCCGAAGTGGTAAGTAAAGATATATCATATATAAGACATAGGACACAAGCTTTTTTTTTATTTTGGAGGATTATCTGTCATGTATCAGCATATTAAAATCCCTACTGTAGGCGAAAAAATCACTGTAAATTCAAATGGTTCCCTAAATGTACCCGACCAGCCAATCATTCCTTTCCTTGAGGGCGATGGAACAGGGGTTGATATCACTCCGGTAATGAAAGCGGTCGTTGATGCGGCGGTTGAGAAGAGTTACGGTGGAAAAAGAAAGATTTCTTGGATGGAGGTCTATGCAGGAGAAAAGTCTGTACGTGTGTATGGCGATAACGTCTGGTTGCCAGAGGAGACACTTGATGCTGTTAGAGACTATGTGGTGTCAATTAAAGGGCCATTGACTACCCCTGTAGGAGGCGGTATTCGCTCTATCAACGTAGCACTACGCCAGCAATTAGACCTGTATGTTTGTTTGCGCCCCGTGCGTTGGTTTACCGGTGTCCCTAGTCCAGTGAAAGAGCCTCATAAAACCAATATGGTAATTTTTAGAGAAAACTCTGAAGACATTTATGCTGGTATCGAATGGGAAGCGCAGTCCCCAGAAGCTAAGAAAGTTATTGATTTCTTACAAAAAGAAATGAAAGTGACAGCTATCCGCTTCCCAGTTACTTCAGGTATTGGTATTAAGCCTGTATCAGAAGAAGGAACAGAGCGGTTAATGCGTAAAGCAGTTCAGTATGCCATTGATAATAAGCGTCGTTCGGTTACTATTGTCCATAAGGGCAATATCATGAAATATACCGAAGGAGCCTTTAAAAACTGGGCTTATGCTTTGTGTAAAAAAGAATTTGGTGCTGAACTACTCGATGGCGGTCCTTGGATGAAATTACCAAATGGCATCGTTATAAAAGACGTTATTGCAGATGCGTTTCTACAACAGATCCTGTTACGTCCTGATGAGTATGACGTGATTGCTACCATGAACCTCAATGGAGATTATATTTCTGACGCTCTTGCTGCGCAGGTTGGTGGAATTGGTATTGCCCCAGGAGCCAATTTGTCAGATACCGTTGCCATGTTTGAAGCGACGCATGGTACTGCACCGAAATACGCTGGCAAGGACTATGTTAACCCAGGTTCTCTCATATTATCAGCTGAAATGATGCTAAGACACATGGGTTGGGTAGAGGCAGCAGACTTGATTATTCATGCTATGGAAAAAACCATCGCAGCCAAGACCGTCACCTATGATTTTGCTCGCTTAATGGATGGAGCCACACAATTATCCTGCTCTGGATTTGGTCAGGCTATGATTCATCAAATGTAGTGAATGGTAATAAAAAAAGCGGCGTTAAACGCCGCTTTTTCTTGGAAACTCGAATTTTTAAATTCAGCTGATATTAAGCAGCTTGAATATTAGAAGCTTGTTTTCCTTTAGGGCCTTGAGTGACTTCAAAAGACACTTTTTGACCTTCTTTGAGGGTCTTAAATCCACCCATTTGAATTGCTGAGAAGTGTGCGAAAAGATCTTCGCTACCATCATCGGGAGTAATAAAACCGTATCCCTTTGAATCGTTGAACCACTTAACTGTACCTGTTGCCATGTTTGCTTTCCTTCAAAAATATGCTCTCAAGAGCCTTGAACACAGTTTGAATATCAAGGCCAGCAAACGGCAATACCGGTGATGCAGACATCTTGTTACCAAACTTCCACGTATCTTTTTACGCGTTTTACCAAAAAAGTCAAGTGTTTAAGGGTTTTTTTTTATAAAAAGGTACATTAGTACTTGAAATGATGCGTCTTAACCACAATTATTCATAAATGGAAAAATAGTTTAGACTTAATTAATTTATAAACATGCATGAAACAAACTTAACTAAACAAATAATATGGTAACTAAATATCAAGATCAATTATTGGTTGATAAACAAAAAAACAAAGCGAAACCACCTTCGCTCTTTAATGTCATATTGTTGAACGATGATTACACTCCGATGGAATTTGTAATTCAAGTGTTACAAAAATTTTTTTCATTAGATATGGAAACAGCTACCCGAATTATGTTAAAAGTTCATACAGAGGGTAGAGGAATTTGCGGAACTTATCCGCGTGATTTAGCAGCCACTAAAGTAAAGAAAGTGCTTGATTATGCCAAACAAAATCAACACCCTTTGCAATGTGTCATGGAGGAAATTGGATCATGATTGCTCAAGAGTTAGAAGTGAGTTTACATATGGCTTTCGTTGACGCCAGACAAAAGCGTCACGAGTTTATTACTGTTGAGCACCTCTTGTTGGCGTTGATGGATAACCCCTCAGCGATAGATGTGTTGCGTGCCTGTGGCGCTGATACTGAGTCACTCAGAAAAGAATTAGATAGTTTTGTACAAGAGCATACGCCTATCGTGCCTGGTGATGATGAAGTTGATACCCAGCCCACTTTAGGTTTTCAACGGGTAATTCAGCGTGCTATTTTGCATGTTCAGTCTTCAGGTAAAAAAGAAGTAACTGGCGCTAATGTATTGGTGGCCATTTTTGGTGAAAAAGATTCTCATGCTGTTTATTACTTGCAACAACAAGGAATCACTCGTTTAGATGCAGTTAATTACGTGGCTCATGGAATTGCAAAAGTACAAGGAGCAACACAAAAAGATGAGTCCGGTCATGAGCAGGAGGTGGATGGTCAGTCCTCTGGTGCATTAACGAATTTTGCTTTAAATCTAAATGCTCAAGTTAGCGCCGGCAAAATTGATCCACTAATTGGTCGTGATAAAGAAGTAGAACGGGTTATCCAGATTTTATGTCGCCGTCGTAAAAACAATCCTCTCTTAGTTGGTGAAGCGGGTGTTGGTAAAACTGCAATAGCTGAGGGGTTAGCTTCTCGAATTGTGTCTGGCGATATTCCTGATGTACTGTCTCAAGCCACGGTTTATTCTTTGGATATGGGTGCGTTACTTGCCGGAACAAAATACCGGGGTGATTTTGAGCAACGTCTGAAAGCAGTATTAAAACAATTGCAAGAGGATACAAATAGTATCCTATTCATTGATGAGATTCACACATTAATTGGTGCGGGTGCGGCTTCTGGCGGTACGCTTGATGCGTCTAATTTATTAAAGCCTGCCTTATCAAAAGGCACATTAAGATGCATTGGGGCCACCACCTATACTGAGTATCGGGGTATTTTTGAGAAGGATCATGCCTTATCAAGACGCTTTCAAAAGATTGATGTGGTTGAACCTTCAATTGAAGAAACAGTGCAGATTCTCAAAGGACTTAAATCACGTTTTGAGAAGCATCATGGCGTGCGTTATTCAGAAACTGCCTTGTCTTCTGCAGCAGAATTGTCAGCACGTTTCATTAATGACCGTCATTTACCAGACAAGGCCATTGATGTGATTGACGAAGCGGGTGCAGCGCAAAGGATATTACCTAAATCAAAACAACGTAAAGTGATTGGTAAGACTGAAATTGAGGATATCGTCGCAAAAATTGCCCGTATTCCTCCAAGAAATGTATCCAATGATGATAGAAGTGCTCTTAAAACACTGGATCGTGATTTAAAAGCGGTTGTATTTGGACAAGATAAAGCAATTGAAGCCCTCTCTGCTGCTATCAAAATGGCCCGAAGTGGGTTAGGTAATCCGCAAAAACCAATTGGTTCATTCTTGTTCTCAGGACCTACTGGAGTAGGTAAAACTGAAGTGGCAAGACAATTAGCCTACACACTTGGGGTGGAGTTAATTCGCTTTGATATGTCTGAGTATATGGAACCTCATGCTGTTTCACGTTTAATTGGCGCGCCACCAGGATATGTGGGGTTTGACCAAGGTGGGCAACTGACGGAAGCTATTACTAAGCATCCCTATTCAGTTTTATTACTTGATGAAATTGAAAAAGCGCATCCTGATATTTACAACATCTTGTTGCAGGTTATGGATCATGGGACTTTAACGGACAACAATGGACGTCGAGCAGATTTCAGAAACACGGTAATTATTATGACCACTAATGCAGGTGCGCAAGTATTAACTAAAAACACCATTGGTTTTGTGGAAAGCAAATCTCAAGGCGATGAAATGGCTGATATTAAACGCCTATTCACCCCTGAATTTAGAAACCGCTTAGATGCCATTATTTCTTTTGCGCCTCTTGATAAGAGCGTTATTCTCCGTGTTGTAGACAAATTCTTGTTGCAACTAGAAAATCAATTGCAAGAGAAACGTGTTGAAGTTAACTTTACCGACGCACTACGTGAGTTCTTATCTGAAAAAGGCTTTGATCCATTGATGGGTGCGAGACCGATGGCCAGGTTAATTCAAGACACAATTCGTCGTGCTTTGGCAGATGAATTATTGTTTGGTCGTCTTGCCGCTGGCGGTAAAGTCACCATTGATGTAAACGAAGAAAAAGAAATTCAGTTACGTTTTGATGAAACAGAGGAGTTAGGGGTCAGTTAAAACTACTAAACAGCCACTCTCATCGCAATATGAGGGTGGCTCTGATAGTTGTGTATAACAAAATCCTCAAACCGATAGTCAAATATTGAATCAGGATGTCTCAGAATTTCTAATTGAGGAAGAGGGTAGGGTTTTCTAGTTAATTGCTCTTCAATTGCTGCGATGTGATTTGTATAAATATGACAATCCCCGCCAGTCCAAATAAACTCACCTACTGCTAGATTACATTGTTGTGCCATCATGTGAGTGAGTAGAGCATAAGAGGCAATATTGAACGGAACTCCTAGTCCTGCATCCGCGGAGCGCTGATAGAGTTGGCAAGATAATTTACCTTGAGCAACATAGAATTGAAATAAAAGATGGCATGGTGGTAGGGCCATATTTTGAATATCACCTACATTCCAAGCAGATACAATAAGTCGTCGTGAGTCTGGGTTGCTTTTTATTTGTCTAACCACATCAGTAACTTGATCGATGACTCGACCATCAGCAGTTTGCCATTGTCGCCATTGTTTGCCATACACAGGCCCTAAGTTTCCATCCTTATCAGCCCACTCATCCCAAATACTCACACCATTATCTTTCAGGTATTGGATGTTGGTGTTACCAGAGAGGAACCAAATTAATTCATGAATAATAGAACGCAAATGAAGTTTTTTTGTAGTCACCAAAGGAAAACCAGCGGCTAAGTCAAATCGCATTTGATAACCAAAAGTGCTAATGGTGCCAACACCAGTACGATCTGTTTTTGTCGTACCGTTTTTTAGGATGTGGTGTAAAAAATCTAGATACTGTCGCATGGCAACATGATAACATCATCCTTATGAAAAATGATCACTTTACATTGCCAAAATGGTATTGGAATCAAGGGAGAGTCAAACAGTGCCCCTTGGTAATTTACTTGATTGCTGATATGTCTGAACTCGCTCTTCTTCCCAATAAGGAGCTATTAGATCAGGTTGTACGCCAAAGAAAAGGAGAGTTAAACGCTTTTCTTAAAGAAGGGGTACTAGCCACAAATTCCGATGGAATGACTTTTTTTTGGGTTTCAGTGAATACTCACCAAGATCCCTTTCATATTCACAGCTCACTCGCAAAAGTAGTAAAACAGCTCCAATCTTTAGCGGTGTCTGAGGTGGCTGTTGAACTTTGTGGTGAGCAGGCAGGGCGTTTGGCTGCGAGTGCTTTATATGCGTTTTTGATTAATAACGTTAACTTAATTGAGCATAAAGCCCCAAAGAAACCGCTCTGGCAACATATTTATTTAAAAGCTCCGCCAGGGACGAAAGAATCGTGTAGCAAAGCGTATACCTTGGCTCGAGCGAATACACTTACACGTTATTTGACGATTAAAGCGCCCAATGAACTTACTCCTTCTGTCTACCGCGAGCAATTGAAAGAGTTCGCAAGAACACACAATTTAAGTTGTCAGGAATGGAATGAGTCTCGTCTAAAAAAGATGGGCGCAGGGGCTTTTCTTGCGGTATCGCAGGGAAGCGCTAACCAGCAGGCTGCTATCGTAAAAATTAGTTATCAACCCAAGCGTGCTGTTAATCGCATAGCTTTAGTGGGCAAAGGAATTTGTTTTGATACGGGTGGGCATAATTTAAAACCTGCTCGTTATATGCACAATATGCATGAGGATATGAATGGGTCTGCTGTGGTGTTAGGGATTTTACAAGCGGCTATTGATTTATCACTTCCTGTGGCGATAGATGCATGGTTTGCCGTCGCAGAAAACCATTTAAGCCCCAAAGCTTACAAGCAAAATGATATTGTCACCGCCTTAAATGGCACGACCATCGAGATTGTTCATACCGATGCAGAAGGTCGCATGGTATTAGCTGATACCTTAACGCTGGCAGAGAGGACTAAACCCAATTTAATAATTGACTTTGCCACACTAACTGGGAGCATGCATGTTGCTTTGGGGGCGCGCATGAGTGGACTATTTGTTAATCGACCAGATTTAGTTAATCTCGCCATAGAGGCGGGTGTTGCCATGGGGGAGAGAGTGGTTTGTTTTCCGGCTCCCGATGACTACGATGAGGCTCTAGATAGCCAAGTGGCTGACGTGAAGCAATGTACTTTGACCGGAGAAGCTGATCATATTTTGGCCGTACGCTTTTTATCTAAGTTTATTAATAACACTCCTTGGATACATATGGATCTCTCTGCCTCTAGAAACGAGGGCGGATTAGGGGCTGCGCTGTCTGATGTGACGGGTTTTGGGGTGTTGTGGGGTGCACAATTTATAGACAGTTGGGCTAAAAAAGAGCTATAATCAAAATCTTGGATATGAAAGAGCAATAAAAAGTGGGCCTTGAGCCCATTTTTTATTCGTGCAAAGCAAAGTAGAGGGTTAAATAGTGCAACTTTCCGCAGTGGACAGTTTGATTGAAAAAATTGTGACTGGTATGTCTTTTGAATGTGTTGATATTGAGCGTTCTGGACGTGGGATGTTGCGCGTGTTTATTGATTCGCCTCAGGGTATTACGGTTGATGATTGCGCCCTGGTGAGTAATCAGTTAACTCGGGCTTTTGCAGTTGAGGGGGTGGATTTTGATCGTTTGGAGGTGTCTTCTCCAGGTCTTGATAGACCGCTTAAAAAACCTGCTGACTTTGAGCGCTTTCTTGAAAATGAAATTAAATTGAGGGTTCGTGTGCCTCGTAACGGACAAAGAAATTTTGTGGGGCAACTAGTAAGTGCTGATAAAACATCGTTTAGCTTATTGGTTGAAGGGACTGAAGAACCGCTGTCATTTGAGTATGCCGATATAGAGCGTGCTCATTTGGTACCTGAATTTTAGTGAGGAAATTATGAGCAAAGATGTTTTGTTATTAGTTGATGCTCTGGCTCGTGAAAAAAACGTCGAGCCTGAAATAGTGTTTACTGCCCTTGAAATGGCATTGGCATCGGCTACCCGAAAAAAATTCGGTGAAGAAGATTTTGATGTGCGTGTCAGCATCAATCGCCAAACCGGTGATTTTTCCTCATTCCGTGTGTGGCGTGTGGTAAATGACTCTGACTGGTTGTCAGAGTTTCAAGAAATGCCTATATCTCAAGCCAAGTTGCAATATCCTGATATTCAGGCGGGAGAAGTGATTGAAGAGCCTTTGGAATCTATTGATTTCGGTCGAATTGGTGCTCAAGCGGCTAAGCAGGTTATCTTTCAAAAAATTCGTGATGCAGAACGTGAGCAAATTCTCAATGATTTCCTTGAAAGACAAGAGTTTTTAGTCACAGGTACAGTCAAGCGTATGGATCGCGGCAATGCGATCGTTGAATCAGGTCGTATTGAAGCAGTGTTACCTCGTGATCAGATGATTCAAAAAGAAAATTTACGTGTTGGGGATCGTGTACGCGGTTATTTAATGCGTGTTGAGCGTGGAGGTAGAGGTCCACAATTACTGCTTTCTCGCATCGCTCCTGAATTTATTATTAAATTGTTTGAGTTGGAAGTGCCAGAAATTGAAGAAGGTTTGCTTGAAATCAAATCTGCTGCACGTGACCCTGGGATTCGCGCAAAAATAGCAGTGAAGTCAAATGACCGCCGTTTAGATCCAATTGGTACATGTGTGGGTATGAGAGGTTCTCGTGTTCAGGCAGTAACAGGTGAGTTGGGTGGTGAGCGAGTTGATATTGTGTTGTGGTCTGAAGATCCCGCTCAATTCGTGATAAACGCATTAGCTCCTGCTGAGGTGAATTCAATTCGAGTGGATGAAGACAAGCACAGCATGGATGTGGTTGTAGACGAAGAACAACTTGCTCTAGCAATTGGTCGCAGTGGACAAAACGTTCGTTTGGCTTCGGAGCTGACAGGCTGGGAGCTCAATATCATGACTGAGGCTCAGGCAAGAGAGAAAGATGACATGGAGTCGTCCCACCTGAGGGACTTGTTTGTTTCAAGACTTGATGTGGACGAAGAAGTGGCTGATATTTTAATTCAAGAAGGATTTACTTCTCTTGAAGAGGTGGCTTACGTCCCTCTTAATGAAATGCTTGAAATAGAGGCTTTTGATGAAGATACAGTGAATGAACTGCGTGCCCGCGCACGTAACGCATTGTTAACAGAGGCTATTGCTTCAGAAGAAAAAGTCGAACATGCAGCTGAGGATTTGCAACATATGAAAGGGATGGACAGTGAAACTGCTCATCTTCTTGCAAATAATGGAATTACCACGATTCAAGAATTAGCAGATCTTGCTACCGATGAATTATCTGAATTAACTGGATTGGATGAAGAGCGTGCCCGCGAATTGATCATGACGGCCCGCGCTCCTTTATTCGAGTAAGGCCATGGAGACCTTAAATGGCAAAAACAAATGTTCTGGATTTTGCAAATGAACTCAAAGTTACAGCTGAGACGCTGATTGAGCAGTTAAATGCTGCGGGTGTACATAAACACTCCGCAGATGATCCTTTGTCTGAACAAGACAAGACTCAATTGTTAGAGTATCTGCGTGAGCAGCATGGACGTAGTGAACCTAAAACGAGAATTACCTTAACCCGTAAACAGACTACAGAAATTAAAAAAGCTGATGCAACCACTGGTAAAGCAAGAACAATTCAAGTTGAGGTAAGAAAAAAACGAGTTCTGGTTAAGCGTGATGCAAAAGACCTAAAACCAGAAGAATCTACTGAAGCGGTTGAACCCGCAGCTCCCATTGAGCCGATAGTTGAGCCTATTGTTGAAATCCCTGTTGCTGAAGTGGTTCCTGTTCAACCTGAAATAGTGGCTGTGATTGAAGAAGTGACAGAGCCAGTTGAAGCGCCCTCTGTGGAAGAGCCCTCTGTGGAAGAGCCTGAGGCAGTTATTGAACCAGTCGCTCAGCCAGATGAAGAGGAGCCTTCTCCTGTTGAAGAGACTCCTGTAGCTAAAGTTAAAACAGTTAAAAAACCTTTTTCTGCAATTGACGAGGGTCAGCTTGCAATCCGTGAAGCTGAGGCCAAAAGACAGGCTGAGTTGCGCGCTCTTCAAGCTGCGGATCTACAAGCAAAACAAGAGCGTATCCGTGCCAAGCGAGAAGCAGGAGAAAAAGCGCAAGCTGAAGCTCAAGCTGCCATGTTGGCTGCCGCTGAGAAAGCAAAAATCAAGAATGCCAAGCCTGAAAAAGCTAAGACTGAAAAATCAGGTACATTACATCGTCCTGTCGTGACTGAGGAAGAGAAAGCTCACGCTAAGAAAGGTAAAAAAGGTGTATCTGAAAAATCTCCACAATGGATGGATGAGGGTGTTAAAAAGCGGACTATTAAAACCCGCGGTGATGTGTTGTCAGGTACCACAGGTTGGCGAGATCCTAAGGCACGTCACGGTAAAAAACATCATGATAATAATCAACATGCTTTCTCAGCCCCAACTGAACCGATGGTCCATGAGGTATTAATCCCTGAGACAATCACCGTTGCAGTATTAGCACAAAAAATGGCTGTAAAAGCTGCAGAAGTCATCAAAGCCCTCATGAAAATGGGCATGATGGTTACTATCAATCAAGTGTTAGATCAAGAAACTGCCATGATTGTGGTGGAAGATTTAGGTCACGTTGCAAAACCTGCGAAGTTAGATGATCCTGAGGCATTACTAGCAGAATCAGGTGCGCAGCATGAAGATGCCATACTTGAGCCTAGAGCACCGGTTGTGACAGTAATGGGACACGTGGACCATGGTAAGACCTCTTTACTTGATTATATTCGTCGCACCAGAGTGGCAAGTGGAGAAGCGGGCGGGATTACTCAGCACATTGGCGCTTATCATGTTAATACGGCAAAAGGTATTGTTACTTTCCTAGATACTCCAGGGCATGAGGCGTTCACTGCAATGCGTGCACGTGGTGCGCAGGCAACTGACATTGTTATTCTGGTGGTTGCTGCAGACGATGGTGTGATGCCTCAAACAATTGAAGCTATTCATCATATTAAAGCAGCCAAGGTTCCCGTAGTTGTGGCGGTTAATAAAATTGATAAACCTGAAGCTAACTACGAGAGGATTAAATCAGAATTGGTTGCCCATGAGATATTGCCAGAAGAATATGGTGGTGAAGCCCAATTTGTCCCGGTATCAGCTAAAACTGGCCAGGGAATAGATGATTTATTAGAGTCCGTTTTACTCCAAGCTGAAGTATTGGAATTAAAAGCACCACGTAATACGCCTGCTAAAGGTATCGTGATTGAAGCCCAATTAGATAAAGGCCGTGGCCCTGTTGCAACTGTACTTGTTCAGTCAGGAACATTAACACGTGGTGATATTGTATTGGCGGGATCATCGTTTGGTCGCGTTCGTGCTATGTTAGATGAAACGGGTCACCCGATCGATAAGGCAGGCCCTTCTATTCCTGTAGAAATACAAGGTCTAACGGAAGTGCCTGTTGCTGGGGAAGAGTTAATTGTTCTCAATGATGAACGCAAAGCCCGTGAGATTGCTCTCTTTAGGCAAGGAAAATTCCGCGATGTAAAACTGGCTAAGCAGCAAGCAGCCAAATTAGAAAATATGTTTGAGCAAATGGGTGAGAGCGGGACTAAAACTCTTTCCATTATCATCAAGGCTGATGTGCAAGGCTCTTATGAAGCGCTATCCCAATCCTTACAAAAACTATCAACTGAGGAAGTACGAGTTAATATCGTTCACTCAGCGGTAGGCGGTATTACGGAATCTGATGTCAACTTGGCCTTGGCTTCAAAAGCTGTAATTATTGGCTTTAATACTCGAGCTGATGCCACAGCAAGAAAATTGATTGCATCAAGTGGTGTAGATGTTCGTTACTACGACATTATTTACGCTGCGGTGGATGATGTGAAGCTTGCCCTGTCAGGAATGCTCTCACCAGATCGTAAAGAAAATATCATTGGTCTGGTTGAGATTCGAGAAGTATTTAGAATCTCTAAAGTGGGCGCTGTAGCGGGTTGCTATGTACTAGAAGGGATGGTGAAACGCGGTTCAGGAGTCCGCTTGCTACGTGATAATGTTGTTATTCATGCTGGTGAATTAGATTCTCTGAAGCGCTTTAAAGATGACGTACGAGAGGTAAAAGCGGGTTTTGAATGTGGCTTATCTTTGAAAAACTACAACGATATTCAAGTTAGCGATAAGCTTGAAGTGTTTGAAGTAGTAGAAGTGGCTCGCTCACTTTAATTGTTATGGCTAATTTCCCACGATCAAGACGAATTGCAGATCAAATTCAACGCGATTTGTCTGACATACTAAGACGTGACTTCCGTGATCCACGTCTTGGTATGGTAACCATAACGGATGTGGATGTATCGCGGGATTTCTCTCATGCGACAATTTATATCAGTTCCCTTCAAGGTGCTGAGGTATTAGATGCCTCTATTACAGCGCTGTCGGAAGGAGCAGGTTACTTGCGCTCTTTGCTAGGTAAACGACTGTCTTTACGCGTACTGCCGCAATTACATTTTGTAGCCGATACGACTCTTGATCGCGCCATTAGTTTGAGCTCGCTGATTGACCAAGCTATCGCAGATGACAGCAAACACCCCAAAGACTAATTTAGCTCAAGTTAAGATTCCTCTCGAGGAGGTATCTGGTGTTTTACTTCTCAATAAGCCCTTTGGACTTAGCTCAAATACTGCTTTACAACGCGCAAGGCATTTGCTGCGTGCTAAAAAAGCTGGTCACACGGGGACTCTTGATCCTCATGCAACGGGTTTGTTACCTTTATGTTTTGGTGAAGCGACTAAGTTTTCTCAGTGGATACTTGATGCGCCAAAGGGGTATATTGCAACTTTAAAACTAGGTTATGTGAGTGATACGCTAGATGGTGAGGGAACTATCACTAAACACTCCGACAGGACTGTTAATTTAGCCCAAGTTGAAACTGTTCTCAATGCTATGATTGGGATACAACAACAAATCCCTCCCATGCATGCTGCGATAAAAATACAAGGTAAACCGTTGTATAGCTATGCCCGTTCGGGACAAACTGTTGAACGCCAGCCAAGAACAATTGAAGTGTTGAGTTGTCGTGTTATCTCTCTAGTTAACGATGTACTAACAATAGAATGCCTTGTGAGTAAAGGAACTTATATTAGAGTATTGGCCTCTGATATTGGTGAACAATTAGGTTGCGGGGCTTATTTGACGGCGTTGGAGAGAATAAGTACCGGACCCTATCAGTTACATAATGCTGTAGAGTTGGCTGCCTTAATTGATATGTCAGAAGAAAAGCGACGAGAATGTTTACTCCCAACTGATAGTTTATTGTCTGGAGTTCCATCGCTTTATTTAGATAGTACTCATGCAGAGGATGTGCAATGTGGGCGCATAACAACTCTACCTGAAAACAAACCATTAGGGCTGTATAAAGTTTATAACTCTTTGAATCGTTTTTTAGGTTTATGCGAATTGTTTACAGATAACAAATTACGTCCAATTCGATTAATGTCAACACATATATAAAAGTGAGTTTATCTTGAGACATCATGCACATGGACACGGCTCATCTAGCCCTTCTCCAAACTTATTTAATGGCAGTGATTTCAAAGCCATTAAATCTCTAGCGCCTTATTTGATGGCTTTTAAAGGGCGCGTATTGATTGCCTTAATATGTTTGATATTGGCAAAAGTATCCAATGTGGCTGTTCCGCTTGCATTAAAATCAATCATTGATGCACTTGATCCTAAACATCAACTCTTGTTACTGCCAATTTCTTGGATCATTGCTTATGGTGTATTACGTTTTTCAACAACTTTATTTAATGAGTTACGAGATGGTGTGTTTGCTAAAGTAACGCAAAGTGCTATTCGTCGCATTGCTTTGACTGTTTTCCAACATCTTCATTCTCTAAATCTGCGTTTTCATCTCGAGCGTCAAACAGGGGGCATGTCACGCGATATCGAGCGAGGTACAAGAGGTATTGAGTCGCTCATGCGTTTTACTCTCTTCAGTATTATGCCAACTTTGGTTGAAATCGTTCTGGTTGCGAGTATCTTAGCCTGGAAATATGATATTTGGTTTGCCCTGATTACATTGATTACATTGGTTATTTATATTGCTATTACCGTGGTTATAACCGAGTGGAGAACTCAATACAGACGGCGTATGAATGAACTCGATTCTAGAGCGAATGCGCGAGCGATTGATAGTTTAATTAATTATGAAACGGTTAAGTATTTTGGTAATGAATCATGGGAAGCCAAGCGTTACGATGAGAATTTAGAAAAATGGGAAAGCGCTTCTGTTAAAAGCCAAACCTCACTCGCTCTATTGAATGCCTCACAGAGTTTAATTATTGGTTTAGGCGCTACTATTCTTATGTATCGAGCGGCTCTTGGTGTTTATCAAGGTCATTTGTCTATTGGCGATTTAGTATTAATTAATTCCCTTTTACTGCAACTATATATTCCGTTGAATTTTTTAGGTGTCATTTATCGTGAGATTAAACAATCTCTCGCTGACATGGATCGCATGTTTCGTTTGCTTTCAGTGAATGCTGAAGTAAAGGACAAAGACAATGCCTATCAACTGGTATTAACAGACGCACCACAAGTTTGCTTTAACGCAGTAGACTTTGCTTATGATGCTCGTCGTCCCATTTTGCATCAGGTGAGTCTGACTATTAATCCTGGGAAAACTGTTGCTGTGGTGGGACACAGTGGGGCAGGGAAGTCGACGTTGTCACGTCTACTCTTTCGTTTTTATGACATTCAAAGTGGCAGTATTACTATTAATGGACATGATATACGTGACTTGAGTCAACATAGTCTTCGTGCAGCCATTGGTATTGTTCCTCAAGATACGGTGTTATTCAACGACACGATTTTTTATAATATTGCTTATGGTCGCCCTCAAGCAACTCGTGACGCAGTGATTGCAGCAGCAAAGGCTGCCCATATTGATGGGTTTATTGCAAGTTTACCTGAAGGGTATGACACTGTAGTAGGTGAACGTGGATTGAAGCTGTCAGGTGGTGAAAAACAACGTGTTGCAATAGCTAGAACCCTATTAAAACGTCCGCATGTGCTGATTTTTGATGAGGCTACCTCTGCATTGGACTCGCATTCGGAAAAAGAAATTCAACAAGAGATTACCGCTTTATCTAAAACGCATACTACGTTGATTATTGCGCACCGTCTTTCAACTATTGTTCATGCCGATGAAATAATTGTAATGGATCAGGGAAGAATTATTGAGCGTGGTCGTCACGAGGAATTATTAGCAGAACATGGTGCGTATGCAAGAATGTGGGTATTGCAGCAAAAAGAAAAAGTGAAGCAGGAAAGTGAAGTTTAATTTACCTTACAAAAATCGTGTAAATAGTTGATCGATTTAAGGAAAAGTTGTAGATTTTACTTGCGTTTAGAACTGTTTTTTTGTATTGTAATTGCATTACAATAAAAGGGTCTTAAACGTGCTGACAAAACACCTTTTACGGTTAGTTTCCGTTGCTTTCCCATTAACCGCTTTGAGTGGTTCGTTTCTAGTTCAGGCTGCTGACCAACAACATACGCATAAGCATCACCATCATAAAATTCATCGAGTCTCTTTTGACCCATCACGTATTAATTTGCTATCTCGCTCTGCACTCGTCATTGATGAGTCAGACCACCATGTGGTTTTTTCAAAAAACCCAGATCCTATCCAACCCATTGCTTCCATTACTAAACTAATGACTGCGGTAGTGGTTTTAGAGTCAAATCAAAATCTTGATGAAACTCTTACTGTATCAAAAGATGATGTTGATACCTTGCGTTTTAGTAGTTCACATTTAAGAGTCGGGGCGCAAGAGACAAGACTTAACTTTTTAAAAATGGCTCTTATAGCCTCTGAAAATCGTGCTGCCAGTGCTTTAGGTAGAAATTATCCAGGTGGTTTGCCGGCGTTTGTTGCCAAAATGAATGAGGAAGCCAAGAAACTTGGAATGGTACATAGCCATTTTGCTGATTCTTCAGGTCTTAATGGAAAAAATGTGTCTTCTGCAGAAGATTTAGTTCGTCTAGTTGAAAAAGCCAGAACTATTCCATTGATTCATAAAATTACAACCACATCAGAAGTGACTCTGCCAGTAGGTTATCGTCACCAATTGGTACGCTTTAAAAATACCAATCCTTTGGTGGCCAAGGAAGATTGGAACATTGGTTTATCTAAAACTGGTTATATCAATGAATCGGGTCAGTGTTTGGTGATGGAAGCCAACATTACCGGTCATCCAATGGTTATTGTTTTATTGGACTCTCACGGTCATCAAGCACGTATCAACGATGCTCGTCGCGTAAGGCAATGGCTAGAATATCGCTCTAGAACCAAGAACACAACTGTAGGACAGCTTTAAGTTTAGGAATAAATCATGAAAGTTGGTCTTTTCGTTACATGTCTAATTGACATGATGCGTCCATCGATTGGCTTTTCTGCCATTGAGCTATTACAAAACGCAGGTTGTGACGTATTGGTACCAGATAATCAAACCTGTTGCGGTCAACCAGGATTTAATTCAGGTGATCGGGAATCTGGGAGAACGCTTGCAAAACGGTTTGTTGAACTCTTTGATGGCTGTGATTATGTGGTAGTACCCAGTGGATCCTGTACTGGCATGATACGTCTACATTACCAAGATTTGTTCCCTGAAAACACACTACTACAAGAGCGAATCACTGCTCTTGCCCTTCGTACCTTTGAGTTAACCGACTTTTTAGTTAATATTCTGAAAGTTGAAACAGTAAGCAGTCAGTTTAAAGGAACAGTGACTTACCATGATTCCTGTTCTGGTTTAAGGGAGCTCAATATCAAACAACAGCCACGTCAACTCCTTGATTCGATTGATCAGTTAACCTTGAAGGAAATGGATCAGTCCGAGTTATGTTGTGGTTTTGGTGGTACTTTCTCTGTTAAATTAGGTGATATTGCTACCCGTATGGCTGATAATAAATGTCATTATGCACAACAAAGTGGTGCTGAGGTCATTGTGGGTGGTGATTTAGGTTGCTTGTTGAATATTGAAGGCAGATTAAGACGAATGGGTGACAATACCACACAGGTCAAACATGTGGCAGAAATACTCACGTACAAAGAGAAGTAATAATGGAACTCACTTCCTTTACGTTTAAGAAAAACGTTAAAAAGAAATTATCTGACGCTCGGTTACAAAACAACATGCGTCGTTTTGGTGGACGTTTTGTTGAAGCACGCGCGAAAGTCATGCAAGAGGTAGACAATCTTGAGGACATTCGTGTTGCAGCAGCAGCTATTCGTGATCGATCATTAGCCAATCTAGATACGTATTTGACGCTGTTTGAAGAACAAGCCATACAGCGTGGAACCGTTGTTCATTATGCAGAAACAGCCCATGATGTAAATCGTATTGTGCTTGAAATTGCTCAAGCAAACCAAGTTAAAAAAATCGTTAAATCTAAATCCATGGTTAGCGAAGAATCCGGGTTGAATGACGCGGTTATAGCGGCTGGGATAGAAGCAATAGAAACCGATTTAGGCGAATATATTTTACAGTTGGCTAAAGAGCCCCCATCGCATATTATCGCTCCTGCTATTCACAAGAGTGTAGAGGAGGTTGCTGAACTTTTTTCAGAACATCATCACACCCCTAAAAGCACTGATATACCCGCATTATGTCGTGAAGCAAGGGAACAGTTACGTCCTCATTTCTTAAGTGCTGATATGGGGATATCAGGCGGAAATTTTTTAATTGCAGAGACCGGTTCAGTGGCCATCGTGACCAACGAAGGGAATGGTAGGATGGTAACCACTATGCCTCGTATACATGTGGCTATTACAGGTATTGAAAAGGTACTAGGTACATTAAATGATTTCTCAACTATATTAAGGTTACTCACGCGTTCTGCCACGGGGCAAAGTATAACGAATTACGTTTCGGTTATGACTGGGGTACGTGATGCAAGTAATGCAGATGGCCCTGAACAGTCTCACGTCATTTTAGTAGATAGTGGACGTTCACGATTGCTTGCTGGTCGATTAAAGCAGGCATTACGCTGTATACGTTGCGGTGCTTGTATGAATCACTGTCCTGTTTACCAGAATATTGGTGGTCATGCTTATGGATGGGTTTATCCTGGACCAATAGGAGCAGTGCTTACCCCCTCCTACGTAGGGTTAAAAGAAGCTCTTGATTTACCACAAGCTTCTACATTATGTGGCGCGTGCCAAGTGGTGTGCCCTGTTAAAATTCCGTTACCTGAATTAATGCGTGTACTTCGTGAGGAATCTTTTTCTCAAGGCTTACGTCCTTGGCATGAAAGGCTATCAGTGACTCTCTGGCGCTTTACTGCTAACCATCCTAAGCTATATGGTTTCATGACTCGCCATGTGGTGAAGTTATTAAAAGCACTAGGTGGAAGCAAGGGGTTAATTCATTGGTTGCCCGGGCTAGATGGGTGGACAGAGGGACGTGATATGCCAGCCCCTTCAGGTAAAACTTTTAGAGATCAATATAAGGCTCAACAAGATGAGCGCAAGAGATAATATATTTGCCCGTATTCGTCGTGGTTTAGGTTTGCCTACCATTCCTTTAGCTGAAGAACGTGAAAGAGCATTATCTGTCATTAACGATAAACCGCGCGGACCACGTCCTAGTCAAGTATGGCAAGATCCTATTTCGCGATTTATTGAACGCTGTCAACAATTGTCTACTACTACAGAAGTCGTATCTGACATAAGTGCTATTCCTCAAGCTGTATCTAACTATCTCAATCAATATAACTTGCCACGACAGATGGTTATCTGGCCAGATTTCAGTCAATATAATTGGCAAGAAGTAGGTATCACTGTTCGTGTTGGTAGTGCTAAGGGAGATGATCTTGTGGGAGTGACAGGTGCCTTTTGTGCTATTGCAGAAACAGCAACCTTAATGTTACCTTCCGGCGTAAATACGCCTTCCACTGTTAGTTTACTTCCTGAAACTCATATTGCACTATTAGATAAAAAGAGAATCGTCAACTACATGGAAGATGCCTGGGCACTTTATATGGCAGAAAAAGGGACATTACCCAGAGCCGTGAATTTTGTATCAGGACCTTCTCGTACCGCTGATATTGAACAAACTATTATTATCGGTGCTCATGGACCGTATCGTGTTCATATTATTCTTTACTAAGTAACTGTCAGCGTTCTATTTCAATATCATGTTTCGGTGATCGCTGGAGTAGCTCATTAATCTGTTGTTCTGCTGTATTCAACGAGCTAATAAACGCATTCAGTATCTTTGGCTGCATTTCATGGTTTCGCCAAATATCCTCTAACAATGTTTTAGCAGTTACATTATTGTTAGAGGTCTCATTAATTAAAAAATGAAGCCAAGATATTTTTTTATTGACTTGTTTGTTAACGAGTAAAGGAGATGAATGCATAGTTAATAGTTGTTTTTTTAGTTGTTGATGCTCTCGAGTTGATACTAGTTTTAAATCACTCAATCGTTCAATAATGGCGTAGTGTGTCTTATGATGTAGAGGATTGGTTGTCCTACTATTAAAGGATAAGTGTGACTTATTAGAATAATAGTAGCGTTGGGTTAGCTGAGCTAGGGAAAGTGCATCATGCGGAGGATTTTGATGAAAGAGTGCTCTTGTTCCATGTTCTTCAAAACATGAATAATAGTGTTGGTAATTCAGTTTACTTAAGGTATTGATTGTATTGATAGGAGAATAGGGCCCCCATTTGTTAAGCAGATATTGTGAGCTTAATTTTTTATCAATAAGAGAAGGTTTAATATGAATGACATGTCCATTTAATGAAGTTGACCAGCTAAAGGATTGGTGTTGTGGTATCAATTGAATGTGACAGTAATTCAATATTGTTTGAAACTGATACCAGTTACTGTAAGGCATATCGACGTAGCCTACCAATTGATCTTTTAAATAACGACGAAGCCATTGATAAAAGGTAAATGGTTTTGTATGGATAAATTCATAATTACGATCGTTTTTGGAGAAAATTCTAACGTCAGAATTATCTTGATGATGAGTTTTTACATCGCGTTTGAGTGATCGCAGTAATTGTTGTTGGTGATGGTCTGAAAACAATAAAATATGAACATGAGGATGAGGGGTGTTGGTATGGGTGAACCACAGAGCTTGACTATAAAACGATTGATGATGATTTAAAAAACGAGTGAGTTCCTTGTTGATTGATAGATAATCAGTTGAGGAAGACTGCCAACTGCTTACGCCATGAACCATGAGCGTATGTGGATTCGCGGTAAGTAAAAATGCTCCTTTGAGTAAGTAGGTCATACTGAATATATCGTTTTTATTATTAAGTGTGGCTTTAAAGCCCCTTTGTCCCATTAATCCCTGACTTAAACACCAATCTTCCTCTTTGAAGTAGTCACGAGTTAAGTACAGTAATAGAGGTCTAAATGAAGTCATTTGACTGGTTGGTTTAATCGACAATAGTTTGAAACTTATCTTTGGCATTGATAAAAAAGATGTATTTCATCTAAGAGCTGACTAAGCTTGTTATAGATACGATTCAGCGTCAATTCATCATGTTGAGATAGGTGAGAAGTGTTTTCAACAATAAACGATACCATTAGTTTGAGTTCATGTAGTTCAACTAAAAACACTTCAATGCTTATATTATTAAGATCGTAATCTAATAAGCGAGCCTTGACCCATAGAGCTTCGGGTAGACCACTTCGCTTAATCGCAAGACGAACAGAGGATACTTCTTTGGAGTTGAGCGGAGCATGGCTAAAGGTAATGGGATCCATGCTGATAATCTGTATCAGTGGAAGATTTTTTTATTTAAAATTAATTCTTTTTAAAAAATAGAATACTGACTTCAAACCCACTATGGTTGGCAAGTTGTTGCATATTGATTGAGGCGTGATGAAGTTCAATAATGCGTTGAACAATGGATAACCCCAGCCCACTACCTTGTGCAGTGGTTCCGTTTAATCGATAGAAGCGATTGAAAATGTTAATTTGCTCGTCTGGATCAATACCCTTACCTTGATCAATAACAGCAAGACGAATTCCTTCAGGCGTATCTGTTAATTCAATATTGATATGTGAATGTTCAGGAGCATAGCGTAGCGCATTATCTAGTAGATTACGCAACACAATTTCAAGTTGCCATCGATTACCAATTACGCTTAAATCAGTTTGACAGTGGCATTGTATATTAATGTGCCGTTGATTTGCGTAACCCGTGAGATCAGATTTAACTTTATGAATAACCTGGTTTAATTCAACCTCAGTCATTTCATTTTGTGCATTTTCAGGATCAACGCGAGCTAGGATGAGTAATTGCTCGATTAAGTGAGTGGAGCGTTCAGTGCCTTGAATTACCTGTTGTAAGGCATGTAAACGGTCATCATCATTGTCCGCTCTCATGGCAACTTGTGCTTGTGTTTTTATAGCAGCCAAGGGGGTTCTAAGTTCATGGGCTGCATTTCCTGTAAATTGTTTTTCACTATCAAGAGAGCGTTTTAGTCGATTAAGTAAATCATTAATGGAGGCGGCAAGGGGAGTGACTTCATCGGGAACTGATGCTAAATCAATCGCATCCATACGTGAGGCATTTCGTTCTACAATCGCTTGTCGTATTCGCTGTAAAGGAGTCAGCCCCATTCTGACTGTAAACCAGATGAGAATACCTAAAATAGGAAAAAAAGCCAGCGTGGGTAACAGTATTTGGAAGCTAATATGTTGTGCTAATTTGGCGCGTGTAGCAACTGGTTCAGCAATAAAAATATGATAAGTGTGATGGCTATCCCACTCATTCAATAATCGCCATTTTTTATTTAAATAGTGTATTTCTTGGAAGCCAGGTTGATCATTTTGAATTAATGGTATTTCTGGAGCATGCATTGAGCGCATGACAATTCCATCATTATCCCAAACTTGATACATCATGGTTTGGGCATAAGGTTGACTCTCAGGTGGACTAAATCCACCATGCTCAATAATCTCTTCTTTTTCTCTACGCGCCATACCAAGTAAAATATGAGCAGCTTGCGTAATCTCTGCATCAAATACAGCATCAATTTCATCACGCGTTTCGTAACGTGTTAATAATGCGGTCATCAACCAGGCACTAGATAACAATGCAACCAATAAAACAATTAAACGTCGTCGTATGGAGGTCATAGTTTGTCGATTACATAACCAATACCGCGAATAGTGCGTATTAACTCATTACCTAGTTTTTTACGTAAATGATGGATATGAACCTCAACTGAATTGCTTTCGATTTCATCGTCCCAACCATATAACTTTTCTTCTAACTGTTCCCTTGAGAATACCCGTCCTTGATTGAGTAATAATTGCTCAAGAATACTGAATTCTTTAACAGATACGCCAATAACTTGATTATTCAACACAACGGTATGGGCCGCAGGATCAAGAATCAATTCTCCGCGGATAATGACAGCAGAGCTTTGTCCGCTACTACGTCTCACAAGCGCCCGAATTCGGGCTAATAATTCATCTAAATCAAAGGGCTTGATCAGATAATCATCAGCACCACTATCTAAGCCTTTGATTTTATCCGATAGTGTATCTCGCGCTGTTAAAATTAAAACTGGAATTGCGTTTTTTTGACTACGACAATCAGCAAGAACATCTAAACCTGACTTCTTTGGTAAATTGAGATCTAAAATCATGGCGCTATAGTCACCGGTTTTGAGAGCATGAGTAGCAGCCATTCCATCTTGTACCCAGTCGGTTACGTATCCTGCTTGTTTTAAACCGGCACGAATCCCATCGCCTAGAATTGAATCATCTTCTACCAATAAAATTTTCATGATTAGTTCATATTTATTTTAGTATTCAAATTAGGCTGTTACTTTTTTAAATTAATTGAATAAAATTAACAGCCCGAACCCTATAAGTATCATTACTCTTTATCATGTTTTTTTATCACACGATATAAATAACCACTGACCATAGCTTGAGCTAATGGCGTTTTATCTTTTACTTCATGCCATATTAAAGCTGCAATATGAACCAGAATAAATGCCCAAAAGAAGTTATAAATGAGTTCATGTGGTTCATGAAATAAATCTTTTAACGACTTATTACCACCTAATAATCCGTCTAAGGGCCCCATATTAAGTTTAATTGCAGCAAGACTTAAGCCTGTTAAGACCATTACAATTAATAGTAAATAGAATAACAGATAAGCAGCACTGGCCATTGTAGAATGTCCCCAACGTTCTGGATCTAGCCATTTTCTGGTTTTAATAAAATTGATCCAAACTTGAGGATGCCATAGATCACTGAATTTAGCACTATTAGGCCCTATCACTCCCCAAATAAGCCTGGATAGTAGCCCGATTGCAATCCCATATCCTATCCACACATGAATATGCCACAGCGTATCTCGTTGAATTCCCTTTTCAATATAATCAGCAATCAACGCAGTAAAAATTTGAATGGTAATGAGTACACCATTCCATACATGAATCATACGTAATAGGGGATCAAATACTTTTTTCCGTTCATAGCTAAGTTGTTCCATGATAGGTTCTCCGGTTAGTTATCATGAATTGTAGTCCCTGATTCTTAATATGATCTTAAATTTTATTATTATCAATTTTTTGATTGACATCCTCGCCGCCCTAAAGGACGGTGATTCCTACGGCGCTCAGGCAGCTATGCTGCCTGAGTCGCTTCGGTGGGTTCTTGGCCCGACGCCCCAACCGCAGGCGAAGTATCTGCACAAGCTAACCGGGCGTGTCCCGCCCTTAAAACATTAATCGCGCCGACCAGATCGGCGTTTTCCTCGAAACCACAGTCCGCACACTCGAACCTTGCTTGGCTTAGCCTGTTCTCTTTGGCGACATGGCCGCAGCACGGACACGTCCGGCTGGTATTTCTGGGCGGTACGGTAACGAGTTGTCCGCCATTCCAAGCCAGTTTGTAGCCTAACTGGCGGCGGAACTCGAACCAGCCTTGATCAAGGATGGCTTTATTCAGTCTGGATTTGGCCTTGACGTTTTTGCCCGGTGTTTTGGTGTTGCCTGATGCTGACTTAGACATATTCCCAACCTGCAAATCCTCGATGCACACCATCGCGTGGTTTTGACTGATCGTGGTCGTGGCTTTGTGCAGGTAGTCGCGTCGGGCATTGCCGATACGGGCATGGATTTTCTGGACGTTGGCTTTCGCCTTTTTCCAGTTGTTGCTGAACTTCCGTTTGCGGCTCATTGAGCGCTGAGCCTTCACCAAGGCTTTCTCTTGGCGCTTGAAGCTGTTCAGCGGAGCGAAATAGGAACCATCGCTTAGCGTGGCAAAACGGGCAATCCCCATGTCGATGCCGACAATGGCGGTCGATGGATGTACTGGTGCATTGACCTCACGCTCGGTTTGAATCGAGACGAACCACTTGTCTTGTTTGCCAGACACGATGACGTTTTTCACCACACCCAACACGTCGCGGCTGTTGCGGTAGCGAATCCAGCCCAGTTTCGGCAAGAATATCCGGCTGTTGGCCTGATCAAGCTTGCAGCCTTGCGGATAGCGAAAGCTATCCGATTGGCCTTTTTTTGAAGCGGGGAAAGCCTGCGCGTTTCTCGAAGAAGTTTTTGTAGGCTCGCTCCAAGTCCTTTAAGGTTTGTTGCAATGGTTGGGAGTGGGTTTCAGATAGCCATTGCGTTTCACTGCTTTTCCGCCACTCTGTCAACTGTTTGACTGTTTGCACAAATCGGCATAAGACAGCTTCTTTTTGCCTTCAGCATAGTGCGCTTGCTGCAACGCCAATGCCTTATTGAATACAAAGCGGCACGAACCCGCGAAACGGCGCATATTGCGCTGTTGTTCGCCGTCTGGCATCAATTCATATTTGAAGGCTTGAAGTCGTTGCATGATTTAATCATACTCTGGTCCATGAGCAATGACATCAGGCACGGTAGGCACTGTGTTTTTAATATGCACGTTCATCTGGTCTTTGTGACTAAATATCGCCGCGGGGTGTTCACAAAAGCCATTTTGGACGACCTTCAAGAAATCTTCGCCAGCGTGTGTACCGACTTTGAGGCGGAGTTGGTGGAATTCGATGGAGAGGACGATCACGTTCACCTGTTAGTGAACTACCCGCCTAAAATAGCAATATCGAAACTGGTTAATAGCCTGAAAGGCGTATCTAGTCTTCTTATCCGAAAAAAGAACTATCCCAGCATTAAGAAAAAACTATGGGGCAATGCGTTGTGGTCGCCCAGCTATTTCGCTGGAAGTTGTGGCGGTGCGCCGATTGACATTATTCGGCAGTACATCGAACAACAACAAACGCCGCATTAGATTCAAAGTACGGCAATACCGTCCGCGCTATTCATCCCCGCCCTGAATGGTGGGGGCTTTTCGCGCATTCCGGTAAAAAAAAAGGTGGTCTGGGGAAGACCACCGAAAGGGGGAGACAGTGATTGCTGATTCACTCAGCTTACTGTCTAAGTTAATTAAAACATGAATTTCTTAAATGAATCTTAATAAAAAGCTCAGTACGAACAACTAATGGAGTCGTTGGTAGCGTATTTTTCATTTTCTCTAGTGGTTTTCAGTTAAGGAAAATTAATTAACTATGCGTAGAAAATAAACAATCAGAGTCTACAATATGTAGAACGAGGAAAAAAGTCTACAGAGAACTGTTGTATAAATGACTTGCTAATCAGGAAAAAAACTTTTATATTGATTAGATGAAAAACACATGCATCAAATCATCATTTAATCTATATTTAGGTGGCTCACTAGGCCTTCTACTACTGCGCTCTGCGCGCTAAAACTATCCAATTCCCACAATTCGTTGTATTCTTGTCTCTTTAAATAGAGATAATTCTATTAAACAAATCAGATAGTTAGGAGCTGATCGTGAAACAACAACTGATTATATTTGACACCACTATGCGTGATGGTGAACAAAGTCCAGGCGCATCAATGACCCGAGAGGAAAAAATACGTATCGCTCGCCAATTAGAGAAATTACGTGTTGATGTGATCGAAGCAGGTTTTCCTGCTGCAAGCCAAGGCGATTTTGAGTCTGTACGGGCTGTGGCATCGGTCATTAAAGACAGTACTGTTTGCGGTCTGGCTCGTGCCCAAGAAAATGATATTCGTCGAACAGCGGAAGCCATAGCACCCGCACAACGAGGCCGAATTCATACTTTTATTGCTACCTCTCCCATCCACATGGAAAAGAAGTTACGCATGGCTCCTGATCAGGTCTTAGAAGCCGCAGTAAAAGCAGTCACTTTAGCTAGACAATTTACTGACGATGTAGAATTTTCCTGCGAAGATGCTGTTCGATCAGAAACTGATTTTATGTGTCGAGTGATTGAGGCAGTGATTCGAGCTGGAGCGCGAACAATTAATATCCCTGACACAGTGGGTTATGCTATTCCTTTTCAATATGGTGAATTAATTAAAACATTGATAGAGAGAGTACCTAATTCAGACCAAGCTATTTTCTCAGTTCATTGCCACAATGACTTAGGTTTGGCTGTATCCAATTCTCTGGCTGCAGTGTTATCAGGAGCGCGTCAAGTTGAGTGCACTATCAATGGCTTGGGTGAAAGAGCAGGGAACGCTGCATTAGAAGAGATTGTGATGGCAATTAAAACACGCCATGATATTTTTCCTGTGGAAACGCGTATTGATACCACTCAAATTGTTCCTGCTAGCCGCTTAGTGTCGACGATTACAGGCTTTCCTGTGCAACCTAATAAAGCAGTGGTGGGAGCCAATGCCTTTGCTCACGAATCCGGTATTCACCAAGACGGTGTGTTAAAACATCGTGAAACCTATGAGATCATGAGAGCTGAGGATGTGGGCTGGAATACCAACAAATTGGTATTAGGTAAACATTCTGGTCGTTCCGCTTTTAAAGCGCGTCTTGCTGAGTTAGGTATTGAACTGGATTCTGAAGTGGCATTAAACACAGCATTCCAACGTTTCAAAGATTTAGCTGATAAAAAGCATGATATTTTTGATGAAGATATTCATGCCATTGTTAGTGAAGAATTAACTGAACCTGCAGCTGAGCTCTATGGTTTGATTTCATTGACGGCACACTGCGAAACAGGTGAAGCGCCTTATGCCCGTTTAGTCATTACTCATCAAGGTAGAGAGAGTCAAACTGAGTCCACAGGTAGCGGTCCGGTTGATGCAACATTTAAAGCTATTGAAGCGATTATTCATAGTGGTGCAGAGCTCCAGCTTTATTCTGTAAATAATATTACCAGTGGGACAGAGTCACAAGGAGAAGTGACGGTGAGACTGAGTCGCGGTGGTCGTATTGTAAATGGCTTAGGGGCTGACACTGATATAGTTGTGGCTTCTGCAAAAGCTTATTTAAGTGCATTGAATAAGTTGGATAGTAAAGCGCAACGAATGAACCCTCAGTCTGCAGGAGTGGTGTGAAACGTATTTCAATTTGGTTGTTCCCACTCACCCCAATGTTAAATACATTGGGGTTTTTATGGTTTGTATTAAAAAAGTTTCATCAAGATCGTTGTCTACAAACTGCATCTAGCCTTACTACTACCACATTATTTGCCATTATTCCCTTAGTGACGCTATCTTTAAGTATGTATTCTCTGATGCCAGGGTCACAACTAATAAGTAAGAGTGTACGCAGCTTTTTAATGGCAAATTTATTACCGGATGTGGCCTCACGGATGATTAGTATGTATACATTACAATTCTCACAACATGCTGAACAATTAACCGTGGTGGGGCTTGGTGTATTACTATTTGCTGTGTTGTCTTTAGTGGTGACTGTTGATCATGCCTTTAATGCAGTATGGGGTAGTACACCTAAGCATCAATGGCACGCACGTTTAATGATGTATTTGATTGTCGTGGTAGGGGGGCCTGTTATGTTAGGTGTCACCCTGTGGGCTTTTACCACAGCGATTAAAACCTCTTTGGGTTGGGTTGGTGAGAGCCACCATCTAATTAATAACGCAATTCAATGGAGTTCATTGATTACCCTGGTGCTGATATTAAGCTCAGCTTACTATGTTATTCCTGGAAAGGCTGTCAAAAAACGTCACGCATTGGTAGGTGGGATAGTTGCTGCGTTTGCTTTTGAGGGGCTTAAAAATGGCCTCAGTTGGTTTATTACCCATTTCTCTGCTTATAAAATTATTTATGGTGCGTTCGCAGCACTGCCCATATTTTTATTATGGATCCAATTATCATGGGCAGTGGTACTGTTTTGTGCGGTATTAACTGCGAGTTTACCGACTTGGAAAATGAAACTTTAGGTTAAAGCGTTAGGCATAATCCATTGACGCAGAGTGTGTGCAAGATCAGTGAAAGACACTTTCTTGGATTCGCTGTCATGTCTGCCTTTTACTTCAACAGTTCCCTCTTGCAAACCTTTGTCACCTACTACTATTCTAAACGGAATACCCATTAACTCTTGATCAGCGAGCATCACGCCTAGTCGTTCATCACGGTCATCCCACAACACATCAATTCCTTGATGGGTTAATAGGTCATAAATTTGGCTGGAGGTTTCTTCAACCAATGGGCTTTTCTTAAGACCAATGGAAATTAGACTGACAGAAAAAGGTGCAATAGCTAAAGGTAATGTGATGCCATTTTTATCATGGTGTTGTTCAATTGCAGCAGCAACAATTCGGCTCACCCCAATACCATAACAACCCATTTCCATCACTTTACTTTTTCCTTGTTCATCAAGAAAAGTTAAATTCATGGCCTCTGCATATTTGGTACGTAACTGAAAAATATGGCCAACTTCAATACCACGGCAGAGCTTCAGTGAACCTTGTCCATCAGGAGAGGGATCTCCTTCAACGACATTCCTTAAATCTAGATACTCTTTAGGTTCACTGCAGTCACGTCCAAAGTTTACATTAATATAATGGCTATCGATGTGGTTAGCACCACACACAAAGTTAGCCATGAGTGACACTGAACGATCAGCTAGAATAGTAACTGAAGAAGGGAGATTAACCGGACCTATGAAACCTGAATAAAGACCTAGTTGAGTCACCTCTTCTGCACTGGCAAGTCTTGCCCCTACTATAATTTTTTCTGTTTTAACCCAGTTTAATTCATGATCACCTCTTAATAGAATAAGGTAGGGTTTATTCTCCTGATCAATGATTAAGAGCGACTTCACAATCTGTTGAATAGAGAGATTGAGAAATGTTGCTACCTCTTCACAGGAAGTCACTGAGGGAGTATTTACTTGTTCCATAGTCGAGTTAGCTGCTGGGCGCTGACCTGAAGGCATAACTGCTTCAGCCAGTTCAACGTTCGCGGCATAATCAGATTGATCGCTATAGGCGAGGGCATCTTCACCAGAGTCTGCAAGAACGTGAAACTCATGAGAGCCAGAACCCCCTATAGCACCTGTATCAGCAGCTACTGCTCTAAAATTCAGACCAAGACGTGTAAATATACGTTGGTAAGTGTCTTTCATGACTGCATAGGTGTCTTCAAGGCTCGTTAAATCGGCGTGGAAAGAATAAGCATCTTTCATAATAAATTCACGAGCTCGCATGACACCAAAGCGAGGGCGAATTTCGTCACGAAACTTAGTTTGAATTTGATAAAAATTAATAGGTAATTGACGATAGCTTTTAATTTCACGACGTGCTACATCACTAATCACTTCTTCATGTGTGGGACCATAGCAAAAGTCACGATCGTGTCGATCTTTAATTTTAAGCATTTGTGGACCAAACTTTTCCCAGCGTCCTGTTTCTTGCCATAATTCAGCGGGGATAACAGAGGGCATCAATAACTCTAGAGCTTCTGCTTTATTCATTTCCTCACGTACAATTGCCTCAATTTTTCTGAGTACTCGAAGACCCAACGGCATCCAAGTATATAAACCACTGCCAAGACGGCGAATATAGCCTGCACGAAGCATTAACTGATGAGAGATTAATTCAGCCTCCTGGGGGGCTTCTTTGAGTGTAGAGATAAAAAATTGTGTAGCGCGCATGAATAGCTCAAATAATAAAAACTATTATTTTACTCTATCCTGAAGAATTGATTTGCCTTACTTATGACTGATGAGGGTAATTACGAACAGACTAGGTTATCTCGATGAATTAACTCTTCATCACTGACAAAGCCAAGAGTACTTTCAATTTGATCACTGGTTTTGCCAAGAATTAGTTGTGTTTCTTGACTGTTATAGTTGATTAAACCACGAGCAATCTCTTGATTTTGCTGATTTAGACAGGCCACCAGTTCACCTCTATTAAAGTGTCCTCTAAGTGATTTGACGCCAATGGGTAGAACGCTTTTTCCTTCTTTAACTACAGCCAATACTGCACCCTCATCCAAAACAAGTTGGCCTTTTACCTGTAATTGACTGGCTAACCAATGTTGTTTGGCATTGAGTTTTTGGGTATTGGCTATGAGTTGGGTTCCAATTAACTCACCCTGGGCTAAGCGATAAAGAACATTACTTTCTCGGCCACTCACAATAGCAGTATGTGCGCCACGTGTGGCTGCTCGTTTAGCTGCTAATACTTTTGTGAGCATGCCACCTTTTCCTAAACTTGACCCAGCACCTCCTGCCATGGATTCAAGCGTACTATCACCTGCTGTTGCCTCATGAATTAAGATCGCGTCAGGATTATGTCTCGGATCTTTATTAAACAGTCCTGTTTGATCAGTCAGAATAATCAATCCTTCCGCATCCACAAGACCTGCAACAAGAGCGCCTAAAGTGTCATTATCCCCTAAACGAATTTCATCGGTTGCAACGGTATCGTTTTCATTAATAATAGGAATAACATTCATATCTATTAAGGTTAACAGAGTAGAGCGGGCATTAAGGTAACGTGTACGATCAGCAAAATCCTCATGGGTGAGCAGAACTTGTGCTGTGGTGAGACCATGTTCTGAAAAACAGCTCTCCCACATTTGCGCTAACCCCATTTGCCCTACAGCTGCAGCAGCTTGTAATAGGGGTAGTTCGCGTGGACGTTCAGTTAAACCTAAGCGTTTCATTCCTTGTGCAACAGCACCTGATGACACCAATAACAGTGTTTTATTCGTTTCTTTGTTAAGTCTTACCATCTGTTCAACCCATTGGCTAATGGCATTGCGATCAAGACCTTGACCATCATTGGTCAGTAGGCTACTACCAATTTTGATGACGAGACGGGAGCTGTTTTTAACAAAAGAATTATTCTTCATGCGCTGTGTTGTCTAGATATGTACTATCAATTTCACCCGGTTCTTGTTCAATGGGGTTTAGTGTATCTAAATAGTTCATTACCGCATAGGTTACCGCCTTAGTTCCCTCGCCGGTAAGCGCCGAAATAGAAAATACAGGAAGTTCATTGAACTGTTCTTTAATGGTACTCACAACCTGTTGTTGAGTGGCTTCATCCAAGAGGTCGATTTTATTTAATAAAATCCAGCGTGGTTTTTGGTAAAGAGTTTCATCATATTTTTTAAGCTCAGTTACTAGTGCGTGTGCTTGTTCAATGATGTTTACCGATTCATCTAAAGGGGCACAATCAATTAGATGTAGGATCAGTCGAGTACGGGTTAAGTGTCGCAAAAATTGGTGACCTAACCCCGCACCTTCAGCGGCTCCCTCTATTAACCCAGGAATATCTGCAATAACAAAGCTCTTGTTGTCATCAACACGAACTACACCTAAATTAGGATGTAAGGTAGTAAAGGGATAATCAGCCACTTTGGGACGCGCTGCTGATACAGAGCGAATAAAGGTAGATTTACCCGCGTTAGGGTAACCAAGCAAACCAATATCTGCGAGAACTTTAAGTTCTAGTTGTAATTCCTTGGATTCACCCTCTTCACCAGGAGTAAATTGTCTTGGGGTGCGGTTGGTACTGGATTTGAAATGTAAATTGCCAAGGCCTCCTTGACCACCACGAGCAAGTAATACGCGTTCATCATGGTGAGTTAAATCAGCTAGCGTTGCTCCAGTTTCTTTATCCTTAATAAGGGTGCCAACAGGAACGCGTAATTCAATGTCATCAGCACTTTTACCATTACAGTCTGAGCCACGACCAGGTTCACCGTTTTTTGCACGATGGATACGGGCGTAACGATAATCTATCAGAGTATTCACATTCCGATCAGCACGAGCCCAAATACTGCCACCACGGCCACCATCGCCACCATCAGGACCACCTTTAGGAATATACTTTTCCCGGCGAAAGCTGGCTGAGCCATTGCCACCTTTTCCTGCGTGAACCTGAATTATTGCTTCATCAATAAATTTCATAATAAAAAAAGCCCTATCGATTGATAGGGCTTTCCTAAATAGTTTATCTCAGCCCTTAAGCACTAGCTGCGACGGGTTCGATTAAAGCAAATTTGTCCTTGAGTGGACCCTTGGTGCGAAACACAACACGGCCTTCAACTTTAGCAAATAAAGTATGGTCTTTTCCCATGCCGACATTTGCACCGGGATGAATGCGTGTGCCGCGCTGGCGAACAATAATGCTGCCTGCACTAACTAATTCACCACCGTAAGCTTTAACGCCTAATCGTTTCGATTCTGAATCACGGCCGTTACGTGAACTACCACCGGCTTTTTTGTGTGCCATGCGTTTTTACTCCTTAGCCTTTAACAATGCTATCAATTTGCACTTCAGTGAAACCTTGACGGTGACCTTGATGCTTTTGATAGTGTTTACGACGACGCATTTTAAAGATTTTTACTTTATCATGACGTCCATGTGCTAGTACTTTAGCAGTTACTTTGGCTCCTGCCACGAGAGGGCGACCAAAAGTAATGTCTTCACCATCAGCAACCAATAATACTTGGTCAAGGTCAACAGTTGAACCGACTTCCACTGAAAGCAACTCAACTTTTAATTTTTCTCCAGATTGCACGCGATATTGCTTGCCACCGGTTTTAATTACAGCGTACATTTGACGCTCCTAAAATAGATCAATAAAACAGAATCCGAAATTATAGAGGGTTTTAGACCCTTTTGTCAAAATCTTCATCGGTTGTTCTTGTTTGCCCAAATTAGGCTTGTTTTGGTGCTAAGAGGTTTGTGAATAGTTAGCTTTCAAATCAACGCCTGGCGCAATATTTTTAAATCTAATAGTTTAGGTTGACTCTTATGTATTGGTCACCCTATTATTGATTTTTCTGAACACACATAATAAAAAACTGAATGAAATTCAATGACATCAAATTATTAGCCCAAGCCGATATGGATGCTGTGGATCATGTGATTCGTAAGCAGCTTTATTCTGATGTGGTTTTAGTTAGGCAAGTTGCCGAATACATCATCCAAAGTGGCGGAAAGCGTTTAAGACCACTCATCACCGTATTGATGGCAAAAGCATGCGGTTATGAAGGGACTCACCACCATACTTTGGCTGCAGTCATTGAATTTATCCATACAGCAACGTTGCTTCATGATGATGTGGTAGACAAATCTGAGTTGCGACGTGGGAAAAAAACAGCCAATGAGTTGTTTGGTAATGCTGCAAGTGTATTAGTTGGAGATTTTCTCTACTCTAGAGCCTTTCAGATGATGGTGGGGGTAGGGCAGATGACAGTGATGGATATTCTAGCTAATGCAACGAATATTATCGCCGAAGGAGAGGTGTTGCAATTATTGAATTGTCATGACCCGGATGTGGATGAAGAGCGTTATCGCCAAGTAATTAAATATAAGACTGCACAATTGTTTTCGGCGGCAGGTCAGCTAGGTGCGCTTATCGCAAATCAATATGACCCCATTCAAACGCAAGCTAAAGAATACGGTACTTATTTGGGTAATGCTTTTCAGATTATTGATGATGTGTTGGATTACTCAGGTAACACAGAAGAGCTAGGTAAAAATCTTGGAGATGACTTAGCTGAGGGGAAAGCCACCTTACCTTTAATTTATGCTATGCAAAAAGCCAATCATGAAGACCGTGATTTTTTACGTTCAGTAGTTATTGAAGGTGGTACAGATCATATGGATCGAGTGATGGCAATTATTAACGCTACAGGAGCCTTGATTTATACGACAGAGGCCGCTGAACGCGAGGCTAACTTAGCAATTGACTGTATTTCCACATTTCAGGATAGCCCATATAAAGATGCACTAATGAGCCTTGCTCATCTTGCTGTAGAACGCAATCACTAATTCTTCATTTATTGATTGGTTTAGTCACAAAAATTTAATAAAAATGTCACGTTTCGTTCATGCCCGCATGGCTTAATGGACGCGTGAAAACCAATGACTTAGACATCAATCACCACTACAGAACTATCTGGATTTCAGATACTCATCTTGGAACCCCAGGTTGTCAGGCAGATTATCTACTCGATTTTTTAAGAACCCATGAAGCAGAAACCATTTATTTGGTTGGTGACATCATCGATGGATGGCAATTAAAAAAGGGGTGGTATTGGCCTCAAACACATAATGATGTAATACAAAAATTATTAAGAAAAGCCAGAAAAGGGACGCATGTTGTATACGTACCTGGTAACCATGATGAGCTAGCACGTCAATTTATTGGCTTGGCTTTTGGTGATATCAAAGTATGTGAAGAGGCTATTCATACCCTACGGGATGGACGAAAATTATGGGTAGTTCATGGAGATCTCTTTGATGGAATTACCCAACATGCGAAATGGTTGTCGCATTTGGGTGATAGTCTCTACACCATGATTCTTAAATTTAACCAATGGTTTAATGCGGTAAGAGTGCGTATTGGATTACCTTATTGGTCACTGTCACAATATCTGAAACACCAAGTTAAAAACGCTATTAATTATATCGCTTCTTTCGAGGCGGTGATGGTGGCTGAAGCTAAGCGTCGAGGCTGTCAGGGGGTAGTATGTGGTCATATCCATCGTGCTGAAGTGAGGGAGATTGATGGTCTCTTATATTGTAATGATGGGGATTGGGTAGAGTCCCTAACAGCATTAGTTGAAACCCATGATGGTCAGTTAAAAATTGTCGAGTGGCGCAGTCGTGTTGAGGCGCCGCTCAATCTAGGTCCGGTTCACCAAGAAGAGCTATTTCCAGAAGGAGTTGTTTCATGAAAATTATGATCGTGACTGACGCGTGGGATCCGCAAGTTAATGGTGTGGTGAGAACATTAAAAAATACTCGTAAAGAATTAGAGTTATTGGGCTATCAAGTGGAGATGCTGACTCCGCAGGAATTTAATACTATTCCTTGCCCAACTTATCCTGATATTCGCTTATCTTTATTTCCAGGAGCCAAGGTTCGTGATCGTATTCGTGAGTTTAATCCCGATGCTCTTCATATCGCTACCGAAGGACCTCTGGGTCTTGCTGCACGGGCATTTGCAGTGAAACGTCAACTCGCTTTTACGACTGCTTACCATACACGTTTTCCTGAATACGTGAAGGCACGTTTTGCTATTCCTTTGTCATGGACGTATGCTTTCTTACGTTGGTTTCATGGTCCCTCACATGCTGTGATGGCACCTACTCCAGTTGTGATTAAAGATCTTCAACATTATGGTATAGCAAACGTAGTGCTGTGGACTCGTGGCGTAGATTTAGATATTTTTAAGTTTCAGAAAGAGAAAGGGCTAAAACTGAATACTTCCCCTCCTGTTTTTTTATATGTTGGTAGAGTGGCAGTTGAGAAAAATGTAGAGGCGTTTTTGGAATTAGACTTGCCTGGTTCTAAATGGGTGGCGGGTGATGGCCCTGCTATGGCTGATATCCGAGCAAAATACCCTGATGTAAATTATTTGGGTGTATTAAGTCAAACAGAATTAGCTGAAGTTTATGGCTCTGCTGATGTATTTGTTTTTCCAAGTAAAACAGATACATTTGGATTGGTTTTGTTAGAGGCAATGGCCTGCGGCTGTCCTGTGGCAGCATACCCGGTAACTGGTCCCTTGGATGTGATCGGACAATCTGGAGCGGGGGCACTAAACAATGATTTACGTCAGGCATGTCTTGATGCCCTGACTATTTCTCGTCAACAAGCCCGGTTACATGCAGAACAGTTTTCATGGTCCAAGGCGACAGAGCAATTTGCCGGATATTTAAAACCTTTACCTGAGAATATTACTAATAATCTAACTCATGAATCCCTCTCCAGAGCATCTTAACGAAAGCCCTTTTAAGGGTAAATCCGGTATACGTCGGGTCATTAATGCCTTGGGGTACTCAATCCAAGGATTAAAGGCTGCGTATCATCATGAAAGTGCTTTTCGGCAAGAGGTTATTTTGTCTGTGTTACTCATCCCTATTTCTTTGTTTTTAAAAACATCAGGAGTAGGGCATGCCCTAATGGTCGGAAGCGTTTTATTGGTGTTATTGGTTGAGTTGTTAAATTCTGCCGTGGAAGCGGCGGTTGATCGAGTTTCGTTAGAAAAACATCGTTTATCAAAACGCGCAAAAGATATTGGTAGTGCCGCTGTGTTAATTAGTTTGATTAATGTTGCTGTGATTTGGTTACTGATTTTGTTTTACTAAGATTAAACAGTACTTTTACTAATTTACTTGGGTTTTTTAGCACGCACACCTAATAACGCACCAATACTTACCAGCACCACTCCAATACCTGTAGATAAAGTAATAGGCTCATTTAAAAATGGTATTGCAAGAATAGCTGAAGTTCCAGGAACGATAGCCAACGTGAGAGAAGCGGCACCGCTTCCTAACACTAAAGTGGCAAAGGTATAACAAAATCCTGCTACCAGCGCAGCAATGATTCCTTGATAAAAGCCCTGTAACAAAATAGTTGAGAAGCTTGCTTCATGGATCCCTTTGGGGAGAAAAAGTAAATATATTGGTAAATAAATTAATAATGAAGTGACACCGATACCACTCATCGCATCAACAGGGCGAATGTTCCATATTCTTACTAAAATACCAAAGGTCGACCAAGCTAGCGCTGCAAGGATAAAGAAAATATCACCCCAAATAACATGGGGATTATCTGTACTGTGTGTTTGTAGACTGTGAAAACTAATGACTGCTACGCCCAAGGCAGCTAAGAATAGAGCTAGGAGTGAGAGAGGCTTTGGTCGGTCTTTCAGAAAAATCCAGGCAATCCCTGCAGTTGCAAGAGGAATGCCACCATTAATAATAATCCCTGCATGGGCAGCCGGGGCAAACATAAAGCCTGAGTAGGCGCACAATGCATAACCAAAGCCACCTACCGTACCCATAATAAACAGTTGTAGTTTATTAAGTTGATTACCAAAGATAAAGAAAATCGGTACCATGAATAAGCCAGACACCAAGAATCTTAGTGCAGCTACGTCAAAAGGGGTAAGTACACTTTTACCGCCTAAACGAGAAACAATATTAAAGCCCGTCCAACAGCAAACTACTGTGAATGCGGCAAGATAGCCTTGCCATCTCGGAGTATTGGTGCTGTTAATTGACATAGTAAGGTTACAAATATCTTATAATACTGTAAATGACATTAAATCTGTTAATTAAAACACTTTAACTTGTCTATTCTTAATAAAAGGGCATTAAGTGATTATGAAATTGCTTTTGTGGTTAGCGGTTATTTATTTTGCTGCAAAGTATGTTTTACCTATTTGGCAAAAGCATCAGGCTACTCTAAAGAAATCTCAGGAATCTCCCATTGAGCATACTGAGGATATGGTGCGCTGTGCTAAGTGTGGTGTATTTGTTGTTCGCAATGAGGCCATCGCTTCTAAAGGCCGATATTATTGTTCTTTAGCGCACAAACAACAGGACCAAGCAGGTGCTTAATGACTCTTAGAATGAAGCCTCAAGGTTGGGTGAGCGAGGCCGCGCAGGTGCTTTCTCCAAACTTTAACCAACGTCCTAGAGAAACAGAGGTGTCATTAATAGTAATTCATTGTATTAGTTTGCCTCCTGGAGAGTTTGGTGGTGAAGCTATCAGTCAGTTATTTTTAAACCAATTGGATTGTGACTCTCATCCTTATTATCAGTCTTTGAAGGGATTGGAAGTTTCCTCTCATTTTCTGATTCGCCGTAGCGGAGAACTGATACAGTATGTATCCTGTAATGACCGTGCTTGGCATGCTGGTATCTCAGTCTGGCAGGATAAGTCTAATTGTAATGATTACTCTATTGGTATTGAGCTTGAGGGAACCACTGATAGGAGTTTTACAGAAGAGCAGTATCTGAGTTTGGTTGAATTGGTAAAGTTATTAAAAAAACACTATCCCATTACTGATATTGTGGGGCATCAACATATAGCGCCAGGAAGAAAAGATGATCCTGGACCGTATTTTGATTGGCACAGATTAACTTCTTAAAACAGCTTGTTAGTTGTTCACTTGATATGGGTCACTGTATAAAAGCGTTATCCTAGGATACAATGCCTCATTTTGGTAAAAAGCATTTTCTCGTAAAACGAATAATAGGAGTAGTTCATGGCCATGATGATTGGAGTCCCTCGGGAAATCCACCCAGGAGAGCGGCGTGTTGCAGCCACCCCTGAGTCTGCGTCTCAGCTTATAAAACTTGGTTATTCAGTCATGATTGAAAGTGGTGCAGGTGAATTAGCATCACTACATGATGAGGCTTATCGTGCAGTCGGTGTTGAGGTTGTGGATCGTGATACGGTATGGCAAAAGGCTGACATTATTCTCAAAGTTCGTGCTCCTCAATTTGATGCAACCAGTGGAGTTCATGAGGTAACTAAGGCTCGCCCTAAATCTATTATTATTGGTTTTGTATGGCCTGCGCAAAATGCTGAGTTACTAGAAATGTTTATCAAACAAGGAGTAACTGCCCTTGCTGTTGATACCATTCCACGCATATCGCGCGCACAAAAAATGGATGCCTTAAGCTCCATGGCTAATATTGCGGGCTATCGCGCTATTGTAGAAGCATCCAATCATTTTGGACGTTTCTTTACTGGTCAAATTACTGCTGCAGGTAAAGTGCCTCCAGCAAAAGTGATGGTTATCGGTGCCGGCGTTGCAGGGCTTGCAGCTATCGGTACTGCAAGAGGATTAGGCGCTATTGTTCGTGCTTTTGATACTCGTCCGGAAGTAAAACAACAAATTGAAAGTATGGGAGCCGAATTCCTGGAGCTTGATTTTGAGGAAGAAGGATCAGGAAGCGGTGGTTATGCCAAACAAATGAGCCCTGAGTTCATCAAGGCTGAAATGGAATTGTTTGCAAATCAAGCCAAAGAAGTTGACATTATTGTTACCACTGCCTTGATTCCAGGAAAGCCTGCCCCAAAACTCATTACAAAAGACATGGTTTATTCCATGAAAAAAGGCAGCGTGATTGTCGACTTGGCTGCAGAACAAGGAGGTAACTGTGAGTGTACTGTGCCAGGAGAAGTAGCCAATGTTGAAGGGGTGACAGTGATTGGTTATACAGACTTACCCTCACGTTTGTCAGCCCAATCAAGTCAACTCTACGGCACCAACTTACGTCATTTGTTAACGGATTTAACACCAAATAAAGATGGGCAAGTGCAATTAAATCTTGAGGATGATGTAATACGTGGCGCAACAGTTGTTCATGATGGTCAGCTAATGTGGCCTGCACCACCTTTAAAAATTCCTGCTATCGCACCAGCTAAACCTCAGGCTGCTATGCCTCCGCCAGCACCAAAACATGGTGAGTCTTCGGGGCCGATGAAAGGGTCTACACTGGCTACCATCTTATTAGTAGGTGTGGTCTTATTTGCACTTATTGGTCTTTATGCGCCGGCTGCTTTCTTGCCACATTTTACTGTATTTGTATTGGCTTGTTTTGTAGGCTATATGGTGGTGTGGAATGTCACACCAGCTTTACATACTCCGCTCATGAGTGTTACTAATGCAATTAGTGGAATTATTGTTATTGGTGCATTACTTGAAGTGGGAAGTTCTGATAGCGTGGTAATGATATTGGCTTTATTTTCTGTGCTAATCGCTACCATTAATATTGCGGGTGGTTTTAGAGTCACTCAGCGCATGCTTAACATGTTTCGTAAAGATTGAGGAGTGACCCATGAATCCAGGATTAATTACTGTTTCATATATCGCTTCTGCGATTTTATTTATTTTAAGTTTAGGTGGGCTCTCTCGCCAAGATACAGCAAGACGGGGTAACTTCTATGGCGCAGCAGGAATGGCAATTGCTATCCTTGCTACCGTGCTTGGTACAGGAATCAGTCAATGGCTACTTATCCCAGCTATAGTGGTGGGTGGAGCGGTTGGTTGGATGCTTGCTGTAAGAGTTGAAATGACGCAGATGCCTGAGCTCGTTGCTGTTCTCCATTCCTTTGTGGGGCTAGCCGCCACATTGGTGGGGTATGCAAGCTTTTTAGATCCTAACGCCCACTATGTCGGTGCAGAACATACTATTCATGAATTAGAAATTTATATTGGTGTGTTTATTGGCGCAGTCACCTTCACAGGGTCAATCATTGCCTTTGGTAAACTAAGAGGTATGATTTCTGGTAAACCTTTGACCTTACCCATGCGTCACTGGCTTAATTTATTCGGAATTCTTGTCACCATTTATTTGGGTAGCGTCTTTTTGAGTTCTGAAGGTAGTGCCGGTTTGCCTGCACTATTGATTATGACCGGTATTGCTCTCTTGCTTGGTATTCATTTAGTTATGGCCATCGGTGGAGCAGATATGCCAGTTGTGGTTTCTATGCTAAATAGCTACTCAGGCTGGGCTGCTGCAGCAACTGGTTTTATGTTGTCCAACGACCTTTTGATTGTAACGGGGGCGCTCGTTGGTAGTAGTGGTGCAATTCTCTCTTATATTATGTGTCGTGCCATGAACCGCAGTTTCATCAGTGTGATATTGGGTGGTTTTGGGACAGGGAGTGGGACATCCAGTGCCGCTGCCGTTGAAGGTGAAGCCGTCTCAATCAGTGCTGAAGAAACAGCACAATCATTAATGGATGCAAAAGAAGTGATTATTGTTCCAGGCTATGGTATGGCGGTAGCTCAAGCTCAGGGCGTAATTAGTGAGATCACCAAACGCTTACGCGCTAAGGGAGTGACTGTGCGCTTTGCTATTCATCCTGTGGCTGGACGTTTGCCAGGTCACATGAATGTGCTGTTAGCTGAGGCTAAAGTACCTTATGACATTGTGCTTGAGATGGATGAAATTAACGAAGATTTCCCTGAGACTGATACAGTTTTAGTGGTTGGAGCTAATGATATTGTCAATCCTTCGGCACAAGAGGATCCTGGTAGTCCTATTGCTGGTATGCCTGTTTTAGAAGTATGGAAAGCAAAAACCGTGGTGGTATTTAAACGCAGTATGGCAACAGGCTATGCTGGTGTAGAAAATCCCTTATTCTTCAAGGAAAATACCCGTATGTTATTTGGTGATGCGAAGAAGAGTGTGGATGCCATACTGTCACATATCCCAGCTTAATTATTTGTGTTGCTAACTAAAGAAGCTCTTCAAACAATGAAGAGCTTTTTTATTTTTCAGTATTAAAGGTTATTTGGTTAATAAAGCCAAAGCCTTATCAATGCGGTGATCGATGCCTGAATGAGTACCTAAAAACTCATGATAAATATGGTTAATTCCGTCGCTTTTTAGTTGCCTTGATAACTGACGCATACCATAGTGTATGTGGTATTGATCATTCCACCCACAATCAAGATAAAGTGTTTTAAGTGTTCTCAATATATCAGGTTGCTGTTTAACTCTATGTATAGGGTCCCAAGTTAACCAGTTATTCCAACGCTGATTAATTATTTCACCACTGTAAGCATTAAAAGGAATACGAAAGCCATTTTTAACCTGAGGATCTGGGTCATAGGTTGCTGCCATACAAATATTCATTAAAGCATGGCTTTCATGATGGTTTGGGCGTTCATTTTTCCACATATAGTCAAGAAATGACTTCACTCGACCATCATCAATCCCAAGTGACAGTAGGTGGTTTATTTCTTGTGTGGGTTCATTACTGCTTTCAGCAATCAGTTGATCGGGTGCATATTTAGATAATGTTGTTAGTGTGTTATGCCAGTCATTACGATAGAGAGCATCGAAAAAGCAATCGCCAGAGAGCATTCCAACGTTACCCCAAGTGGCTGGGTAAAGTAAGGCCGCCATGATAGCACCGTACCCTCCAGAGGACTTACCATAGATGACACGTTTCTCAGGTGCTCTAATTGTCGGTAGACTTTGATCAACAAAAGCGAGCAGCTCTTGGTTTATAAAGTCTCCGTATTGCCCTATGGCACTTGAATTTATGTATTGATTGCCACCTAAACGGGTAAAGGCGTCTGGGAAGACAACAATTAGATCAGGAATGGTTTGTTCATGGTAAAGACGATTAAGTCTATCTACAATATTCTCGTCAAAAGCGCGCCATGCAATCCTACCAGCACCAGTGCCTAAAAAACCAGCCAATTCAAAAACCAATGGAAAACGTTGACCTTGTTTACTTTTTTCTTCAAAACGGGGTGGGACCCAAACTGGATGCTGACGAATTACAGGATCATTGAGAGGGTTATTATGTAAAACCTGGGAATGGTGTTCAAGAAAAAAAACACGCCCAGGTAAAATGTCTGGGCGTGTAATTAACATAGTGATAACGCTCAGGAATTAACGCGACGACGATACTCACCGGTGGTGGTATCAATTTCAATTTTGTCGCCAGGTTCACAAAACAAAGGAACTGCAATTTCAAAGCCATTTTTAAGTTTGGCTGGTTTTAACACTTTGCCAGAGGTGTCTCCACGCACGGCAGGTTCTGTATACTCAATTTCACGAACTAATGAATTAGGTAACTGAACAGAAATAGGACGTCCATCATAGAGTGTGATTTCACAAGCCATCCCATCTTCAAGATAGTTTAGCGCTTCACCCATGTTTTCTTGGTCCACTTCAAATTGATTGTACTCAGCATCCATGAATACATATGAGGGGTCAGCAAAATAGGAATAAGTAACTTCTTTGTGCTCTAAGATTACTTGGTCTAATTTGTCATCAGCTTTGTACACTACTTCACTGGCAGCACCTGTGAGTAGATTTTTCAGTTTCATTTTAACAACAGCGGCACTACGACCACCTTTATTGTATTCTGTTTTCTGAATGACCATGGGGTCTTTGCCAACCATGATAACGTTTCCGGAACGTAATTCTTGAGCTTGTTTCATAATGGATCTCAAAGGATTGAATTAAGCCCAACATTATACTCAATTTTTATTGTTTTTTTCTAAAAACTGGACAAGTTGGTCAATTAGGCTTGTTTGAATCAATAAACTATCTTGCCAAATTTGAGCATGTTCTTTGAGAATCAAATAGTTATCTAACAAATCTTGACAGTCTTTCTGAGTAATTGTCAGTCCTTTATTCCATTTTGTATGAAATGAAATAATGCTCCTTATGGCGTCAGTTACCTTCAACTGTTCACAATAACGCGTTAGAAATGCCTCTAATTTAGGCCAATGTGCATCTTCCTCTTGCGGATAAATTTGCCATATCAAGGGTTTTCCCATTAATTGAGCTCTGGCCCAAGTATCCTCACCACGTACAAATAGTAAATCCGCTGCCATTAAATAGTCATCAAACTCAGTTTGTACAAGACGGGGTAGCCAAAGAAACGTTAGGGTAGAGTATGGATGATGTTGTTGCCAATTTTTAAGTTCTACGCTGAGTGGTAAGTCTTCAGGCACAATGATTTGGCAGACAATACCTAATGTATGCAAACTTGTTATGAAACTGATTAGCGGCGCGCTGTGATAGCAAAAGATAAATATTTTAAAAATAGTTGGTGCGTCATTATGAGGGAGAATAGTATTTCTACCTCTAACAGTTAAGTCACACTTATCCTCTTGAATCAGCCCACCGCTTGTTGTGGTAAATCCAGGATAGAAAAAATACTCCACTAAAGGAGGGTGGGGTGAAGGTTTTAAATGAAAGGATTCAATCCAACTTTCCGCGCTTAAATGCTCAACATTAACCCATTGTGGTAACGGATGAGTCGCCTTGGCAAGTTCACTATATTCCTTGGGGAGCGTGCAACCAAACAAGCTTATAATTCGCGCTGCAGGTAATACTGTTGATGGAGAGATGGGCCACTGTTTGACTACGAATAATTGCCGATCTCTTTTATCCATTAAACTGAGAATAAGAGAGGTATCATCAATGAATAGTGTCACTCGTTGGTGTTGACGAAGTGAGAGTTGCCTACAAAAACGCAGCGCCACACCAGCATCGCCAAAGTTATCGATAACCCGACAAAACACATGCCAGTGTGGAGATTCCTCGCTCATTTATAGTTGAGCAACAAAATCCGCGCCTGCTTGAGCAATGATGCCGTCTTGGAACGATTGCACTCCAGATATGCCAATCGCACCGATTAATTGGTTTTGGTACACTAAAGGTAGACCACCTTCTATGGGGGTTGAACCCGTGAGTTTTAACATGACAGTACGCCCACCACTCACCGCTTCTTCTAATTTTTTCGTTGGACGATTAAATAAATAGGCTGTTTTCGCTTTTTCTTGAGAAACAACAATAGATCCTTTTTGGGTTCCGTCCATACGTTCAAGATAAATCAGATGACCGCCTTCATCAAGAATTGAGATGACCACGTTCCACTCATTCGATTCAGCTGTTTTACGTGCAGCTTCGGCGATACGCTTTGCATCATTGAGTTCAAGGCTAAAACGATTTTGCATAGGACAATCCTTTCAAAAATAATTAGTTTAGCATAATCATTTTTGGCTTTTAGCGTATAGTGCGAGTTTATAAACCAACTCTATTATGTCTCTTGTAGAATTTGCTCTACTAATAGTTCAGCACTGCCGGCACTCAGTGTCCAGCCAAGCGTTCCATGGCCAGTATTAAAGTAAAGACCTGTTATAGGCGAGGCGCCTATATAGGGATAGCCAGAGGGGGTGACGGGACGAAGACCCGTCCATGGATTAATTTCATTAAAATCCAAGCCGGTTGGGAAAAATTGCTTGGTCCGTTTAACCAGAGCGTTAACGCGTTGTTGATTCAATGAATGATCCCAGCCAATAAATTCTGCCGTACCTGCAACACGTAAATAATCACCCAAACGCGATATCACAATTTTACCTTGGTCATCAGTAAGACTTACTTGAGGAATAACTGATTTATTTATGATAGGTAATGTAATTGAATAGCCTTTTACAGGATAAATAGAGACTGATATACCCAGTGGTTTAATTAACTGCTGGGTCATCACCCCAGTACATAATACGACACGCGAAGCAGGTAATTGTTGTTGATTATTAAGTATCACTCCTTGACAACGTTGATTGCTATACCAAAGAGAGGAGACTGAAGCGTTGTTTAAAAAGTGTCCACCTAGAGACATAAAGTGTTGGCAGAGAGACTGGGTCCATACTTTGGCATCGCCTGATGAATCATTTGGACAATAGGTTGCGCCACTAAAAGACAGTGGACTAAATTGTAAGGTCGGCTCGATAATATTTAGAGCATTAAGATCTAGGGGGTAGCGTTCATACCCTAAATCATTGACTACTTGAGCATGGTGTAAGCCACGTTGATATGCTTCATTAGAAGAATATAGATGAATTATCCCTTTATTCTGTTGTGCAAAATTTATCTGTAAGGATTGTTCTAAATTAATATGTGCAGAACGTGATCGCATGGCCAGAGACAGTAATCGTTTTAAATTATATTGATAACGCTCTGTAGTACCCTGGCGCAAGAAAGACGTAACCCAAGCCCATTGTTTAAGATCCAATCTTAAGCGAAAAAGTATCGGTGAGGTTTCATCAAAGAGAGCTTTCAGAATATGTGGGTAAGTCTCTTTTGATGCCCAAGGCTCTACATGGCCATAAGACAATTGAGAACCATTGGCAAAAGAGGTCTCAAGTGCGGCTTCACTGTTTTGATCAATGAGTGTTACCTGAAAACCGTTTTTTTGTAGATACCATGCAGTATGAACGCCAACTACACCGGCGCCAACAACAATAATTGAAGAGGGGTCACTCATATTTTTAAAGACAATGGGTTAGGTTGAGAGTTCAGAGATTAATTGTAGCAAACACCAAAATTTCTGGGTCCGTTATAATAGATGTTTTTTTAAGGGTGGAGAACGACCATGATTTTAGATCGTGTGCCAGCAGGTAAAGATGTACCAAATAATGTTAACGTCATTATTGAAATTCCAATGAATGGTAGTCCTATTAAATATGAGTTGGATAAAGAAACGGGTGCAATGTTTGTAGATCGTTTTATGTCGACTGCAATGCACTATCCATGTAACTATGGGTATATTCCACAAACATTATCAGAAGATGGCGATCCTGTTGACGTACTTGTCATTACGCCTATTCCATTGATTACTGGAGTAGTCGTTCGTTGTCGCCCTATTGGGGTATTAAAAATGACTGATGAGGCTGGAGTAGATGCCAAGTTACTCGCCGTACCAGTAACCAAGTTATGTAATCTCTATGATGCAATTCAACAACCAGAGGATTTACCACCGTTAACCTTAAAGCAAATCGCTCATTTCTTTGAGCATTATAAAGATCTTGAGGCAGGTAAATGGGTTAAAGTTGATGGCTGGGAAGGGCCTGAAGTGGCTAAGGCAGAAATCTTGGCAGGTGTTAAAAACTATAATAAGTAAACCAAATCATGTGGAGACCTGGATAGGAATGACAGGTCTCCCGTCAGGTGTTTTAGGTAGATCTTTCTTCCAGGCATGTCCATAATTGAGTTCAAGTGTAATTTGGATATCTCCGTTTACACCTTGAGGAAGTTTCTCGAGCTCAATCATCCAAGGAGTGGATCGTTTTAATAACTTAAGTCTTGATTGAGCATAACCAAGATAAGTATAGAAATCATCAATCAATAATTGATGATTAGTAAAGGTTAGAGAAAGATTTTCTCGATCCATAACAGGATGTTGAAAACCGTGATGAATTAGCGCATCTCCCACATCATGCATATCAATCAATTGCTTTAAAAACCGTTGATGTTTAATTTGGTTAGGTATTTCTTTTAATGTATCAGGTCCAAAACTAGAAAAAATAAATAACCCATTGGGTTTGAGTATGCGTTTCACTTCTTGTAATACTGTGTTGCCATCGACTACTGGGAGTAATAAATGGCAGATAACCACATCAATACTATTTGATTTTATGGCTAATTGCTGCGCGTCGGAACAAAGAAAATGAAACTTATTTTTTTTTGTAATTTGATGCCAAAAAGATCTTTTTTTACCAGAGATAGATGAAAGCATCTGCCAGGATATATCAACATTCAGTAATGAGGCATGAGGGAAGCGACTCATTAGTTCTGAATTGCCCCATCCAGGTCCACTGCCTAGATTGACGATTAAGTGAGGCGAGATATTAATAAAATCAAAATGTTCAATTAAACGCCCAGCAATATCTTGACTCCAGCTAAGAGCATGCTGAGCTTCGACAAGTTGTTTCTCTTGATTCAGATAAGTGGGTTTCCCCATCATAATTTAAGCGTTTTCTGCATGTAACCCTAAGCGTATAAAGAGATCTTGATCTTTTTTAACATCAGGGTTACCGGTAGTTAATAGTTTTTCACCATAAAAAATCGAATTAGCACCAGCAAAAAAACATAAGGCTTGATGGGCATCGCTTAATTGTTCTCGACCTGCAGATAATCGAACTCTTGATTTTGGCATTAGAATTCTAGCGACGGCAATGGTTCTAATAAACTCAAAGGGATCTAATTCTTCTGTGCCATGTAAAGGGGTACCCTCAACTTGTACAAGTAAATTAATCGGTACAGATTCGGGTTGAGGAGACATACTGGCTAATTCATGAAGTAGGCCAGCGCGCATAGCTCGCGTTTCGCCCATCCCAACGATCCCGCCACAACATACATGCATACCCGCTTGTCTGACTGCTTGAAGAGTATCGATTCTATCTTGGTAATCACGAGTCTTGATGATTTCCTCATAAAACTCGGGGGCGCTGTCTATATTATGATTGTAGTAATCAAGCCCAGCATTTTTTAATTTTTCAGCTTGGTGAGGCTTTAACATACCAAGAGTTGCACAGGTTTCAAGACCTAATTGTTGAACTTCAATGATCATATCAATAACTTGATCAAGGTCCTTATCCTTGGGTGAGCGCCATGCAGCACCCATACAAAAACGGCTTGCTCCTGCCTCTTTAGCGCGTTGTGCAGCCAAGCGTACCTCTTCAATACTTAACAAAGAAGAATTTGCAACTTGTGTTGGATGTCGGATTGATTGGGGACAGTAACCGCAGTCTTCTGGACAGCCGCCGGTTTTAACTGACAGCAAAGTGGACAATTGTATTCCATTGGCGTCAAAATGTTGACGATGAACAGTATGCGCCTTAAACAACAAATCATTAAAGGGTAGGTTAAATAACGCTTCAATATCAACACGACTTGGAACTTTGTGTTGACTGGTTACGGACTTGGTGGAGGATAAAGGCATATCAACTAACTGTGTCATATTCAACTCTTTTGGCAAAAACTTCACACATATTGTCAAATATTGATCAATTTGTCCATGTTATTAACATTTTTGGTGTCAGTATAGAAACGGGTTGTATTGCAGTAAAAAATAATGTTTTAATGGGTCTCTTTTTCTAATAGTCTACAGTTATCATCATGTTTGATCTCATTTTATATCAACCTGAAATTCCACCTAATACAGGAAATATAATCCGTTTATGTGCGAATACGGGCACCAAATTACATCTCATTAAACCATTAGGTTTTCAATTAGATGACAAACAATTAAGGCGCGCAGGATTAGATTATCATGAGTTTGCGAGTTTATCTCTTTATGATGATTGGCAACATTATCGAAAAACCCATCCACAACAACGTATTTTTGCATTAACAACCAAAGGTAGCGGACAAATGCATCGTCATCAATTTGTTAGTGGTGATGGGTTTTTAATGGGACCTGAAACCAGGGGGCTACCGCAAACGATTCTTGATGAATTTGAGCCTAATATGAGAATTCGCTTACCAATGGTGCCTGATAGCCGTAGTTTAAATTTATCCAATGCAGCAGCAGTAATTGTTTACGAAGCATGGCGTCAAATTGGTTTTAGTGGCGCGCAAAATTAGATTTCTAACTTAGGCTCTCTATTAAGTAATGACTCTAAGGCTTGGTGGGCAGTGATTTGTCCATGCAGTAACGCTTCCACCATTCGGCTAATGGGTAAATCAACTTGGTAAGTGTTGGCTAGATTAACTACTTCGAATGCAGCGCCTACCCCTTCTGCGACATGTCCTAGTTGTTTTAAGATAACCTCTAAATGTTGTCCCTCTGCTAAAAATTTACCTACCCGGTAATTGCGCGATAGAGGACCAGTAGCAGTTAAAACCAAGTCGCCAAGACCTGATAGTCCCATAAAGGTTTCACTTTTACCACCCATAGCAACACCAAGACGACTCATTTCGGCAAGACCACGGGTAATTAATGCAGCTCGGGCATTATGACCTAATGACAAACCATCACTTAATCCTGCAGCGATAGCCATGATATTTTTCATGGCACCAGCAATTTCAACACCAATTACATCTTGGCTGCCATATAGACGTAAGCGTGGGTGGTGAAGCGCTTGCATCAGGTGTTGTGTTAATTCAATATCATTTGATGCCAGGGTCACAGCAGTAGGTAAGCCTTTTGCGAGCTCTTGAGCAAAGCTTGGGCCGGAGATAACGGCGCAAGGGTATTTTTCTCCTAATATTTCTGCCGCAATCTGATGTGCTAATAAACCTGTTTTAGGTTCAAATCCTTTGCAAGCCCACAATACTGGATTATGAATAAGAGGTTGTAAAGTTGTTAAAACAGATCTCAACGCTGCAATTGGTGTGGCGACAAGTATTAAGTCAGTCTCATTAATCGTGTTTAAAAGATCATCGCTTAGCTTTAGTGCTGTAGGAAGAGTGATGCCTGGGAGGTAGGTTTCATTGACATGAGACTCCCTCATGTTTTGAATAGCATTACTGTCTCTACCCCATAGAGTCACTTTATGCTGTTGGGACAAGTGGATCGCTAATGCGCTTCCCCATGCCCCATGACCTAAAACAGATATGTTCACGGTTATTGTGTTATCTGGGCACTGTCAACTTGGTCAATTTTATTTGCATTATTGCGTTGTTGGTAAAGTGCTTCAAAATTAACTGGATTAAGGATAACAGGAGGAAAACCAGCACGGACTACCAAGTCAGAAATAACTTCTCTGAGGTAGGGGAATAACATATTAGGACAGGTCACATTAAGCACAATATCCATGTCTTCTTGAGGGAGGTGCTCAATACGGAACACACCACCTTGAGTCGCTTCAACAAGAAACATGACTTTATCTTTCAACTTGGCAGTAACTGTTACTTTAACTGTTGTATGGTAAAGACCGTTCTCTAATTGGTTATGCTGATTTGAGAGCTCAACTTGTAACTGAGGGGTTTCTCTTTCTAAAAAAATCTGTGGAGCATGAGGTATTTCAAGAGATGCATCAACTACATAAAATTTTTCAACAGCAAAAACAGGTTGGCCAATTGCGTCTGACATAGTTATATTTCCATTAAGATTGTAAAAGTGGAAGGAGCTTACCTGATTTGTCTAAAGCGACTAAATCATCATATCCTCCAACATGGGTGCTACCAATAAAAATTTGCGGGACAGTTCGGCGTCCAGTTATTTCCATCATCCGTGAGCGTTCTTCTGGATTGGCGTCAATTTCAATTTTTTTAATTACGTCAATCCCTTTGCTTTTGAGTAATCGCTCAGCCATTACACAATAGGGGCAATATCCGGTGGTATACATCACCACATTACTCATGTTAAAACTCCTTTTTCCATTACTTACTTGATTTATCTATCGGTAAACTGGCTTCAATCCAGGCCGTAATACCACCTTTGAGAATCAAAACATCGTTAAAACCTGCCGTTTTAAGAGCATTAATTGCTTTTTGTGGCACGCTACCTGCCATAGGGACGAGAATGACTGGACGGGAAATAAATCTTTTTAAATCAGCCAATTGCTCTTCGATTTGATCTAATTCTAGACGTTTAGATTGAGGGACGTGCCCTAAGTTAAAATCCTCTTGTTTGCGGCAATCAAATACCAAAGCATGTTTCTGGTTAATTAATTGTGTGGCAGTTAAGGGCGTAATGTGGTTTTGTTGCCCGATAAGTGATTGAACTTCAGGCCAAAGTACCATTAATCCGCTCGCAATAACCAGTACTACAAGGGCCAAATGTGCAGTGATGAATTCCAACTTTAAGTACCTTTGATTTAATGAAAAAGATTATTTTACCAGAGCAAAGCTGTTTTTTTGGTCAAAGTTGGTCCTTGACCTGTTAAAATACTGTATTTTGATGATAATTAAGTGATTAAACATGAAGAAACTCGTTTTATTACGCCATGGGCAGAGTCAGTGGAATGATGAAAACAGATTTACAGGTTGGGCCGATGTTCCGCTGACCAATGTGGGGTTACAGCAGGCCACTCTTGCCGGTCGTCTTATGAAAGAGGCAAAAGTGCTGCCTGATCTGGCTTTTACTTCACTGTTGAAACGTGCCATTAAGACGCTATGGTTGTCTTTAGATGAAATGGAAAGGCAATGGATTCCTGTCACTAAAGATTGGCGTTTAAATGAGAGGCATTATGGTGATTTACAAGGTTTGAATAAGGCTGAAACAGCAGCTAAATACGGTGAAGAACAGGTGCTTGTTTGGCGTCGCAGCTATGATACGCCACCCCCATCAATTGCTATTAATGACTCACGTTATGAAATTGCTGACCCGCGTTACGCCCATGTGTCGCGCGATGTTTTTCCACGAGGTGAAAGTTTAAAAGACACTGTAGCTAGAGTTCTGCCTTACTGGCATTCAGATATTGCTCCGGAAATTCATGCGGGGAAACAAGTACTAGTGGTTGCTCATGGTAATTCAATTCGTGCTTTGTTTAAGCATTTAATGCAAATAGATGATAAAAGTATCGTGGCAATCAATATTCCAACAGGCATCCCATTGGTTATTGAATTAAATGATGAGTTGATGGGAGTAAATCACTATTATTTGGGTGATGCTGAAGAGGTAGCAAAACAGCAACAAGCAGTTGCCTCACAAGGTAAAGCTAAAGCCTAAATGAAGCAATATGTGGTTTTTTTGGGTGGGGTATTATGGCTATCAACGCTCGCCATGGCCTCCCCAAGGCATGATCTGAATCATGTGCAAAAACAAATCCACCAATTAAAAAAAGATCTAAATGAAACAAAGCATAATAGAGCCTTGGTTCAAAGCCAAATTAGACAGTTAGAGAAATCTATTGAGACTACGGCAAAAAAACGCTATCAATTACAATTACGTGAAAACACCTTACGTCAAATTATTGCAAAACTGGAAAAGGAAACACAGCAAGCAGGGCGCGAACAAAATGCTCATCAATCAAACCTGTTTACACTAATTCACCAACGTTACGAAGAAAGTCTTTTACCTCAATCTAATTCGGATCAACAAACCGATGCGCGATTTTGGTTACAACTGGAGTATTTATCAGATCTCGCTCATGATCAAGATGTGGCAGCAAAACTTGCTTTACTCAAAGCCAATCAATTACAACAATTAGCAAATAAGCAGCGTGATAAGGTTAATGAATTAAAACAAGTAGAATTAACATTTCAACAACAAAGTATCGTTTTGGAGGATCAAAAAAAGAAACGTGATGCATTGTATGCTGAATTATCTAAAACCGAACAAGGACAGCAGCAGCAACTCAATAACCTCATTAAAAACGAACAAGCGTTGACAAAACTCGTCAAGTTGCTAGAAAAAAAGGCAAAAGCCAGAAAGATTCGGCCGACCAACAAAAAGCCTAAACATATGGTCTCCCCTAATACTGGGCAAGAACAACATATTGGTAACAATACAGTTTTACCGAGTCCAGAAGAGAGTAATTCACAATTCGCACTTCTTAAAGGACATTTACATTTACCGTTATTGGGGGAACTTGCTAATCGCTTTGGTAGTCCACGTTCTGATACGGGTTTAACTTGGCATGGCGTATATATTAAGTCAGATGAGGGGCAGCCTGTAAAAGCTGTGGCTCCTGGGCAAGTAGTGTATGCTGATTGGTTGCGAGGTTTTGGTAATCTAATCATTATTGACCATGGTGCGGGTTATATGAGCTTGTATGGTGGTGCGCAGGCGCTATTAGCAGGCGTTGGACATGAAGTCAAAATGGGGGATACCATTGCGACAAGTGGACGATCGGGCAGTAATCCTCAAACCGGGATATACTTCGAATTACGTTATCAAAGTAAGCCATTTGACCCAATGAGTTGGGTTGGCGGCCGTTAATTAAATAAGAGGGATGTTATGGGGAGTCATTTTAAGAAAGTTGGTTTAGTACTAATGGGGGCGTTAATCGGTTTTGCTCTTACATTGAATTTTTCAGCGGTAGCTGATCGATCAAGTACGCTTACTAATGGTTTACCTGTAGACGAATTAAAAGCGTTTACGGAGGTTTATGGTCGAATTAAATCAGACTATGTTGAACCTGTTGATGATAAACAATTATTAAAACAAGCTATTATTGGCATGGTTTCTGGATTGGATCCTCATTCAGCCTATCTTGATCAAGAGGCATACAAAGAACTTCAACAGGGTACTCAAGGTGAGTTTGGTGGACTAGGAATTGAAGTCACTATGGATGATGGCCTTGTTAAAGTTGTTACACCACTTGATGACTCTCCTGCCTCACGAGCTGGTATTAAAACGGGTGATCTGATTTTCAAAATTGATAACGCTGCAGTGAAGGGGATGACATTAAACGATGCAGTTAAACACATGCGTGGTAAGCCTGGGACCAGTATTGTTTTGACTGTGTTAAGAAAGAACACCCCCAAACCTCTCACCTTTACTTTAGTAAGAGACATAATAAAAACCAAGAGTGTCACCATGACCACTCCTGAAAAGGGCTATGGGGTGATTCGTATTAGTCAGTTCCAAGAACGAACAGGAGAAGATCTGGCAAAAGCTATTGATGACTTGTATAAAAAAGACAATGGCCAAGTGAAAGGTATTGTTTTAGATCTCAGGAACAATCCTGGCGGGCTGTTAAATGCGGCAGTGGGGGTGGCTGCGTCATTCCTACCTAAAGATACCTTGGTGGTCTATACAGAGGGTCGAATTCCTGATGCTAAAATGCGTTTAACAGTAGCCCCACAAAACTATCTACTATCAGCTAATAGCCCTGACTATATCGCAGATGAACCAGAGGCATCACAAAAGGTCCCTTTAGTAGTTTTAGTTAATGGTGGTTCAGCTTCTGCTTCAGAGATCGTTGCTGGCGCACTTCAGGATCAGCATCGCGCAACAATTATGGGTACACAAACCTTTGGTAAGGGATCGGTGCAAACTATACTTCCATTAGGAAATAATACTGCCTTAAAGCTCACCACTGCCCGCTACTTCACACCAAGTGGTCGTTCAATACAGGCTAAAGGTATTGCTCCTGATGTGGTCGTCGCAGAACCCGGCATAATTGATGACGCTTTTGGGTTGCATGAAGCAGATCTAGAGGGTCATTTAGCCAATCCAAATGATGGGAAAAATGCAAAAAATATGGCTGCAGTTAAGGCTAATAAAGCCCCTACATCTATTGATAATGCCCATTTAAACGATAAAAAATCCGCTAAAACCGGCAAGGTTGATCCTAAGAAAGATGTTCAACTGGATGAGGCATTGTCATATTTAAAGCAGCATGCCAATACCAAGAAATAATGCCATATGGCAGAGTTGTTAAATGACAATGAGTTATTACGTTATTCCCGTCATATTCTATTAAATGAAATAGATGTGGCGGGAGTAGAACGAATCAGACGTTCAAAAGTATGTATTGTGGGTGTGGGTGGATTGGGGTCAGTAGCTGCACTGTATTTGTCCGCTAGTGGCGTAGGTGAGATTACTCTTGTTGATCATGACACCATTGATTTAACTAATTTACAACGACAAATTGCTTTTAGCATGTCTGATGTGGGGCTTAATAAAGCACAGGCTTGTAAGCAACGAATTCAACAAATTAATCCAGATGTGGAGGTGACTGTTATTAGTGAACGGTTAACTCCAGATCAAGGTGACAAGCTGCTTCAATCAATGAATGTGGTATTGGACTGCTCAGACAATTTTGCCACCCGTCACGCTCTTAATAGGCTGTGTGTGAAACATAAAATCCCTCTTGTTTCAGGTGCCGCTATTCGTTTTGATGGGCAGTTAACTGTTTTTGATGCCAGGCAGTCAGCTAACCCATGCTACGAGTGTTTGTTTCCAGATAGTGGCGTAAATCAAGATGAAGCCTGTGCCACTATGGGTGTGTTATCGCCTTTGGTGGGTATGATAGGTAGCGCTCAAGCAATTGAAGCACTTAAATTACTGGCTAATATTGGACAGAACTTGGTGGGGCGCTTAATGTTATTTAATGCCTTACGCTTTGAGTCACAATCTATTCAATATAAGAAAGATCCCCATTGCACTGTGTGCGCTCAACACACGCTTTAATTTCCATAAAGAGTTGAATAAGCTTGTAAATCCCAGCGAGGATAAATGGCAAAACTTTCTTTTTGTGGAGAGTGCTGTCCCATTAGAAGCTTTTGTGCGCCTGCGTAGGCAATCATTGCTCCATTGTCCGTGCATAATTTTAGTGGGGGATAAAATACGTCACCGCCCTGTTCTTTGACCACCGTAGTGAGTTGTTTACGTAGTGTTAAATTGGCTCCCACTCCACCTGCGATAACCAATTGTTTTATACCGGTTTGTTTGATGGCTTGCAGTGCCTTTGCACATAAAGTATCCACCACGGCAGCTTCAAAGGAGGCGGCAATATCTTTGTAATCCTCTGCTTGATGTTGGGCTACAGTGAGCGATACAGCAGTTTTAAGGCCACTAAAACTCATCATTAAATCTCCACTATGTATCATTGGTCGCGGAAAGTTAAAGCGTTTAGGGTTACCTGTTTCAGCTAATTTGGCCAAATGGGGTCCCCCAGGATAGGGTAGACCCAATAATTTAGCTGTTTTATCAAATGCTTCACCGGCAGCATCATCAACACTCTCTCCAAGCAACTCATAACTTCCTACCTGGGTTACTTTCATGAATTGACTGTGTCCACCAGAGACCAATAGAGCAATAAATGGGAACTTAGGTGGTGTATCACTCAAGCATGGGGATAACAAGTGTCCCTCTAGGTGATGGATGGGGAGTGCTGGAATAGATAAAGCAAAGGATAAAGACTCAGCTACTGAGGCGCCAACCAACAGCGCCCCAGCAAGCCCTGGACCAGCTGTGTAAGCAATAGCAGTAAGATCTGTGAGTTGGCAGTTGGCTGAAGAGAGAGTTTCTTTGATAAGAGGAGTAATTCGGCGAATATGGTCACGAGAAGCCAATTCTGGTACAACCCCTCCGTATTCATTATGTAGTTTAATTTGTGAATGAAGAGAATCTGCTAATAACCCTTGCTCGCTATCGTAAATAGCAACACCGGTTTCATCACATGAGCTTTCAATTCCAAGTACACGAACCATAACTTTTCACGTCAAAATTAAGATTTTAACCTGTATAGTGACAAAACTCGACTTTTAATGCTAAAATATTCGTTTTTAATGATTACTTGTTAGAGGACTGAATGCCAAACATTCGTGTTAAAGAGAACGAACCATTTGATGTGGCCATGCGTCGCTTTAAGCGCGCCGTTGAAAAAACTGGCCTATTAACCGAATTACGTGCTCGTGAATTCTACGAAAAACCTACCGCTGAACGCAAGCGTAAACTCGCAGCTGCAGTGAAACGTCGTTACAAGCGTTTACGTAGTCAAATACTCCCTCCAAAAATGTATTAATCCATTACTGGTTAGGTTGTATGGCAGGGCTTAAAGAGCAAATTTCTGAAGACATGAAGAATGCTATGCGTTCTCGGGATTCAGCTACCCTCGGAGCCTTGCGTTTGATACTCGCGGCTATCAAACAAAAAGAAGTTGATGAAAGAATCGCGGTTGATGATGCTGCGGTTTTAAATATACTTGAAAAAATGCTTAAGCAACGCCGTGATTCTATAGAGCAGTATAATAAAGCCAACCGCACTGACTTAGCTCAGCAAGAAGCCTTTGAAATTTCCGTTTTAGAAAAATATCTCCCCACGCCCTTAACCGATGCTGAAATTGCGACGCTGGTTAAACAGGCTGTTAATGAGAGTGGAGCAAAGGTAATGGCCGATATGGCTAAAGTTATGGCGGTACTGAGACCTCTTGTCAGCGGTCGTGCTGATATGGGTAAAATATCTCAACTCGTCAAAAAAGAACTTGGCGCAAACTAAAAATTAAATTCTAGGAGAGACGGATGATTCCACGTGATTTCATCCAGACTTTGCTGTCAAGAGTAGATATCGTTGACACCATCGAGCGTTATATTCCACTCAAAAAAGCGGGTGGTAACTTTGTAGCACGTTGTCCCTTTCACCAAGAGAAAAGTCCTTCTTTTTCAGTTAGTCCTGTAAAGCAGTTCTATTATTGTTTTGGCTGTGGTGCTACAGGTACTGCCATCAGTTTTGTTATGGAGTACACTGGGGCGGGCTTTGTTGAAGCGGTTGAAGAGCTAGCAAACCAAGTGGGCTTAGAGGTACCTCAAACACATTCTAATGATCAACCACATAACAAGGCTCAAGATCAGTTAGCTCCTTTATTTGAATGTTGCCAACAGGCTATGCTGCACTATCGTGAACAACTAAAACACTCTTCTGCGGCCATTGACTATCTTAAGAATAGGGGAGTGTCAGGAGAGGTGGCAGCTCGCTTTGGGCTAGGTTTTGCCCCTGAGGAATGGCGCAATTTAGAGTCGTTTAAGGGTGCTTACACGGACTCTGCATGGATTGAATCTGGCCTTGTTATTCAGTCCGATGAAGGGAAGCGTTATGATCGTTTTCGCGGTCGAGTTATGTTTCCTATTCTCAATGCCAAAGGACAGGTTATTGGATTTGGTGGACGTGTCATTGGTCAAGGTGAGCCTAAATACCTTAACTCTCCTGAAACCCCCATATTTGAAAAGGGGCATGAATTATACGGTTTAACGCAAGCGAAAGAGTCTATACGCGAACGCTCGCAAGTCATTGTTGTCGAAGGATATATGGATGTGGTGGCTTTATCCCAATGGGGTATAGGCTATGCGGTTGCAACATTAGGTACGGCAACCACGGCTACACATTTACAAAAACTTATGCGTTTGGCAAGACGTATCGTGTTCTCATTTGACGGTGATAAAGCTGGTCGACGGGCAGCGAAACGAGCATTTGAAGGTGTGTTACCACTATTGCAAGATAGTAAAGAATTTAGTTTCTTGTTTTTACCTGAAGCAGAAGATCCTGATAGTTTTATACGAGCACATGGCAAAGAGGCTTTTGAACAACAAGTTAACAATGCGCTTCCTTTTTCTGAATATTTTTTTGAAGTAATTGGTGAGGATAGTGATTTATCCACTATGGAGGGGCGAGCAAAAGTGTTAACCCAAGCAAAAAACTACCTCGAACAAATTAAAGCTCCTGTTATGTCAGCTTTGTTGCGCGAGGCAATCGCTAAGAGATTGGGGATAACTATTGATTTGGTGAAAGGGGTGGTGGGGGAAGTAAAAGTACCCACTATCGCCAAAAGACCTGCTTTGGTTCCGCGCCGAGATCAGCCTATGAGTTTAGCTTCGAGAATGTTGGTTGCTTTAATTATTGACCCTAGTTTGATTGAACGTTTTGGTTACCCTGAACATTATTTGCGTGGACGTGATGAAGAGGCATTGCTGGCAGTGGTTGATTTGTTACGTGACCAAAGTGGGCCTGTTTCTCCCCAAAGTGTACTTGAATTATTACGAGGCCATACCCACTTTCATCTAATAGAAGAAGCGTTACGACGCGAATGGGTGGCCTTGGAGCATACTCCCCAAGATGAATTGGATTTATTTTACCAAGATGGTTTATTAAGATTAGAAGAAGACTATATTGGAGCAAGAGTCCAGGAGTTAATGAGTTTGTCGCAAGAAAGGGTGTTAAATGAGGGCGAACTCGTTGAATTTCAACGACTTTTAAAGCTCAAAAAGAAGAGATAGGTTGTGTCTTTTGTGGTAAAATACAAGGTTTTCTGTATTAATTTTTAACAATTTTCAAAGGGGTGTCACTGATCATGGCAAATGATAATTCTAAGTCCGAATCCCGCCAAACAGATTTGGAGGAGCAACGGACACGCCTAAAAAATTTAGTGGTACTAGGTAAAGAGCGTGGTTTCTTGACTTATGCAGAGATCAACGATCATTTACCAGATGACATGTTGGATGCTGAACAAATCGAATCTGTTATTGGCATGATCAACGATATGGGTATCGCTGTCTATGACGAGGCACCTGATAGCGAACAGTTGCTCATGTCTGACGCCCCACCCCCTGTTGCTGATGAAGATATTGTTGAAGAAGCAGAAGCAGCATTATCCTCAGTTGATTCTGAATTCGGCAGAACCACTGATCCTGTACGTATGTATATGCGTGAAATGGGTACAGTTGATCTTCTCACCCGTGAAGGTGAGATTGAAATTGCTAAACGTATTGAAGATGGCTTGAAGCATATGATTCAGGCTATTTCCTCTTGCCCTTCTACCATTGATCAAGTTCTAGAGCTAGCTGACAGGATTGAAAAAGACGAGTTACGTGTTGATGAGGTTATTGATGGACTCGTTGATCCTAACGGTGAAGAAGAAGAACTTGAAACACAAATGATGTCTGATGATGAGGACATGGCAATAGAAGAAGAGGAGGGGGAAGACGGTGAAGGTGGTGGCATGAGTAGCGCCAACCTGGAACAGTTAAAGGCCGATGCACTGGAGCGTTTTGGTTCAATTCGTCGTTTAAGTAAGCGCATGAAAAAGGCGTTAGCTGAAAAAGGTTCACGCAGTCGCGCTTACAAGGACCTACAAGAAAGTATTTCTCAAGAATTAATGGGTATTCGTTTTACCGCCAAACAAGTTGAAAATTTGGCTAATGGATTACGTCAATTAGTTGAACGAGTTCGTAATCATGAAAAAGAGATTATGAAATTGTGCGTGGATATGGCGGGAATGCCACGTAATCACTTTATTAAGTCTTTCCCTGGTAATGAAACTAACATCAAATGGGTTACTGAAAAGTCTGCTGGTCGCAAGGCTTATAGTGCCTCTTTAGCGAGACTTAAACATAATGTGGTTGAAAAACAAGAAAACTTGTTGGCACTACAAAAAGATGTGGGTCTTCCAATTAAAGATTTAAAAGAAATTGCCCGTCAGATGTCTACCGGTGAAGCACGTGCAAGACGTGCTAAACGTGAGATGATTGAAGCCAACTTGCGTTTGGTGATTTCTATCGCTAAAAAATATACGAATCGTGGTTTACAGTTCTTGGATCTTATTCAAGAGGGTAATATCGGTCTTATGAAGGCGGTAGATAAGTTTGAATATCGTCGCGGTTATAAATTCTCTACCTATGCAACATGGTGGATACGTCAAGCTATTACACGTTCCATTGCTGATCAGGCAAGAACTATTCGTATTCCTGTGCATATGATTGAAACCATCAATAAGATGAATAGGATTTCTCGCCAAATTCTACAAGAGACGGGTCTTGAGCCTGATCCTGCAGAATTGGCTAAGAAAATGGAAATGCCTGAGGATAAAATTAGAAAAATTCTCAAAATTTCTAAAGAGCCTATTTCTATGGAAACACCTATTGGCGATGATGATGATTCCCATTTAGGTGATTTTATTGAAGATACCGCAACACTGGCGCCGTCCGATTCTGCGTTATATTCAAGCCTACGTGATGCGACTAAAGATGTACTTGACTCATTAACGCAACGTGAAGCCAAAGTACTAAGAATGCGCTTTGGTATAGAGATGAATACTGACCATACTCTTGAAGAGGTAGGTAAACAGTTTGATGTCACTCGTGAGCGTATTCGTCAAATTGAAGCCAAAGCGTTACGAAAACTTCGTCATCCATCACGTTCTGAACGGTTAAGAAGTTTTATTGATAACAACGATAATTAATAGGTGGTAAAAGTAAGGTATGACTTTTTAATAGTAGTGCCTTACTGTATAATTATTGTTTTAAGATCAGTACCTCAATGAATTAGAGTAAAGATCTAATAATTGACTTAAGTCATAGTCAAAAGTGTCAATCAATGACTTCGATGGCTTAAGTGTTGGTAATAGTAATCAAACGCTATGTATCATAAGTTTTTATGGTGTGTGGTAATAAAAATTGTTACATAGTTCTAATAGTAAAAAGTAATTGTAGTACCCGAAAAGTTTCGGGCCGTTAGCTCAGTTGGTTAGAGCAGAGGACTCATAGAAAATTGTGCACCAGATGACGAAAGTCGCTGTGTGAATGGCGTCAAATTCGGTGAAACCTAAGTGTCATTATTGCAATAGTGACATAAGGCAATGCCGAGCCAAGCTTCTGATGAATTATAATCAGTTGAAGGTGTAGAGACTAGACGGCGCCCACCTAAGTCGTGTTATTGATATGGTGAAGGCATAGTCCAGAGAGTGGGGAAACTCACACAAATCGGAATCCTTTGGTCCGGGGTTCAAGTCCCTGACGGCCCACCAATATTCAAACCCCAACCACTCTCGGTTGGGGTTTTTTCTTATGTGCTCCCGCCAGACCCTGCGAACACGCGCGGAACGCTGAGTAAGCTTGAGGACTTCGCCATTCTGGCTGGCTACCCATCTGTGGCCACATGGTGCTCTCTCCGGGCCATTCCTCTCTCCTTTCTGCCCGGTTCAAAACTGCCCGGAGTCCGCAGGCGTCACGCCGGCGACCTAAGTAAATCAATGACTTGCGCGTTGATTGATCAAACGGTTGTTTTTCGGCATTGGTAAGCGAAGGCGATATGAATCGTCCTTGGCGGGTAGCAGTGCTTGCAGTTTGTCAGAAACTCGACTATATTTTCATACATGGAAACGACCCGCAATACTGCCGAGCTGATTCGTCAGCGCATTGAGGAGATGCCGGTCGGGGAGCCTTTTACCCCGACGGTACTTCTGGAGTGCGGTACCCGTGCGTCCGTTGATCAGAACCTGTCGCGCCTGGTCAAGGCGGGGACGATCGAACGTGTGACGCGCGGAGTCTTCGTGCGCCCCGAGATCAGTCGTTTTGTCGGCAAGGTGATGCCCGAGCCGCTGAAGGTGGCCGAGACCGTTGCTAAGACAACTGGCGCGGTCGTTCAGGTTCACGGCGCTGAAGCCGCCCGTCGGCTTGAGCTGACCACACAGGTTCCAACGCAATCGGTCTTCGTGACCTCTGGTCCATCGAAGCGAATCCGCGTGGGCAAGATGGAGATTCGTCTGCAGCACGTCTGCCAACGTAAGCTGGCCCTGGCTGGCCGACCGGCAGGCCTTGCTCTTTCAGCTATGTGGTACCTCGGCAAAACGGAAGTGACACCTGCCCTTGTCGAAAAGATTCGGCGCAAGCTGGGCGCTAGCGAATTCGAGGTTCTGAAGTCGGCGACTTCCTCAATGCCGGCGTGGATGAGCGACGCCATCTTCCGCAACGAACGGACAGCGGCTCATGCCTGAAGCTTTCCTGCTTCTCGACGCTCAAGAGCAGTCCCAGATCTATCGGGCGCTGGCACCGCAAATGGCGCGCTCGCCAGTGGTGCTGGAAAAGGATGTGTGGGTCTGCTGGGTGCTGCAGGCCCTGTTCACCATGCCCGGTCGGCTGCCCATGGCATTCAAAGGCGGTACTTCCCTGTCCAAGGTATTCGGCGCCATTGCCCGTTTTTCTGAGGATGTGGAATCACGCTCGACTACCGGGGGCTTGACGGCTCTTTCGACCCATTTGCTGCGGGTGTGTCCAAGACGAGGCTGAAGAAATTCAGCGACGACCTCAAGTCTTTCGTGCGCGACCATGCCTTCGATGTTGTGGCGCCACACATCCAGAAGATGCTGGCGGCTGAGTTTAATAGCAACGCCGCTGCGTTCCGGCTCGAACTCAGCGAGAACGGCGAGCAGATGCGCCTGCATTACCCCAGTGTGCTGGAAACGACGGGGGACTATGTGGGCAACAGCGTCTTGATCGAGTTTGGTGGCCGCAACATCACCGAGCCGAATGCCGAACACATCGTCGAGCCGGATATCACGCCGCACGTAACCAGCCTGGCATTTCCGCGCTCAACAGTGAGCGTCTTGTCCCCAGCCCGCACATTCTGGGAAAAAGCGACGTTGATGCATGTCGAATGTCAGCGCAACGAGTTCCGCGCCAGCGCCGAGCGCCTGTCACGCCACTGGTATGACTTGGCCATGTTGGCCGAACGTGATCATAGCCAGGTCGCCATAGAGGATCGCGCCCTGCTGGCAGACGTGGTGAAACACAAGAAGGTCTTCTACAACGCGAGCTACGCCAACTACGATGCCTGCTTGACCGGTCAGCTCAGGCTTATCCCGGAAGATGCTGTGCTTGTCGCCCTGCGTGATGACTTTCAGCGCATGATTGGCGCCGGCATGTTCATCGGTGAGCCGCCAACTTTTGATGCCATCGTCGATCGCCTTCGCGCCTTGGAAGCAGCCATTAATGAGCGCTGATTTGATCAATCCCACCGGTGTCGATTTCGGCGGTTTGCAGGTCGACGACCCTGCCATTCAAGGTTTTCTGGCCTTGTTGGACAATGATATTCAGAACGGACAAGCACCTATCGAGCTTGTCCGACAGCCTCGTACAAGCCATGGTGGCGGTATCTTTCAGGGTAGTTGTCGCGTGCGTTGATATTAGTTGTCCATCACTGCTTTATTCTCCCGCCAGGGGGCGCAAACCGGAATACGCTGATGAGGAATGCCGACCAACTTCAGGAAGGTCTTGAACACCGCACTTTTGAAGACTGAAATGTTCTATCCGCGGGATTGGCGATCAACAACAATTACGCAATTCATAGACGCATTTGATGCTTACATTCGTTGGTACAATGAAAAAAGGATTAAAATGTCCTTGGGGTATCGTAGCCCGATCGAGTACCGAGAAAGCCTTGGGTTAACAACGTAATTCAGTCCAAGAAAATGTACGCACCCCCAATGTATCAGTTTTAAAGTGATGTTGACAGGCAGCATCAACATGCTGTAAGTAAGCTGGAGAAAGTATAGTAAAGTAATTCCTATAACTACTCTTAAGAGGTAAGTCACATGACCGCTACCGCTGTTCGCCCTGTGGCGATCAAAATTGACGAAGACATCAAAGCCCGAGTGAAGCGCTTGGCGGATGCGCGTCAGCGTACGTCACATTGGCTGATGCGCGAGGCGATTACGCAGTACGTCGAACGAGAAGAGAAGCGCGAGGCGTTCCGCCGGGACACGCTCAAAGCTTGGGAAGATTTTCGTGCAAACGCATTGCATGTGACCGCCGATGAGGCCGATGCGTGGATGACTAAGCTCGAACAAGGCAATGACGTTGAGCCGCCCGAATGTCACGCCTGATTTGGTCTCCGGCAGCGCTGCTGGATGTCAAGTGGCTCTATGACTTCCTCAAGCCCAAGGACCTTGACGCTGCAAAACGCGCCGTGAAGGTTATCCGCCAAGGTGTCAAAGTGCTGGAGAAGCAGTCGAGAGTGGGGCGCCCAGTTGAAGACATGGAAAATGAATTCCGAGACTGGATCATTGATTTTGGCGACAGCGGCTATGTAGTTCGTTAACGGGTTGACCAGCGCTTCGTCACGGTATTGGCAGTGCGCCACCAGAAAGAGGTGGGGTTTTGATTGTGGCAATCACCCGAATCCTTCCTCATTGATACCCAGCATTACCCAGGAGCTTTGAGTGTTGGTTCGAAACCAGTCGCTACATCACCACCATTATTCAAATCCTAATTCGTCTTAGTTAGGGTTTTTTTTGGGCAATCGTGCGTGTTGCCAAGTATTCTTGCAGGTTTGTACGAAAGATTACGGATCTTTAACCTACATTCGACGAATTGATTTGTTAGATAAAGAAATTTATTGGTGTTTTCAAGTAACTTATGCCATTACTTTCAGGAGGAGGATATTTGCCTGCGCGGATATTTATTTGTATAGACGGAATAATTAAGTTAGGTAAAGATAATGTTTTATCTCTGTTTGATCTAAGCTCGACAAATTGATCTTCTGTGACTCCATTATGAACATGAATGTTTTTTTGTTTTTGTTCATTAATGGTGGTCTGATAGGAAATGTGTTGTCTATCTTGAGGTGGGTAATCGTGACAAAGATAAACTAAAGTATCATCAGGATAAGAGTAGAGTTTTTGAATTGACCTATACAATGAGCGCGCATCTCCTCCTGGAAAGTCACAGCGTGCTGTTCCTACATCAGGCATGAATAATGTATCGCCTACAAAAAGACAGTTTTCAATTCGATAAGCTAGACATGCAGGGGTATGACCAGAGACGGTAATTGCTTCGCAAGTGGATTCACCAAATTGAATACAATCTTTATCATTCAACAGAACATCAAAGTCGCTTCCATTAGGTATAAATTCATTGCCAAGATTGAAAATGTCTTTAAATACGGACTGAACACCTGTAATAGTCTTACCAATAACCAATTGCCCGCCCAATGCTTGTTTTAAATAATAACCTGCGCTGATATGGTCTGCGTGAGCATGGGTTTCTAATATATAGTCAACAATAAGATTATTTTGTTTAACAAAATGAATGATTTCATCAGCTGAATGAGTATGAAACCGCCCAGATTTTTGATCAAAATTTAATACCGAGTCGATGACTAAAGCATGTGCATCATTAGGGGAATAAACCACGTAAGAAAACGTCCATGTCTCTTTATCAAAAAATGGATGTATTACGTGGTTATTCATCATTGATTAATTGACTTCGAGTAATTCCACATCAAAAATAAGTTTGGCATTAGGGGGAATAACACCACCTGCACCACGGCTACCATACCCTAAATGAGGAGGGATAATTAAGGTTCTCTTACCCCCTACCTTCATTCCAGCCACACCTTCATCCCAGCCTTTTATAACTTGTCCTGCACCAAGTGGAAACTGAAAGGGTTGGTTACGATCAACTGAACTATCAAATTTTTGGCCTTTATGATCCGTTGCGTTAGGATCATATAACCAACCAGTATAGTGAACCGAGACTTCTCGTCCTGCTTTAGCAGTGGCGCCTGTCCCAATCACATGATCAATCATTGTTAAGCCGTCTAGTGTCATGGTGGTTTTCTCCGTAGAACCTGAAAAACTATTATGGGCTATGAAAAAAGAAGCAAAAAAAGCAACAAAAAAAACCAGCAGTTTTTTCATAGAATCTCCTCAAAACGTAAATAGTAGCATGATTATTTTAAATGCTCAGTCCAATATTTCTCTAATCGTTGTAGCGAAATGGGAAATGTGGTTTTCATGGGTTGAGCGTATAAAGAAATATAAAATTCTTCTAACATTTTAGCAAATTGTTTAGTATGTGAGGATTCACCATATTTTGAGATATGGTCACAGAGTCTTTTCTTAAAAGGCAGAGACTGTTTACATTTTTCTAAATCCTGCCGAGTATCTAAACTATACCTTTCAAGACGAATAATGAGTCCCTCTAGATAGCGTGGGACCAGCATTAGTTCATCCAATGTCAGATTAGTCCACATTGACCAATTTATTAAGGATTCAAAATGGGTCGCTATATCTGTTAATGAGACATTATTAGAAGATTTTTTCAACTTGTCTGTATGTGAGTAATAACGATTTGCCAGTTCGATTATCTTTCGATGAACATTATTTAACTGATTAAGATAGGTGGTTAGGTTTGATTTAGTAAAGAGATAGAATTGAT